>NZ_JAAORN010000001.1:0-600000 GCF_017695975.1 Prochlorococcus marinus CUG1417 | reverse complement strand
ATGACATTAAAATAAAATTTAGGCTAATACCATTCTAGGGTTGTTATTGAAACTTTTTCATCTCTATTTTATTAAAAATCAATGCAATAAAAAGAATTGCGAATGTAATTAAGGCACAAATTTCTGTCCAATAATCTAACCCAATTTTAGAAATCATTAATGGTGCAAGAACTGTGAATAGTCCACCAGAAAGAATTAACTGAGCGAAAAGCTGTTTTGACGTAAAAATTGGTAAAGTCTTAGAAAGATTTTTAGGATCTGCAAGCCTTAAAAGAAGTAACCCGGAAGCTACTACACCTGTAGAATTCCCAAACTCTATCAGGCTTTTTTCAAACCAATAATCATCAAAAATAAAGTATGCGAAATAAGCAATGCAAATTAAATTCCAAAATAAACCAAAAATAGTAAACACTAAAATAAGTATCCAATTATCAAAAACAACTGCGATATCTAAACTCGCCATAGCTGTAAAAATCAACAAATCTGTAGATAAAATACCAATCTCCCTTTGCAGAATATTTGAAATAAATTCTGTATTTTTGGTTTTCTCTAAAATATATCTTATAAGGAGCGAACCTATAAGGATAAAAGGGAATACTGGTAATGAAAAAATAATTTCCTTTGAAAAGTCACCAAAAGAACTTGAAATAGACCTTAAAAATTTAAGGAGCAAAACACCAAAAGAAATTGCCAAGCCGGCGAATCCAAGATTTATTATAAAAATTCTTAAATCCGCAAAAATTCCTATCTTATTTTTTTCCTTTGCAATATCTTTTTGTTCAAGAATTTCCTCATTATCTGAAATACCTAAAGTTCTACCAAGAAAAATAAATATACTACCCAATATTGAAGAGGATAAAAGACCCATTGTTGCCATAGCTAAACCAAGATCTAAACCATTTGGGAAACCTAGTTTATTTAAACTTTCGCCGATTATAGTTGCAGCGCCATGACCGCCCTCAAAACCCACCTCTATTAAACATCCCATTAGAGGATTTGTATCCATAGACGGAGGCAGAAAATATCTAACAACTAACCCGCCAACAAAAAACTGTCCAAAACCTAAGGAAAGAGCTAATAGAAATTGATTAAAAATTGGTTTAACTAAACCATTTATATTAGGGATAGGTCGTCCCATCATTAAAGTTGCGAAGACTAATGATAAAAGAGGAGTAGGAAAATTACTCCATACATTGATTGTTTCTTTTGGCAAAAAGTGTATCGCTCCAAATGGGCCTATAGATATCCCTAAAATTCCTGATATAACTGCTATCGGCAAGCCAAACCTCTCAAGTTGTACAGCAAGTTTAAATTTCCTCCCAAAAATCAACAAAAAAAATATTATTAATAATCCAAAAAAACTTATTAAAAGAGAATTTGAAAAAATATCTTTATTCTGTAAAGAAAAAATATTCAATGATTTCAAAAACATATAGTTCTAAATCTAAATTAATAAACAAAATTTTTCAAATAAAAAAGGCCCCTTAAAGAGGAGCCTTTTGATATGAGTAATTAAATTTAAGAATTAATCTTTAAGAGTAACTGTTGCACTATCAATATTACTGATAGCATTTGTAACTCTCTTGAAGTCAAAGCCTAGTGCTCTTAAAGCGTGCCATAGATGGCCTTGAATAAAGAAGAATCCGAAGTAGTAATGAACATTAGCTAACCACGCCCTTGAAGTGTACTCACCATCAGGAAGATCAACAGTATCAACCCAATAAGGAGAAATACTAAATTTCAATTCAAGTGGTTCACCAAAGAATTCAGTTGGATAAACTGTTGTGTTAGCTGCACTCCAGAAGGCTGCAATAATAGCCATCCAGCCTATTCCAGCTAATGACCATGAGAGGACAGCTTCTGCGGAGAGAAGACCTTTACCTTTGAATTTGGTATATTCACCAACTTGCTTAGTAGCAATATGCCAAGCACCACCAGTAATCTCAACGAAAGCAAGGAAAGCATGACCTCCCATTACTTCTTCAAGACTATCAATAGTCAAAAAGTCTGTCTGGTGATTCCAAATTTTGGCCAAATTTAATTCATACTCAACCTGTCTTACAGAACCAATAGCTGGATCATAAATTCCATGCACTCTTGCCCATTCAACAAAAGCAATAACTGCGAAACCAAGAATAATTAGATGGTGACCAAGAATAAATGTCAATTTGTCAGGATTATCCCATTCAATATTGAATTTTCTAGCTCTTGCCACGTCTGAATCTTCAAGATTTCCAGGAAGAAGTAAAGAATGTAAAAGTCCCCCTGCTGCTAAAACCATAGAAGAGACTAAGTGAACTATTGCTATCGCTAGAACAGGTTTAGTATCTCCCATAGCAACGCCATTAGCATCGAACCCTATTCCAAGAGTTGCTAAATGAGGAAGAACGATTAGAGGTTGATGACCCATTGGGACGCTTGGGTCAAATCGTGAAAGTTCAAAAAGGGTGAATGCACCCGCCCAGAAAACAATTAATCCTGCATGAGCTACATGAGCAGCAATGAATTTTCCTGAGCGATTCGCTACACCTGAATTACCAGCCCACCATCCATAGGTAGTATCTGGATTTCCATAGGTTTGCATTTAGGAATTGATTAGCTTAAACGTTTTGAGAATACTTTATATTTCACCAAACAGTTGAATTAATAACAAAATTGTAAAGGTTAGTAATCCTAGTAATTATTAAACAAAAAATCTTTATAAGGCAATCCAACAGCAAAGAAGGTAGATTTAATGAAGAAAAATTATTCTTAGAGATATAAGTTTCATAAAATAAACCATTATTTTCCAATTCAAATAATTTTAATAAATTTCATTTTGCTGACATTAAACGATGTTTTGTTTCATTAAACCATCCTATTTATTGCCTCATTCTCAAACAATTATTAAATATGAGATGAGACATCTAATATTATGACTACTTCTCAAGAGTCTTCTAGAAAATTATCACTAGAAATGAAATCTGAAGTTCATTACAAAAAGGCTGCAAAATCCTACAGAAAATCAAAACAATATATAAATATGATTAGCTTATATCCAACTTTGCAAAATACCCTAATTGAGTGTAAGGATGAGAACCTAATAGAATAAAGATTTGGAATATTTCCCAAATTAATAAAAAAATATATTATTTTTTAGGCTGCAATAATATAGTTTTCTTCAGAATAAAATTTATTAATTATTTGTCTGCACATTTTTATATTGTAAAGCGCTTTGGGTTTCCAAGGTTTTTTCTGCCCGAGTGGAGAGCTTTTCCAATGAATTCCAGGCTTGAGTATTCCATTTTCACGTAAAAAAGAAAGTTTGATTTCAGTTATTCCCAGCTTTTCCGCGGTCAACTCAGATGAGCTCCACACATCCCCTAACATTGAATTAAATAAATATTATTAATCCTTGATAACGTTAATTTTATTTTTTTGAAAGGGGTAAAACTTTTAAATAATTATTAAGTAACAAAAAAACTAGTATTTACAAAGAAAAGAGATTTTAAAGATTTAAATAAAATTAAGAAATATTAAATAAAGAATCTTCATTAATAAATATCTCATCAATACCCTCTTCTTTATTGCTGGATTTATAGTTAACGTATTCTACTGTAATCGATTGATGCTTTGAAAGATTGATCCAACCCTTGTCCCAATTTCCACTATTTATTAATTCTTCGTAAGTAATTTTAAAGCTAATTTCAGAATCAATTACAGAAACCATCAAAAAAATAATATTACCTTCTTCTTTAACCTCATTTACCAAAACAAAATGTCTTAATCCCTTTATGGGTTTCTTGGAAGTCCAGAATTTTTCCATAATTATTTTTTCTTAATGTTTTCACCCGAATTTTCTCTAGATATTTTTTTATATTCTTTTCTAATTTCGTCTAATAAAAGTTTCCTTCTATCCTTATAGTCAACAGAATCTTGTTTTGATAAGTTGTAACGTTCTTTTTTGGTTAAATTCATCCAATTATTAAGATTCTTCTTACTGAAAATTGTTAATCTTTTAGCCTTCAAAATTTTTTGTTTTCTATTTGATTTAAGAAAATTCCTAAAGTTGAAAAAAATAATTATAAAAAGAAAAATTATTACTAACTTCAAAAGCATCACTTCGCGAGTAAGTTATAAGTAATCCACTTTTCTAATTTAGTATCATTGTCAAAAGATATAACCTCTTCTTTATTACCATTTCCTGATTGATCAAAAAGCCTGATAGTAAATTCTCTTTTAGCTGCCTCATCATCACCAATTAAAACAATACTTTTTGAGTTTAGTTTATTTGCCTTTTTAAATTGTTTAGAAAATGAGGCTCCACTTAAATCCAATTCAACTATCAAATCATAATTTCTTAATTTTCTAGATATATCCATAGCCAATGATTCAGCAATTAAGCCTTTATTAATAATATAAATATCGGTATTTCTTGGAACTTCAAGCTCTTTCCCTGCCAGTAAAATCAATCTTTCTAGACCAATCGCAAATCCAATTGCCGGGGTATTTGGGCCTCCCATTTGTTTAATTAAATCATCATATCTTCCTCCCCCGCAAACTGTAGCTTGGGAGCCAAGAGCACCACTAGTAATTTCAAAAGCTGTATGGGTGTAATAATCTAAACCTCTTACTAAATTAAAATTTTCCACATAAGGTATTTTTAAAACCTCTAATTGTTTTTTTAAGTCTGAATATCTTTTTTGACTTTTTTCAGACAAAAAATTAAATAATTTTGGAGCATTTTCAAGAACTTTTTTTGTTTGAATATTTTTAGAATCCAAAATCCTCAAAGGATTTTTATTAATCCTATTCTGAGAATCTAAATCTAGAGAATTTTTATTTATTTCTAGCCATTTTAAAAAGGATTTTTGAAAATTTGATCTGTCATTACTATCGCCTAACGTATTTATTTCAAGATTAAGTTCTTTTATTCCTAATTTACCCAAGATATCCCAAGCTAAAGCAATAATTTCAACATCACTTCTTACTGAATCGTGTCCTATAAACTCAACACCTAACTGATGAAACTGTCTTTGCCTGCCTGCTTGAGGTCTTTCGTATCGAAACATAGGTCCCATATACCAAAGTTTTTGAAGAGGATTAGAAGATATTCCATTTTGTATTAATGCGCGTGCCACTGAGGCTGTTCCTTCAGGTCTAAGAGTGCAGGATCTCTCCCCCCTATCAAGAAATGTATACATTTCCTTACTGACAACATCTGTCCCTTCACCAATTCCTCTTATAAATAATTCGGTCATTTCCAATATTGGTGTTCTTATTTCTTTTATGGATGCTCTTGCAAGCTGCTCTAATAAAACTTTTTCAACGTTTTGCCACTTTATTAATTGATCAGGCAATAGATCGACTGTTCCTCTAAGATTTTTTAGGTTATCCAAAGTTCTAGAAAATAATTCAAAATTTTTAATTCAAATAGAAATTAATTTTTGATCGGTTGTTCTGTGAGATAATTTTAATTTAACATTTAGAAAAACTATTGGAAATTAATAAAAATAAAGAGAATCAGCATTGCGGTACAAAACCAAAAAAAATTGCTTTTGGAATAGCGCCACTAGGTATAGTTTCAATAGGAATAGTGCCAATGGGAGTAATAAGTATTGGAATAGTCCCGATGGGAGTATTTTCTTTTGGGGCAGTAGCAATGGGAATAGTCAATTTATCAATAGTAGGGATGGGAATCATCTCTGCGGGTGTAACGACTATGGGGATATGGGAGTATTCACCTAATTCTCAAAACAACCATCATAATCATTCCAAACAAATTTCAAACTCAAGTAAAGAAAATATTATGTCAGATCTATTTAACTCTAAACAAGAAGCTGAAAAGGCTGCCTCAAAATACGGATGTATTGGAGCACATAAAATGGGTAATAAATGGATGCCCTGTAAGACGCACTAGATATTTTCTTAGTCAAAAATTTAATGAATATTAATTCAAAATCTGTACTCTAAAATCAAGATTTTTTGCCTCATCAGTAGTTAATTTTCTTGACCAAGCTCCTTGCACAGGACTATTCCATCTGAACCCAGCATTTTTAGCTAAAGACCTATCTTCGTAACTAATCAGTGCCTTGTATAAAAACCTCGGTTCAGTAGCTTTAAGTAAAAGTTCTTCTAAATTATCGCATTTCTTGAAGACCTCAGATACATAAAAGCAATCAGATAAAGCTCTATGTAAATTCCAAACTGGTATTGAAAAAGATAAAGCTAGATCAGTTACTGAGGGTCTATTTTTTAGTGATTTTTGAAAAGACCAATTAATATCCTCTAAACTACATATCCATTTTTTATTAAGTTTAGGTAATCTTCCTTTCCCAAACCATTTCTTATCAAACTCTGCATTGTGTGCGACGATGAAATCCGAACAATCAACAAGCTTTAAAAAGAAATTCAATCCATCTTCCCATGGTTGCGAGATGTTAGTTACTTCTGCAGATATACCATTAACATGTTCGGCTTCATTATTATTGACCGGGAATAAAAATGAGACCTGTGAAAGTACACATTTAAAAGATACATCAAACAAAATACAACCTATCTCTATCACTTCATCTTTATTTTCATCTAAACCTGTTGTTTCAGTATCAAGAATTAAAATTTTTTCAATTTTTTTATCTTGATAAGTAACACTTTTTTCAGAGGGGTTACTATTAATTTGGCGCTGAAGAAAATCCAATTGATTTAATTCTTTTTTGTTAAATTGTTCCAATTACCTGCAAACACTTTTATTTATCTTGACGCATTTAACAAAAATTTCTCTTAAATTAATATAAATTAAAAAAAATGATTAGAAAATAATTTTTGAAACATTCTTAGTTTATTAAAGATGACTTTTACAAAATATCAATTTAACAATTTTTGTTATTGGCCTTCAAATCCTAAAAAAATTGTGGAATTTATTGGAGGAAGTTATCTAGCTTCCAAACCAGATTTAACTTATAGAAGATTCATAGAGAGTTTAATTAAAAAAAACTATGCAGTACATGCATATAAATACACTCCACAATTTGATCACCAACAACTTGCTATTAAAGCATGGAGGGATTTCAAGAATTGCCGAATATCTTTATTCAAGAGAATAGGAGCATCAATTCCTTCAATAAGAATTGGTCATAGCCTTGGCTGTAAACTTCATCTAATTTCACCTGACGGAGGAAGAAATTGCGAAAAATTCATATCAATTAGTTTTAATAACTTCAGCGCAAACAAATCAATTCCATTATTGAAACAAATTTCTCAAAAATTAGAATTCAAAAGTGAATTCAGCCCAAGCCCTGAAAGAACTTTGCGATTAATTGAAAAAACATATAATCAAAAAAATAACTTCCTAATAAAATTCAACTCAGACGAATTAGATCAAACAGATAAATTATTTTCTTGTCTAAAAGCAAGAAAAGAAGATAATTCTAAGGGGGTAATGTTAAAAGGTACACACACTATAATTGCAAGCGCAGGACTAAGAGAAAATTTTTTGGGAGACTGGGCAGATGATGAATTCAAAAGAAATACTATAAAAAAAATTTCCAAATTAATTGATGAATCTGATTAGGATAATTCTTTCAGCTTTTCCAAAACAGAACTATCTTCAAGAGTGCTTATATCTCCACTAATTTTTTCTCCAGCAGCCAAAGATCTTAAAATTCGCCTCATAATTTTTCCACTACGTGTTTTCGGAAGAGAGTCAGAAATTATAATTTTTTCGGGCTTTGCAATAATTCCAATTTCATTAACAACATGTTTCTTTAAATTCTCCACTAATTCTGAAGAACTGTTCACGTCTTTCTCTAGAGATACAAAAGCAACTATAACTTCACCTTTTAAATCATCTTTTCTTCCAACGACTGCAGACTCTGCAACTGATTTATGACTTACCAAAGCAGATTCTATTTCCATTGTTCCTAACCGATGTCCTGAAACACTTATAACATCATCAACTCTTCCCATAATCCATATATAACCATCTTCATCAATGCGTGCTCCATCTCCAGCAAAATAAACATTTTTTTCTCCTTTAAAGGAAATATATTCCCAATAACTATCCAAATATCTTTGTGAGTTGCCATGAATTGTTCTCATCATTCCTGGCCATGGTTTCTTAATAATTAAATAGCCACCTTCGTTCTCCTTAACCTTATCTCCATTCTTATCGACGATTTCAACTTCGATTCCTGGCAGAGGGAACGTAGCCGATCCCGGCTTTGTATCAACCACTCCAGGTAAAGGACTTATCATTACACCTCCTGTTTCAGTTTGCCACCATGTATCAACTATGGGACATTTATTATTACCAATAACATCCTTGTACCACATCCATGCTTCAGGATTAATTGGTTCTCCAACTGTACCTAAAAGTCTAAGACTCTCAAGATTATATTTATCAGGAATTTCACGCCCAGACTTCATAAAAGCTCTTATTGCAGTTGGCGCAGTATAAAAGATAGAAACCTTATATTTTTGAACAATTTCCCAAAAAGCTCCTAAATTAGAGGGTCTTGGAACTCCCTCAAACATTAAAGTTGTAGCGCCATTAGATAAGGGCCCATAAACTATGTAACTATGGCCTGTAATCCAACCAACATCAGCAGTACACCAATAAATATCGTCATCTTTCAAATCAAAAATCCATTTGAATGTCAAATGGGACCAAAGATTATAACCACCAGTAGTGTGTACTACACCTTTGGGCTTTCCAGTAGAGCCTGAAGTATAGAGAATAAAAAGTCTATCTTCGCTATTCATTATTTCTGGCTCACACTGATCTCTTTGATCTTTTAATAATTCGTGCCACCAAAAATCTCTATCATCAACCATCGAAATATCTTTTTTGGATCGTTGAACTACAATTACTTTTTCAACAACTTTATATGCCCCACTTTCAATTGCAGCATCAACTGCTTGCTTAAGTTCAATCACCTTATCTTTCCTAAAGCCACCATCAGCAGTAATGACAAATCTAGCGTTTCCATCAATTAACCTATCTTTTAAAGCTTCTGAAGAAAATCCTCCAAAGACAACTGAATGAGGCGCGCCAATTCTTGCACAAGCCAACATCGCAAACATCGCTTCAGGAATCATAGGCATATAAATACATACCAAATCTCCTTTTTTTACACCAATTGCTTTTAATGCATTAGCTGCTTTACAAACTTCTTTTAGAAGTTCTTCGTAAGTATATTTTTTGCTATCTCCGGGTTCACCTTCCCATATAAGTGCAATCTTACCTCCAAGCCCTTTCTTAATGTGCCTATCTAAGCAGTTGTATGTAATATTAAGTTTCCCTTCTTTAAACCATTTAAAAAAAGGCGCATTTTTACAATCTAATACAGTTTGAAATGGCTCAAACCAATCTAATTCAGATTTTGCATAAGATTCCCAAAATTGAATAGGATTCTCTGACGCTTGTTTTTTTAGACTTAGTAATTCTTCTTGAGAACTAATATTTGAGTTTTCTGCAAATTTTTTTGATGGCGGGAAAATTCTCTTTTCTTCAAGTATGTTATTAATTGAATTTTTCTTATCTAATGACATTAAATAAATCTATGCTTAATAAATTTAGTCGAAAAATTTATGGTTTTCAAAAATTTTAATATTAATTTAGCTCTAATAATTTATTTTTAAAAAATCTAGTAAATACGGCTTAGGACAAATTCCGGAAGGGCCATTAAAGCCCTTTTATATTCTGAATCAGGGAGCCAAACTAGAGCTTCTTTAGAAAGCATTGCAAAATCTTCAGCTAGTTTTCTGGAACTTTCGATAGCACTAGAATTCATAATGATATTTAGGGCATCATCTAAATCATCTTTTTCAGCAAGTTCTCTGTTAATAAGAACAGATAATTTCTTATTTTCTTCTAACGCATATAAAACCGGTGCAGTAAGATAACCACTTGCAAGATCAGTTACTGCAGGTTTTCCGAGTTGTTTATCATTTCCAGTAAAATCAAGTATGTCATCTACAACTTGAAAAGCCAATCCAATATTTTTACCAAAATCGTACAAAGAAGTTAGGTTTTCATCATTAAGACCGCTTAAAACTCCAGCAGCTTTAGAACTATTTGCTATTAATGATGCAGTTTTACAATAGCTTTTATTAATGTATTTTGAAAAAGATTGAGCAGAGTCAAATCTATTTAGGTTTTGTTTAATTTCACCTTCTGCTAAATCCATTATTACTCTACTAAGTAATTTAACTACATTCACATTATCAAGATTTGCAAGGTGCCAACTTGCTTGGGCAAATAAGAAATCTCCTGCTAAAACAGCAACTCTAGTATTAAATCTACTATGTACTGTATCTACTCCTCTTCTTGTTGAAGCCTCATCAACAACATCATCATGAACTAATGATGCTGTATGAATCATTTCAGTAATTTCAGCAAGCCTTTTATGTCTATTGGTTAAAATAAATTCAGGTGATATTGCTTTTGAAATTAACAAAACGATGCCTGGTCTAAGTCTTTTACCCCCAGCACTAAAAAGATGTTCTGCTGCTGCTTGAAGAATTGGATGACCAGCTCCAATTAAATTTTTCAGTTCAAGAATAAGATCATCAAGATCATTTTCAACTGGTTGTAGTAGTTCTGTTACTGTATTCATGATTGACCTCAACTATATATTAAAGAATCAAACATTGCTTCGGAGGTTTACTAACCTAATTTCTTTATTAATTTCAAACCAAAATTTTACTTTTTTCAAAAATATATCTTTTTCTGAAGTAACATAGAAATCTACATTTTCATAAGAAAGACGATCATAACGTACAGTTTTTGGAATAGCAAAAGACTTATTAAATTTTTTTATTAAAGCTACAGATGGATCAATAATTTTTATATTTAAATCTAAATTTTTTCTTAAAAAGTCATAAATCAAAGGATAGTGACTACATCCAAGTATTAATTCTTCAATATTTTTATTTATTAATGGTCTCAAGTATAACTCTGAAAGATAATTTAACTTATCATGATTTAATTTTTCTTTTTCAATTTCTGATACAAGTTCTGGACATTCTTGCTGAAATATTTTTTTATTCTTTTTTTTAGAATTTATAGCGTTTTTGTAATATGATGATCGAACAGTTGTTTGAGTCGCAAGAACACCAATTATTTGTTTGTCAACTATTTCCGATACTGAGTTTATAAGATCAAAACAAGGGATCTTTAAATTATCTTCCAGAATATCAAGTGCACATGCATTTGTAGTGTTACAAGCTATTAAAAGTGCATCCAAATTCTTATCAACAAAAAAATTGCAAATTTCCTTTGCAATTAATCTTATCTCTTTAAAATTTTTACTGCCATAAGGTATTCTTTTTGTATCCGCCAAATAAAGCACTTCTACATCTTTACGTGTTTTTAGTAAAGAATTGAGGATAGTAAAACCCCCTATACCACTGTCAAATATCCCTATTTTAAGCTTCACCCTATTTTATAAAGATATTCGAGAATGCCTTTTGCAATTGCATAAGCTAATCTTTTTCGATGCGTTGTTTTTTCTAATCTCCTTGCATCTAATCTCCCCGTTAGAAATCCAATTTCTACAAGAACTGCAGGCATCCTAGTATTTTTAATTACGTAAAATCTACCTTGTTTAACGCCTCGATCAGGACTGCCAGGAGAAACTCTTAGAATTTGTTTTTGAATTTTTTTGGCAAGTAACCTACCTCTCCATCCTCTATAGTAAAAGGTTTCTAATCCATTAATATCCCTTCTTTTCCCCCTTGAGGCATTTGCATGAATACTTACAAAGATATCTGCATCAGTATTATTAGCAAAAGAAACTCTTGGGGGTAAGTCTAAATCAACTTCATTTTTTCTGGTTAATCTTACTTTGACGCCTTTCTCAGACAGTAAATTTTTAACTATTTTGGAAACCTCTAGTACAACATCAGTTTCCCTAATACCACCAATACCTATTGCTCCTGGATCAGGACCTCCGTGCCCTGGGTCGATAACAACCGAAAATTTGTTTTGTTTTACATCTGGTAATTTCAGGTAATGATAATTACTTTTCTTCTTATGAATTGAGTTTTGATTTTCTTTAATATTTCCTATTCTCTTAACAACTAGACCTTCACCAATCTTTTTAAAAGGATATTTAGGATCAAATAGTTTTATTCTCCACCTATTTTGATCTAAGCCAACCAATCGCCAAGACAAAGGTTTCAAGTAAGTTTCTTCCTTAAATTCAATTACTAGTCTTGTATTACCCTTATTTGGTTTGCCTAATCTAATTTCTTTTATTGGGCCATTACCTTTTATTGTTCTGGGATTTTTTAATTCTCCTGGAAAATCTATCCAGAATCTATCGCCAGATATTTGGTTAGCCTTCTGAAAGTATGCTTTTAAATTAGTATTTGATTTCGTTCTAAATTCTAAAACACCATTATTTTTTATTTCCCATGCTGCCAGAGCACTTGAAGATTTAACTGGGAGTATTGAAGAATTTAAAAATAAAAAAACCGATAAATAACGAAAAAGTTTATTATCTAAAAACCTCATCATTAGTTTGAAAACAATTTATTTTTTCTATGTTTCAGGGATGGCATCTGCTCCCGAATTTTCTTTACTCTTTCTTTATCAGCAGGCGCTATTGCAGCTCCCTGAGTTTTTCCAGCATCCGACAAAACTGTACCCCATGGGTCAATTACCATTGCATGGCCATGACTTTGCCTTCTCCCATAATGAATCCCAGTTTGAGCTGGAGCAACTACATATGCTGTATTCTCAATTGCTCTCGCTTGTAAAAGGATTTGCCAATGATCTTTTCCAGTAAACGCTGTAAAAGCTGCCGGAATCATAATTAATTCTGCACCTTTCGAAGACAAATATCTGTAAAGTTCAGGAAACCTTACATCATAACAAATCGATAATCCTATTTTGCATAAACCCGGAACATCCACAACAGGTGGATACTCCTCCCCAGATAAAATAGTAGATGATTCTTTATATAAATTTCCATCTGGCAAATCAACATCAAACAAGTGGATCTTGTCATATTTTGCCAAAATCTGTCCGTCCTTCCCAAATAGTGCTGACCTATTAAAAGTATGACTGTCATCACCCGCAGGAACGGGATAACCTCCTCCTAAAAGAAATACCTGATATCTTTGTGACATGGTTTTTAGGAAATTTGCACACTTCTCTGACAATTCAGAGGCTAATCTAAGTTTTTCATCATCTCCTCCTAAAAAAGCAAAATTCTCAGGCAATCCTATTAACTCAGCACCTCTTCTAGCAGCCAATTCAATCTGTTCCTCTGCTTCAATAAAATTTGCATCAACATTTGAAGTACTCGTAATTTGCAATGCAGCTACCAAAAAATCAGTCAAGACTTTACTCCTAGTGAACCAATTCGTAAATCATGAGGCACGAATCACACCTCTTTCAACTTGTGCTGGAACAATATCTAAGCAATCAAGTTCAGAACAACATTTAAAATCATCCTCATAATCTCCAAGACTTGTCAATCTTTTGCCATGGGTTGCTGTTTTTAAACATTTCAAAATATCATTTTTCCAAAAATCCCAAAGTGACAAAGCAGCTTGTAATTCGTCATTCAGAATATTAATTTCGAAATCACAGTTCTGTTTTAGGTATGAAGCCAAAGCACCCGCAGCTAAAGAATCTTCAAGAGAATAAGAACCTTCCCAACCACTACCAAGTATTAAAACATTTTCACTTTTTAATGAAATGATTTTTTCGGCAACTGCTTTCCTGTTTGGAAGACCCATCGCAAATAAATGCTTAGCATTTTGAACTTTTTGCAATGATTTAGTGCCATTAGTCGTACTCATAAATAGTCTTTTACCATTAACGACTTTTTCTGTAACTGATAAAGGAGAATTTCCCAGATCAAAGCCCTCAATCTTCTTTCCACCTCTCTCTCCAAGCATTAGTCTTTTTTCAGGTTGCCACTTAATTGCAGATTCTTTTAATAAATCTAAATCTGCAAAAACTTGTATTGAATCAGCTCCATTTTTTAAAGCCCAAGAAATTGTGGTTGTAGCTCTTAAAACATCAATGACCACTGCGATGTCAGGTTTATTTTCAGGAACATCCTTTGCAACGTGATAATAAGTAAGATTAATAGTCGAAACCTTTTTTTCTATCTTTATTATAGAAAACAGTTACTTAATTTGATTATTTTTTTTTAAAAAACAAACTTATTGATAATATAAAACTAATTTGTTTTTACAGAAATTTTATCAAGTAATTAATTTGAAAATGAATAATATCCGCACAATAAAAGGTGGAGTTAATTTAAAAGGAAAAGTAAAAGTACCTGGAGATAAATCTATTTCTCATAGAGCTCTAATAATAGGAAGTATTGCTAAGGGTGAGACGACGATTGAGGGGTTCTTACATTCCGAAGATCCACTTTCAACTGCTGATTGTCTAAGAAAGTTAGGTGCAAACATACCAGAAATAAAAAAAAATGAGCCTTTTACGATTTCAGGATTAGGTCTTGATGGTTTAAAAGAGCCAAAAGAAATTCTCAATTGTGGAAATTCAGGAACCACTATGAGATTATTAATGGGTTTATTAGCCTCACAAGAAGGTAAAAATTTCATCTTAAGTGGGGACGCTTCTCTTAACGAAAGGCCGATGAGAAGAGTTGGCAAACCTTTATCTTTGATGGGCGGCAAAATTTACGGAAGGGAAAGGGGTAACAAAGCTCCAATTTCAATTGATGGGAAAAAACTTAAGGGATGTGTTATTGGAACTCCAGTTGCAAGTGCTCAAGTAAAATCTGCAATATTATTGGCAGGCCTCAATGCTTCTGGAACAACTTCTGTAATTGAACCAGCATCTTCAAGAGATCACACTGAAAGAATGCTAAAAGCATTTGGAGCAGACATCAGTATCAGAGGAGAATTAGGAAGGAATGTAGTTATCAAGTCAGGTAGCAACTTAATTGGTCAGAGAATATTGATTCCCGGAGACATAAGCTCTGCTTCTTTTTGGATGATTGCTGCATCTATTGTTCCAAATTCAGAGGTTTTAATTCAGAATGTCGGATTAAATCCTACTAGAACAGGGATTTTAAATGTAATGGATTCGATGGGGTGCAATTATGAGATCCTAGATAAATCGACTATTGCAGGTGAACCTATTGGATCTATTAAAGTAAAGACTTCAAATAATTTAAGATCATTCACTATTGAAGGAGATATTCTCCCAAAACTTATAGATGAAATTCCTATCCTTACTGTGGCTGCCTGTTTTTGTAATGGAGTTTCTGAAATTAAGGATGCACAAGAATTAAGAGTTAAGGAGACAGATCGATTAAAAGTTATGGCACGACAGTTACAAAAATTCGGCGCTGAAATAACAGAAAAAGAGGATGGGTTAATTATTAATGGGCAGTCAAAATTTCATTCTGCGGAGGTAGATAGTGAGACAGATCATCGAGTAGCAATGAGTCTTGCTATCGCTTCACTTCTGGCTAAAGGTACCTCAAAAATAATGAGATCTAATGCTGCTGGCGTCTCGTATCCCACTTTTTGGGAAGAGCTGGCCAAACTAACTAACTAGCCTAAAAAGTTTTTGTCTGAATTAATAGAAGTTTTAACTAAAGATGGTAGTTACTCATTAAGAAGTGTCTTTTTTCAAGAGAACTTTCATAGTTTATTGGGCGCATTAGAGGAAACAAAGTCAAAGTTTACAGCTACTTCTAATTTGCAAAGATTTAAGGGCAAATCTCTTAATGTTTTGGATATATGTTTTGGTTTAGGATACAATTCCGCTTCTTTATTAAATGAATTAATTAAACAAAAATCATATTTAAATTTGTATGCATTGGAGATTGATAAAAAGCCTCTTGAATATTCGCTTAGAAATGAATCTTTCCTTAAATTATGGGATCCAAAAGTTAAAAAAATATTTGAATCACTTTATCGAAAAGATTACTTTGAGGATCAATTTTTTAAATGCAGTATTTTGTGGGGTGATGCTAGAAAAAAAATCAACATTATTCCTTCCTCTATTAAATTCGATCTGATTTATTTAGATGGTTTTTCTCCTCAAAAATGCCCACAAGTATGGACGATTGAATTTTTATCCAAAGTCACAGATAATCTCAATCCTTATGGTTATTTAATAACTTATTCTTCATCAGCGGCAGTAAGAAAAACCCTAAGAGATCTTGGATTAGAAATTTTTACTATTAAGCCAAGTTTTAAAAACAGACCTTTTTGGAGTCAGGGAACTGTCGCGATATCAAAATTTGATAAGAATAAATTGAAACCTAATTTCAATTTTGAAAAGTTATCTCTAATGGAAGAAGAACATCTCTTAACTAAAGCTAGTATTCCATATAGAGATCAAGATTTGAACTCAAGTAAAGAAGATATAATTAGGAGAAGATTAGATGAGCAATTATTCTCAAATCTATTATCTACAAATAAATGGAGAAAGAAGTGGGGAATGACGAAGTTATCCTTTAAGAGTTAGATTTAAAATAGGATTTCAAATAAACATGTTAAGTGTTGCGATATTAGCGGCAGGCAAGGGAACTAGAATGGAAAGCTCATTGCCAAAAGTTTTACATAAAATTTCTGGCAAAAGTCTTCTACAAAGAGTAATTGATTCATGTGTCGAATTAAAGCCCGATAAGATTTTCGTAATTACTGGACACCAATCAAAAGAAGTACAAAAGTCAATCCCAAACGATAAAAAAATCCACGTTGTTGTTCAAGAACCTCAATCAGGGACCGGTCATGCCATCCAGGTACTTTGTAAAGAAGTAAAAAAACATGCAGGAAAACTTTTGGTACTAAACGGCGATGTGCCACTCATTAGACCTAGCACTCTAAAAAGACTTTTGTATCTACACGATTCAAAAAATGCTGATGTTTCTTTAATTACTACAAAGAAAACAAATCCTCATGGATATGGCAGAGTTTTTTTGAATGGGAGTTTTATAGAGAGAATTGTTGAAGAAAAAGATTGCGATGATCTAGAAAGAGAAAATCCATTAATCAATGCAGGTATTTACTGTTTTAACTGGGGTAACTTATCAGAAATAATTAATACCTTGCAAAGCAATAATAATCAAAAAGAGATTTACTTAACAGATACAATATCTCTGCTAAAAAATTCCTCAAGTCTCGAGGTAGAGGATAATGGAGAGCTTCAAGGAATTAATAACAGAATTCAACTGTCAGAATGCGAGGAATTTATTCAGAATTCAATTAAAGAAAAACATATGCTTAATGGTGTAACTTTTATAAATAGAGCAAGTTGTTCAATTAGTGAAGAAGCTGAAATTGGTAAGGATGTAATCATAGAGGCTAATACACATATTAGAGGAAATACGAAAATAAAAAGTCATTGCATTATCGGTCCAAATGCTTTTATTGAGAATTCTAATGTGGGATTAAATTGTGAAATTTCAAACTCTACTGTTTATGATTCTCAGATAATGGATCATATAAAAATTGGCCCTTATAGTCATATAAGACCTAATTCCAAAATATCTTCTTATAGCAAAATAGGTAATTTTGTTGAGATCAAAAATAGTCAACTAGAGGAAGAATCTAAAGTAAACCATCTAAGTTATATTGGTGATTCTATTATTGGAAGATCTACAAATATTGGAGCAGGCACTATTACTGCAAATTTTGATGGGAAGGAAAAACATCAAACAAAAATTGGCAAAAATTCCAGTATTGGAGCAAACACAGTTTTTGTAGCACCAATAAATCTAGGGGAATCAGTAACAACAGGAGCTGGTTCAGTGATCACAAAAGACTCTAAAGATAATTCATTAGCGATCTCAAGAACTAAGCAAGTAAATATAGAGAATTGGGAAAAAAAGAAATCCTGATTTAGTTAATTAATTCAATAATTTTTTCAAGTTGCCAACATCTGCTCCCTTTTATAAGGATAGAATCACCTTTTTTTGTAGATTTGTTTATCTCTTGAGGTACATCTTTTATATTATTTAAAACTAAGAATTTATTGTTATCTTTTAGATAATTGGAGTAAATTTTTTCATTTTCTTTATCGCAAACAAATAAACACTTTTCTATTTCCGAATTATTTATTAAGTTGAATATTTCTTTATGATATTTTTCAGATTCATCTCCCAATTCTTGCATACTTCCAAATATGAAAAATTTATTTCTCGGTTTTTCAAGTAGGTTTTCAATACATGCTTTTACTGACTCCGGCGAAGCATTATATGATTCATCATATATTGTTGTTTTTACTGATTTAAGAATTTTATTTCTTCCACCTAAACTTACAAAATCAAATTTATTAAAACTTGCAAAATCAATGCCTAGCTCTTTAGCAACTGCATAAGCAAATAAGAAATTCGAAGCATTGTGAAACCCCTCTGATGAAATTTCAAAGATATTTTCTTCAATTAATATTGTTTTATTCGAAGGATTATAAAATCCTCGCAAACTATCATCTTTCTTTAAACTCGACTTTTGATTTTCTATATTTATTAGTTTCACTTTAATAAGTCTACCTTTCCAATATTCTTTTAAAGTTTTTTCTAGAAATGGATCATTTGCTGGAATTATTACAACTCCTTCGGGATTTAAGAACTTACTAATTTCACACTTTGCATAAGTAATATTTTTTTTTGAACCTAACAATCCAATATGAGCTGTACCAATGTTAGTAATAACTGCAATATCGGGTTCACTATATTTAGATAAATTTTCGATCTGTCCAAGACCTCTCATCCCCATCTCAAGAACTAAAGCTTTATCTTTTATATCTGTAGCAAGAATAGTAAGACCAACTCCAAACTCATTATTGAAATTTGAATGGGATAATTTAATTCTTCCAAGTTTTTTTAAAACTCCACCAATCATTTCTTTTGTTGTTGTTTTACCCACTGAACCAGTTACAGCGATAATAGGGATATTTAATTTTTTTCTTTTTAGCAATGCCAATTTTTGAAATGCTTCTAATGTGTCATTAACAACCCAATAAGGAAAATTACTAGGAAGTAATCTCTGCATCCCTTTTTTAATTACTACTGACTTAACTCCTTTATCTAAAACATCTGGAAGAAAAGTATGCCCGTCAAAATTTTTACCCTTTATTGCTATAAAAAGATCATTTTTTAATAAAGTTCTACTATCAATACTTATATTTTTAAAACCTAGAGAATCTCTTTTCCCCTCACTCAGATTTTTAATATCCCCCAAAACATTATTTAATTCTGATAACGAGAATTCCATTAAAAAATTAAGTCATACTTTTTTTAAAGATGGATCAGCCGATTGTCCATAAGAGAATTTTTCAACTTCAGCAAAATCTGGAGATGGTTCTTTTATTCCACAAACATCTTTGTACATAATTTCGTATTCTAGTGCAGATCTTTGCCAACTAAACTCTTGGCTCATTGCTCTTTTTTGCAATAATTCCCAACTATCTTTATGCCTGAAAGCCTCCCATGACCTTACTAAAGATGTATAGAAATCTATGGGTTCAAAGCGATCAAAGCAAAAACCAGTTCCACTATTATTTTCTGGATCATGAGGTAAAACCGTGTCAACTAAACCTCCTACTCGCCTTACTATCGGAATAGAACCATATCTCATAGCAAGTAGTTGACTAATGCCACAAGGTTCGAATCTGCTTGGCATCAAGAATGCATCAGAACCACCATATATAAGTCTTGATAAAGAATCATCATAGGTAAGAAATACAGAAAATCTTCCTGGGTAATCTAATGCAAGTTGCCATAATCCTGACTCTAAATATCTATCTCCAGTCCCTAAAACAACTATTTGAGAATCTGTATATGCTAAAAGTCTTCTTGAAACTTGTAAAAGTAAGTCAACCCCTTTCTGATCAACTAACCTACTGACCATACCTAAAAGATATTTTTTAGAATTAACTTCGAGACCCATTTCTCTCTGCAGAATTTTTTTATTTTCAAGTCTATTTTCTATATTCTTAATACTGAATTTTGCAGGTAAAACTGGATCTTTCGCTGGATTCCATTCATCAAGATCTATGCCATTAAGAATCCCCCTTAATTTTCCTGAAATGTAATTAAGTAATCCTTCTAGACTTTCCCCGTATTCATGGGTTTTAATTTCATCTGCATAAGTCGGAGAAACAGCATTGACCCTATCTGCATATAACATTGCCGCAGCCATTGTGTGGTCTCCATGCATATACCAAGGACACCAAGTCATTTTTTCAAGTTTCCACCTCCAAGGGCCTTGGTATTTTAAATTATGAATTGTGAAGACAGTACTAATTTCCGGGTCCTGATGCATCCACACAGGAATCATTCCAGTGTGCCAATCGTGGCAATGGAGAACTTGAGGTTTCCAACAATTCCATGCAAATTCTGCAGTGGCACTAGCAAAAAATGTAAAGCGCCAGTCCTCATTTTCGCCTCCGTATATTTGGTCAGAGTCAAATGTTGGATGACCCACTAGGTAAATCACATAATTATGTATGGGATGTTTTGCTTCATATACGGCGAAATCAGTGCCCATTGTATTTGCTCTAAAAACTGGTTCATTCGATACCTCTAAAAGACTCCACAATTTTCCATATCCTGGAATTATTACCCTTACATCATGTCCAAGTTTTATCAAAGATGGAGGTAACGAACCAACCACATCTCCCATCCCTCCAACTTTGATCATTGGAGCACATTCAGCAGCGGCAAGAAGAATTCTCATTGATAATTGTTTAAAAAAGTTCTTTTGAAAAATAAACTAGGATGTCCACTTATAATCAGAGAAGTCTGGTGGACGCTTTTCAAGAAAGGCATCTCTACCTTCTTGGGCTTCTTTAGTCGAATAAAATAATTGAGTTGCATATCCAGACAATTCCTGAATACCCGCAATCCCATCATTCTCCGCATTGAATGAAGCTTTAAGAATACGAATAGCAGTTGGACTATTTCGTAAAATCTCTCTTGCCCAGATTACACCCTCAGCTTCTAATTCTTCAATCTTTGTAATTGCATTTATCAAGCCCATCTCAAGAGCTTCCTTGGAATTATATTTTCTACATAAAAACCAAATTTCTTTTGCTTTTCTTTGACCAACAAGCCTTGCTAAATAACTAGATCCAAAACCGGCATCAAAACTACCAACTCTTGGGCCTGTTTGACCAAATATTGCATTTTCAGAGGCGATACTGAGATCACAAATTAAATGAAGTACCTGTCCTCCTCCAATTGCAAAACCAGGGACTAAGGCAATAACTACTTTAGGCAAACTTCTTATTAATCTTTGAAGTTCAAGTACATTTAATCTCTGCTTCCCTTCATCATTTTTATACCCATTTTTACCCCTTACACTCTGATCACCTCCAGAGCAAAAAGAATAAATACCTTTCTTGTCAGGTCCCGCACCTGTAAAGAGAACTACGCCAATATTTTCATCATTTCTTACGATATCAAATGCATCAATAAGTTCATCTACAGTTTGTGGCCTAAATGCATTTCTTTTTTCAGGCCGATTGATTGCAATTCTCGCAATTCCCTCATCTGATTTGTGAAACAATATATCCTCATAAGATTTGCACTCTGACCAATTTAAAGTTGTTTTACCAGGTAATACTTTCATGAAATCTAGTTATTCAAAAATAGAAAATGATAAATTTAACTGCCAATTATTTTTTCTAGCAGGGCATTTTTTTCACAAATTTCATTTTCTGGATCAACATCAACTTTAATTATTACAGATTTCTGGATAGAAATGCTCCAATCGAATGCCTCTCTTAATTTTTTAAAATTTGCCACGCTTTTAAAGTTTACCTGATAAGCCTCTGCGAGTTTTGGCCAGTTAATTTCTTTTGGCATAAGAAACAGTTTTTTTAATTCATCTTCTTTTAAATTTTTTTTATAAATACGATTAAATATATTTCCGCCATTATTATTTATTAGAAGAATTGTTAAATTCATGTCGATTGAATTTTCAATCAGCCAACCGTTTATATCATAAATAAAAGCCAAATCTCCAGTCACAAGAAGTAGAGGATTTTTAATTCTAGAAATACCTAATGCAAGGGATAAAGTACCGTCTATGCCAGAAGCGCCCCTAAAGCTGAAACAATTTCTTGTTAAAGTACCATTCTCAGAAAATGTAAGCCAATCTCTAATCGGGCTACTCGCGGAGAGCATTATAGGATTTTCAGCTGGCCAAAGTTTTGGGACAAGATTTGCAAGCATATACTCAGTGATTTGATTGTCTTGAGAAATTTTCTCTTTTATAAATCCCTTAATTTGCTCGCCTTCCTCTATTAGGTCTAAAGCCATTGGAGTAAGAGACTTTTTATTTTTCTCGTTAATAGATAATTCTTCAAGCAATAGAGTAGTAAAATTTGAAAGCCCAAAATCATATTCAAATGATTTTTTTATTGGGTCCAATTTTCTATAGTTTTTTTCTTTTATAAGAATTTGTATACCTTCGAAAGTTGTTAAAAATTTCTCCAAATCAATTGAAGATGACATAGGTCCAAGTCTCAAAAGTTGATGACAATTTATTGAATTTTTATTTTTTCTTAAGACTAATTCCCAATTCACAACTAATCCTCTCAAATCAGAATTAACTCCTGAAACAGGATCAGCAAATACTGGCCAACCAGTAATTTCTTGCAATCTTTCTAAAGATTTATTGAAAGAAATCAAATCATTTATAGAACCTTGATAGGGACCTACCAAAATAATGCCGGATTCATCTAAATTTAAACTTTTTGAAATTTCTAAGAATTTGTTTTTATCAGATTTTATTTCAACTTCCTGAAATATATATTTTTTCTTTAAATAAATCCTTTCAAAAACCTCTAAAACATTTTTTTTATTTAAGGGTGAAATACCTAAAGGCTTATCAATAGGAATATTTAAATGAATAGGCCCAGGGAAAGTTGATATTTGTTTCTCAGTAATACGAACTAAATTCAAGATTTCGTTTTCTTGTGTTTCATGTAGTCCATTTAGATTTGTACTTAAAACCCTTCTGCAGACTGAAGTCAAAAAATCTTCTTGATTTACTGTTTGATTAGCGCCACAATCTTTTAATCTTAAGGGTCTATCAGCAGTAAGAAATATAATACCTTTACAAGATCGGTCTGCCTCAACTGCTGCTGGCAATAAGTTACTTACGGCAGTCCCTGAAGTGGTAATAACTAAAGAGAGATTACCTGATGCAGCAGAGATCCCAAGAGAGTGGAATCCCGCAGATCTCTCATCTATTGAATTGAAAATATTTACCAGTCCTAATTTATTTAATTCTCCAGCAGCTATCGCTAGGGGTGCTGATCTACTTCCTGGACATATTATTAAATTTTGAACTCCAATTTTAATTAAGAGATTCAAAAGTTGTAAACTTCTCAGAAAATTTTTGCATTCAATAGATGATGTCATAATTTATATAAATGCATTGGGATTTTCCTTATAACTGAATTAAATAAAACATGTCTACAACTCAAGAAAAAAGAAACTCAATACTAAAGGATTTAAAAAATCTTTTAATCTGGATATCTATAGCTTTAATTATACGATGGCAGGTTATAGAGCCAAGATGGATCCCATCTGGTTCAATGCTTCCAACTCTTCAAATACAAGATAAAATTCTTGTTGAGAAGGTAACCCCCAAAATCACTTCCAAATCAAATCTTTCAAAATTAAAAAATAAAATAGTTGTTTTTAACGTTCCGGAACAATTAATTAATGCTGGTTACGAAGCAGATACTGCACTAATAAAAAGAGTAATTGGAATACCTGGAGACAAAGTAGAAGTAAGAGAAGGTAACCTTTACTTAAATGATATTGCTCAAAAAAATTACGTTTTTGACAAAAATATTAATTATTCTATAGGGCCTTTTATTGTCCCAGAAGAGTCATTATGGGTGATGGGAGATAATAGAAATAACAGTATGGACTCACATATTTGGGGATTTTTACCCTATGAAAAGGTTATTGGTAAAGCTATTTTTAGATATTGGCCGTTTAATAAAATTGGACCTATTCGGTTCCCTGCCCTTAATAATTTAGATTAATGGGTACGTGATGTTGTAGGGTTTTTATATCTTGAAGTTGTAGAAATGTTTAATCCAGAATTTCTTGCTACTGAAAATAATGATCCAAACGATGAGAATGATTTAATCCAATATTTACAAAAACAATCTCCAGAAGTTTTGCAAAGAGTAGCAAAATCAGCTAGTGAAGATATTCAAGAAATTATTAGGCATAATGTTCAAGGCCTTCTTGGAATGCTTCCTTCAGATCAATTTGATGTAAAAATAACATCTTCAAAAGACAATATTGCTAATTTATTATCTTCTGCAATGATGACAGGATATTTCTTAAGACAAATGGAGCAAAGAAAAGAGCTGGAACAAACTCTTAAAAATGATGAGAACATGTCCATTGAAGAATAATTGTTTTTAAAGATTTACTTCTTCAGGAATTATTCCTAGTTCAAACAACTTTTTATATAAACCCATCAAAAATTTATTATCCTCAGGAAGTTTATCCCACTTTTGGGAATTAATTTCATTAATTAATTTTTGACAATCTTCTATTGTAAATTTTATAGGGGCCGTAAAATGAGCTGGAATTAAATATTCCATATCTTCAAAACACTTGATATTTTCTAACCATTTGAGTAAAACTTCTTTTGAACGCGGAAAAATTAATTTCTGTAAAACTGGTGCAATTTGAATCTTAGGAGTATCTTTACCCATTATTTCAACAAGAGAAGATTCCCAATCTTCGTCCCATAAAAAGGGATAAATACCGAAATGAGATCTCCAATTCCTCAGATCTTTTTTGAATGAATACTTAAATATATTTTTTAAAGGTGGAATATTTAATTTACCTGGTTTTAAAAAAGATGAAAACAAGACTAACCTTTTCCATCCTTTTTTTCTATGTTCGATGGAATCAATCAAAGGTTCATCTCCTCTCTCTCTAGAATGAAAAAGAAGTGGAGTTGGATCAAAATCAAATATCTCAGGTGGTGTGGAGTCTATTCCAACTATTGCGTCTGTCACATGAAGTGTTTTTGTAGGATAATGGAAACAGCTTATCTCCTGATATCTTCCAAGTCCTAAATTCAGAGGGCCTAATGAAGACCATTTAAAGTAGTTTGTGTGTGGAGTACCTTCCTCAAACAGTATTCTTGATCTTTTTGATGGAATTCCCAAAAAATCTAGTGGTAGATTTATGGGAAAACTCCATTGTCCAGGACAAAGCCAAATTTCCGCATCTTTAAAAGTTCTTGAAAGACCTGGCAGTCCAATTTTATGTTCTAGTCCAGATGCACTCGGTAGAATTATTGTTTTTACTTTGCCATGAATCGCAATTAATTTTTCTAACTCATTTATTAATTCTTTTGTTGGGGGTAGTGGGTTTATTAGCATCAATCCATTATCGACCTTTATTACTGTCATTCTTATTGGGACCGCAACATAATAAAGTCCCTGTATTTGTTCCAAGGACCATATTTGATCAGTAATTAATTCTTTTAGAATTGTTTTCTTGTTTCCATAAGGATATAAGGGGAATAATGGCCACCAATTCCACTTTTTATTTAAAGTTTCATCCACCACAATCATTTATACCCAGCAAATAATTTCTTTAACTTAAATATTCCGTATCTTGGAGCGAATAAAAAAGCAAATAAAAATATAAAAGTTTGTGCTAAGACAATTGATCCACCTGTTTCAAGATCAAACCAAAAACTAACATAGATTCCTATAAGGCTTGAGATAATTGCACTTAATACTGAAATTACTGTCATATTATCAAACCTATCCGTAAGTAAATATGCTGTAGCCCCTGGTGTAATCAACATTGCAACTACCAAAATAATTCCAACAGACTGCAAGCCAACAACAGCGGCCAAAGATAAGCATGTGAGGAGTAAATAATGAAGAAAAAATACATTAATTCCAACTGTTTTTGCATGCCTAGGATCAAAACAATAAAGCATTAAATCTTTTCTAAAAATTGATAAAAGGATCACTACCAATAAACAAATAAATATAGTTTGTTTTACATCTGAAAGTGATATTCCTAATGGACTACCAAAAAGAATTGAGTGCAGATCAATATTACTTTTAATCTTAGAAACCAATACTATTCCAAGAGCAAAAAATCCAGTAAATACTAACCCAATGACAGTATCTTCCTTTACTCTGGATTTCTGCTTAATAAACCCTATCAATGCTACAGACCCAACTCCGAAGATAAATGCCCCTAATGAGAAAGGAAGACCTAATGCATAAGCAACCACAACACCAGGCATTACGGAATGTGACACTGCATCTCCCATTAAAGCCCATCCTTTAAGAGTCAAATAACTTGATAGAAAACCACAAACAGCTGCAACTAATGAACTCATAAGAAGTGCTTTTCTCATAAAGTCATGAGTTAAAGGATCTGTGATGAATGAATCTAAAGTTAAAAAAGAACAGAGTTCCATATAAATTAAAATTTAGGATTCAGGTCCAAACAAGAAATCAGGTGAGATCCCTCCAAAAGTGGTTGTAATATTTTCAGGGGTAAACACTTCAGAGGTTTCACCATAAGCTACAACAGTTTTATTTATTAAAAGAACCAAATCACAAAATTCACGGACATGAATCATATCATGCGTTGATAATAATATAGTTTTCCCCTCATTTTTAAATTGAATAAATAATTCCGAGATAAGTTTTTCAGTTCTTATATCAACACCTGAAAAAGGCTCATCAAGAAGAAGTATTGATGCTCTTTGCGCAATTGCTCTAGCTAAAAAAGTTCGTTTTCTCTGACCTCCAGATAAGTTTCCAATAGGAGTAGATAAATGATCAGTAAGATCAACTCTCTCAATAGCATCTTTAACCGCCTGAACATCAGACTCTCTAGGACACCTAAAAATATTCATCGAACCATATCTTCCCATCATCACTACATCCCAAACACTTATTGGAAATTGACTATCAATTCCCTCATTTTGAGGAACATAAGCAATTGTCTGATCTTTTTGAGCAGATCTTACAGACTCTCCATTTATTCTAATTTTTCCCTTTGAAATATTTACAAATCCAGTTAAAGCATTAAAGAAAGTTGTTTTACCAGCCCCGTTCATCCCTACTAACCCACAAATCTGGCCAGGTTGCAATCTTAAATTGGCATCATACAAAGCCACCTTACCGTTGTAATCTACGCAAATATTCTCTGCCTCAATCCTAAAGTTTTGATAATTGATTGTTTCCATAATTCAAAAAAGTCCTTTTTTTATCAATTCCAAATTATGCTCAAGCATTTTCATATATGAACTAGCAGGACCACTATCATCAGATAATGAATCAACAAAAAGATTTCCTCCAAAATTAGCCCCAGTTTCGTTTGCAACTACCATTTGAGATTCATTACTTACAGTACTTTCGCAAAATACAGATGGAACATTTTTTTCTTTAACTAGTGAGATTGTTCTTGCCATTTTTTTGGGAGTAATTTGACTCTCAGCATTAACTGGCCACAAATAAACTTCCTCTAATCCATAATCATTTGTTAGATACGAAAAAGCACCTTCACAACTTACTAGATACCTCCTGTCTTTGTTTAAGTTATTAATAAAAAGTGAGAATTCTTTATCTATTTTGGATAGTTTATCTTTATAAATTTTTCCATTTTCTTCAAATAATGTCCTTTTGGATGGCCTCAATTCTGATAAAGAATCCACGATAATGTCTACGTATAGGATCCCTCTTTTTGGAGAAATCCAGGCATGAGGATTGGGTTTCCCTTTATAAAAATCTTCACTAATAAAAATAGGATCCAAATCTTCCGCGACAGTAATTCTTTTAACTTTTAAATTAGAAACAAATTTTTCAGCCCATAATTCAAATCCAAATCCATTATCAATAAAAACAAAAGCATTAGAGGCATTTACCAAATCGCTTGGAGTTGGTTGATAGCCATGAACTTCAACTCCAGGTTTCGTTATTGATCTAACAATAAAATCATCTTTAGCGATATTGTTAATTATATCCGCCAAAACAGTGAAACTTGCCAGTATTACTTCTTTAGTTTCATTTTTATTTGATATTCTCTTGCATGAGCCTGAAGCAATAGAAAGCAGAAGTATCAAACTTAAAAAAAATATATTTTTTTTCATATTTAACATTCATCCCAAGGTTATGAATTAAAAGATAGTTTCATAAGTGGTTTTCTGAGATCAGAAATAAATCCTCTCCAATTTATTTTTTCTTTTTCAAAAGCTTCTTCAACAATTTTCTCAGAATTTTTCTTTATAAAATCCAAATCAGGTTCTTCTACTCCTTTTGTTATTGCCATAAAATCAGCCAAAGAACTTGATACTACTCTTGTTAAATAAGCAGCACTGACAGCCTGAAATGTTCCAGAGACAAGCCAATTTGGTCCATGTAATTTTGTTATGCCAATTAGAGTCTGTCCACTCCATTCAATAACTCCCTGAGCAATTGCAGTCTTTAAAATCTCTTTGGATACTTTATCTAAAATTTCAGGAGTCCAATTACATCCCCATATAGACTTAATTTCTTTAATCATTAAAGAATTTAATACTGTCATTGCCATAACATCAATTGATGGGATAGGAGATAAGAAAACAGTCGTTGCAACAAGAATTTGATTTTTTCTTTGTATATCTTTTAACTGCATCCTTCTTATACCTTCAATTTCAGATTGCCAGGCGGCATGAAGTTCTTTCAAGAGCCTTTTTTTTGTATTTTCAATATTTTTAGATGAACTTATGAAAAACTTCCTTAAAGAAAAAGGTATATTTGTTATTTCACTCTTATTCACATCAAAAGTAATAATTTTGTTTACAAAGTCACTTGAGATTTGAGACTTTAGGTCTTCTATTTGATTTTTGGCTTCTATTTGGTTTGAAGTTAAAGCCACCAACCAGATTGGCATATTTTTAGGAAACTTTTCCAGCCACAAAAAATCATTTGCCGACAAAGGCAATTTTATAAAATACAAGATTGCATCACTCTTTAAAGCTTCTTCTGGAATAACTTGAGAAGAATTGTATTTAGGCAGTTTTTCGTATAAATCAAAGTCAAACTTATCTGCTTTGAAATTACTTTTCAAAGCAGTTTGAAAACTTTGATAATCTTTTTGTCCAATGCAACTTATTTTTTCTTTTTCACATCTATTAAGAATAGATTCAAGTATTTTTTGTCTTTTTGAATTCTGTTTTTCTAATTCATTTGTTGCTTCAAGTTCTTCAAAAAAATTTAAATCTTCATTACATAGATTTATCCAACCATCTAAATTATTTGGCTCATTAAATTTAGGTTTATCATTCTTCAAGTAAAAATATCCACCCAAACACAACGCAAAAAATCCTATTGAGCCTCCTGCAAAATGAATTAAGTCACTAACAAACCATTCCCCAAAACCTAACAATAATAAAATAATAAGAAAATTTTTTTTTGGAAACTTTATGAAATCCTTTAAAAGGTTGTCTTTACTAATATCAAACACAATACTTTATTTTTCTAATTTCATTTTAATGCAAGTTGTGAATGAGAAAAGCAAAATTTCATAAGTCGTTAATCAAAAGATAAAAATTTAAGCCTTTTAAAAAGACTTATTGCATAACAAGATGCTAAGTTAATAGACTATTTAAATAACTTAAGAAACATTAAGATGTCTAATTCAAATTTCAGCAATAATCCTGGACAAGAAAATTACAGAGGTCGTTCTAATAATGAAAGATCTAATTTCAGAGACAGATCGGGCGGCAGAAGAGATGGAGGAGGATTCCGCATAAGATTGAGTGATAACGAAATGAAAGCTGTTAAATCAATACAAGAGACCTTTCAATTAAGATCTACCGTTGCAGTTCTGGGTTTCTCTGTTAGAACACTTAGCGAAATGATCAAAGACGAAAAATTGATTGAATCAATCAAAGAATATGCAAAAAATAATAAAAACTCTTCTCCGAGTAGACAATCACAAAATTCTTATGAAGAAAAGGCAAAAACAGCACCTGACCCTTTTGCGAGACCTGTCAAAAGTACATCAACCGAAGAGATCCAATCTAGCGAAGTAGAAGAGGATGGCAAATAAAAAAAGAATTCTTTCGGGAGTTCAACCAACTGGTGATTTACATATTGGGAATTGGCTTGGGGCCATAAATAATTGGGTTACGCTTCAAGAGCAATATGAAACATTTCTATGTGTAGTTGATTTGCACGCAATAACAGCCTCATATAATCCCAAAGAATTATCTAAGAACACTATCTCTACAGCGGCTTTGTACGTCGCTTGTGGGATAGATCCAAATATATGTTCAATTTTTGTCCAAAGTCAGATTTCAGCGCATTCAGAACTTTGTTGGATATTAAATTGCATGACCCCAATAAATTGGATGGAAAGAATGATTCAATTTAAAGAAAAATCCATACAACAAGGTAATAATGTATCTATTGGATTATTTGACTATCCAATACTTATGGCTGCAGACATCCTTCTTTATGATGCTGACTTCGTACCAGTAGGTGAGGATCAAAAACAACATCTTGAACTTGCGAGGGATATTGCACAACAGAGAATTAATGCCAGATTTAGTAAGGATAAAAATATTTTAAAGATCCCTCAACCAATCATCATGAAGAATGGTTCAAAAATAATGAGTTTAGTAGATGGTTCAAAAAAGATGAGCAAAAGTGATCCAAATGAGGGCAGTCGCATTAACTTATTAGATCCTCCTGAAATAATCACAAAAAAAATTAAAAGAGCAAAAAGTGACAGTTATATTGGAATTGAATTTAACAACCCAGAGAGACCAGAATCTAAAAATCTTTTGATGATTTATTCAATATTATCTGGCAAAGAAATTTCTCAATGTGAAAATGAATTCTTAGAGACTGGATGGGGGACATTTAAAAAATTAATTACCGAACAACTTATTGAATCACTAGAACCTATTCAGAAAAAATATAAATTATTAATTAATGATCCCTATCAACTAAATAAAATCCTTAATGAAGGGAAGGAAAAAGCTGAAGATTTAGCGAATCAGACTTTAAAAAGAGTTAAATCAAAATTGGGATTTTTTGAAATGGAGAAATAGATTATGCCAATAATTACCTTGCCTGATGGTTCAAAAAAGGTTTTCGAAAAATCTGTAACTATTCTAGAAATTGCCCAGAGTATAGGCGCTGGATTAGCTAAAGCAACAATTGCTGGGAAAGTAAATGATGTTCTTCTTGATGCAACAATTCCCATAAATAAAGATTCCGAAGTTGTAATCATCACATCAAAAGATAAAGAAGGAATTGAAATAATAAGACATTCTTTCGCTCATCTTATTGGTCATGCAGTTAAACAAATTTACTCTGATATAAAAATGGCGATTGGTCCTGTGATTGAAGATGGTTTTTATTACGATATTTTCTCTGAATACAGATTTACTCCTGAAGATTTAATAAAAATCGAAAATAGAATTAATAAATTAATAAAAACAAACTATGACGTTGAAATTTTACAAGTTTCTAAAGAAGAGGCAATTAAAACTTTTAAAGAAAGAGATGAGACTTTTAAATTAAGAATAATTGAAGAAATTCCTGAAGAAGGACTCATAAATTTATATAAGCACGAAGAATATATCGATATGTGTAGAGGGCCTCACGTACCTAACACGAGACATTTGAGACACTTTAAATTACTTAAATTGTCAGGTTCATACTGGAGAGGTAATAGCGAAAATGAATCATTACAGAGAATATATGGAACTGCATGGGCTAAAGAAAAAGAACTCAAAGATTATTTAACAAGAATTGAAGAGGCGGAGAAAAGAGATCATAGAAAACTTGGGAAAAAACATTCACTTTTTCATATACAGGAAGAATCTCCAGGCATGATTTTTTGGCATCCAAATGGATGGACAATCTACCAAGTCTTGGAAAAATACATAAGGGAGATACTTAAAAAAAATGATTATTTAGAAATTAAAACCCCACAAGCTGTTGATAAATCTCTTTGGGAAAAATCGGGTCATTGGGAAAAATTTAGAGAAGATATGTTCACTACCGCATCAGAAAATAGAACTTATGCAATTAAACCAATGAATTGTCCATGCCATATTCAAGTATTTAATCAAGGTTTAAAAAGTTATAAGGATTTACCTATTCGTCTTGCTGAATTCGGTTCTTGTCACAGAAATGAGCCCTCTGGAGCACTACACGGATTGATGAGAGTAAGAAACTTTACTCAAGATGATGCGCACATATTTTGTACAGAAGAGCAAATCCAAGAAGAGGTATCTACTTTTATCGATCTTGTTTTCGAGGTTTATAAAACTTTTGGTTTTAATGAAATCATTATTAAATTATCAACTCGTCCTGAAAAAAGGGTAGGTAGTGAAGAGATTTGGGATAAATCAGAAGAGGCTCTTACAAAAGCTCTCGATAATAAGAATCTTAAATGGGAGCTACAACCCGGAGAAGGTGCTTTTTATGGTCCAAAAATAGAATTCTCGTTAAAAGATTGTCTAAATAGAGTCTGGCAATGCGGAACTATTCAGGTTGATTTCTCAATGCCTATTAGATTGGATGCAACATATGTAGATATTGATAATGAAAAAAGAAACCCAGTAATGCTTCATAGAGCAATTTTAGGATCCTTTGAAAGATTTATCGGAATCTTAATTGAACAATATGAGGCGAAATTCCCAATTTGGCTCGCTCCTTATCAAATAATTTTATTAAGCATTACCGATAGAAATAATGAAAAGTGTTTAAGGTTTAATAAATTAATAAAAAATAATGGTTACCGTTCTAAAGTTGATATTAGGAATGAAAAAATAGGATATAAAATTAGAGAGGCAACTCTTGGGAGAGTTCCATTAATTGCAGTTATTGGGGATAAAGAAGAGGAAATCAATTCGGTCGCATTAAGAGCTTTAGATGGAACAAATTTAGGAATTTTAAATCTAAATGATCTTTTCAAATTGATGGACAAACTTATAGAGAAGAAAGGAAGAATAGAATAATTTTGGAAAGATGAATTTTCTCGCTTGTGATTTAGGAGGTACAAAGGTTCTTTTGGGAATCTTCGAAAAATTAATAAATGATGACTCGCCTAAATTAATATTCAAAAAGAAATATATATCTTCTGAATGGGATTCTTTTGATCTAATCCTAGAAGATTTTCTTAAAAATGAATGCAAAAATATTGCTCATCCTTCTTCTGCATGTTTCGCAGTAGCTGGTCCTTTATCTAACAACAATGCAAAAATAATAAACTTATCGTGGAATATTTCTGGAAATACATTACAAAAGAAATTTAATTTAAAAAGCTGCGAACTAATAAATGATTTTGCAGTACAAATTTATGGAATACCTTATTTAAAAAAGGATCAATATTCTACCATCCAAAATGGGTCCTATTCTGGAGTTGCTAATAATGATTTTCATACCATTGTTGGTGCCGGTACTGGTTTGGGAATTGCAAGAGGCATAATTTCAGGAAGTAACGTAAAAGTTTTAGCTAGTGAAGGGGGGCATATTGAATACTCGCCAAAGTCAGAATTAGAATGGGAACTAAAGGTTTGGCTCAAAAATTCTTTAAATGTTGAAAGGATATCTTGTGAGAGAATTGTAAGTGGTACTGGTTTATCAAGAATTGCCGAATGGAGACTTAGCAAATCTGATGCTAAAAACCATCCACTACAAAAATATTTCAAAGAAGTTAAAATTTCTGATGCCTTGAGAAAAGAACTACCAGAAAAAATTTGTAATCTTTCTAAAGAAGGTGATCAGCTAATGATTGAAGTTGAGAGGATTTGGTTAGGCGCATATTCCTCCTTATTGGGAGATGTCGCGCTTCAAGAATTATGCTTTGGTGGGTTATGGATTTCTGGAGGAACTGCTCCAAAACATTTCAAAAACTTTAAATCGAATTTATTTACGAAACAATTTTTTGATAAAGGAAGATTAAAAGATATTCTTAAAACAATACCTATTAACGTAATTTTAGATGAAGAATTTGGACTTTTTAGTGCAGCCTGTAGAGCAAAAATGCTTATAAAAACTACGTAACAAAAATGTCTATTCCCGAAGTAGGTAAAAAAATAAGAGTAACAGTACCTTCTACAACTGCAAATTTGGGACCTGGGTTCGACTGCCTTGGAGCAGCATTAGATTTATACAATGAATTTATTTTTACAAGAATTGAAGGTGGTGGAGATAGGTTTGATTTAATAATGGAAAGTACAGATGGTAATCACTTAAGAGGGGGACCTGAAAACTTAGTTTTTAGAGCGGCGCAGAAAGTATGGCAGAGTGCAAATATTAATCCTTTTGCACTTGAAGCAAGAGTTAAGTTAGCCGTACCACCTGCACGAGGACTTGGAAGTAGTGCTACAGCAATAGTTGCTGGACTAATTGGAGCAAATGCCATAATGAACTCACCACTATCTAAGGAAAAACTCCTAGAACTTGCCATTGATATAGAGGGTCATCCTGATAATGTAGTCCCCTCTCTCCTTGGTGGGCTTTGTTTGACAGCTAGGTCTTCTTCTCAAAGATGGAGAATCATTAGATGTGATTGGCATGATTCAATTAAAGCTGTCGTAGCAATACCTGCAATTCGTCTAAGCACAAGTGAAGCAAGAAAAGTTATGCCAAAGAATATTCCTATATCTGATGCAGTGACAAATATGGGGGCACTTACTTTGTTACTAAACGGATTAAAAGCAGGGAATGAAGAATTAATAAAAGAGGGAATGTTTGATAAGCTACATGAACCCTACAGATGGAAACTTATTAAGGGCGGACTTGAAGTCAAAGATGCCGCACTAAATGCAGGTGCTCTAGGATGCGCAATTAGTGGTGCTGGACCAAGTATCTTAGCTTTATGTAAAAAAGAAAATGGTAAAAACGTTAGTCAAGCTATGGTAAAAGCATGGGAAAAGTCAGGCGTAGCAAGCAGAGCACCATTCTTAAACGTTCAAACAACAGGCAGTCAATTTAGCGCTATCTCTGGTAAGTAGTTTTACTTAGGCATTTTTAATGTTATAGTCTCAAGCTAGTACTTCTTCAACTAGAATAAAAAAATTATTCATTCTATAAATGAATTTAGAATCTTTTCCTTGGCTATCATCAATTGTTTTGCTGCCTTTAATTGGGGCATTAATAATGCCGTTCTTGAGCTCTAAGGAAGGAGAAGATAATACACTCCCTAGAAATATCTCATTAAGTTTTTTATTTATAGATTTTTTACTAATAATCGGCGTCCTTTTCCAAAAATTTAATACTACAGATAGCTCTTTACAACTGATAGAAAGAACTTCCTGGTTACCCTCAATAGGTTTAGAGTGGTCTCTTGGGGTAGATGGATTATCTGCTCCATTAGTAGCTTTGAGTGGGTTAATTACATTTTTATCAGCTGCCGCAAGTTGGAAAATCAAGAAAAAATCTAATTTATATTTTGCTCTTCTATTAGTTCAAGCGTCAGCTCAATCATTAGTTTTCCTCTCTCAAGATTTCCTATTATTTTTCTTAGCTTGGGAACTTGAGTTAGTTCCCGTATATCTCCTTATTGCAATTTGGGGAGGGAAAAAGAAATTATATGCTGCCACTAAATTTATCCTTTATACAGCTTTAGCATCTTTATTAATACTAATAAGTGGGTTAGCACTTGCCTTGAGTGGTGATACCTTTACTTTAAATATTACCGAGTTAACTAATAAACATGTGACAGGCAGCTTAGCTTTATTATCTTATTTAGGATTTTTAATTGGTTTTGGAGTAAAACTTCCTATCTTTCCATTACATACTTGGTTACCCGATGCACATGGAGAGGCTAATGCACCAGTTTCAATGTTACTCGCTGGCATACTTTTAAAAATGGGAGGCTACGCTCTCTTGAGGTTCAATGTTCAAATTCTACCTGAGGTACATCTTCAAATTGCACCAGCATTAATTATTCTTGGAATCATTAACATAATTTACGGAGCATTAAATGCATTTGCACAAGATAACGTTAAAAGGAGAATTGCTTGTAGCTCAGTGAGTCATATGGGTTTTGTTCTACTAGGGATAGGAGCAGTAGATGCACTAGGTATAAGTGGAGCAATGCTCCAAATGATTAGTCACGGACTCATCGCTGCAGCGATGTTCTTTGTTACAGGCTCATTCTATGAAAGAACAAATACTCTATCGATACCAAATATGGGCGGTTTAGCAAAGGTCCTACCAATAACTTTTGCTTTTTTCTTGGCAAGCTCTTTGGCCTCTTTAGCACTCCCTGGAATGAGCGGTTTTATAAGTGAAATAACTGTATTTTTAGGTATCACTAGTCAAGAAGGCTTCAGCTCTATCTTTAGATCAATAACTATTATAATTGCAGCAGTGGGTTTGGTTCTAACACCAATATATCTACTATCAATGTGTAGAAGAGTATTCTTTGGCCCTAGAATTCCTGCACTGGCTACAGTTAAAGAGATGAATGGTAGAGAATTGACAATTGGTTTCAGTTTATTGTTACCTACTTTGGTTATTGGGTTTTGGCCAAAAATCGCCATAAATCTATACGAATCTTCAACCAATGCTCTCAGTCAGCAGCTCACTTTAGCTAAGTTAGTAGGATTAATTCCAACCTTAGTTAATTAAATTATTTTAATAAATGGATACCTCAATTTTTAAATATGGAGAATTACCAGAATTTAAAAAATTTACACCCGATAGCATAAGTAAACAATTTCCATTAGTACTAGAAAAGATAGCGGAAGACTTCAAAAGCATAGAGAAAAATTTATCTAATTATTTGATTCAAAATGATTTAGATTGGGATAAGGTAATAAATCCTTTAAATGAAGTTAATGAAATTCTTAGATGGAGTTGGGGAGTAATAAGTCATCTAAATGCTGTAAATAATTCTGAAAGTCTTAGAAATATTTATTCAAAATTTCTTCCCGAGATTATTAGCTTGAGTAATAAATTCGGACAAAGTAAAATAATTTATAATTCTTTAGTCAAGCTTAAAGAGACAAACAACTTTGATCAAATAAAAAACAGAATTTTAGACAAAGAAATTCTCGAGATGCAACATAGAGGTATTTCACTACAAAAAAATGATCAAGAAGAATTCAACAATATTTCAGAAAAGCTTGGAAAGCTATCAACAGACTTCAGCAACAATGTTCTTGATGCCACTAATAAATGGTTTTTAATATTAAATAAAAAATCTGAAGTCGATGGACTCCCTGAACGAGTTCTTGAATTGATGGCAATTTCTGCACACAAACACTTAAAAATTGATGGAGAAGTTGATATTAAGAATGGTCCTTGGAAATTAAGTTTAGATATTCCAACTTATACTTCGTTCATGACATATGCCACTGACCGTAACCTTAGAGAAAAACTATATAAGGCATTCGTTGGTAGGGCTTATCAAGGAGAAAAAAATAATTCTCAAATCATTGAAGAGATATTATCTCTTAGAACTAAACAGGCTAATCTTCTTGGTTATAAAAGTTGGGCGGAATTAAGTTTGTCAACGAAAATGGCGAAAGAAATTAAAAATGTTGAAAATCTTTTAGAAGAATTAAGAGAACCAGCATTCAAAACCGCGAAAATTGAATTGGAAACTCTCAATAAGTTTTCTAAAGCTAATGGTTTTTCAAAATCAGAGAATATCGAGCCATGGGATATTAGTTATTGGTCCGAACTTCTTAGAAAGGAAAAGCTTAATTTGGATCAAGAGTCTTTGAGGCCTTGGTTTCCACTAAATGATGTTTTGAAAGGTTTATTTAAATTAAGTGAAAAGCTTTTTGAAATTAAAGTAGTCGATGCAACTGATGAGGCACCTCGGTGGAATGAAGATGTTTTATTTTTTAATATCCTTAATAAGGAAGATATCAAAATAGCATCCTTTTACCTCGATCCATATTCGAGACCTGAATCAAAGAGAGGAGGGGCTTGGATGGATGAATGTTTGAATAAAAATAATGTTGGCAAAAAGACCCTCCCTGTAGCTTATCTGGTTTGTAATCAGACTCCACCATCAAAAGATAAACCTAGTTTGATGAGTTTTGAAGAAGTTCAGACACTGTTCCATGAATTTGGTCATGGTCTTCAACACATGCTCACCACTGTTAATCTTCCTCAAGCAGCTGGGATTAATAATGTTGAGTGGGACGCAGTCGAACTTCCAAGTCAATTTATGGAAAACTGGTGTTTTAATAAAAACACACTTATGAATATTGCTAGGCACTACAAAACAGGAGAAAAATTATCAGATGAGAATTTTGAGAAGCTTCTAAAGAATAGAACTTTTAATTGTGGTATGGCCACTCTTAGACAACTTCATTTTGCAATTACAGATCTCAGATTGCACAGTAATATTGATAAACACAAAGGCAAAACAGCTGACGAAATAAGGAGAGAAATCGCAAAACAAACTACTGTTATTGAACCAATTCAAGAAGATCAATTTCTTTGTTGTTTTAGTCATATATTTGCAGGAGGATATTCAGCAGGATATTACTCATATAAATGGGCTGAAGTTCTTAGTGCTGATGCATTTTCAATGTTCGAAGAAGCTGATTTAGAAAACCCTGAAGATTTAAAGTTTATAGGAAAGAAATTTAAAGATACAATACTTAGCTTGGGAGGAAGCTTACCTCCATTAGACATATTTAAACTATTCAGGGGAAGAGAGCCACAAACAGATCCCTTAATAAGACATTTAGGTCTATCTGGAGCTACGAAATAATTTCATCGATTATTTTATCAACCGCAGATTCATTTCTTACAAGATTTCTATGTATATATACTTTTACTGATATTTTTTTCCCAAATTTTAAATTTGTCCACCAACCAGGGAATACCATGATATCCCAATAAGTAAAGAAATTTATACACTCAATATCATCAAGTAAAAAATCATTATTTGCGAGTCCCCTTAAAAACTTACTATTTATTTTCATTTCTGATATTCCTCTAAAAGGGTATTTAGGGACTAATTGAGCCATTAAAGTTCCTTTGTGAGGGGAACCTATAGATATTAATCTTCTTGTTCTTTTACACCCATTAAATTTTTGAAGCCAGTACCTACCAATTATTCCACCCATAGAAAATCCCAAAATATCTATTTCTTTTTCTAAACCATATTTCTCTAAAATCAATTCGTTTAATTTATTAGTCAAATCCAGAATTGAAGTCATTCCAAATGAATGTTTAAGCGTTGGAGCAAAATATTCAATTCCAATATCATCAAGTTTTGAAGTAATAGAAGAAAAAATACTTGAAGTATTCCAAAGACCATGAATCAATAAGATGGGATTTCTTTTTTCCAATACTTTAATTATTTTCAAGAATTCTTACTATTGACACCTTCCCATCGAAACCTGTGATTGGAGGATTGCATTTTGTCAAAATAATTTTAATTTTAGAAAGCTTAAATTCCTGATCGATGATTTCTAAAATTGAGTTGGAATATTTTTCGATTGTAAAACAATATATTTTCTTTGATTGATCTTTTAAAATTTGAACTAATTTCGAATAGTCAACTGTTTTTTTTATATCATCATTTACTGTACATTTTTCAAAATTAGTCCATAAAAATATATCTAAAGAAAATAGTTGTCCCAATTCTCTCTCTTTATCAAGAACGCCAACCCTGGCCCAAAGTTTAATATTCTCAATTTTTAAAAAAGTTTCCATCTTTAAAAGTTTTAAAGATCTTTATGTGTATAGAAAGCCTTTCCCGATGAAAAATCATCAACTATATTCCCATCACCTTTTAGGAAATATTTATAAGTTACCAAACCCTCTAGACCTACAGGTCCCCTTGGTGGAAGAGTTTGAGTAGATATGCCAACTTCAGCTCCGAATCCATATCTAAACCCATCGGCAAACCTAGTAGAGCAATTATGAAAAACACCTGCACTATCAATTACATTCATAAATTTATTGGCAGTTTTTGAGTTTTCAGTAATTATTCCATCTGTATGTTTTGAACTATATTTTTGAATATGTGTGATTGCTTCCTCAAGATCATCAACAATTTTTATCGATAAAATTAAATCCAAATATTCAGTTTCCCAATCTTCTAGACTAGCCTCATACTTTAAACCTAATTCAACTGATCTCTCATCTCCAATTAACTTAACATCATTAGAATTAAACAAAGGTATGGCCTTTTCTAAAAAAGCTGAAGCAATATCTTTATGGACTAATAGAGTTTCAATAGCATTACATGCTGCAGGATATTGGATTTTGCTGTCTAAAGCGACTGATAAAGCCATTTCTAGATTTGCCTCAATATCTATAAACAAGTGACAAATTCCATCAGCATGGCCTAACACAGGAATTCTTGTATTCTCCTGAATAAATTTAACTAATTGATTACTCCCTCTTGGAATTATTAAATTAATATATTTCTCAAGATTTAACATCGCCATGCTATCTTTTCTGCTTGTTAGTAAACATATTGCATTTTTATCAAGGCCTGATTCATTTAAACCTTCTTGCAATGCTCTCACTATTGAAGTATTTGTTAAATTGGCTTCACTACCACCTTTTAACATTACTCCATTACCTGATCTTATGGCTAAAGAACTAATCTGCATCACGGCATCTGGCCTTGATTCAAAAATAACCCCTAAGACTCCGATTGGCACAGTTTTTCTTTCTAAGACCAATCCCTTAGAAAGCTCTCTTTTTATTTGGACTTGATTTACAGGATCAGCCAAGTCACCAACTTTTCTTACTCCTTCAATACCTGAATTTAATTTTGCTTTTGATAATTTCAATCTAGAAAGTAAAGCCTTAGAAATACCCTTTTTTTCTGCACTTGAATAATCCTCATTATTAGCATCTAATATTTCTTTAGAATTTTTTTCTAGATAATCAGCCATAAAATTTAGGGCTTTAATTCTATTTTGATTTTCAGTCTGACTTATTTTTATTGATGCCAAACGAACTTTATCAGCTTTTTCTAGAAGATCATTACCTGGTTGAGGGACTTCAAAGATATTAGCCATAATATTTTTTAGGTAATCTAATAATAATTCAAATTAACGATTCTTTAAAGTAAATTTCTTTCTGCGTTAATATCTAAAAAATAATTGAACTTGACTTTTCCAGTCCCCATTGGAATCATAAGAACCTAATAATTCTAAGTTCGGATTTGCCTGAAAAGTCAAAATTCCTAAAGGTGAAATATCATCTCTACCTGGAACAGTTTGGAAGGCAAAATTTATCGCGTCAGTAATATCAAGCCCTATTTCGGCTACCCAAGCTTGAGAAGAAAATTCCTCATTAGAAGATGATTGACCATCATTCTCTATATTTAAATTTTCATTAGAAAAAATATTATTTAATGAATCATTATTTTCTATTAATGCTGGGTATAGAGATAACTGAAATCTTTCACTAAATGCATCAGCATTATTAAGTTGAGAAATAAATGCTCTATTTATTAAATTTGCAGAGTTACCGCCAATCAAACCAATTATTTGTGATCTGTTATAACTTGGCGTACTCCTTAATTGGATTCTTCTATTTTCATCAGCAAAAGATAATTGATCTAAAAATCCTTCATAAGACGCTTCAATTTTGATAAGCCTTGAATTGCCAATCCCGAATGATCCCAAACCACTAGAAGTCTCATTCACATCTAGATCAGCTGATATATTTAAATCCTGATTATTTTCACTTATAGGTATTATAGAATCTGGAACTTTACTAACAAGAGAAAAATTAATAAATGGAACGACGCCACTTCTTGATGCAAATAAAATATAATTATCTTTATTTTTATCAAGTTTAAATGGAGTAGTATATAGATTAGCTCTACCTTTTTTAAGATAAATTAGACCTCTAGCATTTAAATCTTTGCCTACCTTTCCGTTTATATTAAGGTCTAATTTGGTATCTAAATAAGCTTGAATTAATTCTGAATATTGAAGTTTAAAATCTGGACCAAGTTTTAATTTAAGATTATTAAAACTCAAATTATCCAAATAATTAGGCAAAGTTTCTCCCAAAAGAACTGAATTCAAAATTGTTTCATTTGAAATTATTTCAATATTTTCATTATTATTCCAATAGAGTTCTGGCCAATCTTTTTCATCCTCCTTTCGAATCTGATTTTTTCCTTTTTTATTTTTTTGATTGGTACTATTTAAATTAATAAATCCATTATTAAAAGATAGAGATCCCCCCAAAATTGGGCTTTCAAATGATCCACTTAAATCTATATCTGAATCTATTAAAAAATTAAAATTATCTTTCTTTAAATTAAATTTATTCGTTATCAAATTAATTTCTGAATTCTCAGAATCATTATGACTATAAAAAGGCAAAAACCCTTTTACAAAAATTTCTCCAGAATCTTCCGTCTTTGCTTCTAGATTATTGATCTCTAGAGAGTCAAAATCAAAGATTATTGTACTATTAATATCTTTTATTATATTGTTTAAAAAATCAATTTCAGAATCTTTAACTACTATAAATCCATTTAATACAGGTTTATTTAAGGTTCCTTGTAGAATCACTCTTAGATTCACATCACCTTTTTTAAAGGTAAAGTATTCATCAGCAAAAATATCTATTAACTCAATAAATTTCCCATTCCCAATCAATCTTAGATCTAAGTTATCAGATTTATTTATAGGTATTGAGCCTTCAAAAGTAATTGGAATTTCAGAATTATTTATTAGAAGTGAAAAATCAATATCAAAAATAGAATTATTAAATTTAACTAATCCTTTATCAAATATTATTATGTTATTTTTAATTGATGAACCATCGGAAAAAATATCGCTGGAGAAAGATTTCGTATCAAGATCATAGAATAAATTTATATCCAACCCTCCAAGAAAATCCCTGGGGTTATTTAAAAAAATGTTTGCTGCACTTAAGGGAAATTTTTTAATTCTTAAAGAACCTGTCCCTGTTAATAATCCTCCTTCCAAATCAATAGAAAATTCCTCTTTTTTATTCTTATAGAAGTCTCTAGATACATCAAGATAGCCATTTAATTTTGCATTCAATTTATAATTGGCTGGTCTATCGCCCTGAATAGTAATTTTCCCATTGTATCTACTTCTAAATTTATTAAAATATTTTTGCAAATTAAATTTGTCATCTAGCAAATTACTATTTTCAATAAAATTATTTATAAAATCAATCCTCTCTTTAAATGATTTTTGATCTTTATTTATTTCCAAATCATCCAAAATATTTGATTTACTTACAGGAATCACTTTTTTATTCTCAAAGTTAAAAATATCTACTGCAGTAAGGATTGTCCAACTAGTGCTTATATCCTTGAATTCTGAATTAATTAAATTATTTTTACTTGAATCATATTCAACTTCAATTATTCCTCCATCAATTGGATACAATGAAGAGTTTATATAAAAAGAATTATCTTTGACGCGGAAATCAAATAATGAATTAGCTAGATTAATATTCCCATATTTACCCAAACTCCAAGCAATTCGCCCATCAAAGTATGATTGGTCTGACGAAATTGATCCCTTACCATTAATAATTCCATCAATCCTATCGAATTGATTTTTGTCTATAGATAATTCAAGTTCATCAAGAGGAAAATTATCAGCTCGCCAATTATAATCATCATCCTCTTTCACTACGCTTATAGTACCTTTATTTGAATTAAAAACTCTTAAAAAATTTGCATTTTTTATTTTTAGATCAGAATTAAAATTGATTGAAAGAAATGAAGGGATTGGAGAATATCTATTTTTCATATTAAGCAGAAATTCATTATTTTCACTTTTAATATCACCCTCCCATATTTCTCTAATGCGGACACCTCTAAAGTGCGGGTAATCAAGATTAAAGTTTATCGAGATATCAGGATCAGTAATTTTTCCTTTTAATTCTCCTTTAGCAGTAATGAAACCCCTTATATCATTTTTTCTGAAAATATTTAAATTAGATAATTGAGTTCTATTTATTTTAAAACTAGTATCTATATCACCAAAATTAATACCTCTTCTATCAAACCAAAAGGGGATATTACCCGACAACTGGATATCTGGATTAAGGCTATTAATGTATCCAATACTTCCTTTTAGATCAATATTATTGGAACTTCTATTAAAAGGTATATTTAGATTAAAATTCGAAGTCAACGTTCCATAATTTAATTTTTCTGAATTACCAATTAAATTATTATCTTTACAAAAAAAACTATTTGAATCTGAATTTATATTCTCTGAGAAAGCTTCTGATTTTATTTCTAAATTAGTAAAAGAAAATCGTCCTTTGCAAAATGTTTCATTTGGTAATTTATAAAATTTAAAGTTAGATTTAAAATTTCCTTTTTTAAAAATAATTTTTCTTTTACCAATAATATATTCAGAATTCTCAAGATCTAAACCCCTTGAAAACAACTCAAAAGATAAAAAGTCTTTATTTAATTTTCTATTAAACCTTAATTTTAAAAACCCTTTTTCATCAAAATTTGATTTTACATTTGCAATAATTTCTCTATTACTCGACTTATAAATAACTTTACCTTTTACTTTTGTTTTTAATCCTGATTTTTTAAGACTTAGAATTGAATATTTATTTAAGTTAAAGTTCAATTCGTACTTTGTTTGTGATTTTTTTGTAATTCGATCATTTTTATAAGATTCGTCCCTTTTAAAAAAATCTCTGTCTATATTTATGGCGGCTTCCTTAGGACTTATTTTTACAATCCATTTTTGTTTTAAAAAAGATCTTAAAGGCATAATGCCCACATACACATTTTTGGCTTTAATTTCAGAATCTATATTTTTTTTATCATTAATTTTTGAATTGCCCACAGAAAAACCTAGAAATCTTATCCCCACATAATCGCCTAAATCAACATTTTTATCTAAAACTTTCTCAATACTTTTTTCTAAATCTAATTTCCTAGAAATATAAGTTTCTTTTAAAAAATTATTTAATAAAAAAGAGCCTAAAAAACCTAAGGGTAAAAGCATCCCTACTAAAAGTATCTTAGTATTTAAATTTAGAGATCTAATTTTTTTCAAGTTAGAACCCAAAAATAGAGTAGGCTTACAAAATATAAGAAATTAATCAGGTCAAAGCCACTAAATGTCTTTTTTTGAACTATTAGAGAACACACCCAAAATTTTTGGATTCTTCGGAATATTTCTTTTCATTTGCACAATAGCAGCTTTTATATTTAATTTTGGTTTTAAATTTCGAATAATTGGAGCGACAATCTTTTCATTATTACTTTCTTTAAGTAGTTGGGCATTTATACAAAGTTACTCTGAAAAGGTTGTAATAGAAGGTGCAAAATATGTTCCAATTGTTTATGACAATGGGTTCGATTTGATTATTGCCAAAGCAGATGATGACTTTCCGGAAGAATCTATTGAACCAACTTTAGAACAATTATCGGAAAACTTAAGGAAAGGTAGCAGATCTGGTGCGAATGTAAAAATAAAGATAAGAAAACTCGAAAAAATTTCAGATGATGTAAGTAAACCAGTGGTTATAGGAGAAGTTCAGAAAAATGTCACAATGAATGAGTCTATTAAAAATGGGAAGTAAAACCTTTTTAGATTTTTTGCCAACTAATTTTAGACATGAGAAATCTTTTTTTATTAAAAATAATCTAACTGACTTTGAAAAATTAAGTAATCTTTCGGACTTGGACATAAATGAGATTCAGAGAAAATCTTCACTATGTACATTGAATAATCTAAAGAAAATTAGAGCTATAGCAATTTTTAAAAAAGAAATTGGAATTTCTCCACCGCAAGCATATCTACTTTTACATTGCGGTATATCTTCTCTTAAATCATTATCACTATCTACCCCTTACGAATTAGAACGCAAAATTGGCAGATTAGAAAGAACTCTTAGAGTAAAAACTGAGACAGATACAACTTTTACTCTCTTAAAAGAATGGATTAAAAAAGCTAGTCAAAACGAAGAATCTATTGGAAATCTTGGATAAAAAAATTTTTTACTGTAGAATTTAGAAAAAGTTAGTAATAATGAAACATTTGTTATTTTTTCTATTTTTGCTTTCTAATTCTTTATATCCTGTTTTTAGTCAATCTAACTTATTGGAAACTGTAAAAAAGAATCCAAACGAAGCTAGGAATTTATGTAATAAGTTTAGAGAGTTTAATTCAAAAGGCATTTCAGCTAGTTCAGATAAAGCTATAGAGTATGTATCAAATAAAAAAAAGTTAACTCCCGTAAACGCAGAGATCTTTTCAATTTATGTCATTGGGCTGCACTGCCCAGACATTATCTAAAGCCTAAATGTCTGGTTCAAGATGGTTTGACAATTCTCTAACACTAAGAGATGGAGTAAGACTTATATCCAGGATTTGGTTACCTAATAGTAATGGGCCATGGCCTGCATTATTGATGAGACAACCATATGGCAGGGAAATAGCTTCAACTATTACCTATTCTCACCCGGAATGGTGGGCTACCAAAGGGTATATGGTAATAATTCAAGATGTAAGAGGTATGGGTGCTTCTGAAGGGGTTTTTAATGGTTTTTCTCAAGAAGCTAGCGATACTTCAGAAACACATGAATGGGTAAGGTCTCTAAAAGAATGTAATGGAAAACTTGGCTTGTATGGTTTTTCATATCAAGGATTTACTCAACTAACTGGTGAATTAAATTCAAAGCCGCCCGATTGCTTATCTCCAGCAATGACTGGGATGAATATTAAGGATCATTGGTGCTCAGATGGAGGAGCATATTGGTGGCATAACAATATTGCATGGGGACTTCAAATCGCAGCACTAAAAATGAAAAGAGAAAATAAATTGCTTGAGTGGAAAAAGATCAGATTAGCCTTAGAAAATAAAAGTTACCTAAGGGAAGGAATTGATACTTTAAAAAAATACGATCCTAATAGCTTTGTTTTGAAATGGCTTAAAAATTTAAATAATGCTTACCCATTTGAAGAATTTAAACCAATTTCAACATGGATTAAACGACCTATGTTAATTATTGGAGGACTTTGGGATCCACATTTAAAAGGTGCCTTTGATCTTTATAAAAAATCCAAAGAAGCTGGTGGAACCCCAGAGATTATTATTGGGAATGCGACACATCTAAATTGGTGGGAGGGATCTCAAGAATCTTTATTAAAATTTTTTGATAAACATTTAAAATCAGATGAAAATTGTATTTCTAAGAATTTTAACAACGAGAAAAAAATATGGAATATTACATTAAATAAATGGGAAGAATTAGATAATAAATTTCAACCTAAATTTATTTTTGGGCTCAAAAGCAATGGCACTGCAAATGTAGAAGCTGAAGATGGAAGTCTGACTATAAATTCAAAAGGATCAGGATGGTTCACAATTGTTAATGACCCATGGAGACCTACTCCATCTGACGGTGGTCATTTAGGTCCAAATCCTGGGAAGTTTAATAGAAGTATTATTGACAAACGACTAGATGTAGGTGTTTTTCAAACCAATTCTTTTAAAGAAGATCAATATTTAAGAGGAGTTCCCACATTAGAAATCCAAGCAAAAAGTGATCAGCCCAATTTTGATATCTGCCTTGCTTTGTCTCTTGTTGAGGAAGGTAATGAAAAGGTGAATCAATTTTCAACAGGGTTCTTAAGGGTTAAAAACTCTAAAATAAGTGAAGACTGCATTTATCAAATAACAATGCAGCCAACAAATATTTGTTTGATTAAAGATAGCAAGCTTCGCTTATCAATATCTGCAGCAGCTTATCCCGCTATTGGAGTTAATCCTGGATTTGGGGATGGAAATGTTGGAGCGCCTTCAGCAAATCATAAAGTTATTACTATAAGTTTTAGCCTTAATAAAACATTTATGAAAATGACCCCTTTTTTTTAATAAATAATTAATTTTTTGGTTAATCGTTTGATATTATTAATCCTTAACATCTACCAGTCATGATCGAGACAATTCAAGCAGACTGGATTAAATCAGAAGCTATCAACCTAGAAAATTGTTGCAATGATAATCCATTAAAAATATTAGGTCCTCATTTTTATGAAAAACAATGGGTAATAAGGGTATGGATGCCTGAAGCCGACGAAGTTAAAATAAATTTTAAAAACAATACCTATAAGGCCGAAAACATTAACCATAAATGGCTTTTTGAAGCTATCCTGCCTGAAAACCCAAACTATAATTACGAAATAAATATTTCACGAGGAGGGATCACACATACACAACATGATCCTTGGTCATATAGAGAAGAGTGGATGGGAGAAGTTGATAGACATCTTTTTGCAGAAGGTAATCATCATCATATTTGGGAAAAAATGGGAGCACATCTCATTGAAGAAAAGAATCAAAAAGGGGTCATGTTTTGCATTTGGGCTCCAAACGCAAAATCAATCTCGATAATTGGAGATATAAATTCTTGGGATGGAAGACATCATCCAATGCAGAAGAGATTAGGGGGAATTTGGGAACTTTTCATGCCAACAATGAAAGAAGGCGACACATATAAATACGAAATAAGAACACAACAAGGTCATATTTATGAGAAGGCTGATCCCTATGGTTTCCTGCATGAAATCAGACCTCAAAATGGTTCAATAGTCTCAAAATTGAAAAACTTTAATTGGAATGATAGTTCTTGGATTTCAAATAGAGATTCTTCTAGTCAAATTAACAAGCCAATTTCAGTTTATGAAATGCATTTAGGAAGTTGGCTTCATGAATCAACAGATAATAAATATCTTGAGGACAATGGTGAATCAAGAAACCCAGTGCCTGCAGCTGATTTAAAACCCGGAACAAGATTATTAACTTATCCAGAATTAACCGAGAAACTCATTCCATATGTAAAAGAGAGAGGATTTACTCATATTGAACTAATGCCAATATCTGAACATCCTTTCGATGGTTCATGGGGATACCAAGTTACAGGTTGGTATGCACCAACTAGTAGATTTGGCACTCCAAATGAATTTAGAGAGTTTGTTAATAAATGTCATGAAGAGGGGATAGGGGTAATTCTTGATTGGGTGCCTGGCCATTTCCCAAAAGATAAGCATGGTTTAGCATTTTTTGATGGTTGTCATCTTTATGAACATGGAGATTCACGTATAGGTGAACACAAAGAATGGGGAACCCTAATATTTAATTACAGCAGAAACGAAGTAAGAAATTTCTTAGTAGCCAACCTCGTTTATTGGTTTGAAGAGTTTCATATTGATGGCATAAGAGTCGATGCTGTGGCTTCAATGCTTTACAGAGATTATCTACGTCCAGATGGAGAATGGATCCCCAATGAAAATGGTGGAAATGAAAATATAGAAGCCGTTAAATTTCTTCAACAGGCTAATCATGTACTCTTCCAACATTTCCCAGGTGCACTTTCTATCGCTGAAGAATCAACAACTTGGCCAATGGTAACCAAACCAACTGACATGGGAGGTCTAGGGTTTAACTTGAAATGGAATATGGGATGGATGCACGATATGCTCGATTATTTTGAAATAGATCCTTGGTTTAGGCAATTCCATCAAAATAGTGTAACTTTCTCAATAACGTATAACTATACAGAGAACTTTATGCTTGCGCTTAGTCATGATGAGGTTGTCCATGGGAAAAGTCATCTCTTGCATAAAATGCCTGGCGATGACTGGAAGAAATATGCAAATACCAGAGCTTTACTAACTTATATGTGGACCCACCCTGGTAAAAAAACGATCTTCATGGGAATGGAATTTGGGCAAAGGCAAGAATGGAATGTTTGGGATGATCTGCAATGGGAGTTACTAGAGTTTGAACCTCATAAAGGCCTCAGGAACCTAATTGACGACCTTAATCGACTTTATAAAAATGAACCTGCACTATGGAAAAATGACTTTGATCCTTATGGATTCCAATGGATAGATTGTAATGATAAATCAAATTCAGTAATAAGTTTCATGAGAAGAGAAAACGATACCAATGAGTGGCTTGTCATAGTTGCTAACTTCACACCTAATACTCATGATTCTTACAAGGTGGGAGTTCCTATTGAGGGATTCTATAAAGAAATATTTAATTCAGATGGATCTAGATACGGAGGCAGTAATAAAGGAAATATGGGCGGTAAGGAATCTATAAATTACAATATTCATGATTATCAAAATGCTTTAGAACTTGTTTTGCCCCCATTAAGCGTAAGTATCTTCAAACATCAAGCAAAAAAATAATAAAGCTTATTTAACTTAGTACTTCATATAAATGTTCACATAACACTTTTGACATGCTTTGCATTGTAGGATTTTTAAGTTGGAATTTTAAATTTAAAAAAACAAATCTAATTTAAAAATGGGTGAAAATTTACCACTACTTCTTTCTGCCGCATTAGGTAAAAAAGTAAATCGGCCTCCGGTATGGATGATGAGGCAAGCAGGAAGATATATGAAAATCTATAGAGATTTAAGAGAGCGTTACCCTAGCTTTAGAGAGAGGTCAGAGAATCCAGAACTATCATATGAAATATCAATGCAGCCTTTTCACGCTTTCAAACCAGATGGTGTGATACTTTTTTCAGATATTCTCACACCTCTTCCAGGAATGGGTATTAATTTTGAAATAATAGAAAGTAAAGGTCCAATAATTGAGAACCCAATAAGAACCCTTAGTCAAATTGAAAATTTAAAAGAATTAAATCCAAGTGAAAGCTTAGGCTTTGTAGGACAAGTTCTTTCTTCACTAAAAAAAGATGTCAATAATGAGGCAACAGTTTTAGGTTTTGTTGGAGCACCTTGGACTCTTGCGGCATATGTTGTTGAAGGGAAAAGCAGTAAAAATTATTCTTTGATAAAATCAATGGCTTTTAAAGAACCAGATTTACTTCATAAATTACTTGATCATTTTGCAAAATCTATTGGTGAATATCTTAAATATCAAATTAAATCTGGAGCGCAAGTAGTACAAATTTTTGATTCATGGGCAGGTCAACTAAGCCCACAAGATTATGATATCTTTGCTGGGCCATATCAAAAAAAAGTTGTAGATATTGTAAAAGAGGATTACCCTGATACACCAGTAATTCTATACATTTCAGGAAGTGCTGGAGTGATAGAAAGAATGGCAAAAACTGGCGTAGATATTATTTCATTAGACTGGACAGTAGATATTGAAGAGGCTTGTAAAAGGATCCCTAATGGGATAGGAATTCAAGGTAATGTTGACCCTGGTATTTTATTCGGAAACAAAGAATCAATAAAAGAAAGGATAGATAATACTTTTAATAAAATTAAAGACAGGAAATATATTCTTAATTTAGGCCATGGGATTTTACCTGGGACTCCAGAAGAAAATGCTCAAACATTTTTTGAACATGGGAAAAAACTTACTTACTAGTCAAAATCTTGGCATATAAAAACTTATTAATTACAGGTGCTAATGGATGTGTAGGCCGATATTTAGTTGATTGGTTTTTAAAAAACACAAAATTCAAGCTTTATCTCATGGTAAGAGATAAAAGTAATTTACCAATTTCTATTCAGGAAAATAAAAAAGTCAAGTTATTAGTGTGCGATATTAGGGAATCAAGTAGATATAAAAAGGATATTAATCAAATTAATTATTTTATACATACTGCTACAGCTTGGGGAGATCCAAAAAGAGCCTATGAAGTAAATATTAAAGCTTTTGAAGAATTACTTGAAATGCTTGCTATTGAAAAGTTAGAAAAGATTATTTATTTTTCAACAGCTAGCATTCTTGACACGCAAACAGAATTAATGAAGGAATCATTGATTTATGGAACAGAGTATATACAAACAAAATATGAATGTTTCCAGAGACTTAGGGAAAGCTCCTACGCAGAAAAAACATTCGCTGTTTTCCCTACTCTAGTTTTTGGAGGAAATCTTGGCAAAAAAAGTAAATATCCTGTGAGTTATTTAACTAGTGGATTGAAAGAAATAAGGAAATGGCTTTGGTTAGCAAGATTTTTAAAACTCGATTCTAAATTTCACTTTATACACGCAAATGATATTGCTCAAATTTGTGGGTTTCTAATTAAAAATCATAAAGAAGAACAATACAAAGGCTTTAGAAAATTTGTACTAGGTCAGAAATTCATTTCAATTGATCACGCCATAATTACACTTTTAAAGAGAAACAATATGAGGAGATATTTTGCGATACCCCTTACAAAAAAAATTCTAAAAATATTATTAAGAATTCTCCCTATCCAAACCACTCCTTGGGATAGCTTCAGTATCAAAAAATATGACTTTAATCATGTCACCATCACTAATCCTGAGACTTTCAAACTTAAAAGTTACGCCAAGACACTGAAAGATATTTTAAGGTTATCTAAGTTACCAAGCTGTAATAACAATTAAAATTCTCACAGTTCGGTTCCCAAAGCCTTGTAATATGTATAAATAAGTAAATTTTAATTATGTTACGTTCAATCTTTGCAGGGTTATTCGCAATAGTTTTAACTCTAGGTCTAGGAATTTCATCTGTTTCAGCTAAGACTGTTGAAGTAAAACTTGGAACTGATGCTGGAATGCTTGCATTTGAACCAAGTACAGTAACCATTAGTGCTGGAGATACAGTTAAATTTGTCAATAACAAATTAGCTCCCCATAATGCAGTTTTCGATGGGCATGAGGAGTTAAGTCATGCAGATCTAGCTTTTGCCCCAGGAGAGTCTTGGGAAGAAACATTTGATACTGTAGGAACTTATGATTACTATTGTGAGCCACACAGAGGAGCTGGAATGGTAGGTAAAGTAATTGTTGAGTAATTCTTTTTGTAGTTAAGTACTTTTTTCTACTTAATATTTATTACAGTCTTACCTAAATTTTTGATTAATGAAAATAGTTCCAAGCGAATTCTCAAATTCTGCTTGGAACTGTTTTATTTTTGCTAAAAAAATTGCTTATAAAAATCACCAACAAGACGTAGATTCAGATAATTTTTTATTAGCTCTAATACAACAAGACAACCTTACAAAAAAGATCTTAAAAAAAAATAGTGTAAATCTCAAAGATCTTAAGAAAGAAATAATTTCTTCATTAAATGCGAAAGCAAAAATGAGAAATAAACAAGATAATTTATATATTGGCGATACTTTATACAAAATATTTTTAAAAGCTAATGATATTAAAAATACATTAGATGATGTAGTGATATCAACAGAACACTTAGTTTATGGTTTCACTTATGATGATAAATATGGATTTCACATTTTAAATCAAAAATCTATTCCAGAATTTCTTAAAACTATAAAGAAAATGAAGTCAGATCCAGCAGTAAAAAACGAATTTGATACTTCTAATGAGTCTTTAGAAAAATATGGTATTGATCTAACCCAATCAGCAAGAGATGGGATCTTAGATCCTGTTATTGGTAGGGATGAAGAAATTAGAAGAACAATTCAAATATTGAGTAGAAGAACAAAAAATAATCCAGTTCTTATTGGAGAACCTGGGGTTGGCAAAACGGCCATCGTTGAAGGGTTGGCTCAAAGAATTATTAATGGCGATGTACCTTCTGCACTACAAGATAGACAACTAATTTCATTAGATATGGGTTCACTCATAGCTGGGGCAAAATATCGTGGAGAATTTGAAGAAAGAATAAAAAATGTCCTTAAGAAAGTCAAGGAATCAGACGGGAAAATCATTCTTTTTATTGATGAAATTCATACAGTTGTTGGAGCTGGTGCTAGCGGAGGTTCTTTGGATGCAAGCAACCTATTGAAACCAATGCTTGCACGAGGAGAACTTAGATGTATTGGTGCTACAACTATTAATGAACATAAACAAAATATAGAAAAAGATCCTGCTCTAGAACGAAGATTTCAGAAAATAAAAATTGATGCTCCTTCAATAGATGATACTGTATCAATATTAAGAGGATTGAGAGAAAGATACGAGGTTCATCACAGCGTGAGAATTTCTGATAATGCTTTAGTTGCAGCGGCAACCCTTAGCGAAAGGTACATTAACGATAGATTTCTTCCTGACAAAGCAATAGATCTAATCGATGAAGCGGCCTCAAGATTAAACATGATCATAACTTCCAAACCTGAAGAAATTGATGAGATTGATCGAAAAGTTCTGCAGTTTGAGATGGAAAAATTATCTTTAAAAAGAGAAACAGATGATTTCTCTGTAGAAAGATTAAAAAAAATCAATAATGAACTTATATCCCTTAAAGATAAACAGGCAGAATTAGGCGCTAAATGGAAAAAAGAAAAAGATGAAATTGATGAGATTAGCACCGTAAAAGAAGAAATTGAAACTGTTCAATTTCAAATAGATCAAGCCAAAAGAAGTTTTGACCTCAATAAAGCAGCAGAATTAGAATTTGGAACTTTAAATTCTTTACAAAAAAAATTGAAAGAGAAAAGTGAATGTTTAGTTAATTCTCATAAAAAAGGAGAAACGACTCTTTTAAGGCAAGAGGTTACTTTTGATGATATTGCAGAAGTTGTCTCAAAGTGGACCTCTATTCCAGTACAGAACTTAAATCAGTCAGAGAAGGATAAGCTTTTAACCCTCGAGTCAATCCTTAAAGAAAAAATTATTGGTCAAGATACTGCAATTAGTGCTGTTGCAGATTCTATTAAAAGATCGAGGACTGGTCTTAATGACCCAAGCAAACCATTAGCCAGTTTTCTTTTTTTAGGTCCAACTGGTGTTGGGAAAACAGAGCTGAGTAAAGTAACAGCAAAAATTATATTCGATTCAAATTCTTCAATTACAAGACTTGATATGTCTGAATATATGGAAAAACATTCAGTTAGCAAAATCATAGGTGCGCCACCTGGATATTTAGGTTTCGAATCAGGCGGTCAACTAACTGAAGCTGTACGCAAAAATCCTTATTCATTGATACTTCTTGATGAAATAGAGAAAGCTCATAAAGATATCATAGATATTCTCTTACAGGTTCTTGATGATGGAATCATTACTGATGGGCAAGGTCGTACAATCAATTTCAAAAATTCAATCATTGTTCTCACAAGTAATTTAGGAAGTCAATCAATAAATGATTTATCAGTTAGAAAAGAAGATACAAATGAAATCAAAAAAGTTGTAGACAATGAACTTAAAAGGTTTTTCAAGCCTGAGTTTTTAAATCGACTTGATGAAATAGTTATTTTTAATAATTTAGAATTAAATGACATAAAAGAAATTGCAAAAATCCAGCTTCAAAATTTAGAAGAAAGACTTAACAAAAAAAACTTAAAATTCAAAATTACGGATGAGGCAATTAATAAACTTGTCGAAAATAGTTTCGATCATGCCTATGGTGCAAGGCCTTTAAAAAGAATTATTCAAAAACAAATTGAGACAAAAATTTCAAAAAATATATTGAATAATCATTACCTAAACAAAGACGAGATTAATATCTATTTGGTTAATGGAGAGATAATTGTTGATTAAAGATCTAAATTAAAGAATTCCACATGAATTGAAATTTAATAACTTTAATCTAAGTTTTAAACCAATCAGGAATTTCCTCATAACTTGCTTTATTAGATTTATTTTCTTTTGATTCTGTTTTCCAACAACATGTTCTACCCTTATCCTTGTCCAGCAAGAATTCATTAGCCCATCTCCAAATTAATTCAGAAGTGAACTCCATTCCCACATTATCCATAATTCTCAGATCTAAAGCATCTAAGTCATGTAATTTTTCCCAGTAATTCAACAAAGGGTCATCTTTATTTACTAAAAAAGTATGGTCAAATTGCTCCTTTAGTCTATTTTCTAAGGGCTTTAGGCTTGAAAAATCCACAACAAAACCATTTAGGTCTAATTTTTTTGCAGTGAACCAAAAGGTAAATGATCTTGAATACCCATGCACAAATCTGCAGTGACCTTCATGGCGCCATTGCCTATGTGAACAGGGGTAATCCTCGTAACTTTTGCTGCATGAAAATTTCAAAGAATGAATATTCATCAATTAACTGTTAGGATAATTTTTAACAAAACACATCGAGTAAGATTTAACATAACGATCATAATGACTTATTCAACTAATTTTTCGATAGAAGATCTACGCTTTGATAATTATGGATTAATCCCTGCAATAGCACAAGATTGGCTGGATGGATCAATTCTTATGCTTGCTTGGATGAACAAAGAATCGTTGGCAATGACACTCGAAACCAAAAACGTTCATTACTGGAGTCGATCAAGATCAGAAATATGGAGAAAAGGAGCTACAAGTGGAAGTACCCAAATACTTAAGGAAATAAGATTCGACTGCGATAGTGATGCACTAATCATTTTGATTAAACAAAATGGCTCAGGAGCATGTCATACTGGAGAAAAAAGTTGTTTTTTCAACGAAATCCAAATTAATCAAAATGATAAAAAAGAGAAAAAAACAACTCCCTTCTCAAATATTTGCTCTGAATTATTCAATACAATTAACGAAAGATCGATAAATCCATCAGAAAAAAGTTACACAAATCATTTATTAACAAAAGGCAGTAATACTATTTTAAAAAAAATAGGAGAGGAATCCGCTGAATTTATAATGGCTTGTAAAGAAAATGATAAAGATTCAATCTCAAATGAAGCTGCTGATTTAATTTATCATCTCCAAGTAGCCCTTATGCACAAAGGCGTTGAGTGGAGAGATGTACTTTCTGTTTTAGAATCAAGAAGAAAAAGTTAAATAATTAAAATTTAGAATTTATAGTTTTCCTAACCTAAAATTTGAAAAAAAAAATGATAATTAATTAATAAATAATTATTAATTAATTATTAATTAATTATTACATGTATGGCTTATTACTGAATTGACTATAAGTTGAATATATCAACAATGAGGTAAATCGTGAGTTCATTAAGCGATTTTCTTGGTGAAATAGGTCGTCATCAACTTTTAACTCCCGAAAGAGAACTCACAATGGGCAGAAAAGTTCAAGAAATGGTTGTGCTTGTCAATAGATGTCAAGAGGCTGGTGGCAAAGGGCCTGCTTGTGAATATTCCGAAGCTGAAAGAAAAAAAATCAAAATTGGTGAAAAAGCAAAAAACGAGATGATAACAGCCAACCTAAGACTAGTTGTCAACCTTGCTAAAAGATATCAAGGGAAGGGATTAGAATTACTGGACTTAATTCAGGAGGGAACCTTAGGTCTCACAAGAGCCGTAGAAAAATATGATCCTTCTAGAGGACATAGATTTTCTACCTATGCTTATTGGTGGATTAGGCAAGGTCTAAATAGAGCTTTGTCAACTCAAAGTAGAACAATTAGGATCCCTGTTAACATTAATGAAAAACTTACAAAACTAAGATCAGCGAAATCAAAGCTTATGCAACTTAAGGGTATTCCCCCCAGTAGTGATGAGCTAGCTAAAGAAATGAAAATAACCAAAGAGGAAATTGACGAACTCCTTTCTTGTGAATTGAGAAGCATCACTGTTAGTCTCCAAGGTACTGTCAAATCAAAATCAGATCCTTCCGAGTTAGTTGACATCCTTCCGAGTGATCAGGTTGCTCCAATGGAGTTAGCGGAATTAGCCGAAAGGACCGCCTCTGCTTGGAAATTATTAGATAAAGCAAATTTAACTGAAAAAGAAAGAAAAATAGTAAGCCTAAGATTTGGTTTAGACGGCTCAAATGAATGGAGAACTTTAGCTGAAGTTGCAAGACATATGAGTTGTAGCAGGGAATATTGCCGACAAGTTGTTCAACGTGCTTTAAGAAAACTTAGAAAAGCAGGAATACAGAATGGATTAGTTGATAGTATTAGCTAAAAATTCCATTAAAAATATTTAAATTTCATTTATAAGGATGAAAGACAATTACAAAACCCAAGAAAAAATCTATGATGCTGAAGTTTTAGAAAGTTCAACATTTGACGAAAATATCATTATCAAGATTCTTATTAAAGCAGGAAGAACAATTGCCAAGCCTGCCTTAGAAGTTTTGGAGATGGCTTTAGATCCTTATACTCCAGCACAAGTAAGAGTTTCATTAATGGCTGCGCTAGCCTATTTAATTATGCCATTTGATCTTTTCCCTGACTTTATGCCTTTAGTTGGTTTTAGTGATGATTTTGTAGCCCTCACAGCAGTACTCGGTATATGGAGCAAATACATGACTCCTTCAATAAGAGCAAGAGCAGAGAATAAGCTTAATAAGTTATTTCCTTTTTATTGAATGAGTAAATTATCTATACAGGAAGAAAAAGAACTTATCGCCTTCATTAAAGACTGGTTAAAATCTCACGGATTTACCCAAAAAGATTTAGCAAATGAATTAAATATCAAATCAAGCAGAACCACTGAGATTATTCTCAAAATTAAAGAGTTATATAAAAAAGGCGGGATGTTCAATATTGCAAAAAATCTTATAAAGATTGAGCAAAAATGGTTAAACAATATCAAGGATGATAATCGAGAAACAAAACAAATACCACCATATAATCAATTAGATATCGACTCTTTAGTAAACCAGATAACACAAGATACTTGTGAATAAATATTATTTAAATATGATATTTTAGTTAAAAATAATATAACTCCTTAAAAACTAACCTTAAAATAAATATTTCTTTAATTCCTAAATATGATAAATAATTAAATTAATAAAGTAGAAATATTATTTAATTTCATTTAAATTTATTTTTTTTCAATTATTAGTTAATAATTACTAAAAATATTTTCGTAAATTATATTTAAAAAGCTTGAATCCATGGATAAATATCATAATTAATCCATATACCTTTTTCCCAATATATATCCTCCTCAATAAGATCTTTCAACTCATTCTCATTATTAGCATTAAAAATTCCAAATAAATATTTGGTACATTTTGTTGGCCCTAATGTAACAAGAATATCTTGATCTTTTAAGTTTTTAAGTCTATTAAGATGTTGTTCACGAAAAGGTCCCCTTTTAATAATTGCATCTTCACAGTACTCTCCAAAAACTACAAACTTTTCCATTTTAAAGATAAATATATAGAGTAAATACATAATAAATAATTGCATATATTACACACAAATTGCTATGTTATTTAATACAACTTTCTTTTAATTAATTATGCTAACTGGAAGCGATCTCCTTGCAAAAGTCAAAGAACTTGGTGATGTTAGCAAATCTGACCTAGTTCGCGGATGTGGATATGTTTCCACTAAGAAAAACGGAGGTGAACGCTTAAACTTTACCGCATTTTATGAAGCACTTTTAGAAGCAAAAGGAGTTAATCTTGGTGATTCTGGAGTCGCAGGTATTGGTAAGGGAGGAAGAAAACTTAGTTATATAGCTACAGTTCAAGGCAACGGAAATCTTCTAATTGGGAAAGCTTATACAGCACTTCTTGATTTAAAAGCAGGCGATGAATTTGAAATTAAGCTAGGAAGAAAACAAATCAGATTATTACCTACGGAAGAATCTTAAAGACAATAAAAACAAATTGGATACATTATTAAAATAAATTGTATATAAATAATTTTTTTTAATTAATAGATTTTTTTTGTATTTTATTTTTTTTGATCGGCTGCCAAACGCATTTCTTTGCAAAATTCACCAACATGATAGACGACATCTTTTTCACTTGAACTAGAAATTCGTTTTACAAATGCACTCCCAATAATTACTCCATCTGCTCCCCAATTACGAACCTTATTAACATGTTCAGGGGTGGATATCCCAAAACCAACAGCAATTGGATTGTCATTTACATCTTTTAATTTGGCAATGAGCTTTTCTACTCTATTTTCCATTTTGTTTCTCTCACCAGTGACACCTGTAACACTTACTAAATAAGTAAAGCCTTTTGTATGATTTGATATTTGTTTCATTCTTTCAAAAGGAGTAGTTGGTGCTACCAATAAAATCAAGTCCATAGAATGGTCACTAACTGTTTTAGAAAATTTATAAGCTTCCTCTAAAGGGAGATCAGGAACTATTAGTCCAGAAACTCCAGCATTAGATGCCATCTCACAAAACTTTTCAAAGCCAAAACACAGTAATGGATTTAAATAAGAAAAAAGGATGATGGGAATATTCAACTTACCTTTTAAAGACTCTAAAAGTTTAATTACTTTTTTTGGGTTAGTACCTGCCTTTAAGGCGCGAGAGGCCGCCACTTGAATGACAGGTCCATCTGCAAGTGGATCACTGTAAGGGATACCTAATTCAATAAGGTCAGCTCCATTTTCTTGTAACTTTAATAAGATCTCAGACGTTATTTCAATATTGGGATCCCCAGCCATTATGAAAGGCATTAAAGCTAATTTATTATTATTTTTTAAGTCACAAAACTTCTCATCTACCTTAGATAAAGATTCATTTTTAATAATTTTCATTCTGTTATCTTTCATGATTTTTGGATTTTTCTATGAAAGATTTATGGATTTTTTTCTAAATCTTCCATTAGTTTTTGCTGCTCTTCCTTTGACAATGCATTGAATTTGGTTTCTAGTTTATCATTAACAACTTTTTCATACTTTTTTCTATAACGTTTCCTTTGTTCCATGAAAGTCATTTTTCCATTTACAACTCTATAAACGTAAGATGTTACCCAAGTAATAACAATCAAAATCAAGATACAACTTGAGAGAGTAGTAGCTGTAAAGTTGTCGATACCAATTTGCGGTGCAAATTCATAACTAATTAATCCTATAAATGAAATAAATAAACCTATTTGTATAACTTTACCTTTAGTCAATTATTTACCCTTTACCACTTCCTTTTAGTCTGAGATTTAAAAATGGAGAAAATAAAATTAAACCTGGAAAAAAAAGAAATACGAGGCCATAAATTCCTAATCTTTCAAATTTGCCCATAATATTCCATCTATTATTCATCCAGTAAAATAATAATAATGGAATAACCAATAAATAGGTAGAAATAATTCCAATATAAGCAATTAAAGTGGCGAATGAATTATTGAAAAAACTTTCCATTTTGATTTATGGTTTATAGTTAAAACATAACAACTATTGTTAGTTATCGTCAGAACTAAAAATAAATAATTAAATAATGGGAGTGGGGGGACTTGAACCCCCACGAGCTAAATCGCTCGACGGATTTTAAGTCCGGCGCGTCTACCAATTCCGCCACACTCCCAAAAGGAATTTGCGCTTTTTTATCGTAGCCGAAAGCAACCCATTTAACCAAGAAAAATTTGAATATTTACACTTTTAATTGTCTGATTAAATCTGATTTTTTTTTAATTTACTATCCCTTCTACCTGCCATCGTAAAATTTCACCTGCATGAAATGGTTTTATTTGTCCGACAATATTTTCATCTTCAACAACATCAATAAATTCTTTTACTTTATTGGGTCTAGACACTAATTTTAATTTTTCTAAATTTGGGGAAATATTATAAAAATTAGGGCCATTTAAGCTTGCAAACTTTTCAAAATTATCTAGAGCATCTTCTTCTTCAAATACTGTTAAATAGCTTTCTATTGCTACTGGCGAATTAAAAATTCCAGCACATCCACAAAAAGCTTTCCACTTCCTAAGGTGTGGAGCAGAGTCAGTTCCCAAGAAAAAACATTTTTTTCCACTTGTTGCAGCTCTTCTTAAAGAGAGTCTATTATTTTCCCTCTTGGCAACTGGTAAGCAGTAAAAATCACTATTTAAGCCTCCAAAAAACATTGCATTTCTGTTTATATGCAAATGATGCGGAGTGATAGTAGCTCCAATATTATTTTCTTGAACAAAATCCACTGCATATGAGGTAGTTATATGTTCTAAAACGATTTTTAATTTTGGAAATCTTTTAGTTATTTGAGAGAGTTCTTTATCTATAAAAACTTCTTCTCTATCGAATACATCTACTTCAGAATCAGTCACTTCCCCGTGAATCAAGAGAGGCATTCCATTATCTTGCATCGATTCGAAAATCTTATATAGATTTTCTATTTTCTTTACTCCATAACTGGAATTTGTTGTAGCATTGGCAGGATATAATTTTGCTGCGAAAAAGATATTATTTTTGAAACCATTTATTAGTTCTTCTTTATCAGTATCATCTGTAAGATAAATTGTCATTAGTGGTTCAAACTTAGAACTTTCTGGTAAAGCTTCAACAATAGATTTCTTGTAATATCTAGCTCTTTCAATAGATGTAATGGGAGTTTTAGTATTTGGCATAACGACAGCTCTTCCAAAAAACTCGGAAGTAAAATGAATAATATTTTTTAATACAAGACCTTCTCTTAAATGTAAATGCCAATCATCAGGTTTTATTATGGTTAAAGTTTTCAAAATTTTTTCTATTTAATTAATTTTAACAGCAAATTAAAATTGACAATAATTTATAGATATTCGAGGATAGTTATTAACCAATTATAAAAATTCTTATTATCTAAATGAAATTCTAAATATGAGTGATTTTTTATTTCCAATAATAGAAATAGTTTTAGGAGTAGTTTTACTTTTTGCTGGAGGAGAGTTCTTTATTCAAGGGGCCATATTTTTATCTTTAATTTTAGGAATACCTCAAATAGTAATTGGATTAACAGTTGTTTCTCTTGGAACAAGCTCTCCTGAGTTGTTGGTAAGTTTAAGTTCAATTTTAAAAGGCAGTGATTCGATTGCGGCAAGCAATGTAATTGGAAGCAATATTTTCAATATTCTAGTAGTTTTGGGTATAAGCTCATTGATAACACCTCTTAAGGTGAAAAGCAGAATAGTAAGAAGAGATGTGCCTCTATTAATGGCTATCTCTTGTGCGGTTTGGGCTATGGCATCAACAGGCTTATTAACATTTCAAGCAGGGGTCTTTCTAATATTTTGTTTAATCTTAAATACAATATGGGAAATTACTACCATCAATGAGAAAGGAGAAGAGACAAAAGATGCTGAACCAGAGATAGAAGAATTTAAAGAAAATTATAAAGGGAAGCTTAATATCTTACTAAAGTTAATTTTGGGAATATTTCTTTTAAGTTTTGGTTCAAATATTTTAGTAAATGGTTCTCAAACACTTGCTAGTCTTTTGGGGGTAAATGAAATTGTTATTGGTTTAACTATAGTCGCCACCGGAACATCTTTACCGGAATTAGTGACTTCAATAATTGCTGCGTTTAAAGGCAAAACAGATCTTGCGATTGGAAATGTAATAGGAAGTAATTTGCTCAATCAACTTCTAATCCTTGGGAGTTGTAGTATTTTTTCAGGATTTAAAGGTTTAGCAATTGAACAAAGTCTAATAAAAGTTGACTTACCATTTATGGTTTTAACTACCTTCGCATGCTTACCAATTTTCTGGAGCAAAGGTAAAATTACTAGAATTGAAGGATTTATTTTGATTAATTTTTATATTTTTTACATTCTCGATAAGTTACTCTTTTTGAATGGATTTGGTAATCTCTCACAATTAAGGATAGGGTTATTTATTTACTTTTCAATACTTATAGTAATTCTATTTGCTCAAGAAAAATTAAAATTTTCTAATTCATAATTTTATCCATACATAGTCACAAACTCTTCTGAGATGGTTGGGTGCAAAGCCATAGTAATATCAAAGTCTTTTTTTGTTATTCCTGCATTTAATGAAATTGATACCATCTGAATAATCTCAGATGATGTTTCTCCAAACATATGGCATCCCAGGACTTTATCAGTTAACTTATGAACTACAATTTTCAATAAACATTTTGATTTATTCTCTTTAAAAGTATTAGACATAGGGGTAAATTTGCATTTGAAAATTCTTATATTTTTTTCAGAGTGAATTTCTATAGCTTTTCTCTCACTTAAGCCAACTGTTGAAATTTCTGGAATAGTAAAAACGGCCTTAGGGATATTTTCATAATTTACTTTTCTTTTTTGGTCATTAAAAAAATTATCCGAAAAAACTCTTCCTTGTTCTATCGCGACTGGAGTTAAGTTTGGTTTATTTATAATGTCGCCAATTGCAAAAATGTTTGCGTTGCTTGTTTGATTAAATTCATCAACATCTAAATATTGGCCATCCATCTTTAGATTTAAAAAATCTAAATTTAAAGGCAAAAGATTTGGTTCTCTGCCTGTAGCAATAAGGATATTGTTAGTTAGGAGTTTAACACCCGAGTCCAAGGTAGATTCTAGATTTCCATTTACCCTCTCGATAGTCTTTAGTTGAGTATTTGAAATTATATTTATTTCAGTAAAAGTAGGCGATTCCTCTAGGCAGAGAGAAAGATCTTCATCAAAACCATTAAGTAAATGTTGGCCTCTTATTAATTGAGTTACTTGAGTGCCTAAATTTCTGAAAATAGAAGCAAATTCACAAGCAATATATCCACCTCCAACTATTAATATTGATTTGGGGAAATTTTCTAATTCAAAAATATCATCACTAGTCCATGCCAAATCTATCCCAGGAATATCCAATTTCTTTGGTTTACCACCAACTGAAATAAGAATTTTCTTTGAACTTATTTTGTTTTTAATTTTCTTTGTTTTTGGACAAATTATTTCTAATTCATTTTGATTCGTAAATCTTCCTAAGCCCTCAAAAATAGTTATGTTAAGTTTATTTAAAGAATTTCTATGTAAATTACTTAATCTAGAAACCTCCTTTCTAACATTCTTCAATAAAATATTTGATTCAAAATTAATGCCTTCATTTTTTAATCCATATCCTTCAGAAGAATCCATATTTTCTTTACATTTAGCTGCATAAACCATCAATTTTTTGGGGACACAACCCCTTATCACACAAGTTCCTCCTATTTTATTTACTTCTACGATTGCAACTTTAGCTCCATAGCTTGCTGCACGTTTAGCCGCCGCGAGCCCCCCAGATCCAGCTCCAACAACAATTAAATCGAATTCAAATTCCAAGACTTTTTTTAATCAATTATTATAACGTTAGTTTATAGCTTTAATTCAAAGAATGAATGGGATTTTGACATGGGATGATTTAAATAAATTCGAAGTTGAAGATCTTGATAAAGTCAATGGTATAAATAATTCCTACTCAAATTTAAGATTATTTGGGCATACTGAAAATGATGTGATAGTTACCCTATACAGAGATAAGCATTCTTGGTGTCCTTACTGTCAGAAAATATGGTTATGGCTTGAATTTAAAAGAATTCCATACAGAGTCAAAAAAATAAATATGTTTTGCTATGGTCAAAAGGAAAGTTGGTACCTCAATAAAGTCAGATCGGGTAAATTACCCGCAATTGAATTTAAAGGGCAAGTTGTAATTGAAAGCGATGATATAATAGCTTTTTTAGAAAATGAATTTGGAGCACTTGGATCATTTATAACATCCCGTAACCTTGATAAAATTCGAGAATTAGAAAGAGAAATCTTCAGATCTTGGTGTAACTGGCTCTGCCGAGAAAGCCTTAATTTTATAGATAACTCTTTTAGAAAAAAAAGATTTAAAGAATCCATTTCTAAACTCAATGAAATCCTAAGCAAATCAAAATCAGGGTTTATTGATCCATCAGTATCTAATAGGGGTAATATAGAGCCTGGTGTTGGAGATATAATTTTTATTCCATATATGGAGAGAATGAATGCTTCATTAGCTTATTATAAAGGGTTTAATTTAAGATCTAGTTACCGTCATGTAGACAACTGGCTCACCCTTTTTGAAGGAACAAGTGTTTATAGAGGCACTCAAGGAGACTTTCATACTCACTCCCATGATTTACCCCCACAAATGGGTGGATGTTATAAAGAAAGCAATGAACAACAGATTATTTTCTCTGAACTAATAGATACTGGAAAGGGTCTAGGTAATTATGAATTAAATAAAAATTATGATTCAGAACATTTCGCTAAAATCGCTCTTAAAAGGGTAATAAAGCATAAAAACAATTTACTAAAAGTAAACCCACACAATAAAGAATTTTTTGAAGAATCATTGAGATCAGCGTTGACCCATATGATCACAGGCGAAGTTCTAATCCCTAAAAAACTTTCAGGGATCTCTTTAAGATACTTAAAAAATAGAATCTCAGTTCCAAGAGATATGCCTTTGATTTCAGCAAGGTTATTGAGACAATCAATAAACAAAATTGAATCACTCAGTGATATCAATGAAATAGATAAGATACCTTTCAGGCATAGATATGATCAAGACCCTAGAAATTTTGTTTCTAGTTAACCGTAAAACTATAAATTTTTTCTTGAATCTATTTGAAGTAAATCTCTTATTTTTTGAACTTGACTCGCAATATTTGGATCAATAGACAATTTTTTTTCAACTTGCTCAATAGCATACATAACTGTTGTATGGTCTTTACCTCCAAACTCATCTCCAATTCTTGGTAGGCTTAGATTTGTTCCATGTCGCATAAGATACATGCCTATTTGCCTAGCCTGACTTACCGGTTTTCTCCTACTTGAACTAATCAATTCATCAGTAGAAACTTTAAAGAAATCAGATACTTTATTAATAACTTGTTTTGGAGTAACAACTACTCCTACACTATTTGGATCAAGCATTGGAGCAATTGATTGAACTGTCATTGGCAACCCTGTTATTGATGCGAATGCGACAGCTCTAGTAAATGCTCCTTCCAATTCTCGAATATTAGAAGTAAATCTTCCTGCTATAAATTGGATTAAATCCCTTGGAAGACTCATGCTCTCTTGTTCGGCTTTTTTTTGAAGAATAGCCGTCCTAGTCTCAAGATCAGGCGGTTGAATATCTGCTGTCATACCCATTGAGAACCTAGAGATTAATCTCTCTTGAATTCCCGACAATTGACTTGGAGGTCTATCACTTGCAATAACGATTTGACTTCCTGATTCGTGAAGAGCGTTAAAAGTATGAAAAAATTCTTCCTGTGTATACTCTTTCCCTTCTAAAAACTGTATATCGTCTATTAAGATCAAATCTACGTTTCTATATTTATCTCGAATAGCTGTCATTCCATCTCTCCTGATACCACTAATAACATCGTTAGTAAAAGTCTCTGTAGATACATATTTAACTTTTGCATCTGGATCTATTTCTACTCTATAGTGACCTATTGCTTGCATTAAATGAGTTTTACCAAGACCTACTCCACCACAAATAAATAATGGATTGAATTCTCTCCCAGGAGATTCGGCAACTGCCAAAGCTGCTGCATGCGCCAACCTACTATTTGGTCCTACAACAAATCTTTTAAAGACGTAACGCAAGTTTAAACCGTTAGGATTCTTGAATTGATTTTTTGAAGAATTATTTTGGGTATTATTAAAAAAAGATTTTGTTTTATGATTAACGTTCTCTTCATTTGGTTTCTTTTTATTTGTTAAGGTGTCTATGGTGTTTGTTTCAGATTTAAAAACAACTTTTACATCATGACCACAAATTTCTTTTGTAGCTTTTTCGATAGTTTCACAATAATTCTTTCTTAACCAATCACTTGAAAATGTATTTGGAGCAGTTAATGTCAACAAACCATTCTCAAAGCAATTAAATTTAGCAGGCCTTATCCATGTCTCGAATGAGGGCTTACTTAAAGTTTTCTGGAGTGATAGTTGAACTTCCGCCCAAATAGAATTAGTTGCTTGCAAAATTTTATTATCTAGATTATTAATCTAATTGGAATTTAATAATTGGCCATTATCAAATCACAAGATCAGGATAAATTTAAAAATTTTTAACAATGCATGATCTAAATTAAAAAAATTTTTTATATTTTTTTCTTTTTATGAATATAATTATTTTATGTTTCTATAAAGTATTGGATAAAGCATTACTTATTATCATGGCAAAATGGCATGGTTTTGGAAGATGCAAAACAAGGTTATCAAAAGATATAGGTAAAAGTAATTCTGCAAAAGTACAAAGTGTGATGACCAAACATACTATTTCAGTTGCTAAATTTATCCAAGAAACAAATCTAATTGATATTTCTATAGCTATATCTGGTTTAGGGGAAAAAAATTGTAGGAGATGGTCTAAAGAATTAGGCATCCAAAAATTTAATTTACAAGGCAAAGGTTGCTTGGGCGAAAAAATGAAAAGGCAAATAATCATCAACAAAAAATTTTGTACTCAAAATAAAATCAAAAATATTATTTTTATTGGTACTGATCTTCCAGATCTATGCCATCAAGATTTATTGAATACTTTAAGAGAACTAAAACAAAATGATCTTATATTGGGCCCATCTAATGATGGTGGATATTGGCTTATTGGTTTATCAGAAAAAATAATCTCAATGCATCTATATTTACCTTTTATCAATATTATGTGGGGGACAGAAAGCGTTCTGCAAAATACAATTGATAATTTTGCGTCTTTAAAATTAAAATATAAATTTTTAGATAAAAAAATAGATATAGATACAATAATTGATATTCAAAATAGTAATCAACTTGTCTAAGATCTCGATTATAATCCCAACTTTTAATGAAGCCAATAATTTGCCATTATTGCTTTCAGACTTGTCAATCATTCAAAAAGATGGAGAAATTATTATTGTTGACTGTGGCAGTGAAGATAAAACAATTGATGTAGCAAATATTTATGGAGCAAAAGTATTTAAATTAAATGAAAAAAATCGAGGTTTACAATTAAATGTAGGTGCTAAAAATTCCAAAGGAGACTGGCTCATGTTTTTACATGCAGACACAAGATTAACTCATGATTGGTTTAGAAAAATAAATTCAGTTTTAAAAGGAGACAAGAATTATATTTACTATTTTAAATTTAAAATTAATAACAAAAAAATAATCTATAGAATCCTCGAGATTTTTGTAAATTTTAGAAGTAAATTTCTTAAACAACCTTATGGTGATCAAGGTTTAATAATTAATAAGACTACTTACTTTAAGAATAATGGTTTTAAAAAGTTACCTCTGATGGAAGATGTAGATTTTTTAAGGAGATTAAACAATAAAAAAGATTTAAAACAATTAAATTCGACTATTTTAATAAGTTCAAGAAAATGGGAAAGAACTAATATTTTTCTCCAAGCAATTAGGAACTGGCACTATAGAAGAAGATGGTTAAAAGGCGAGTCGTTAAAATCTATATATTCTGACTATTATAAAAAATGATTAATTTGCATACCAAAAAGCACATTTAGAGCCTCTTGGTTCTAATATCCAACCTTGTCTTTTGTAAAATGAAACCACTTCAGCATCAGCAAAAAGGGTTACCTTAGAAATTCCAATATTTTTTAATTCTTTTAGGATGTATTTCATTAGTTCTTTCCCCAATCCAAGTCCTTGATAGACAGGGTTAATAGCTACATCCCAAACTGTTGCCTCTAGAATTCCATCTCCAGTACATCTTGCAAATCCCACAAGTCTGGGGAATTTATCATCATGACGCCACAACCCAACCACCAAAATACTAAAATCCAAAGCTCTTTTCACTCTCCTTATAGGTCTTCTGCTCCAACCGACAGTTTGTAAAAGTTGATCTAGTTCTATTAGATCTAAACCTTTATTTTTACTACATACAAATATTTCTTCTTTGTTAATTTGAGTGAACTCATAAGAATTTAAACCATAAAGATTTATCAGCTCATCCCTAGATATGCTATTTGATTTTTTTATTAACGATCCTTGGTTTCTAAAAATCATTAAAAATTCGCGAATCCTTTTTGTTGAAGCTCAGAGAGCTGAAAATATAAACCCCTTTTCAGTCTCAATTCACTATGTGTTCCCTCTTCAACTAATGATCCCCCTCTTAAGACTAAAATCTTATCAGAACTTTCAATAGTTGCTAATCTGTGAGCGATTACTAATGCTGTTCTTTTTGACAGGATTCTCTCAAGATCTTTCTGCAAAGTAGCCTCTGTAGAGGGATCCATAAAAGCTGTTGCTTCGTCCATTATTAAAACAACAGGATTTCTAATCGCTACTCGAGCTACTGAAAGGAGTTGTCTCTCACCAGACGAGAGATTCCCCCCTCTTTCTCTTAGTAAGGTGTTCAAACCTTCTGGTAATTTTTTCAACAAATTATCTAAACCTAATTCGTTACAAAGATTTTCTAGTTCAAGATTGTCTACATTCGAATTAAGTTTCAAATTATCTGCGACATTTCCACTAAAGATAAAGGTATCTTGCAAAACTACTCCCAACATATTTCTAAGAGTTGCAATAGGAATATCTTTTATATCTATATCATCTATTAAAATTTGGCCTGATTGAGGTTCATATAATCTACACAAAAGTCTTATTATGGTAGTTTTACCTGAACCAGTTGGCCCTACAAAAGCCACATGCTGTCCCGGATTGATTATGAAAGATAAATTCTTTATGATATGTTCTCCTTCGTTATAGAAAAAATTAACGTTCTTGAACTCAATTTTCCCCTTAAATTTCTTATTTGCATTTTTAGAATTTTCTAAAAAATGTTTTGCGGAAATAGAGTCCTTAATTAGTATTTCTTCATCCAATAATTCATTTATTCTTTCTACAGCTGTTAAACCTCCTTGTATCTGAGTAAATCTTTCTGCAAGCTGTCTTAAAGGTTCAAAAAGTCTTTGGGAATATAAAATAAAAGTTGTTAATGTTCCTAAACCAATATTTCCAGAGGTAACAAGATATCCTCCAACTGCCAAAACCAAGGAAACCGCGGCAAGAGAAATCCATTCTATAAATGCTGAAATACTACTGTCATAAAATATTGTTCCATTTACTGCTTTCTTATAAGCAACTCCAGTATTGGAAAATTTCTTGCTATTGAAAGCCTCTCTTCTGAACATCTGAACCACTTCTAGACCTTGAAGATTCTCCTGAAAATCAGAATTGAGTTGAGACAATTCTTCCCTTACTTGATAATTAGCTCTTCTATAACGTTTTTGAAGCCAAATAATGAAATATGAGACTGGGATTTGAGTCAAAAGTAATAAAATGGCAAGTCCTCGATCAATTGACAGCATTGTCAAAGAAATTACTATCAGACTGACGAAGTCAGCAATGACTCCAACTGCCCCACTACCAAAAACCTCAGCTAAAGCATCGACATCATTTGTTAATCGCGTTAATAATTTTCCTACAGGCATTTTATCGTGATACTTAAGAGATAAAGATATTGAATGATCAAAAAGTTCTCTTCTTATTCTTGCTGTCAAACGTTGCCCCACTGCTTGGATATTGTAAGTTTGGTATCCCTGCAGAACTAATCTAAAAAGAACAGTAATAAATAAAGTTAGGACTATTGCATTTATTGACTGCCCAAAGAAAGTTTTACTTAACCAGACATCAGTAGTTTCGTTCTTGAGAATGGTAATTGCTTGACCAACTAATAATGGTTGAATAGCTCCAGAGAAAGAAACAGGTAACAAAACTATCAAGATTAGATATATCGTTTTTTTATCTTTAGTTAAATATTTACCTAACTTTTTAATCCTTCTAAAATCTTTAAAAAACATTTAGCTAATCTTCTATAAAGCATTATTTGATTCTATTGATAAAATTGTATCTCTGAGATGATTATCATCCAATCTCATAGATAAAGGATTGCCAATTAGTCTTGCAGTAGAGTAGAAAATATCATCTATTTTAATTAAACCATTCTCTTTAAGAGTTTTTCCGGTTGCCACCAAATCAACTATTGCCTCTGCCATACCTGTAATAGGACCAAGTTCGACTGATCCTGTCAAATGAACTATTTCTACAGGAATATTTAATTCATCAAAATAAGATCTTGCTGTTTTTACAAATTTACTTGCCACTTTACAATTCGCTGGAAGATCAGTTGGTTTTGAATAATTGCTATTTTTCTTAACCGCCAACGACATATTACAACCCCCAAATCCTAAATCGAGTAATCTTGCGACTGTTAATTCAGATTCTCGTAAAACGTCATACCCAACAATACCCAAATCAGCCTGACCATAACTTACATAAACAGGAACGTCTCCATTTCTTACTAATAAAGCTTTAGCCCTTTTGCAACTTGATTCAAAAGTTAATGATCTATTATTTTCGTCCAACGCGTCAGAGAAATCTAACCCAACTTTTTTAAAAGTAGAAATTGAATCTTTTAACAGAGCTCCTTTTGGTAAAGCTATAGTAAACATAGATCAATTTCTTCAAAGGATTCTTCATTCTAAGTTAACAATGGAATTAAATAAAGCTCGAAATATAATAGGACTCAGAGTTTTAAGTGATAACGTCATTTGGTTATGGGTAAAAAATAAATCCGTTGTTGTTGTTGACCCATCTGTACACGAACCAGTAATTAGATATATAGATGAAAATAATTTTCACTTAAAAGCTATTTTGCAAACTCATCATCATTCAGACCATATTGGGGGGACTAAGTCCCTTATTGAAAGATGGCCTAATGTAAAGGTAATTGCTTCCTCCAAAGAAAAAAAGCGAATACCTTTTCAAAATGTATCTGTAGAGGATGGTGAAACTTTAAATATTTTAGGTGAAGAAGTAAAAATAATTGAAGTATTAGGGCATACAAGCTCACATATTGCCTTCTTTTTGAATGGTAAAAATCCTGTTCTTTTTATTGGTGATACATTATTTTCTGGAGGTTGTGGAAGAATTTTCGAAGGAACTTATCAACAAATGTATACTTCACTAGAAAGAATCAAATCTTTACCAAAGAATACCCTTGTATATTGTGCACATGAATATACTAAATCAAATATATTATGGGCATTGAATCTCAAGCCTAAAGATCAAGATATAAAAAATAAACTTTCAGAAGTTGAAAAAAAACTTTCTCATAATGAATTGACAATTCCATTTTTACTTGATGAAGAGATGAAAATAAACCTTTTCTTAAGAGCAAAAAATTTAGAAGAATTTACTTTTTTAAGAGCAAATAAAGATTTATGGGTTTAAATGTATAAGTATCTTCTTAAACAAATGTCTCCCAAACAAGTAATTAAAACATCAAATGCTCCAGATCCAGTCGGACCTTATAATCAAGCAATAAAAGCTGGAGATTTTATCTATTGTTCTGGTCAAATTGCTATAGACCCAGCTTTAAATGAAATAACATGTCTAGGTGATATCGAGAAGGAAACTGTTCAAGTTTTAAAAAATCTCGCAGCAGTTCTTAAAGCTGGTGGAGCAAGAATAGAGGATGTAATAAAAACGACTATTTACTTAACCGACTTAAGTAATTTTCAAATTGTCAATAAAATATACAGTGATTTTTTTAATATAAATAATCCACCAGCAAGGGCCTGTGTGGAAGTTTCATCTCTACCAAAAGGAGTTTTAGTTGAGATAGATTGCGTGGCATTTTTAGATTAGTTTCTAATTATTGAGAAATTTGAAATATGAACCAATTTTGCACCATAGTTGTATAGATTATTAGCTAATAATTAACCTTTGATCTATGTCAGCAGCAAAGCTTAATATAGATGAACTTGAAGCAGGTTATCCTTTATTTTGCAAAGCTCTTAGACTATTAATTTTAAAAGGTAACTCAGTTAAAGATATAGAAAAGACAGTGTGTTGGGGGCATCTTGAAACTTTAAATAGATGTCTACCTGGTAGATATAAAGCTCCCACATATTTAATGGCTTTAATCAAAAGAGATATTGCGAAGCCAAGTAATTATTAAAAAGGACTAATCTTCTAAATAAAATTTATCAACATCCTTTGAAAAGTCTTTTTCTATATCTGATATTTCTTTATTATCTAAAAATATTGAGAGACTTACAAAATTTTTACCGAAGCTGATATTTGGATAGATATGCCTTTCTTCACATAATTTCTCAATTTTCCCCATGAATTTACTGATTTTTGAGTATTGCTCAAATTCAAATCTTTTTTCAATCCTCAAAGGTGATTCTCTTTTATCCCACATCAAATTCTTTATTCGAGACTAATTACACTATACCTTCAACAAAGTTTTTCAATAAATTTTTGAAGTTAAAATTTTTAATCACTTTCCCAATAATCAATAATACCGCCAATTGTTAAATCGGTTTGAACTTCTGGATTAGGGCACGCAAATCTAGCTGCAGAGCCGCTAGAAGTAAAAACCCAGTTACCTTCTCTGGCTCCAACAGGATCAACAGCAACTAATTTCTTTCCTTTATTATTTTCTAAAATTCGTAAATTCATATGACCTAAGCCAGCCACTCTTTGAGTGCATACCATCCTTCCTAATACCTTCATAATTTCCACAATTCATATCCTCCTTTTTTATGACTTGTCTGGATCCCAATGATCAATTATTCCAACAATCGTTAAATCGCTTGGATAAGATTTGCTTCCTGCTGCTTCCCTAGCAGCAGAACTTCCGACACAAATAACCCAATCTCCTGGCTTACAGCCAACAGCATCAACTGCAACTTTATTAGAGGAACCATCTAATACAACCTGCAGATGTTTATGTTCAAAACCTGGAATCCTATTGGTAGAAACAAGTGGTTTTACAACCTTGCAAATTAACATAATTAGTGAGCCTCCTCTGTTTTTTTATCTAAAGACATTCCAATAATTTGGGCGGAATGAATGTTGTCCCTATCTCTAATAGTAGAGCAAGTATGTAACAAACCTTGATCAACTAAATTTTTATATCTAATTGATATCGCATTATTAACTCTTTCACAATCTTTTATTGCTCTCTCTTTTGCGCCGGGTACTTTGCCAGAGTAATCAAATCTTATTACTACCGGAATGGGTAGATCTTGAGAAACATTTAATCCAGTAAAAATCTTAACTCCTACATCTAAATCTGGTGCCCCTTCTTCGACTGTATCTAGATGAGCAAAATAAGTTAAATTTCTGAGATGTACTTCTTTAAAACCTATACCAACTCCAATAAACCTCTCTGCATGACCAATATCTTCATAAGAACCGTTATGAAAACTTTTGACATAGTCAATTTGAGAAATATTATTAACAATTAATTTATACGTAAATTTTTCTAGTCCACTCAGTTTATCTTTTGAAGATTGATTAGAAATTATCTGGCAAATTTCTCTTTCTGCATCCTCTTTTGAAAAATTTATTGTTGAATTATAAATTTCTAATGTAGAAATAGTTTTTTCTAAATCTATACCGCCATCGATAGTTGATAAATGTATTTTTAATGAATCAGTGTCTGTATCCAGTCCAATTAACATTAAATCCACAGAAGCTCCGCAGCAAAAGCTATTCTCTACTGCCTCTTTGAAAGCATATAATTTATTTCTACCTTCTGCTGCAGCTAACTCGTCATTACTCCCATGAGCTGCGCATCCCTGATGAAAAGGATCTACAGAACTAAAATGATAAGTTACAACTTTTAAGTACCTGGTATCTTTATGCGCTTCATTAGGAACATTCTCCCTATATCTTTTGTGTTCAGTTTTTACCCATCTATTTACTGTATTTTCAATATCAAAAAGTGCACCAGCATGAGATCTTCTTCTTACTGAACTAAAAGGTATTCTCATTACATATGCTACAGAATGAGCTAATCGCCCATCTGAACAAGGAGTTATATCAAGTAAATGTATTCCACAATCTAAAAGAAATTTTTCAAAATCTTCCGCACCTCTACTTCCTGAAGCACCTTCAAGTGGATCATTATTAAAAAAATTATCACTAAGTTTCTCATGTTGTTTAAAAGCACACCATGCATATAGAGCTCTCATATCAAGAGGTTTAACCCAAGATTTATCTAGCACATGAAGGGGCAGATCTATTCCTAAATTTTTTCTTGATATTACCTGAGCTTTAGTTATAAAATCTTCATGATGTTGTATTCGAGCAATTTCCTTTAGGGTTGGAACAATTTCGTCAAAATCACTTTTTATTTTGCTTTCGTACCTAAATAGATTTTCATTTTGGATATTATTAGTTAATTTATGAGACTTTCCAGAATTTCGGAAATTATTTGATTTTTTAGTTTGTATCTGGATATTTTCAGTAAAAGTTTTCATTGGAGCTGTTGGCCCCAATGTGAAGTTCTTGGCTTTAGCCAGTCCTCTTAAAGGCATTATTTACTTAACCTCTTGCACCACCTGAAAAGGTAATAAGTTGTCCTTCACGAGTATTACCACTTGATCCAGTTATCAAGAAATCTGGTTTTTCTGTTTCCTCATTTCTTTTAACTTCCATAGGAGGCATTGCGCTCATCAATCCTGCTCTTGAAGGATTTCGCTTTCTAGAAGAAGCTCCCTCTGTACCCGTTACCTTATCACCGCGATCCCAATCATCACCAGTTACATTTCCTACTGATTGTCCTTCACCAGTAATTCTTGATGAGACTCTTTTTTCTGGTGTCTTTGCAGCACGGTCGGCCTCTTCGATTTCCATTTTTTGTTTATAAGTAATATTTTTATTCGGTTCAAATCTAAATTTTTCAGTGCCAGTCACCTTATCAACAGCCATATCAAAAGGTCCTGTTACCTTTGAACCATTTTCATATTCATTACCGGTAACACCTTGAGTATTTTTTTCAGAATATTTGTCTCTTGATGGTGATTTAACAGAGAATTCATTCCAAGAGTTACCTGCTGACTTTTCCGGATTCGCATAAGCAGTATCATGTGGAGAATTATCACAAGCTTGAGAGAACTGATCTCCACCAACATAAGGAGTCCCTGTTAGGTTTTTACAAGCACCTTTCTTAGCACCTGTCATTACTCCGCCAATTCCTGGTTGTTGTCCTGTAAGTCTGGCATTTGAATTATTTCCAGAATTAACTGTTGATCGGGATTTCATATCTTCAGAAATCTCGGTACTACAATTATCATTAATCTGATCTAAGCCTGCGTATGGTGTTCCTGTTAGCACTTTGCATGAACCTGGTTCATCTCCAGTTACTATTTTTGATCTTCCTGTCATAGTCCCGCTTATTAAATTTGACTTTGAAGAAAGGCTTAAACCTACTTTTCTAGCTTCTGGTTTTGGTTTTGAACCGCAAAACTTCTCATATTGTTGAGATCCTATATACTCATCACCAGTTACATTCTTGCAACTCCCATGTTCATTGCCTGTCATATGGTCTGATCTTCCTACACCTGTACCAGTTACATTATTCCCATTAAGAGTGTTGTAACTACCTACTTTTTCAAATGCTTTACCTTTTGGATTTGGCTCTGAGCCAAGATATTGATCTCCAGTTAACTGATGTCCAGAACCTGATTCATCTCCAGTAACCAGAGTTGATCTACCAGGGAGTGATCCAGATACTTTTAATCCATCAGTTGTAGTACTATGTTTCACTTTTGAGGGATTTTTTGGAACATCACCACAATACTTCTGTGATTGATTAGCCGATACATATTCAGTGCCTGTAAGGTTTTTGCAAGTCCCAGGCTCATCGCCCGTGACCCTCTCAGATCTACCGACTTCATTTCCAGTTACTTTATTACCTGATGTGGTAGAGGTAACAGTAGATCTAAGTGGTTGTTGATAACTTGGTCTATCTTGACAAAATTGATCAATTACTTCTGCTCCCATATATTGAGTACCGGTGACTGTTCTGCATGTACTTGCTTCATTACCTGTAGTTTTTACAGATCTATTAGCTTGTGTTCCAGTAACTATTTGACCTGAGTCAGTTTCACTTTTGCCAACTTTCCAGCTAGCATCAGCAATATTTTGTTTAGCGCCATTTTTATTTGGACCGCATGGCCTACATTTACCATTACCTTTTTTACCTGTGGCACCAGTTTTACTTCTTAGCTCTCTCACTCTCTGAGAAATCTCTCTACTACTTAAATCTGGGTCTCCCCTTCTAGCTAGAGAAGCCGCACTGGTATTTTGTTTAGTTGCTGATTTACCATGCTTAGATTGAGCTTCTCTTCTCGCTAAAACGATATCTCTGCTTGTATTAGTAATAGGCTTTCGCTTCTGATTAATTCTTCTTTTAGCGTTTGGTTTTGATGTTTTAATTTCTGTATTATGTGAATTTTGAACTTCTGAATTTTTGCTTGTTGTAGTTATAACTGTCTTTACAGGACTTTCTTTTTTAACCTCAGTACGAGTTCTATCGGATGAAGTTACTGCCGATTTCCCATGGGTAGACATTGCTTTTCTTCTCTCTATTACTAACTCTTTACTAGATAAATTTGCTGAAGAGGGCTTTCTATTTACCTGATTTTTTGGAATATGTTTTGTAGCTGGTTTAGAAATATTTTGATTATCAGGAGAAGACTGAGTCCCAGGAATTTGTATATCTTGAGAAGATCGAACTCTATCTTTCGTAGTTGAAGAATAAGCAGCAGCTTTTTTACCGCTATCACTCATCGCCTTTCTTCTTTCTAGTGCAATCTCTCTACTGGTTTTTTTTGACATAATCTTCAAATGTGAAACTCTTTTGAAAAACTTTCTCCAAAAATATTTTTTGGAGAAAGATATTTACTACATAAAGTAGAATTAACGTCCTTGGAAAACTACAAAAGCTGTTCCTTGGCTTTGAGTGTAAGCATCGTATCCGATGATTCTTACATGGTGATCAGGGTATGCTCTATGACATGCCTCTAATTCACTTACAACCAAGTTAAGATCTTTTTCCCCAAAGAATGGGAGCTTCCAATAAGACCAATAAGTTTGCATACTTCCACTAGGATGCACATGCTCAATAACAGGACTCCAGCCTTGAGCAATAATGTATGCAATTTGATCGTATATTTCCTCCTGGGTCATCGGTGGTAAGAAACCGAATGTTTCCAGGGTTGCAACTGTTTGATAGTCGCCTACTGTGCTCTGGAAAGGCATAATAAATTTAAATGAGAATGAAATTACTCGTAATAGAACGAGATTTATAGAAGTTTGAGGAGAAGAAAAATCTCCTCATTTTGAAATCTGGTTTAACCTTGAACGTCTAGTTTGTCGACGGTGTCAAATTCAAACTTAATTTCCTTCCAAGTTTCGAGAGCGATAGCTAGTTCAGGACTGTGTTTAGCAGCTTCCATAAGAATGTCTCTACTCTCTTTTTCGATTTCGCGACCAGCATTACGTGCTTTCACACAAGCTTCTAAAGCAACTCTGTTGGCTGCAGCTCCAGCAGCTGAACCCCATGGATGGCCATGTGTTCCTCCACCAAACTGAAGACAAGAATCATCTCCAAAAATCGCAAGTAGTGCAGGCATATGCCATACATGAATACCACCTGATGCGACAGCAAATACTCCTGGCATTGAACCCCAATCTTGATCAAAGAAGTTACCTCTTGATCTATCTTCGGGAACAAATGACTCTCTTAAGTTATCAATATAACCAAGAGTTGTTTGACGATCACCCTCTAGTTTTCCAACAACAGTTCCAGTATGTAATTGATCTCCTCCGGAGAGTCTCAAACATTTTGCTAGAACCCTGAAATGGATACCGTGTTTTGGATGTCTATCAATAACAGCATGCATCGCTCTATGAATATGTAGAAGCATGCCATTTTTACGACACCAGTTTGCTAATCCAGTATTTGCAGTAAAACCGCCAGTTATATAATCATGCATGATGATTGGCATATCTAGCTCTTTTGCAAATTCAGCTCTTTCGTAGAGTTCTTCAGGAGTGTTGGCAGTACAGTTTAGGTAGTGACCTTTAACTTCTCCAGTTTCTTGCTGAGCAAGCTTAACTGCTTCTGCAACAAACTCAAATCTTTCTCTCCAACGCTGGAATGGTTGAGAATTTATATTCTCATCATCCTTCGTTAAATCAAGACCACCTCTAAGACACTCATATACAACTCGACCATAGTTTTTACCAGATAATCCTAATTTAGGTTTAATGGTACAACCAAGTAGAGGTCTTCCGTATTTGTTTAAACGATCTCTTTCAACTACGATTCCATTTGGTGGACCACCGCAAGTTTTGATGAAAGCGATTGGAAATCTAATATCTTCTAGACGTAAGTGTCTTAAAGCTTTAAATCCAAAAACGTTTCCTACTAGAGATGTTAATACGTTTGTAATAGAACCTTCTTCAAAAAGATCTAAAGGATATGCAATAAAAGCATAAAAAGCTTCAGGATCTCCAGGAACGTCTTCGATTCGATAACAACGTCCCTTATAAAATTCTAAATCTGTCAGTAACTCGGACCAAACTGTTGACCAAGTACCTGTTGAAGATTCAGCGGCAACAGCTGCTGCAACTTCTTCTCTTGGAACACCTTCTTGACCTGTACATTTGAAACAGGCTAGTAAATCGGTGTCTAGGGGTACATATTCAGGAGTCCAGTAGGTATCTCTGTACTCCTTTACCCCTGCATCATACTTCTTACTCATAAGGATAAATTTAGGTCTGTGTAGGGAAAATAATTATTGTGCAAAATTTATAAATCTTGCTTTACTTAATTAGTCCTTTTGACCAAGAAATTCACCATTACCTAGAGCAGGTTCAACTTCTCTATGAGGACGAGCAATAATGTGAGCTGCAACTAAGCCGTCACCAACTCTTTCACAAGCATCAGCACCAGCTCTTACAGCTGCGTTAACTGCTCCTGTTTCGCCTCTAACTAATACTGTGACATAACCGCCACCAACGAATTCACGACCAATAAGGCGAACTTCTGCAGCCTTTGTCATTGCGTCTGCTGCTTCGATTGCAGGTACAAGTCCGCGTGTCTCGATCATGCCGAGAGCGATACCCATTGTTTCTGTAGCCATTGTCTACTAAATACTAAATGTGGAATGTTCAATTCGAAGAATGCTTCATTAAGTACTTATAAGTCAAGCATTTTCGACAAAATCTCCATTAATGTTTTTTCTATCATTCATAAGTTAAACTTATCACCCTTGGTACTATTGATATGTCAATACTTATGCAAATTAGTTAGTGCATCAAAACATACTGTTGTATTAAGAAAAAATTTACATTATGTTATTTCCGTACGAGACAGGCCCTGTCTACACAGGTGTGGAATGTTCAACCTTTCCTGTCTCCGTATCTAACTTTGAAGTAAGATAATAATTCAATAAATTTATTCGTTATTTTGAATCTTCCAGTCCTAACTATTGCTAGTGGCAACCAAAGCAAAGTTTCTGAAATCTCGGAAATGCTTAATGTTTTGTCTTTAAAGGTTCAGAAGCAACCAGAGTATTTAAATGTCGAAGAGACTGGAAACACATATTTTGAGAATGCACTTTTAAAAGCAAAAGCAGCTGCTTTAGATACAAAAACTTGGGCATTAGCTGACGATTCAGGGCTTGAAGTGGATATCTTAGATGGACGACCAGGTATATATTCTGCTCGATATGCCAAAAACAACGCTGAAAAAATTAAAAAATTAATTAATGAACTTGCTGATAGTCCTTACAGGAGCGCAAGATTTATAAGTTGTATGGTTTTATGTGATCCCTCAGGAAACTTAGTTAAGGATACAACTGGAATATGCTGGGGAGAAATTCTTAATAACCCAAAATATCCAAATGGGGAGTTCGAATCTATTTTTTGGGTAAAAGAAGCTAACTCTGTTTATGGAGAGCTCTCACAATCACAACTAAGTAAGTTAGGAAGCAGGGGTAAAGCTGCCAAAATTATGTCACCTTACCTCAAAAAAGAAATTGGCTTAAATTAAAAAATTATCAATAATTTGAAATTTCATCAATTGCTCTTATAGCAGCTGCTGCCGCTTCTTCTACATCTCCTTCTTTCCCTGCTAAGGTTAATCTACCAAAAGCTCCAACTGCTTTAACATCAACAACAGTTATATTTGATGCTTTTTCTGCTTCATTTGCTGCTTTTAAGACATACCCAGCCGGTTCAGTTTCTAATATAAACATGCTCATTCCAGATTGAATCATTGATCCACTTCTATTTTGTCTATTTATTAAAACAGCATGATCTGGAGTAATAGCTCGAATAACTTCTGTCCAACTTGTTGAAGGTTTGGTTCTTTTTCTAACTTCACTTCCAATAGCATCTAGAACAACATCCCCAGAATGTAAAACAGTACTTTGATCTTTGTGATAAAGAGCAAGAGAGCCAAATGCTCTTTCAACAATCATCTGACCAAGTCTTACGTTACTTGCTTTTAAGGCAATATCAGTGACTCTATGCACGGCCATACCAGGTGAAACTTCCATCCAAAGGCATGAATCTCCGGGTATAGGTAAAAAACCTCTACTAACCGTGCCCATATATGCAGCTAATTGAGGTTGAAGAGAATCCAAAAAAACATATGTTCTCAACTCAATTTGCTCAACTTGACTTGCTTGTCTGGACACCAAAGACTTTTCTGAATCAGTTGTAATAAAACAGCTTGCACCACTGGCCTGAGATTGCACCTCAGATCCTGTAACAAGAGAACTGCCTTTTTTTCGTTCCCCTCTATTTAAACTAGAAGTTGGTTCCATTCACGCGACTATAACGGATAATGGTTCATTTTTTCTATTAAATTTACTTGCATGCTTCCCACAAAACGATAACTTCAAGTAAAAGATATACATTTTCATGGGAACTTCTCAAAAAAAAGAACCAAATGTTTCTGGTACTGAAAAAGAATTAACTCCTGATCAAACTCTTGGATTAGTTAGCCTAAGCTTGATGCAAAAACTATCTCAGAAAGACCCATCTTTTAGTTGGTTAGAAGAAGATAAAATTGAAAAAGTAAATCTTAAGAACCTCAGAGATAGATTGGAGTTAACGCAATTAGCTATAAATACTGGAGCACCTTTAACCACTTCAGAAGTGACAGCTTTAATTGGGGCAAAGCCTGGGAAATCTAAATTAGAAAGAGCAGGATTATTAGCGACGAAAATAGCTAGAAATGTGTGGAAGATTTCAAAAACAAGTCAAGGAAATTCATTCTACAGAAATTAAAATACGCCCCAAAATTTTTTTTAATAATTCCCATTTAAGTATTTAAACATTCATATAAGTTTTTTAAATGTGTTCATTTTGTAAGAGAACTTATTAATTACTTTCTTAAATCAAAAAGTTTATGCAAGCTTGAAATATAAGCTCTTGAAAATTTTTAATGAGTAAAGTTGAATTTAATAAGGAAACTGGGCCCAGGGAAGTTTTTTGTGGATTAACTTCAATAGTTTGGCTCCACAGAAGAATGCCGGATGCATTTTTTCTAGTTGTAGGCTCAAGGACTTGTGCTCATTTAATTCAAAGCGCTGCTGGAGTTATGATTTTTGCTGAACCAAGATTTGGGACGGCTATTCTTGAAGAAAAAGATCTTGCTGGTCTTGCTGACGCACATGAAGAATTAGATCGAGTGGTAAATGATCTTATTGCGAGAAGACCAGAAATCAAAACTCTTTTTCTAGTTGGATCTTGTCCAAGTGAGGTAATCAAATTAGATCTTGCAACTGTCGCAGAGAAATTAAATAAAAGATTTTCAGGTCAAGTTAGATTCGTTAATTACTCTGGCAGTGGAATAGAAACAACTTTTACCCAAGGAGAGGATGGCGCCTTAAAAGCTTTAATTCCATTGATGGAGACATCAGATAAGGAGAAATTATTATTAGTTGGAACTCTTGCAAATAATGTAGAGGATAGGTTTAAAAAGATTTTTAGAAATTTAGGAATTTCAAATATCGAGAGCTTCCCACCACGGCAATCAACAGAATTACCAAAGATTGGCAAAAATACAAAAGTTTTATTAACTCAGCCTTATTTAAGTGATACCGTTCGAGACCTAAAACATCGTGGCTGTGAAATAATTTCGGCTCCATTTCCTCTTGGTATCGAAGGAAGTACTGAATGGTTTTTAGCTGCAGCGAAAGCTTTCAAAATTAGTGAACTTAAAGTTCATGAAATTATTTTGCCTTTAATTAATAGAGCAAAACTTGCTCTTGAATCTCACAAAGAAATACTTAAGGGGAAAAGATTATTTCTTCTTCCCGAATCGCAACTGGAGATATCTTTGGCAAGATTTTTACATAATGAATGCGAAATGGATCTTATAGAGGTAGGCACTCCTTACCTAAATAAAGATTTAATGAAAGAGGAAATTAATTTATTACCTGATAATACAAAAATTGTCGAAGGGCAACATGTAGAAAAACAATTAGATCGAGTAAGGGAATCTAATCCAGACTTAGTAGTTTGTGGGATGGGTTTAGCTAACCCACTTGAGGCCGAAGGAATTAGTACTAAATGGTCTATAGAAATGGTATTTAGTCCAATTCATGGAATTGATCAAGCCGCAGATTTGGCAGGTCTCTTCTCCAAACCTTTGAGAAGAAATCAAATACTAACTTCAAAAACTTTAGTAACGCATTAAGAGAATATGGAATTAACTCTATGGACATATGAAGGGCCACCACATGTTGGTGCAATGAGAATTGCCTCTTCAATGAAAGATATACATTATGTTCTTCATGCCCCTCAAGGGGATACATATGCAGATCTTCTATTTACAATGATTGAGAGGAGGGGGCAAAGGCCTCCAGTGACTTATACAACTTTCCAGGCTAGGGACCTAGGAGGCGATACAGCTGAATTAGTTAAGAAAAACATTAAGGAAGCTGTAGAAAGATTTAAACCGAAAACTCTTTTAGTTGGGGAAAGTTGTACAGCAGAACTTATCCAAGATCAACCCGGTGCTCTTGCAAAAGGAATGGGATTTGATATGCCAATTGTTAATCTTGAATTACCTGCTTATAGCAAGAAAGAAAATTGGGGAGCATCAGAAACTTTTTATCAATTAATAAGAACTCTTTTAAAAGAGAAAGTAAGTTATTCAGAAAAAATAAGTCCTCTAAGGTGGAAGAAATTAGGTCGCAGACCAAAAGTAAATATACTTGGTCCTTCATTACTAGGATTTAGATGTAGGGATGATGTAATTGAAATTCAACGTATCCTTTCAGAACAAGGAATAGATACAAACGTAGTTGCTCCATTAGGTGCTAGTCCAGATGACATTGAAAGATTAATTGATGCTGAAATAAATATCTGTCTTTATCAAGAAATTGCTGAAACATCATGTGAATGGCTTAGACGGAACTTTGGAATGGAATTTACGAACACCATTCCAATTGGAATAAAAAATACAATTGAATTTATAAATGAAGTTCATAATAAGTTGGATCTCCCTATGACTAATAAAGAAGAATTAGAACACAAGTCAAAACTTCCTTGGTACTCAAAATCTGTTGACTCAAATTACTTAACTGGCAAAAGGGTTTTTATTTTTGGTGATGGAACACATGCAATCGCGGCCGCAAAAATTGCCAAAGAGGAATTGGGTTTTGAAGTAGTTGGTCTTGGGACATACAGTAGAGAGATGGCAAGACAAGTAAGAGCAACTGCAAAAGAACTAAATTTAGAAGCTCTAATTACTAATAATTATTTAGAAGTAGAAGACGCCATGAAAAAAGCAGCCCCTGAATTGGTTTTAGGTACTCAAATGGAAAGGCATAGTGCCAAGAGACTTGGCATTCCTTGTTCAGTAATAAGTACACCAATGCATGTTCAAGATGTTCCTGCAAGATTTAGCCCACAGATGGGCTGGGAAGGTGCAAATGTGATTTTTGATGACTGGGTGCATCCCCTAATGATGGGATTAGAAGAGCATCTTATTGATATGTTTAAACATGACTTTGAGTTTGTTGATGGTCATCAAAGCCATTTAGGACATACAGCCACAAAAACAGAAGATTTAGTAAATTCTGAGGATAAAGAAGAGAAAAATAGTAAGGAAGGAATTATCTGGACTGAATCTGGTAGAGCTGAATTAACAAAAGTTCCATTTTTTGTAAGAGGTAAAGTCAAAACTAATACCGAAAAATACGCAATCTCGAGGGGAATCCCAGAAATAAGTGATGAAACCCTTTACGACGCTAAAGCATATTTCAGTTAAATTTTTACTCACAAAATATAATTAAGTCATGAGTATTTTCACTTATAATTCAATAGATTTAATTCTAAAAATTCAGTTATTAGAACATATCTCCCACTTTTAATACAATTAAATACATATTTGTTTAGAAACATATTTCATGTGTATTTACGCTGCAAGAATATAAATAATAATGTGTTTTAAGCTTTAAATGACAAGTACTATAAATCGACCTCTTGATGGAGAAGGAAGTGTTCAAGTAAAGCAAGATCCAAAAATAAATATTGAAGAAGGAGCTTTAGTTATTGCCGTATATGGGAAGGGTGGTATCGGAAAATCAACTACATCATCAAACCTTTCTGCAGCATTCTCAAAACTAGGTAAAAAGGTTCTACAAATTGGATGTGATCCGAAACACGATAGCACTTTCACTTTGACGCACAAAATGGTTCCTACCGTTATCGATATTCTTGAAGAGGTAGATTTTCATAGCGAAGAATTGAGGCCAACCGATTTCATGTTTGAAGGTTTTAATGGCGTAATGTGTGTCGAAAGTGGAGGTCCTCCTGCTGGGACAGGGTGCGGGGGATATGTAACCGGTCAGACAGTTAAACTATTAAAAGAACATCATTTATTAGAAGATACTGACGTTGTTATTTTTGATGTCCTCGGGGATGTCGTTTGCGGGGGGTTTGCAGCTCCATTGCAACATGCAAATTACTGTCTAATTGTTACTGCTAATGACTTCGATTCAATATTTGCTATGAATAGAATAGTATCTGCAATCAAAGCAAAAGCAAAAAATTATAAAGTCAGATTAGGTGGGGTTGTCGCAAATAGATCAAAAGATACAGACCAAATTGATAAATTCAATGAAAAGACAGGTTTAAAAACTATGGCCCACTTTAAAGATGTCGATGCCATTAGAAGATCAAGACTAAAAAAATGCACCATTTTTGAAATGGAACCAACTGAAGATGTTATTGAAGTTCAAAATGAATATTTATCTCTTGCCAAAAATATGCTTGAAAACGTAGAACCTTTAGAAGGGAATCCACTTAAAGATAGAGAAATTTTTGATTTATTAGGATTTGATTAATCTAAATCAATCTAATCCAACCAATTGGCTTGTTAGATCATAAGTTTGTTGAGAGGTCTTCGTATCAATTATTCTTTTTGACAACCTTTGAGAAAAAGCTTTTCTACCAGTTTTTTGACGATTTCCCCAGCTCCAATGGACTGATGGTTTAGCAAATTCTTTATAAGTTGCCACCTGAGCGACCCTCTCTCCTGCCAATCTTTGTGAAACATATCCTTTTGTTATGAATTTTTGAAATATAGGGAAAAGGAATCTAAATAACCAAGGTGTATCTCTAAAAAGTTTTGTATCAGCAACACAGCCAGGATATAGAGAATTTACAATAATCTTCTCAGCAGGATATCTTTTTGATAATTCCTGAACGGTCACCATATTGCAAAGTTTACTATCCTTATAAGCCTTACCAGGTTTGAATTTCTTTCCATTCGCCATACTTATTGGAGATAAAAAACCATTTTTGAATCCAGATAAATCTCCCAAATCAGCTGGGGCAGGGATTGGGATCCTTCCGCCAAGTTCTGAATAATTAGCCGTAACTGTCCCTAAGACTGTGATTCTTGGCTTAAATACAATTGATTTGCCATTTAAAAAAATTTCTCTTTCAGAAGATAAAATATTTTCTATGAGAAGATTTATCATGAGAAAATGCCCAAAATGATTTACTGCCATAGAGTTTTCATACCCCTGAGGAGACCTTTCAGGTCTCTTTAGTCTCGGTTTGTAAACTGCCGCATTACAAATCAGAGAATTTATTGGCTTTTTAAATCTTCCTAATATTTCATTGCAACCTTTTCTCACGTCATCCAAGTTAGAAAGATCTATTTCTATAAAGTGAACATTTTTAACTTCGTCTTTTGTCAAGGATTGCTCAGCTATTTTTATAGCTCTTTTATTTGATCGATTAACAGCTATAACCTCCCATCCAAATCTTAATAGAGGTTTTAGAGTATTTAATCCAACTCCTGAAGTTGTTCCTGTTATTAGGACTAAACCCTTAATGTTCTTACTCACTAGCAAAAAAGTTAATAGAAAAATGAAAAGTAGAATGATTCAAGATCATCCTTATCAACGCCATATTACTCTGATAATGTCCCGAGAAATCATTTGATCCTGATCCTTCATAAATCTTTGCTCACCTTCAGAAGAGAATAAATCATCAAACTTATTTGTTAAAACATTAAATCTATATTTTTCGTATGAAAATGAGTCTTCAATTTCCCTTAATCTGGTCAACCTTACTTTGGAGCTATAGCCAAGTTTAATCAGGCTTATTATTGCTAAAAGGGAAAAGCAGATTTTTATAATTAAATAAATTAAAGATACAAAATTATCTCCTTTCTGTTGTCTTTTTATAAATACAGAACCTAAGTATTTTTTGTAAAGAATACTATTTTTATAAAAAGATTTTGACAAATTAAGTTCTTGATATTTTTACTGAATAAATCAATTCAGTTTTACTATATTATTAACTTAAAATTTTAAATTTTCTAATAAACTTTTATTAACTCCTACCTAAACTAATTCCTAGTCTTAATGCTAAAACTCCTGCATGCATAACAACTATGAGGCTTAATGCAATAAGATTTATTGTTTGAGTTGGCTCCATGGTAAAAAAAAATATTTTCTATATTCTCCACCGAAAAGTAGAGTTTTTAAACACTATTACAAAATGATGTTACGTAATTAACAAATTGAAAGAAAAAATTTATTGAAAATTATCATAAATAAACTTACAAAGTTAATTTTGGAAATAGAAAATCAAGCTTTAATTTTTTCGACAAATAATTTACCTGGATTTGATCAAATGGCTTTAGATTTAAATTCTTTAGATCAGACAATTTCGAATCCTGAAATAATTCTCACGTTAAGGTTCTACTATTGGACTGGGGATTGGCTTTCAATTGGCTATCACCAAAAGGAAATTCCCCCTCATTGGGAAACTTTATTATCAAATGGGGAAATTAATATTGTTAGGCGTCCCTCTGGAGGGGGTGCTGTTCTGCATTCCGGAGGCATAACATATGCATTAACTTTTAAAAAAACTTACTATAAAGTCTTAAGTTATGAAATGGTTAATAATTGGTTAATTAAAAGTTTTAGAGAGTTAGGTCTAAACTTGCAATATGGTAATTTACGAAAATCAAGCATTAAAACAAATTGTTTTGGAACTTCATTAATTTCTGATTTAGTTGATCAAGATGGGTTTAAGAGAATAGGTAGTGCCCAATTTCGTAAAAAAAGTGCATTCCTTCAACATGGAGAGATTCAAACAAACCCTTCAAAAGATTTGTGGTTCAAATTATTCAAAGAAGAAGCTCCACCAAAAGTTAATTTAAAACTAACAAATGATGAAATAGTTGAACATTTGAGAAATTCATTCCTGAAAAACAAATCAAATATAAATTTCAAAAATATTGCTTTTGATTATAAAAAATAAAAAATTTTAATGACAAGAATTATTAAAGATCTCCTTTCTGCTTCATTGAATTAATTATTCTTGGCAATTCAATTCCTAAGGGATAATGATTTTTAAAGTTTAGTTTGTTAACAATCTCTGAAGGCAAATTAAAACCTAATTTATGCAATACAAAGGTTCCAATTTTTGACCTATCAATTATCCCCAAAGGGATATCTACAGCATTCAGAACCAATAAAAAACCTTCATTTGTTTCTTCAAGTCTTTCTATAGTTCGCCATAATTTCTCGTTATAAGATACACTTTCAAAATTATCGATTGGTTTCTTGAAATCCCCTACCAAGTTCCTTTCCCATTTTTTTAAGGAAACAGTTTTTAAAATATTCTCGTCAACAAAACCCGTCCATCTACCATTATTCGTAACAAAAAAATATTTATCCGATACATCCTTTTTATTTTTTATTAATGTATTAAATTGTGAGAAGTTTGAATCGTATTCAATTTTCCTCAAAGGCTTCAATTTGATATCAGAAACTTTATTAAATTTAACTATGTTTTCAATTTTAAAAAATTGACTTTCAGATTTTGAAGAATTAACTCCAAACAAGCCCAAAAAAGAGAGAATAAAGCCAAAGTAAAAGTTAAATCTAAATAAAGAAACTATCCCAATAAATAAAACAAAAAAAGATAACAATAAATTTACTTTATTGAGGAAATTTCTTCCTTTATTTTTACTCCCTGTGAAATGCCAAATAATACTTTTTAATAAATTCCCCCCATCTAAAGAACCAATTGGAATCAAATTTAAGAAACCTAAGAACAAATTAAATATACCTACTCTAGAAATTACATTTACTGCTATTTGTTCTTGAGATACACTGTTATTACTAATTAAAAGTAGGATAGACGCTGTAGCGAAGCATAAAAGAGGTCTAACAATTGCAATTTTTATATTACCTAAAGCAGTTTGACAATGCTTATCTATTTGTAAAATTGCCCCTAGAAAATAAAAAGTAATTTTTTTTATTTTTACACCCTGATTAAGTGAAACAAAAGTATGAAAAACTTCATGAAAAATAATTGAAGATAATAAGAAAAAAGAAGTTAAAAATCCTATAACCCAAGAATCTTTAATACTATAAATATCACCTGAAGTTAAATTAACCTGATTACTTATACTCCATGAGAATAAAAAGAAAATAACAAACCAATAAGGATGAACTTTAAAGGGAATTCCCCATATTTTAAAAATTTGCCAACTTCTCAAAAATAATCTCCGCTATATTTAGCAATAATATTATTTTTACATATAGGCTAATTATATGCCCAAGAGTAATACCTTAATTAAAATTTGTGGCCTAACTTCAGAAGAACAAGCTCTTCAAGTCGCAAAATTAGGAGCGCATGCTATTGGTATTATTTCAGTGGAGGAGTCGCCAAGATATATATCAGCTGAAATTAAGAAAAATATTTTTACAACCTTAGAAAAGTTGTATCCAAAAATCGAAAGGGTATCAGTTGTCCAAAATTGTCCAATAGATTTAATTATTAAAAATTTCTTAGGAAACCCAAGTGAAACTATCATTCAATTACATGGAGATGAAGATATTGATTATTGCAAAAAAATAAGGGAAAAAATTCCAAATATCGGTCTATGGAAGGCTTTCAGAATAAAAACGGAAAAGGACATAGATAAAATAAAACCTTTTGAGGATTACGTAGATGCGATACTGCTTGATTCTTGGAATAGAGAAACTTATGGAGGTTCAGGGAAAAAAATAAATTCTATTTATCTAAAGAATTTGCAATTTAGCAAACCGTGGTGGTTAGCCGGTGGAATATCAATTGAATGGATTGATGAAATCCTCACTAACTTCAAACCAGATGGATTAGATATTTCAAGTAGTATTGAAATATCACCAGGTTTAAAAGATATAAAAAAAACTGAGGATCTTTTTAAGTTTTTAAAAAGAAATTAGTAATTATTAGTAGCAGACTGCTGTTTTACAAGCTCAAAAAATTCTTGTTTTAAACTTAAATCGTGTCTAAAATCACCTCTTACCACAGAATTTATCATACTGGTATTTGGTTCTTTGACTCCCCTCCACTTCATACAATAATGTTGGGCCTTCACAATAATACCTAGACCTTTAGGTTCACACAATTTTTCAATTTCATCTGCAAGGATCATTACAGCTTCTTCCTGAATATGAGGTCTTGAAAAAACCCAATCAGCAACCCTAGCAAATTTTGAAAGTCCTATGACTTTATTTCCAGGTTTAATACCTATCCAACACTCTCCAAGAATTGGAACTAGGTGATGTGAACATGCAGATCTGACGGAAATTGGGCCAACTGTATAAATTTCATCAAGATTTTTGTCATTAGGGAAACTTGTAACTTTAGGTTGTTCATGATATCTGCCTTTGAAAACTTCATTTAAATACATTTTTGAAACTCTTTCAGCAGTTTCTTGAGTATTATGATCATTTTCAACATCTATTACTAGGGAATTAAGTAAGTCTTTTACTCTTGAAGCTACTTCTTTTTCTAAAATTTCTAGTTCACCAGGATTTATAAATTCAGAAATATTATCATTAGCACTAAATCTTTTCCCAGAATTCTTAATTCTATCTCTTATAATTTCAGAAATTAGTTTATTAGTAATCTGGTCGTCAAAGTTTCTAATATTATCGTTGGGTAATGTAGAGGTCATAAAATTTTAAACAGAAAATTGTATGCAACTTAATTAACTGTATCTTCCAAAAGCTTAATTGCTCATATACTATATCACATTCTCTTGTTCAATCGGGTCCTAATAGTACTAAAAAAAATCACTATTTTAAGATAAATCAGATAAACATAATGTTTAAAAGGCTCCGCCAGAAGGCATCAAAGTCAAGTCTTCAATCAACTGTGATTGAGGTTTATTAGCCATGTAGAGAATAGTTTCTGATACCTCTTTTGAGGAGAGCATAGAAGTTCTATCAAAATCAGAATTGATTGATTCAGAGTCCCAAAGAGGAGTATTGACTGAACCAAGAGTTATGGTGCAGGCTCTTATTGAATTAGATCTCTCCTCCTCCCTCAAACATTTAGTAAACATAGCTAATGCAGATTTTGAAACACAATAAGCTCCCCATTGGGGGAATGCATTATAAGAGGCATGACTACTAACATTAATAACTAAACCGCCATTTTTTCTCATTTGAGGAATTATTGAACTACAAATTTGAAAAACACTTGTCAGGTTTATTTGAATAGTTTGTTCCCATTGACCTAATTCCATTTCGACTAAGGGGCTATTAAATGCGCAACCGGCATTATTTATCAGTACTGAAGGGCATCCATATTTTTCAATTGCCTCTTTAACACAATGCTCTATTTCTAGGGCATTAGATAAATCACATTTTACGAGGTTAATTTTTGATTTTGTGGTCAACAGTTCGCTCTTTAGTTTCTCCATTAAATCCATACTCCTGGAGAGTAAAATTAAATCCCAGCCAGCATTGGCAAAAGTAATTGCCGTAGATTTACCTATACCTTTCGTAGCACCCGTTATAAAAGCTAGTTTCAAATTATTCAGTTTTTTGGGGGATTTCACTATAAATCTCTTCAATATTATTTGCTTCGATAAATTTACCTAAAACCCTGAACTTTTTGTATCTTTCCTCAATTAATTGGTCTTCAGGCATTTGAAGTAGAGCATTCAGGTGTTTCTCAATAGCCTCTTTTAGTGTATTTCCAGCATCTAAAGGAGCCCAATTATTCCCTCCAGAAGGTTCTGGTAAAACTTCATCTATAATACCTAATTTAAGTAAATCTTTGCCTGTAATTTTAAGTGCTGATGCTGCTTCTGGTGCCTTTGCAGCATCTCTCCATAAAATTGATGCACATGCTTCTGGACTAGCAACCGTGTAAACACTGTGTTCAAACATTAGTAACCTATCGGCGACACCTATTCCAAGTGCGCCTCCTGAACCTCCTTCTCCAATGACAGTAGCAACAATTGGAACTTTCAATCCAAACATCTCTCGAAGGTTTCTAGCAATTGCTTCACCTTGACCTTGTTCTTCAGCTTTTAAACCAGCATAAGCTCCAGGAGTATCAATAAATGTAAGAATTGGCAAAGCGAATCTATTTGCATGCTGCATTAATCTAAGAGCTTTTCTGTAACCTCCCGGTTTTGCCATCCCAAAGTTTCTTACTACATTTTCTTTTGTATCCCTTCCTTTTTGATGCCCTAACATCAGCACTGGTCTATTATTTATCGAACCTATCCCCCCAATTAATGCCATATCATCGCCACCATTTCTGTCTCCATGTAATTCGATCCAGTCATCACAAAACATTTGAACAAAATCCAAAGTACTTGGTCTTTGAGGATGTCTAGCTACCTGAATCTTTTGAGCAGGCGTGAGAGATTTAAATATTTCTTCTCTTCTTCTAGCAGCTAAGGTTTCAAGCTGTAGAAGCTGTTGACTAACATCTACCTCTGAATCTCGAGCTAATTCTTTAATTTGCTCTATCTGCTTCTCAAGTTCAACAAGAGGCTTTTCAAAATCAAGAAGGTAACGTTTAGCCATGATTTAGACAGTTAATACTTTAGGCTGCTTATCAAGTCCAATTGCGGAAAAACCATGTTTTAAAGAAGCGGCTCCAATAAATTCCATCTTTTCAAGGGAAATGTTATTTCTTCCCCAACTAAAGTTTGTATGACACTTTTCAAATTCTAAAATCATAGCTTCTGCAAAGCAAGCAAACATCTCTCGCTGAGGGTTTTGCATTTCCGCAAGTTCCATCATATTCCAACCAATATCATTGAAAAACTCTACTATACCTCCTTTTAAAACATAAATATTTTCACCTTGAAATTTCTCATCAAGATTTTTTGGGTATCCACCATCAATCATTAAACATGGTTTTTTTAAGTTATCAGTATCAATTTCAATAGTTTTAGGCATACTTGCAACCCACACAACAATGTCCGCCTGAGGCAGTGCCTCATCCAAACTTGTTATGGTGCCACCATCTAATTCTTTTTGTAACAGCGCTAGAGGTTCTTGTTGTCTTGCCACCATAAGAAGTTCTGAAATCCCAGTTTTATTGATAAGCCACCTACAAACAGCGCTACCAATATCACCTGTAGCACCAATCACAGCAACAGTTGCTTTTTTAAGGTCTATCCCAATGCGAGGAGCATTTATTTCTAGCTGCTTACAAATAACCCAAGCGGTATGAGTATTACCAGTAGTGAACCTTTCCCACTCTAATGAAGTATTTCTAATTTGTTTATGCTGTAGAAGATTAAAATTCTCAAAAATAATAGAAGTAAATCCTCCTAAAGCTGTAATATTAATTCCTTTTTTCTGAGCTAGTTCCATAGCATTTAGTACTTTTCTTCTAGCGGTTTTAAACCTAGAAAGCATTTCAGGAACAAAGCAAGAATCTATATAAGAACCTTCAATAGATATTCCAGTTGCACTTTTAACTTCTACATTTTCAACAAGCTGAGGAGGAGCAGTACACCAAACATCCAAGTCGCCATCAGCAATATGATCAAAGCCTAGCATCGAAGCTTTTCTTTTTGCATCTTCAAAACTAGTTGAGTGGCCTATTAACCCAAACATTTAAAATTTATAAATGGTTTCTATACGATGTTATGAAGAATAGCACAGAGGTAACTACTTAAATAGGTTTGATTAATTATTAAAAGCCTTAATTAATTACAAATTTAATTAGACGATAGCTGCCATAGCCATTCTTGCGATTTCTCTATTATCTAGACCTATTTCCATCAATGTATCTTGATAAGCAATCATAAATTCTTCCATTAATTCTTCTCTATCCATAGCTAAAACTGATGCGTCATCTGCAACTTCATCTAACATCTTTTTAATTAATGGAAGATTAACCTTATTAGCTTCCATTAATTCCTCTTTACAAGTTGATAGATTCTCTTTAAGCCACTCTTGACCGTAATTTAAATGAAGATATTCATCTTTAACCACTCCCTCTGTTATTTTTTTTGCAAAAGGATCCGCAACTCTTATGTATACGTTATAAGCAGAAATTGCAAATGCTTCAATTAAGATAGCTTGTATTAAAAGACATGTAGTTAAATTTCCTTTTTCAAGAGCAACTTGAAAATTGCCATGTAATTTAGAAAAGAATTTTTTAGCAAAATCCATATCAGCTACTACACCTAAATTTCTTCCGCATGCAGTAAAGCCTTTTTTATGCTTCATTTCCATTCTCGCCAATTTAGTTAATTCCTCTAACTCATTTGGAATTAAAGTTGCTATTGAAATGTAATTATCATGAGCCTCTTGCTCTCCCTCTATAACAATTGCATTTATTCTGCTGTATGCATCCTTGTAAGAATCTGTAGTGAAGTCGGGTAAATCTAAAGAAATCGGATTAATCGATTCTTCAATAGTTTTTTTACTTGATTCTAGAGTTTGCATGTCAGTAATCTTTAGCTCATTATGCATGAATATTACACGATTATAGAGAGTTTATTTAAATATCATGAAAATAGTTTCAATTGTTAAGTCACATTTTTTACTTAAACTTATTTAAGAATTGTTTGGCCAATCTGATTGCATCAGATTCATAATCAATTTGAACCAATGATTAATCAATAATTCCTTTAAATTTTTTCCTAAAGACTCATTTGCTCCTCTACTATCTCCAATAACACCTGATTTACTGAAGTCGTCAGTAAGCCAAGCAGTAGGCGCATTCCCTTCTAGACTCCAGCCTTCTGGAATTTGTCCTTTCATGCCCTCATTTGGGCGTTCATCACCTACTAATTCTGGCTTCAAAGCGAGCATCAAACTTGTTTCAGCTAAAGAAGCATGAAGCCCATCCTGGATTTCAGTTTTTGTTAACAATTCACTTAATCCAATAACACCACTCCATAAGAAACAAGGGAAAACTGCCATCTCGGGTGCGAAACTCCTTAGCTCTCTTGCAGCTGTATTTAGTAGTGAAATTTGACCGCCATGTCCATTAATCAATATCAATCTTTTAAAACCCATTTCAGATAACTGACCTCCAACTTCTTTAATCATTAATGTTATTAAATTTGAGGTCAGTGAAATTGTCCCGGCAAAACCCTTATGTTCCGGAGAAAAACCAATATATTGAGTGGGCAGTTTTTTTAATGGAATATCGGCAGGGAGTAATTTAAAAACTTCACTAATAATTTCATCAACAAAAATACTATCTGTAGCAAGAGGCAAATGCGGCCCATGTTGCTCAACAGCTCCGAATGGCCAAATCACTGTTGATCTTTTGTTTTTTGCAACACTCTCAACTTCTTGCCAATTTAAGTATTCAAATTTATTAGGTATTGGTTTAAAGTTCATTAATTTTAATTTTGAGTACTAACATTTAGAGTATGTTAATAATTAATTATCCTTATTTTACCTACGATGGGAGTCAGTAATAAAAATGCCCAAGATAATATCCAACCAAAGGGCAATAAAAAACCTCTTCAGGTACTTCGCATAAGCAAGAGAGATACTCAAAAAAAGTCTCAAGAAAAAGATAATAAACAAACCAATTTGCAAGAAGAAATTAAAAAAGAGAATATCGCAATCAAACCTCAAATAATTAAAGATGATCCAGTAAAAGAAATTGTGGACAGTAATGAAAACAATGAGGCTTCTGATATTTCTCAACAAGACCTAAATAGACCCCTTAATTTTTCTGAGCAAAACACAGATTTTCAATTAGAAAGAACAGTTGATGAATTCGATTTTGACGAAAATGCTTTTTTGGAGGCTTTAAATGCAAATGAGCCAATTGGGGCCACAGGAGAAACAATTACAGGGAAGGTTATAGCAGTCGAAAGTGATGGACTATATGTTGACATTGGTGGGAAAGCGCCTGGTTATATGCCCAAAAAAGAGTGTGGTTTGGGCGTCATAACTAACTTTAAAGAAAAGTTTTCTATAGGTCTTGAAATGGAAGTTTTGGTTATTAAAGAACAAAATGCTGATGGGATGGTAACTGTGAGCGCTAGGGCATTAATTCTCAGACAAAGTTGGGAAAAAGTATCAAGTTCTGCAAAAAATGGAGAATTAATTGACGTTTTAATTAATGGATTTAATAGAGGTGGGCTTACATGTGATGTGGATGGATTGAGAGGATTCATCCCAAGATCCCAGCTTGAAGATGGTCAAGATTATCAATCTTTTGTGGGAAAAACTCTAAAAGTAGCATTTCTTGAGGTGAATCCAGAGTCCAGAAAATTAGTTCTCTCTGAAAAGAAAGCATCATTAGTTTCTAAACTTACAAGTCTAGAAGTAGGTCAATTAATTGAAGGAGAAGTTTTAGCTGTAAAACCATATGGCTTTTTTATTGAATTAGGTGGAGCTAGTGGACTTCTACATCAATCCTCATTAACAAATGGATCGATTCGTTCTTTAAGAGAAGTTTTTAGAGAAGGGGAAATTATAAAAGCTTTAATATCTGAAATTGACCTCGAAAAAGGTCGCATTGGTCTCAATACAGCACTCCTAGAAAACTCAGCGGGAGAATTAATTATTGATAAGCAAAAAGTTATGCAAGAAGCCACAGAGAGAGCACTAAAAACTAAAGCCCTCTTCGACAAAAAAGAACAAGATAAATGAACATCAATAAAAAAATGGAGTCAAGTCTTAAATTAAAAATTTCAGATTGGGAATTAGACTTTTACTCAAGACCAATTATTGAATCAAATGGAAAAAAAAGGTGGGAGTTAATTATTTGCTCTACAAAGAATTTTAAGACAGAAGATATTTTTCTTTGGAATAAAAAATGTCCTGCCAATGAAGTTAATTCAGTATGGCTTACAAAGGCACTAAATGAAGCAATAAGTGAAGCAAAAAAACAAGGGTGGGCGAAACCTTCAATAGTTCGATTCTGGAGGTCTTCAATGAAATCGATCATTAAGAAATCTCTAGAGGCCGTAAGTATTGATGCTCTTGTAAGTAGGAGAACTTACGATTTATTCGATAGAATCGAATTTCTCGAAAAAGATATTTATCCAAATGAAAAAGGTTATGTAAGAGGTGTATTAGCTCCTACTTTTACTTCAAAAATGGAAACCCCTCCTCAACCTTTACCAGAAGCAGTGAGAGGTGATGCTTTAACTATCTCTGAAATATCAATTGGCGAATTAAAATCAGCACAAAATTGGCCTATGGAATTTGGAGATATTTTCCCAATTAATCAAGATTTAGATGATAATTATTTAGTACCAGGATTAAGACTTTTTAGCAAAGATAGATCATTAGCACTTTCTGCATGGTTCAGTTGCTTAGAACCTATTAAATTAGTCATCAATAAGAACCAACTCATACTTGAAGCATCAGAAAACGATAAGTGGCTCGTTACAGATTTGCCAGAAAAAGATGCAAACATATTGAGCACAAAGTTTTTAGAGAATAAAAAAAATTCTTTTGGTTATCAATTTATTGCCATACAGTCAACGCCATATATCGAAAAATTTGCAGGATTCTGGATCTTGAGAGATATTGAATTAATTTCATAAATTAAGTTTAGGAGCGGGAACTATATCTTATAAAGAAATAAATTTCTCAAAAGCTGAAATTTTTATTCAAAACAAGAAATTTGAGTATTATTCATCACCTATCCTGAGTGATAATAATTTCAAACATGCATACTTTACGAAGTCTAGCTCTGAGAAATTTCTGCAATTATTAGGGAATCACTTTAATGAAAATTATATAAATTGTGTTTCCAATCAAATTCACAGTGATGTGATAGTGTTTGGATCACATTCGCAAGAAGGGAATAAGACTGATGCAGATTGTCTTTTCGGTAATAAATACAATCAAAACTTATGGGTTTATACCGCTGATTGCATGCCAATATTTTTTGCAGATAAAAGGACAAGAAATGTTGCAGCCTTGCATTGTGGAAGAAAGGGTTTAGAAAAAAAAATAATAAAAAATCTTGTTAAAATTTTCGATAATTTTGGGACATCTAAAGATGACTTACTTGTTGCGATAGGGCCAGCGATTTCAGAGGAACATTATCTAGTTGATAAATTGACACTCAAGGAATTTTATAGAAAGGCAGAAAACATAAACATAAAAATCAATTTAACTAAAACTGAAAAAGATCTTTGTTTTAGTGATTCAAATCACTTCAAAGAGCAATACTTAAATCAACTTAATCTTAAAAGATCTGCCTATAGACAACTTGTAAATGAAAATATCCCTAATACAAATATAAACATCTCCAATTTATGCACATACAAATTAAAAAATGAATTTAATTCCTGGAGAAGGAGCAAAACAATCTCGAGGCAATGGAATTTTATCTGTTCATAGAGCCAAGTTAACTTGAACAAATTTTACTAGTTAACTCTTTAGCGACTAATAATTCTGTCATCTCCTTAGTACCTTTAATATTAAAAACTTTTGCTAACAAAACATTCTCTTTGAAACCAAAAGGTTTTATTTTCACTTTGCTTCCCCTTGGAAATTCACTCTTAAGTAAATTAGTTGCTTTAAGCTCATCATTTTCATTTACGTCTACACAAAATAATCCAATAGTTAAATTCCTATTTTGGTCCCCCACCAAAATAGTATTTGAACTTTTAATTTGAAGGATTTCAGCCGAGTTAACTATTACAGGATTTAGAACAATAAAGCAGATAATAATAAAAATTTTTGATAATTTTTTCAATTCAGTAATATCTAAGTTTTTAAATTATCTTAAAGTTAATTTTTTAAAATGACGAATTTAAAACAAATTAATCTTCACAATTAACATATCCAACCATTTGAGCATTACTTTTACCTGGAGGAACCATTGGATAACAATTTTCACCTCTTCTTACAAGGATATTAATCAAGGCAGGGCCATCATGTTCAAGCGCATTTTTAAATTCATTCTGCAAATGTTTTCTTTCAGAAATTAAGTAACCTTTAACTCCAAAAGATTCCGCAAGTTTCACAAAATCAGGTTCACCGCAGCTCATATCTGATGAGGAATATCTTTCATCGTAGAAACTCTCCTGCCATTGTCTTACCATCCCTTGCCAGCGATTATTTATGATGACCAACTTTACTTTTAATCCATATTGAGATAATGTTCCTAATTCTTGAATATTCATTAAGACACTTGCATCTCCTGCGATACAAATAACATTTGAATTAGGTAAGGCAGCCTTTACTCCAATTGCCGCTGGTAATCCAAAACCCATAGTTCCTAATCCTGCACTACTAATCCATTTTCTTGGAGAATTTCTAAGGTATTGAGCAGCCCACATCTGATGCTGTCCAACGTCTGTAGTTATATAAGCTTCAGGTGAAAGTTCCCTTACTTTTAAAAGAACTTCCTGAGGATAAATTTCTCCTTTCTCAGGTGGCTCATACAAAGGGTGTTTATTTTTCCAAAAATCTATTTTTTCTAACCAGTTCTTAGTCTTAAAAGCAAATTTGCTATTGAGAGATTTTTCATTAATTTTGCGAACAGCTTTTGAAACATCAGATACAATTGCAACATCTACACGCCTATTTTTATTAACTTCTGCTGGATCAATATCTATATGAATGACCTTAGCATTAGGAGCAAAAGTATCTAATTTTCCTGTCACCCTATCATCAAATCTAGCTCCAATAGCTACTAGAAGATCACATTCTGTAACTGCAAAGTTTGCGTAAGCAGTTCCATGCATACCTAACATTCCAACCGATAAGTTATCTTTTTCATCAAAAGCACCCTTTCCCATTAATGTTGTAGTTACTGGTATTTGATAATTCTTAGCCAATATTCTTATTTCATCATGAGCTCCTGAAGATATTGCCCCACCACCGACATAAAGAAGAGGTCTTTCAGACCCTTCTATCAATTTAATCGCTTTTTTGATATCACAATTATTTATATCGCCATTTCTTTTAAATCCCTTAGGAATAATCTCACCGGGTAAAACTCTTTGGTAATTAAAGAATTCTTGACCTACATCCTTGGGTATATCAATTAACACAGGGCCAGGTCTACCAGAAGAGGCAATAAAAAAAGCTTCTGAAACAACCTTTGCGATGTCTGCAGGATCTCTTATTACCCATGAGTGTTTAACAATTGGAAGAGTTATACCAAAAATATCAGTTTCTTGGAAAGCATCAGTCCCAATAGCAGGTCTTGGAACTTGACCTGTAACAACTACAAGAGGGACTGAATCCATTTGAGCAGTTGCTATTCCAGTAACCAAATTTGTTGCACCTGGCCCTGAAGTCCCAAAACATACTCCTACTTCACCCGTAGATCTTGCATATCCATCAGCCGCATGAGAACCTCCTTGTTCATGTCTAACCATATAGTGCTTTAACCAACCATCCTGTTCTGCTTTATGAACTGCGTCATATATTGGTAGTATGGCTCCTCCAGGATATCCAAATATAACTTTTACCCCATGAATTTTCAGAGAATCCATTAGTGCATCTGCACCAGTTATCCAAACTGGGTTTTCATTTTTTGAACTACCTTTTGAAAAGGATCTCGAAGTAAGAGTCACTAAAGAAATTCAATAATTACTATAAATATTAAACTTAATCAAAAACTTTTGCCTCATTTAGAAATGTAATGTCAGAAACTAATTCAAAAATCTTTCAATAAATTCAAATTTTTTCAAGGTAAATTATAAGTTGATCTTTATAAAATTCCTAGCCTATGTAACGGACCAGAACCAGAAATAAGTTCTATAAAAAGTATGAGGAAAACTATCATGGCAACTCTTCCATTCCAAACCTCAGAACTATTATTCCAACCCCATTGCCATTTCTCTTGAGGGTAAAGTTTAACTTTTTCAGGCAACTGTGAAGCCTCTTCAATATTAACTAGAGGCCCTTCTAAACAAGAAACTACTAGATCACTAAGACCCTCAATAAAAGTAGGATGAGTATTTAAAGCCTTAACCCTACGAAAGTTTACTATTCCAGCTTTTTCAGCAATTTCTTTATATTCAATATCAATTTCTTGCAATGTTTCAATATGCTCCCCAACAAAACTTATGGGTACCACAATCAGATCATTAACTTTGGAACTTCCCAGGTCCTCTAACACTTCTTCTGTGTAAGGCTTCAACCATTCAACTGGGCCAACTCTACTTTGATAAGAAAGTGTATAAGAGTTGCTATGACCTAAATATTTTTCTAACTCATTTATTATTAATAAAGAACAATCTTCAATTTGTTGTTTATATGGGTCTCCTGCTTCCTCTACGTAACTCTTAGGAACTCCATGTGCAGTAAAAAATATATGAGCTTCAGAAGGTGATTCACAAAGTGAAATTTGCTCTGAAATCAATTCAACCATTGATTTTAAGTAACCTGATTGACTGAACCAACTTCTTATACATCTCATCGGGATTTTCTTAAAATCACTATCTGAATCTCGTAATTTTTTTAATTCCCTGAAGCTTGAACCACTTGTACTGATTGAAAAATGTGGATACAAAGGTAGTACTACAATTTGATCGATACCATCTGCTTTCATATCAGCTATTGCTGATTCTGTAAAAGGATGCCAATACCTCATGGCAATATAGGTAGTAGCATTCAACCCTTTATCTCTTAATTTAGATTGCAATTCTCTTGCTTGTTGTTCAGTTATTCTTCTTATAGGAGATCCACCACCTATAGAAAGGTAAGCCTGTTGAGAAGTAGTACTTCTAAGCGTACTAATTAACCAAGCCAAAGGCTTTTGGAAAGCAGGGAAAGGGGTCCTGATTATCTCTGGATCAGAAAAAAGATTGTATAAGAATGGACCTACATCATTAATACGTTCAGGCCCTCCTAAGTTCATTAGTAAGACGCCTACTTTATCCATTTAAAATTTATGGAGATTGAAAATCAACATTAAAAACGTCATTATAAGTTCAATTATATAAATAAATGAACGTAATTCAGGAAATAAATAATATCAATGATAAATTTGCTACTCAAGGGAGCAAACTAAGAATTGAAAAAAGGGGGGGGAAATTAAATATACGAGGTTCACTTCCTTTAAAAGAAGATAAGAATAACTTTAAAATTCAAAGAATATCTCTTGGTTTAAAAGCTGATATTTCTGGATTAGAGGAGGCTAAGAAAAAATTACAATTAATCAATTTGCAACTGGAATTAAATCAATTTGACTGGATTAATTGGATAGTTAACCCAAGTAAAAAGGGGGGGAAAAATGACTTTGAATTTCCAAATAGATTGAATCAATTTGAAGAATTCTTTTTTAAAGAAAGCAAAAGTGAATATTTAAGCAGTACTAGAAAAACTACTTGGAGAAGTTCTTACAAACCTTATCTGAAAAGAGTCCTTAATATTTATAGTGAATATGGCAGTGAAGATTTAGAAAAAATATTTCAAAAAACACTTGAAAGTTATAAGGAAGGAAGCAGAAGTAGGAAACAATGCGCGACTTCTCTAAGTGTTTTAGCTAAGTTTTTGGAAATTAAACTTCCAGAAGATTGGAAACTAAATTCTAGAGGATATGGTTTAAATAAAGCAGGATTTAGGGATCTCCCAACAGACGAGGTAATAGAAATTATTTGGGCGAAGATACCTAATAAATCTTGGAAATTTGTTTTTGGTTTAATGGCCACATACGGATTAAGAAATCATGAAGTGTTTTTTTGCGATTTAAGTTCTTTAACAAGTTTTGGAGACAAAATTATAAGAGTTTTACCTACTACTAAAACAGGGGAACATCAAGTTTGGCCATTTCATCCTGAATGGGTAGAAAAGTTCGAATTATCAAAACTTGGTGAAAATCCAGAACTACTGCCAAATATTAACAAGGATCTAAAGATTACAACCTTACAGAAAATTGGAAAAAAAATTACAGATCAGTTTAAGCGTTACTCTTTACAAATAAAACCTTACGATCTTAGGCATGCTTGGGCAGTTAGAACAATCTTTTATGATTTACCTGATACTGTAGCTGCAAGAATGATGGGACATTCGGTTAGCCTACATACTCAAACTTATCACCACTGGATTACTAAAAGAGATCAACAACAGGCAGTTAATAATGCACTTTTAAAAGTTAAGAGATCTAAAAGTATTTAAAGATTTATAATCACTTAATAAAATTAGATTGTTATGCAAGAAGAACCTTTTCCCACTGAGAAGATATTTAGTCTTGACAGTCAAGCTAAAGAGCTTGGTATGGGAGGTAAACTATCGCCAGAGAATGATGAGAGCTCATATAAAAAAAGGATGCAACAAAGAAAAGATATTCAAGCTGAAAGACTACAAATCAGAAAAAACAAAAAAGGATTATTGATAGTTTTCACTGGGAATGGTAAAGGTAAAACAACTGCAGCTTTAGGAATGGCATTAAGGACGATAGGGCACGGTCATAAAGTTGCAATAATACAATTTATTAAAGGGGGATGGACCACTGGAGAAGAAAAAGCACTTAAGAATTTCTCTTCAGACATATCTTGGCATTCATTAGGAGAAGGATTTACTTGGGAGACGCAAGATAGAATTAGGGATGAAAAATTAGTTCAGGAAGCATGGGAACTAGCCAAAGAATATATTAAAAATGAATCTTATAAACTTATAATCCTTGATGAAGTTAATGTAGCCACAAAACTTGGCTATCTAGCTTCAGAAGAAATAATTACCTTTTTAAAAAGTTTAAATAATAGAAAAAATCATATTGTTTTAACTGGAAGAGGCGCATCTGATTTAATGATCAATTACGCTGATTTAGTTACAGAAATGAAGCTTATAAGACATCCTTTCAAAGAACAAGGAATAAAAGCACAAAAGTGCGTTGAGTTCTAATTAAAACAAATTTTAATTTAATACTCTTAAGGCAAGTTTAGAAATGTTTAAAGACGCAAGCAATATCTGAACAAAAAATAAATTTGGTACATTTACTTGCTAATGTCTTAAAAGTACAATTATTGAATGACTTACAAAAGAGTTCTCTTAAAACTTAGTGGAGAAGCACTAATGGGTGAAAAACCATATGGTATAGATCCTGCTATAGTTCAGTCAATTGCAGAGGATGTTTCAAAAGTAGTCGAAAATAATATACAACTTGCAATAGTTGTGGGTGGTGGAAACATTTTTAGAGGGCTTAAAGGATCTGCAGACGGAATGGATCGCGCGACGGCTGATTATGTTGGAATGCTGGCAACAGTAATGAACGCAATTTCACTCCAAGATGGTCTTGAGAGAGTAGGAGTTGCAACCAGAGTGCAAACAGCAATCGAAATGCAGGAAATTGCCGAACCCTACATCAGAAGAAGAGCCATGAGGCACCTAGAAAAAGGTAGAGTTGTAGTTTTCGGGGGTGGATGCGGAAATCCATTTTTTACAACTGATACTACGGCAGCTTTGAGGGCAGCAGAGATAAACGCTGAAGTTGTTATGAAGGCTACTAAAGTTGATGGAGTATACGATCGTGATCCAAATAAATTTAAAGATGCAAAAAAATATTCCTCTCTCAGTTATCAACAAGTTCTTAGTGATGAAATAGCAGTAATGGACAGTACTGCGATTGCACTTTGCAAAGATAATAATATCCCAATTATGGTTTTTGATATATTCAAAAAAGGGAACATTTCTAAAGCTGTTGCAGGTGAGTCAATAGGCTCTTTAATTAGCTAAAGATTATTTAATTTTTTAATCATGAAAGAAAAAGAAATTCAAGAAAATATGAATAAAAGTATTGAAGCCACACAAAGAAACTTTAATACAATTAGGACAGGCAGAGCTAATGCTTCCCTGTTAGACAGAATAAGTGTTGAATACTACGGAGCAGAAACACCAATCAAATCACTTGCGTCTATAAGCACTGTTGATTCACAAACAATCTCAATACAACCTTTCGATATTTCTTGTTTACAAGCGATAGAGAAATCTATTTCTATGAGTGATTTAGGTATTACTCCAAATAATGATGGGAAAGTAATAAGAATAAATGTTCCTCCTTTAACAGAAGAAAGAAGAAAAGAATTTTGTAAATTAGCCTCTAAATATGCAGAGGAAGGAAAAGTGGCTTTGAGAAATATCAGAAGAGATGCAGTTGATAAAGAAAAAAAAGACGAAAAAGATGGCCTTATTTCTATTGACGAATCGAGAGATAATCAATCTGAAATTCAGAAAATTACTGATAAATATATTGCTTTAATAGAAACTAAATTGTCTGAGAAAGAAAAGGAAATTCTAAAAGTTTGATAGGATTTGACGTTGTAATAATTGGTGGAGGTTTATCAGGATCTTCCACTGCTCTTAACCTATCAAAGAAAGGTTATTCCGTTTTAATTATTGAAAAAGAAAAATTCCAAGATTACAAACCATGTGCAGGTGGGATGGCATCTTCAATGCAACAATTTCTCCCTTTAGACATAACAGATTCCATAGAATCAAAAATTAAAAATGTTGAATTCAGATGGAAGGCTGCAGATAATGTAACTGCTGATCTCACTGGTGAATCCCCATTTTGGATTATTAAAAGAGAAAAACTCGATCAATTATTACTTGATGAATCCTTGAGTAATGGAGCCCAGATAATGAGATCATTATTGATAGATAAAATCATAAAAAAAAATGATAAATGGGAAATTACTTGCAATAACAAAATAAAATATATTGCAGAATTTCTTGTAATTGCAGATGGGTCCCAATCGAAATGGGCGAGTTATTTCAATTTAGGGCCAAGAAATCCGAAATTTGCTAACACAATCTCATTAAGATTGAAAGGGTTAGGTGAAATACCTAGCGATGCAGTTAGATTTGAGTTTGGATTTATAAAATATGGTTTTGCATGGGCATTCCCCCTAAGAGAAAGCTTAAATATTGGTTTAGGTACTTTTATAAATAATGGTCTCTTAGAAAATCAGGCTATAAATAAACAAGTTATCAGAAGCTTCGGTTTTGATGATTTTCCCGATAAAACAATTAGTAAGAAACTGAGAATATGGAATGGCTTCCACTCAATTAATGGTGACAAAGTTTTAGCGGTTGGAGATGCAGCATCTCTGTGTGATCCATTTTTAGCTGAAGGAATTAGACCATCTTTAATTAGCAGTTTTTATGCTGCAGAATACATAGATCAGTGCCTATTAGGTAGGGTAGATGATTTAAATCTTTATACGAAAAAAATTAACAACATATGGGGGAAATCAATGGCTTGGGGGAGGAGAATAGCCCAAGTTTTTTATAGATTTCCCAGAACTGGATATCAATTAGGTGTAAAAAGAAAAACAGCACCTAAACGTATTGCTCAAATATTATCAGGAGAAATGAGTTATGAAGATATTGCAAAAAGAGTCATAAGAAGACTTTTAACAAAAAGTGGGACTTAATTCTTTTTCAATTCGAACTTAAATTTAGTTAGCAGAAATCAATTTATGATTTTTAATCTCTGAATATCTCTTTAGCAGCAACTCTTCCAATTCTTCTATAGCCTTACTGAATCCAGTGATGCCTTCACTAAGCTTTTCACTTGCCATTTGATCTTCTAACATACTTAATCTGAAATCTTTTTCTTCAAATTCGTAGTCAATAGAATTATTTATTTGGGTTCTTACATCTAATTTTCTAACTAACTCTCCTTTTTCTTTTTTAAGTTCCTCAAGAAATTTTGGTGCGATTGTTAAAAGATCGCAACCTGCCAATTCTTTTATTTCATCAAGATTTCTAAAACTCGCTCCCATGACTTCTGTCTTGAATCCCTTTTCTTTAAAGTAGTTGTATATTTGTGTAACTGAAATAACACCAGGGTCTTCAGCACCAACAAAACTAGTTTTACCAGTTTTTGCTTTATGCCAATCTAATATACGGCCAACGAAAGGAGAAATCAGAGTTATCTTTGCATTGGCACAAGTTACAGCTTGGCAGAAGTTAAAAAGTAAAGTTAAGTTGCACTTAATACCCTCTTTTTCCAAAATTTCAGCTGCCTTTATTCCCTCCCAAGTTGCGGCAATCTTAATTAGGATTCTTTCTTTTTCAATTCCAAAATTTTTATAAAGATTGATCAATTTTCTTGCTTTTTCTACTGTAGCTTCAGTGTCAAAGCTCAGTCTTGCATCAACTTCTGTAGATACACGCCCTGAAATAATTTTCAATATTTCTTTTCCAAAAAATACTGAAACTTGGTCAACAGTTTCTTTAATTAGTTCAATTTCAGAGAATCCTTGGGGCAATGCATTTTCTGAACTTTCTAAAGCTTTATCAATTAACTTCACATAATCAGGGTTCTTAGCAGCAGCAAGTATTAGCGATGGATTAGTGGTGGCGTCCCTTGGTTGAAATTTTTTTATCGAATCTAAATCTCCAGTATCAGCGACAACAACGGTCATTGAGGACAATTGTTCTAAAATTGATTTCATATCTAGATAATCATACATATACATAAACTAGCTTTTATTCCTGATGAAATCATCAGATAATGTACTAAATATTTATAAAAATGGAAATTTTTAGGGTTTTTTAACAATCATTCCGTGATCTTTAATATTAGGAGGTATTTTTTCAATAACTATCAAACTCTCGATAATTTCTCTCGCTACTGGTACTGCAACAGTTGAACCATATGCATATGATTTAGATGGCTCATCAACAACTACGAGGACAGCATATTTAGGATCATTAACTGGTAAGGTTGCTACGAAACTACAAACTTTTTTACTTGTATACGAACCATTTATGGCTTTTTGAGAAGTACCCGTTTTCCCCGCTATCCTATATCCTTCAATTTTTGCTCCAGATCCACTACCTTTATCAACTACACTCTCCATCCATTCAAGAACAATTTTAGAGACATCCGATGAAAAAAATTGTTTCTTTGGATTTTTATTAATTCTTTCCTTGAAAGTTGCGGTTACATGTGGAGTCACTTCAAAACCCCCATTTGCTAAAGCCGCATGAAGTTGAACCAATTTAAGTGGCGAGATTGAGAATCCTTTGCCAAAAGAAGTCACGGCAGGCTCAATTGATTGATTTACAAACAAATCTTTTCTCTTTAGTTGGCCAGCAGTTGATTCAAATAAGTCAGTCTCTAAATTTTTATTTATACCTAAGTTTTGTAACAAATCCCAATAAATTGTGGGGTCTAGATTTTGCATTATTTTTACCATCCCAACATTACTTGAAACTTGCAATACTTTTGGATAGTCAATGTATCCATTACCTTTTTTATCCCAATTCGAAAGTGTCCATCCTCCAACCTTAATCTGCCCAATATCTTCAACTAATCCATCTTTCTGGATTACTTTTTCTTCTAACGCCAAGGCAAGATTAATAGGTTTAAAAGTTGAACCAGGCTCAAATAAATCTTGAGAATACCAGCCTCTAAAGAGTTCAGAATCATACTGCCAAAATTTATTTGGATCATATGATGGGACAGTAACCAAGGAGAGGATCCGACCATTATTAACATCCATAACTATGGCAAATCCCTTCTTTGCTTTCCATTCGCTTACTTGCTTTGATAATGCATTGAATGACGCTTTCTGTAATTTTGAATCTATAGTTAGTCCTAAACTTTTGTAATCATAAATAAAATCACCTGGGGCCGAATTATCCGGTAAAGGAGTTCCATCTCCTCCTCTTTTTATTAAATTACTTTTATTAAAAACTTTAATTTGATTATCTAAATGAAGCTCTAAACCTGCTGAACCTTTATTATCATCATTAACAAAACCTACAAGATTAGAGTAAAGCTCTCCTTGGGGGTAATATCTCTGCGAATATTTAAACAAATCAAGTCCGCTTATTTGAAGATTCTTAATCTTTTCTGCCTTTTCTTCAGAAATCTTATCTAAAATCTTAATACCACTCATTTTATTATTAAATTTTTCTACGAGTATTTCATCATTAATATCCAAGATAGATGACAATTTTTTTGTAACTTCTTCAATACTGCGAACTCTGTTAATTGAATCACCCGGAAAATTAAAATATTCTGGATGGGCCCATAATTTGTAGAGAGGTTTATCGTAAGCGATTAGTCTATTATTCCTATCAACAATTGATCTCCTTTTTTTTAAGGCGTTAGTTTTAGAAGACTGTATTAATCTAGCTTTCCTTTGCAAATCAGATGCGTTAAAGACTTGCAATTTAACTAACCTACCAAACAAACAAAATATTAGTAGTAAACTAAAAACATAAATAAATTTAAATCTTCTTTGATCAAGGGGTGTTAGACGAACAATTTTTTTGAATTTTTTCATCAATATCCCTTTTGATATTTGCTATCTATAAAACCTTCAATAAAACTACTTAAATTTTTTTTAAATAAACTTTCTTTTTTTTCTACTAGTTTATCGAGATAGATTAAATCTTCAGGTTTTGTTTTTCTATAGATATTGAGAGACTCAAGTTCGCTAATATAAATTTCCTCAATTTTAGAAATATAATCAATGAGATTATTATTGATAGCTCTTGTTTTAGATAAGCTTTTATATGTATTTGACCATTTTCTTTGGCTATCAAAAGATAAGAAAAATAAGGTAAAAATTAATACCAATAGAGAGATATTAATAGTATCGAAAATTAGATGTATTAATTTGATATTGATTATGGATATTTTTTCGAAATTTTTTTTACTTTCATTTGAAACTTTTTTTTTAAAATTAAGTTGATTCCCATAAGGTTTCATCTATGATTTATTTTTAAATGAAAGAGGCGTTATTAATTAAATAAACATCTTTTTGTTTGATTCGCAAGTAAAAAATTAAGTTCTTTATGTCCTCAATAAGAACAAATTCAAGAAAGTCAATCCATTCCATAAAGAATGCATAATCACTGAAGAGAACAAACTTCCTGAAGCAATTCTTGTAATTCCCAATCCGATCCCTAGAACAAATAACGGTGGCATTTCTCCCAAACTTAAATGAGCTAATGCAAAGATAAAAGCAGAAACTATGATACCCGAAATTACTCCAAAATCTCTTGAAAGAGTTGGCAGTAAAATACCGCGAAATATAATCTCCTCGAATAAAGGAGCCAATAGAGTTGTTGTTACAAATAATAAAAAAAATGATAAGTAATTATTATTATTAAGAACAATTTCCAGCAAGGGGTTACTACCATTCTGATTATCGATCAGACTATTCATAATCAGAGAGATCAATAAAACAAAAGGAACAATTGTTAACCAACCTTTAATTCCCTGAATAATTGCATATTTTATTGGCAAGATATTGAACTGTAAATAATCCTTTTTAAAAGTAAATTCACCATTCAAGGATTTAATTTGATAAAAAACTATCCATAATGGCGGAATAGCCATAAAAAGATATCCAAAGAAAATTTTTAAAGATTGAGACAATTCATTAGAGATATTTTTAGAAAAAAGTTCAACCAAACTAATAGAAAACAAAGGTGATACCACTTCTCCTAAAACAACAAATCCACCTGCAATTAATAAAACCATATCTACTAATTCTAAATCTAAGGATTTAATTTCTTTCCAACCAAACTTTTTCAAAGATATGGTTTTCCATAATATTTTTAAAGCCAGAATAGAGCCAATAAGTATTGTTAAAAGTGGAATTAATCTTATGGCTAATATTTTAAAAAACATTTTTCTTGAAAATGATTTTGTTATTAATGCACTATCGTCAAAATCAAATTTCCTGCTTAAAAGGTGATATAAAAATCTATCACCTTTAAATAAATCAAATTTATCTGGATTTGCTTTATATGAATTATTATTAGATTTTTTTTCTATCTCATCAATAAGAAATTCAAAGTTTTTATCTTTAAAATCTTTGGATATATTTTTATAAATTAAAGAATCATTTGATTCTGAAGTGATTATTCGAATTAATTTATTTCTTTCTGTTAGCTCTTCAAATGAGACATCAGAGAGTGCTTTATTTATCTGATCAACAGGATCATTAATGATAAAAAATTTTTTAAGCTTTACAGGTATTGATTGGACAGATAATTCAGCAATTTCTTGCTCTTTTTGACTAATATCAAATGAAACAGACGGTCTATTTAAACTGTCTCTTAAGCCTTGTTGCCAAACAAAAAAAGTTATGACGATCGAAATAAAAGCTAATGTGAGTTTCGACTTAGAACTATTTTTAAAGATCATAACTTATTATATTCTTGAAAACTATAGTTAGTTATCATTGAATTTCCTTATATTTATATATCTATTTTAATCACGCCATGAGATGATTAAATTATCTTAATTTTCAAATTTATATAATGGCTATAAGATTAGTTTTAGTTAGGCACGGACTAAGCAGTTTCAATGCAAAAGGATTAATTCAAGGAAGAACAGACGATTCATTATTAACCGATGAAGGATACGAACAAGCCCGAAAAGCAGGAAAAGCATTATCAAAAATAAACTTCGATAAAATCTATTCCTCCCCACTTGTGAGAGCAGCAGAGACAGCAAAAACAATTAAAAAGGCCTTCAATAAAGAACAAAATATTATATTCGATGATAATTTGCTAGAGGTAGATCTTAGTGAATGGTCTGGTCTAAAAATTGATGAAATAAAAGAGAAATTTCCAGAAATTTACCCTATATGGAAAAATGATCCAGAAAATCTTATCTTAAAAAGAAATGACAATAAAACTCATAAACCAATTCAAGAGTTATTTTTTCAAGCAACAAATTTTGTAGAAGATATTTTAAAAATTTATCAAGACAAAGATGATATAAATATTTTAGTTGTTGGACATAATGCAATTCTCAGATGTTTAATACTCTTGTTATTAGGAAAGCCTAAGCAAGGTTTTAGAAAAATAAGATTAGAAAATGCTTCTTTCTCGATACTCAATATTTCAAAGAAAGATGATTCTTTTAATACTCAAATTGAATGCTTAAATCAAACTTCCCATCTTAATAAAAATATTCCAAATAAAATTGGAGATTCCAGAATATTTCTAATAAGGCATGGTGAAACTAACTGGAACAAAGAAGGTAGATTTCAAGGCCAAATTGATATCCCTTTAAATGAAAACGGAAGAGATCAAGCTAGAAGGACTTTTGAATATTTGAGAAATATTTCTTTCAATAAGGCATTTTCAAGTTCAATGCATAGACCTTATGAAACTGCACAAATAATCCTTCAAAATAAAAAAGATTTAAAAATTGAGAGAATAGATTCGCTTGTAGAAATCAGTCACGGATTATGGGAGGGTAAATTGGAAGCAGAAATTAGAGAAGAGTGGCCTAGTTTACTAAAAAATTGGCATGATAAACCTGAAGAAGTAATAATGCCCGAAGGTGAATGTATAAAAGATGTATCAGAAAGGTCAGTAGAGGCTTTTGACAAAATTTGTTTATCTCAAAAGGATAATGATCAAACTCTCATAGTTGCTCATGATGCAGTCAATAAAACTCTAATTTGTAATATCCTTGGGATTAATTATTCAAATATTTGGATGATAAAACAGGGTAATGGCGGCATAACTATAATTGATCTTTTTAATGATCCTAATAAGCCCCCTGTGATTAGCGCTCTTAACATTACAACACATCTAGGGGGAATACTTGATTCAACTGCTTCAGGAGCACTTTAAATTAAGCCTAGTTAAAATTTTGATAAATTTAGAGTCAGTTAAAAGGCTTCATTTACTGAAAAAGCCAACTTGACTAAGAGGCCAAAATCTGAAATATGCTTTACCAATTATTTCTTTTTTATGAAGAAATTTACTTCCAGGCCAATATCTTCCATCCCAGCTATTTGCCCTATTATCACCTAAAACCAAAAAATGATCTTCTGGCACTTTTATGTTTTCAAATTTACCACAATTATTAAATAGGGATAATGAGCACTTATTAGAGACATAGGGTTCAGGAATTAATTTATTATTTATTATTAATTCACCATTAGAGTTTACACTTACAATTTCTCCTGGAAGGGCCACCACTCTTTTAATATAAGCATCGCAAGCTTGATCCCTCAAGCCAGGAATAAACGACATTGGAGGGAAACTCATAAAAAAACAATATCTTTTTTTTGGTAAAGGCTTAGATCTTGATGAAATTAATTTTTTGTCAAACGAGTAAGGTGAGTTAAAAACAACAATATCTCCCCTTTTTGGTAAAGAGTTTCTTAGTGAAAATTTTTCAATAATTAACCTATCATTTATTTGTAATTCTGGGAGCATTGAACCAGAGGGGATATAACGTGGTTCTGCTAAAAATGATCTACAAGAAGAAACAAAAAAAGTTAATAGAATTAGTAGACCCCATTCTTTTAAAAAACTTTTTATGGAATTAGGCATAGGATTAATCAAGTCTTGATTTTCTAAACTTATATAAATTGTTTTGCATACTCAATTTCGTTAAAACCTAATATTACTTTTCCCCCTTCGTAAATCAAAAATGGTCTTTTTATTAATTTGCCATCACTTAAAAGAAGTTGAATAATTTCTTCCTTTGACAAACGATCAATATCAAGATCAAGAGTTTTAAAGGCTTTACCTCTTGTATTAAAAATCCTTTTCTTATCATCAGAGTATTGCTCTAAGGCTAGATTTAAATAATTAACAAGCGGAGGTTCTTTTACAATATCAATTAACTGAAATTCAAAGTCTTTGCTTTCAAGCCACTTTGCAGCTTTTCGGCATGTAGAGCATTTTAAATAACTATAAAAAATTATTTTTTTCAATTTAATTTACTAATATTTGATTTCTTAAGTACTTTAAAGTTCTTCTTTTTTAGAGGCATACAACTTTTCAATAAATTTTCAACTACATCAAAATCCCTCCAACCATCAATTTGAACTGTTCTTCCATCGAGTCCTTTACTTGTTCTAAAAAATTCTGCAACATCCTCAAGCTGATTAGGAGCAATTTGATTAATACTCACTATATTAGCCTGCCTAGGATTAGCCATAGGCACACATAAAAGTTTGCCATCATATGCACCACAATCATGCATATCCAAAACTCCAATAGGTCTAGCTTTTATTAGACAACCCGCAAAAGTAGGTTCATCCATTATCACCATTGCATCAAGTGGAGCTCCATCTTCAGCAAGGGTATTTGGGATAAAACCATAATCAAAAGGGTACCTAACTGAAGAATGTAATACTCTGTCTAGGGCCATTATTCCTGCGTCAGAGCAATATTCATATTTATTCCTACTCCCTGCAGGTATTTCAACAACAATATTTACTATTCCCTTCATTGGAGATGGAGGTATTGAACTAAGGTCCATCTTTTTTAAAATCGTGATTATGAATTATCTCGTTTCTTTGAGATAGAGGTCTGCCAATTAAAATACTTATTGAAGGTAAAAAAATTGTCAAAAAGGCAAAAATAATACCTAAAGATGTTATTGATAAACTCCTTATACTTAAGGGGTCATCATCATCTCTTTCAAAATCATTTCGAGGAGAACCATGAGAAGATTCTTCGCTTGATTTACTTTGAATAAACTGCTTTGATTTCGTGTAACTCAAGGACTCTTAATTGGTAAAGATTAAGGAGATAATTAAACATCATTATCCTACATTCAAAATGTCAATAAATCAAAACATTCATTGGTGACCTTTTAATTACTCTTTTTCTAGCAAAGACCTAATAGATTTTAGTTCGTCTAATATTTGCGCCAGTATATTTTGAGCAGCTGACGAAGGTGAATTAAAGACCTCTACAGTAACTTCCTTTATTCTTAGAATATCTTTTGCAAATCTTGCTACTTCATTAGGATGGAATTTTAAAGGATCTTTTTGATCAGTCCGAAATTCGGGATTTAATTTTCTTGGATTAAAACTAGGGTTTAGATTTCTTAAATCTGTATTTGTATACCTATAGACAGAAGCTCTTGATCTATTTAGGAATTTTTGAACTTCATCAATACCTACTAATTCCTCTTCACTAGAAATATTGGAATCTATATTTTCCATAAACTTAAGAAAATGATTAAGTAGTAATGAACTTTTTAAAGAGTTTGAACTTTATTACTGAAGAAGTTAGCAGAAAGAACATTCTTAGACTAGCCGCGTTGAGGGACTCAAGACACTTTGAATTATTTTTTCATCTTAATTGATAAAATTAAATATTATCTAAGGATTTTTTTGTATGCGCGTGACCACCTCATTTCCTCTGGGGACACTTCGTGACACACCTTCTGAAGCTGAGATTATTTCACATCAATTACTATTAAAAGCTGGGTATATTCGCAGAGTTAACAGCGGTATTTATGCATACATGCCAATAATGCTTAGAGTTATTGAAAAAATATCCGCAATTATTGAGAAAGAACTTAATAGTATTGGTTGTACAAAATTACTATTACCCCAACTTCATCCTGCAGATTTATGGAAAAAAAGTGAAAGATGGGAAGGATATACCGCAGGTGAAGGAATAATGTTTAATCTCAAAGATAGACAAGGCAAAGAATTTGGTTTAGCACCAACTCACGAAGAGGTGATAACGAGTATTGCATCAGAGACCATCAACTCCTATAAGCAATTACCTCAATGTTTTTACCAAATTCAGACAAAATTTAGAGATGAAATAAGGCCAAGGTTTGGATTGATGAGAAGTAGAGAATTCATAATGAAAGATGGTTATTCTTTTCATTCTTCAGAAAACGATCTAGCTTCTTTCTATGAAAAAGTGGGCAATGCTTATGAAAATATTTTTAAATCTTGTGGACTGCAGACAGTAGGGGTTGAAGCTGATAGTGGAGCAATTGGCGGTGCTTCATCTAAGGAATTTATGGTCACTGCTGATGCTGGGGAAGATTCCATTTTGTTCACTCAAAGCGGTTCTTATGCTGCCAATATCGAAAAAGCTGTTTCTCTACCATCTCAACCTATCCCACTAAAGGATAATATTGCAGAGTGGTTGGAAACGCCTAATCAAAAAACAATCCTAGAAGTTTGCAGTAATAATAATTTAGACCCAAGTCAAATTGTTAAAGTAGTAATATTCCTTGCACAGTTCGAAGGTAAATTTGAGGTCCCAGTTCTTGCATGCATAAGAGGCGATCAACAAATTAATGAAGTAAAGCTTTTTAACTTAATCAATAAACTTCATCACTTCAATCTCCTTAATCTTAAAAAGATTGAAGACAAAAATACTATCGAAAAAAATCTAGTTGATTTACCCTTTGGTTTTATCGGGCCAGATTTAGATAATAAAACTATTAAAGCTAGTTCTAATTGGAAAAAAAAATGGACAAGAATAATTGACCATTCTGCAAGTGACCTTTCAAAGTTTATAAGTGGTGGGAATAAAGTTAATTTCCATAAAGTTTTTCAAGAATTTTCTTTTGATTCAAAAGACTATCTAATTGGGGATATCAGAAATGCCAAAAAAGGAGATAAAGTAAATATTTATGATGATGAAGAACTTAAAGAAAAAAAAGGTATCGAGATTGGACATATTTTCCAACTAGGTCAGAAATATAGTGAAAAATTAAATGCAAAGTTCTCTGATAGGGACGGTCAGTTAAAAAATTTATGGATGGGTTGTTACGGAATAGGAGTGACAAGAATAGCTCAAGCGGCTATCGAACAGAATCATGATCAAAAAGGAATTTGTTGGCCTATCCAGATTTCTCCTTTTGAAGTTATTATTATCCCAACTAACCTAAAAGATCCTATTCAAGGTGATCTTACTGAGCAAATCTATAACAACTTTTTAATTAATAAAATTGATGTCCTTCTTGATGATAGAAACGACAGGGCTGGAGTTAAATTTAAAGATGCGGAATTAATTGGTATTCCTTTTCAGATAATTATTGGCAGAGATTCAATTAATAAAGAAGTAGAACTTTTATGTAGAACAAATAATACTAAGCTTAAAATTAGTACTGATAAATTGTTAGAAACATTTATTTCCGAATCTGAAATAATGTACAATAAAAAGTCCTGAGGCTTATTTTTTTCTGGGAGCAAAGTTATGTTACTGAAATTGACATCAAAATTATTTTTTAAGAATCTTATCAAAGCTATATCTTTTGCAATATCCTTAATTGTTGCTTTTACACTATTTAGTTCCCCTTCCATAGCTGCAAAAACCGCTATGACAGGTGACTATGCAAAGGATACAATTTCAGTCGTTAAAACATTACAAACAGCTGTTGATACTCCAAAAGATTCTCCAAATAAAGATGAAGTGAGAAGTGAAGCTCTTACACTCATAACTGACTATATTTCAAGATATAGAAATAGAGGGATGGTGAATAAAACACAATCATTTACCACAATGCAAACAGCATTAAATGCTATGGCAGGTCATTACAAAAACTTTGCAAGTAGACCTTTACCAGATAAACTTAAAGAGCGTTTAACAAAAGAATTTTCTCTTGCTGAAAAAATGGTTCTAAGAGAAAGTTGATACAATTCATTTACTTTTTAAAAGTAAACCAAGATTTTTGAATATATTAGATATTCGCACAAAAATAATGCTCTTCTAAAATTGGCTAATGTTGTTGTAATCGGAGCCCAATGGGGTGACGAAGGAAAAGGTAAAATAACGGATTTACTTAGTCGTTCGGCAGATGTTGTTGTTCGCTATCAAGGGGGAGTAAATGCAGGTCATACTATAGTCGTAGATGATAAAGTTTTAAAATTACATTTAATTCCCTCAGGGATACTTTATAAAAATACTTCTTGTCTAATTGGTTCGGGAACTGTTGTAGATCCAAAAATCTTGCTTAAAGAAATTGATATGTTAATTGATAATGGAATTGATATCTCAGGATTAAAAATTTCATCAACGTCACATGTAACAATGCCCTACCATCGAATATTAGATGAGGCGATGGAGGCTGATAGAGGTTCAAACAAAATTGGGACCACAGGTCGTGGGATTGGCCCAACTTATGCGGATAAATCACAAAGAAATGGAATTAGGATAAGAGACTTGCTCAATAGGGAAAGGCTAAGTGATGTAATCGAAATTCCATTAAGAGAAAAAAACGGTCTACTAGAAAAAATCTATGGAATTAAACCACTCAAATTAGAAGATATTATTGAAGAATATCTTGACTATGGGGAAAGATTATCAAAGCATGTTGTTGACTGTACGAGGACTATCCATGCAGCCTCAAAAAACAAGAAGAATATTCTTTTCGAAGGTGCTCAAGGGACTCTACTTGACTTAGATCATGGAACTTATCCTTTTGTTACCTCATCAAACCCTATATCAGGAGGGGCATGTATTGGTGCTGGAGTGGGTCCAACTTTAATTGATAGAGTCATAGGTGTAGCAAAAGCTTATACCACAAGAGTAGGTGAAGGGCCATTCCCAACTGAATTACAAGGAAGTATTAATGATCAACTATGTGATAGGGGCAGTGAATTTGGAACCACTACTGGGAGAAGGAGAAGATGTGGGTGGTTTGATGGAGTTATTGGTAAATATGCTGTATCTGTAAATGGTCTTGATTGTTTAGCCGTTACTAAACTTGATGTGTTAGATGAATTGGATGAGATTCAAGTTTGCATTGCATATGATCTCGATGGAGAGGAAATAGACTACTTTCCTACAAATTCAGATGACTTAAAAAAATGTAAACCAATCTTCAAAAAATTAAAAGGTTGGCAATGTTCAACTGCAGATTGCAGAAAACTATCTGATCTCCCAGAGAATGCTATGAATTATCTAAGATTTTTAGCTGAACTAATGGAGGTTCCAATTGCCATCGTCTCGTTGGGGGCGAATAGAGATCAAACTATAGTAATTGAAGACCCAATACATGGTCCTAAAAGAGCACTGCTAAGGTAATTTAGTTCCGAATTAATGAAGGAATCCTTTAGACATTTTGAACATAAAAAAGTTGATCTCATTGGTCTGGGAAACGCAATAGTAGATATTATTGTAAATATTGAAGATGAGTTTCTTGAGATAAATAATCTGGATAAAGGATCAATGAATCTAATTAATTCTGATGAATCTCAGAGATTGTTAGAAAATTGCAAAGTGATCAAACGAATTTCAGGTGGTTCCTCAGCAAATACCGTTGTTTCTTTAGCAGAATTAGGCAATCATGTTCAGTTTATAGGAAGAGTGAAAAATGATCAATTTGGTAATTTCTTTTCTGACGATATAAAAAAAAGTAAAACAATATTTAATACTCCACCAACTATTGAAGGTGCTCCAACAGCTCATTCAATTATTTTAGTTACACCTGATGCACAAAGAACTATGTGCACTTACCTAGGAGCATCTGTGGAGTTTGAACCAAAAGACATTGACTTTAATGTAATTAAAGAAAGTAAATACTTATATTTAGAAGGATATTTATGGGACAGCGAATTAGCTAAAAAAGCTTTTATTAAAGCCGCCCAAATTGCAAAACAATCTAGTACAAAAATAATTCTTTCTTTGTCTGATTCATTTTGTGTAGATAGACATCGTGAGAGTTTCTTAGAATTAATTTATGAATATGTAGATATTGTTTTTTGTAATGAATCCGAAGTGTTAAGTCTATTTAAAAATGATAAATTATCAAGCTGCCAAGAAGACCTATCTTCCCTATGTGAATTAGTCATAGTAACTCTTGGAAGCAATGGTTCTCTTATAGTTAACAAAAATAATGTTGAAATAATTGAATCAATAACGAAAGGCAAGATAATTGATACTACAGGAGCGGGAGATATCTATGCGGGAGGATTTATCCATGGATTAATAAACAATTGTTCCCTCAAAAAATGCGGAGAGATAGCTTCAATTTGTGCGGGGCAAATTATTACGCAATTAGGATCTAGATCGGATATTGATCTTAAAGAGTTAATAAAATAGATGTAATCAAATAGTCTTATTCAACCAATCATAATATTTCATCTCAGCATGGTATTTTTTGTAAATAATTTGAGGGACATCATATGTGGAATTTTTATTTACGAAATCAATTAAACAATCTTTAAATTCTAGTTTACTTTTTATAGTAATTTCAAACTCTTTAGTTTCTTGAATATCATCATCCCACTCATAAACTGAAAAAATTTGCTTTATGGAAACACAAGCTGCAATTTTTTCTTTTATGAGTAATTTAGCCATTCTCACAGCATTTGTTTTACTTGATTCAGTTGCGATAATAACTAATATTTCCATAATGAATTAAACATCAATAATTTGATTTAATTATGTGATTAATCAAATCCTTGTATTGATTGAAAGAGTAAGAATAATCATTTTTTATTTTTGGCCTTTTAACCAAAAATAACTTCATGTTACTTCCAGAAATAATCCTTTCCCAGTTTTTCTGAGAATAACTTCCTGATTCTCTGCATAGAACATAATCTATCTCCCAAAAATCACAGAGTTTTTTTTCTAAGATTCTTTTATTATTTTTACTCGGTTTAAGTATCGCTATATTTGAATTTTTAATACATGATCCAAAAGCTTTGGTTATACTCTCATAGGTAGGAAGTACCCTTGTAAATACATTTGCCTTACACTTCATATAATAATTAGCTGTATCGCTAAGGAATCTTGAACCTATTGCCAGAAGAATATTCTTATTCTCTAGATCAACGTTATTTATATCCTTTAAATCATCAATATAAGAAAAATTATTAGTGTTTTTTATTAGAGAGTTTCTCTCAAATAGAAAGAAAGGTGTATTAATCTCTTTACATGCATTATTAAGATTTTCAGAAATTATAACGGCAAAAGGATGAGTAGCATCGACAACGAATCTGATTTGATTTTTTTTTATAAAATTAATTATTTCATCTTTATTATTTAATTTACCTGTAATGATATGTAACTTTGGATTGTCAATATAAGCTTGACCAGCTTTATAAGTTAAAACACTTGCAAAAACAGAATAATTTAGTTCGAGAAGCATATTAGCTATCACAGGTCCATCAGAAGTTCCTGATAGGATCCAAACATTTTTATAGCAATTTCCTTGATTCTGCATCAGTATATCTTTAATTAAATAAGAAGTAATGAATCATTGTTTAATCCAGGGAGTAATTAATAGCGCTCCCCAAATGAGGTATACCAAAGAAAACCAAACTCCCATTGCAGAAATGATTGTTAATTTTAAGGGATTACGTAGTGAAGATCCTACCAGAGATCTAAAGATCATAGGTTGGGGAAATATTGCCCAAGAAATGGTAGATGAACTCAAGGAGGGTCAAAATATTGTTATTGAGGGACGCCTGAAAATGAATTCTGTCACTAGAAAAGACGGAACAAAAGAAAAGCAACCAGAACTTACAGCCTCAAAAATTCATCAAATAGGACCAGTTGACGCTATTAAATCTGATGAAAAAGAAAATAATGAGTCAATTGATAATAAAGAACCCTCCAAAAAATCTAATTGGGATAGTTCACCTTTGGTTCCCGAAGTTGACGAAATACCTTTTTAAATCAAATATCAACATTATTTTCTTGAACACTTATAATTAGCTTACTTATTTTTCTTTCAAGCGCCGCAAGTTCGCTTCTGATTTCTGTCCATTTACCCTTATCAAGATTTTCTAATAACCATGCTCTATCTTGATCAAGTTTGAAAATTAAATCTTCTTGATTTGCAGTATTCAGATCTAGCATAATTCTTGTTAGCCTATTAAAGTTCATTCTACTAAATCAAAATGAAGAAGTACTTATCGCCCGGAAACGTAATAGTAACCGCTGGGGGTATATTAGCTTTTGTTGGAATGACTGCTTATTTCACAGACTCAGTAAATTTAAGTGTACCTACTTTTTTTTATGGAGTACCTATTTTTTTAATTGGATTAGGTTTAAAGACTTCGGAGATACCTCCTGTAGAGTTATTTAACAAGACAGATTTTGTTACAAATAAATTTAATAGACCAAAAGAGTTAACAGCATTAGTTAAAGATGTTACGAGATGGAGGTACGGTATAAAAGCTCATCTTGAATCGTCATTAGAATCTTTAAATTTGTGGGATGAGGATAATCCCCCTCAACTAAAAGAAATAGAAGAGATTACGAAGGAAGAAAAAAATGGTCTCAGAATGCGTTTCGAATTAAATGCTGTCCCTCTAGAAAAATGGATTGAAAAACAAGAAAGATTAAACAGGTTTTTTGTCAAAGGTCTTGAATCAGAATTTATTATCCACGATAATAAAAAAGAATTTGATTTTATTCTCTTTTATTGAATATAGCGATATATTCGTAAAAACCTAATTTTTCAATTTAATCAATTTTTAATGATTTTTAATAATGAATGATTCTCAAAGAGTATCAATATTAAGCGAAGCTCTTCCATATATACAAAGTTTCTCAGGTAGAAAAATTGTCATCAAGTATGGTGGATCTGTCATGGAAGAAGATGACTTAAAAAATGCTTTTTTTAGAGACATAGCACTTTTATCAAGCGTGGGCGTGTGTCCGATAGTAATTCATGGAGGTGGACCCGAGATTAATAATTGGTTAAAGAAATTAGAAATATCTCCTAAATTCGAAAATGGATTAAGAATCACTGATCAAAAAACAATGGAGATTGTCGAGATGGTTCTAATGGGTAGGGTTAACAAACAAATTGTAAAAGGCATTAATAAAACTGGATCATTAGCTGTGGGCATATCAGGTCTTGATGGGAACTTAATTCAATCTAGAGAATTAGGAGATGGGAGTCATGGGTTAGTGGGAGAGGTTACAAAAATCAATCCTGAAATATTAGATCCTCTTATTTCTAAAGGATATATCCCTATTATTTCTAGTATTGGATCAACCATGGAAGGTATTTCACATAATATTAATGCAGATTTTGTTGCTGGAGAAATTGCTGCTGCAATAAATGCAGAAAAACTTATTCTTCTTACTGATACTCAAGGGATTTTAAAAGAAAAAGATAACAAAAATAGTCTTGTTGAAAAAACGAATCTCAAAGAGGCAAGAAATTTAATTGATAAAAAAATTGTCACCGAAGGGATGATTCCAAAGACAGAATGCTGCATAAGAGCTTTAGCACAAGGAGTCAAAGCTGCTCACATAATCGATGGAAGAATAGAACACGCATTACTTCTTGAGATTTTTACAAATTCTGGAGTAGGTACAATGATAGTTGCGTAACCTATGAAAACTTATGAGCAAGTTTTAGAAACAGTAGAACTTGCTTTGGCCAAAGGAGAGTATCAATATTGTATTGAATTTCTTTTACCTATAATCGAATCATTTTCTTTATCAAGCAAAGAGGGGGTAAATTTAAGAACAATTTTAATTACTGCTCTTTGTGGTATTAATAAAAAGGAGGAGGCTAAAAGATTTTGTAAAGAACTTCAAAAATCTTACGATAATAAGACTAGAGAAAATGCAAAATATTTGATGGAAGTTATAGATTCTCCTGACATTAAAAAGCCAGAAAATTGGAACGTACAGTTTGAAAGCGATCCATCACTAAATAAAAAATCTCTTAACTCACTGCGCAAAAAAAGAGAAATTTTGGAGAAAAAGAAATTTATTAACGTAACTGAAATTCCAACTGGTGAAACAAAACCCTTTCAGAAAGGCTTTTCACTGATCATTTTTTTAATACTATTATTATTAATTCCACTTTTAAGTGGCTGCGTTAAAGTTGAAAATACACTTGATCTTAGAGACATTGATTCAATAAACAATAATTTAGTAATAGAAAGTAAATACATAAAGAAATTTCCTTGGCAATTAAAATTCGAAGAGAACATGAAAGATATTTTTCCTGACGTAGAAATTGAACAAGACGAATCAACCTTTTCTATGAAACATAAAAATCTCAATCTTGAAGATACAAAGCAAGTTCTTAAAATCACCCAAAATACAGCTGGAGAATTGGCAGGAGGATCAACAAATATAGAAATTAATACTAATCAAAAAGATTTTATTTTTTTTAAAAAATACTTTTACAGGGTAGATTTGGATCTGACTTCTATTGAAGGTGTTGATAATTTAGAACTCATTTTTAAAATTGTACACCCTAATAAAGCTAACCTTATTGGTAAAAATAATTCAAATTTAGAAATCACAAAAAATCTTATAATTTGGAATTTAAATCAAGGACAAATAAATAGTCTTGAATTTTCTTTCTGGAGCCTCAATAAACTTTTGATTGGGATATCTACTATTTTAATTATTATTGTATTAGCTTATTTATTAAGATTCTATAGATTTAAATTAGGTACAGATTTACCTCAACTTCCATCAAAGTAATTACAACTCTGCTGGATTAACATCAATTGTTAAAAAAACATTTTTTGGAATAAGTTTCCATAATATTGATCTATCAGGTAAAGGTATCTTTGTTCCTTCAGGACCATGTATTAATATCTGCCATCTAAATTTTTTTCCAACTTTAGCAATTAAACTAGGAGCAGGGCCAATTAATTTCCAATTCTTTTTCTCACAAAAATTGACTAGATACTTTGCTAATTTAATTGCAATTGATTCAGTTAATTCGTAATTTTCACCTGATAATTTAAGAAGGCAAATCGAGCAAAATGGAAATAAATTAGTATCTTTTCTCAATCGAGAGTTTTCAATTAAGAATCTTTCATAATCTCTTTTCTGAAGATACGAAATTACCGGGTGGTTAGGTTTATATGTTTGAAAAATTACTGTTCCTTTTTTTTCAGCTCTGCCTGCCCTGCCAGCCAATTGTAAAAACAATTGTAAAGATTTTTCTTCTGCCGAAATATCTGGGCGATGAAGCAAACCATCTGCTGCAACAACTACTGAAAGAGTAATATTGGGGATGTCAATCCCTTTCGCCAACATTTGAGTGCCGACAAGAATATCAGCATCACCTTTAGAAAACTTTAAAAGGATATCTCTATGACCATCCTTTCCTGATGTTGTGTCTCGATCAAAGCGAAGTACTTTTAAGTTAGGAAATTCTGCATTTAAAAACTCTATAACCCTTTGTGTCCCTATTCCAAAAGGTTTAAAGGCAGTTGAATGACAATCTGGGCAACGATTGATCAATCTCGATTTATGATCACACCAATGACATCTCAACCATTTTTTCCCTTGCGAACCGAGATGCACTGATAAAGGAACATCACAGTTGGGGCAATTTATTAAATATCCGCAATTTCTACAACTTAAAAACCCACTATGCCCCCTCCTAGGGACCAAAATTATTGCCTGCTCATTTTTTAAGTGAAGTTGAGAAAGCAATTCTAATAATTCATTGGAAAAAATTTTCATATTTCCCTTCTTGAACTCATGGCGCATATCAATAATTCTTATGTCAGGCATCTCATTACTAGATATCCTTTGAATCATTCTTACCAATTTAAAATCCTTATCAAAAATACACTTTTTCCAAGTCTTCATTGATGGGGTTGCACTCCCAAAAATCAACTTTGCAGAATTCCTTTTTGCTATTTCAATAGCAATCTCTCTTGCGTCATAACAAGGCATAGGACTATCTTGTTTATATGAAATATCATGTTCTTCATCAATTATTATTAATCCTAGATTTTTAATTGGAAGAAAGACTGCGGACCGTGTTCCTATTACTATTAAAGGTTCATTAGCATTAATAATTTTCTTCCAAACAGCAGTTCTATGAATAGAAGAACAGTTACTATGATATTCGTAAACAACATTATTAAATCGCCGACTAAACCTATCAATAAGTTGAGGAATTAGTCCGATTTCTGGGGCGAGTATCAAACAACTTTTCTTCTTTAGAAATTGATCTTCAGCAATTCTCATATAAACTTCTGTTTTACCTGAACCTGTTTCGCCCCATAGAAGTAATGCATCTCCTGGTTTCATTGTTTGAAATTCTTGAAATACAATTTTCTGCTCATTTGTAGGATTTGGTTTTTTCGTTGCAATATGATCATCTAAAAAGGAATTTAATTTAGTACTGTAATTTTTTTTTCTTTTAGATTTGACAAGGTAATTTTTACTGACCATTGAGTTGATCAGAGTGTAATTAAAACCAGACTTTATTAATTCACTTTGCCAATTACCTTTTTCATACAAAGTATTCATTAAAAAAAATTCTTTTTTGGTTAATCCATTCTTCTTAATATCGAATTCTTTTTTAGTTTCAATCCATATTTGATCTTTTAAGCCTTGAGAAATTTTGTTATATTTACCAATCCAGCCAGGAGGAAATGCAGTTTTAAACATTTTTAAATTACTAACCATATAAAAAGAGGCGAGGGACTCTATCCATTCTCTCCAAGAGTTATCAATTATTTTTTTCTGCAAAATACTTTCAACAAACAAATATCTTATGCTTTTCCCTCCAGTAATATAAGATTCGTCTTTATTAATTGTCGAAAATTTTTTTTTGGAGATCACTAACCCATTCAATAATCTTCCTCTTAGTCTCACACTTACAATATCCCCAACTTCTGCCCCAAGATTATTTCCATCTAAATAGAAAAAGCTTTCATTACTACTACCTGTATCGAGCAAAATTTCCAATTTGCAGGAAATATTTAATAACTGATTACTTGCCGGCTTCAAAACTTTTTCTTAGTATTGGATTGTTGAACATTCCACAAAGTGTTTTTTGCACATTGTAAGTATCCTGTTCTTAAGGGAGACATGAAGCTTTGATCATTGACTTAAAATTCAAAAAATGATCTGCCTGTCTGAGAAATCCCAAGACTTTTTACTTTAGGTAATCTATAGCACTATTTAAATTTTTCAACAGTTTAAAAAACTTTTTTATTCAAATTCCTGAAAAAGTTCTTTTACAAATTAATGGGGAAATTTACTACTAAATGTACAAATTAGCCCTAAATAAAATTTAATCTAGTTAAATTCACCGTAGAAAGGAGTCTATCATGTGTCCAGTAGCAGCAGAATCAAAGAATTCCAAGACCAGCTCAAAAAAAAAGATCAATAAAAAAATTAATACAAACTTAGGAACAGTTGTTGAAGAAGATAATGATAAAAATAGTCAAAGCTTAGAGACATCTTCTCAGTTAAATCAAAGCAGTATTGAAAAAAATAATGAATTTAGTGATTCTGAAGAAGAAGATAAAGGGCTTGGTAATATTAAACTCGGCCCAAAAGGTATCTACACTGAAGATTCAATAAGAGTTTATCTTCAAGAAATTGGAAGAATTAGACTTTTAAGACCAGATGAAGAAATTGAACTTGCAAGAAAAATTGCTGACTTACTCCAATTAGAAGAACTGGCAACTCAATTTGAGTCAGAAAAAGGACATTTCCCTTCAGTTAGAGAATGGGCTGAGTTAATAGATATGCCTCTTCCTAAATTCAGAAGAAGACTTCTTTTAGGAAGAAGAGCTAAAGAGAAAATGGTTCAATCAAATTTAAGATTAGTGGTTTCCATAGCTAAAAAATATATGAATAGAGGTTTGTCATTTCAAGATTTAATACAAGAAGGAAGTTTGGGCCTCATTAGAGCAGCCGAAAAATTTGACCATGAAAAGGGTTACAAATTCTCTACTTATGCTACTTGGTGGATTCGTCAAGCCATTACTAGAGCAATCGCAGACCAAAGTAGGACAATTAGATTACCAGTTCATCTATACGAGACAATATCTCGAATTAAAAAAACTACAAAAGTTCTTAGCCAAGAATTTGGAAGGAAACCAAGTGAAGAAGAAATAGCTGAAAGCATGGAAATGACAATTGAAAAATTAAGATTTATAGCTAAAAGTGCTCAGCTACCTATTTCCTTAGAAACTCCAATAGGTAAAGAAGAGGACTCAAGACTTGGAGACTTTATAGAGGCTGACATAGAAAATCCAGAGCAAGATGTTTCTAAAACTTTATTAAGAGAAGATTTAGAGGGAGTCTTAGCAACTCTAAGTCCAAGAGAACGAGATGTTCTGAGGTTGAGATATGGAATTGATGATGGAAGAATGAAAACTCTTGAAGAAATTGGACAGATTTTTGATGTAACAAGAGAAAGAATTAGACAAATTGAAGCAAAAGCCCTCAGAAAACTAAGACATCCAAATCGAAATGGAGTTTTAAAAGAATATATTAAATAAAAAAGGTTAAATATAATTTTCAGCTTGGAAAAGTTGCAAAAGAATAGCTTAAAATAATTTCGACTTAATTTTAATCTAAACTCAATATAATATTTAATGACCAACTTTAAACTGAAAATAGCTAGCAGAAGAAGTAAACTAGCCATGGTTCAAACTTTATGGGTTAAAGATCAACTAGAAAGGAATATTCCCAATTTAGAGGTATCTATAGAAGCTATGGCAACTCAGGGTGACAAAATCCTTGATGTAGCCTTAGCAAAAATAGGCGACAAAGGCTTATTTACAAAAGAACTTGAAGCACAAATGCTAGTAGGCCATGCTGATATAGCAGTACATTCTCTTAAAGATTTACCAACCAATTTACCTAATGGCCTTAAATTAGGATGCATCACAAAAAGGGAAGATCCAGCGGATGCTTTAGTAGTAAGCAAAAAAAATGACTGTTATAAATTAGAAACCTTACCTGAAGGTTCTATTGTAGGAACAAGTTCTCTAAGAAGACTTGCACAATTAAGATATAAGTACCCTCATCTTGTTTTCAAAGATATCAGGGGAAATGTTATTACAAGAATTGAAAAATTAGATGCCGGAGAATTTGATTGTATAATTCTTGCGGCCGCTGGTTTAAAGAGATTAGGCTTTGAATCAAGAATTCACCAGATTATACCAAGTGAAATTTCCCTTCATGCAGTTGGCCAAGGAGCTTTAGGTATTGAATGTAAATCTGATGATAAAAAAGTTTTAGAAATTATAAATGTCCTAGAAGATAAACCCACTAGTCAAAGATGTCTGGCAGAAAGGGCTTTTTTAAGAGAACTTGAAGGTGGATGCCAAGTCCCAATAGGTGTTAATAGTAATATTGATAATGAACAACTTTACCTTACAGGTATGGTGGCCTCTCTTGATGGAGAAAGGCTTATAAAAGATCAAGTTATTGGTAATATTAATAACCCTGAATTGGTAGGGGCAGAACTAGCAAAAAAACTAAAGCTCCAAGGTGCCGACAAAATACTTAGTGAAATATTTGAAGAATTTAGAGAAAACAAAAATTAGTTAATTAACTAATTTAGGATCAATTTCTTTTTTGTATCTTTCTTCACAATCTTTAATCACTTTAACAGCTTCTTCTATTCCAAAAAAACCATTTACAGTACATGTTCCTGGTTTTTTTAGATCTTTGTAGTGCTCCCAATAATACTTTGTTTCTTTCAACCAGTGCTCTCCAAGGTCTTCATAACTTGTGATATGGTCCATTCTTTTATCGTCTGCGAGAACAGCTATTACCTTATCATCGACCTCCCCACCGTCATCAAATTTCATCACCCCAATAATCCTTGCCTCCACAATAGATCCTGGTATCAGTGGCTCAGCTACACTAACAATTTCGACATCGAGTGGATCTCCATCTTCATCCCATGTCCTTGGTATACATCCATAAGCAAAAGGATAAGCGAGTGAAGAATAACCTACCCTATCCAGTTTAAGATGGCCCGTTTCTGTAATTAATTCATATTTATTAATGGTATTAGAGTTCAACTCAACAATAGTGTTTATTATTGTATTTGAGCTATCAGTGAAAGCGTTTAGTATGTGCAATAAATTTGGTGTAACCCTGCTTGGGGGTTGATTAAGGTTTGCCATCAAGAAATAATTTTTATTTATCTTACATCCTCACACTCAACCAAATTCTTTAAAAGTAATGTTTCAGCAAAAATCATTTATTTTTGACTTTAAATGATTAATAAAATAGTTTGGCGTTAGTTCTTCATTAGTTACAGCTCTTACTAACTCCATAGAATTAACTGATCTGCCATATTTATGAACATTGTTTCTTAACCAAAATATGATTTTTTGATATTCACCATTTTGGATTAAATCATCTGTCGAACCAATGTCTCTTTCCATTTGAGAAGATATTTGAGCACTTATAAGATGACCTAACAAATATGAAGGGAAATATCCAAACGCACCTTCACTCCAATGTACATCTTGAAGGCAACCTTCTGAATCATTAGATGGTTTTATTCCTAAAAGTTCACCATATCTTTTATTCCATGCCTCTGGAATATCTTCAGCGGGTAACCCTCCCTCAATTAAATCTATTTCAAGTTCCGTTCTAACTAGAATGTGTAAACCATAAGTCAATTCATCTGCCTCAACCCTATTTAATCCTGCTTCTAAATGATTAATAGATTTCCATAGTTCAAAATAATTATTTAATGTACATCCAGCTGAAACAAATTTTTTAAAAAATCTTTTCGAAAAAGATTTTGATTTAACTATTCTATTTTCCCAAAATAATGATTGACTTTCATGTATACCCATTGAAGTTGCTTGACCTAAAGGCCAAGCAAACCATTGATGACTTTGTGATGGCAGACCTTGCTCATAAATTGAATGCCCCCACTCATGTGCAGTTGCTAAAAAACTTGATAATGGTTCGCCTTCAACGATTCTTGTCGTAATCCTATAATCATTCGGCCCTAATGTTATCGAAAAAGGATGGGGAGATTTGCCAACCACAACTAGATCTTTATCTCTCCCAAACTCATCAAGTAATTTTGAACATAAAATCTGTTGAGATGCTGGACTTAAATCCCAATGATATTTCTTTGACTTGCTTATTCCTTTAATCAATTCTGGGAGAGTATCTTTCAAAGGCTGAAACATTTTATTCAACCACTTTAAAGTTATTTCAGGCTCAAAGGGTTGGGCTAGAGTCTCCCATGGTAAATATTGATCTGATATTTGTTTCGCCTCTTCAATCCGTAATTTGACAAGTTCTTCAAAAAATGGGAGAAAAACTTTAAAATCTGATTTTTTCTTAGCTTCTTGCCAACTTTCATATCCTTTAGATTTTGCCTTTGCTAAAGACTCAACCAACTTAGGATCTAAATTCTTCGCTCTATTAAATTCCTTAATTAAAAGATTAATGTTTCTTTCTTTATCTTTAATGAAGAGTTGATTATTAGAATTTTGTTCAGTATCTAATAATTCATTTTTAGCAGATTGTATTAAATTATAAAATTCTTCAGAAGAATTTCTCCTGTGCAAGATTTTGGCAATATATGTAAGTTGTTCAGACCTCCAAGAGGCTCCTTTCTTGGGCATTCCAGTATTCTGATCCCAATAAAGCGTATTTTGGATTGAGCCTAATATTTGAGTTTCTTTAAGATAAGCACCCAGCTTATTCCATTGAATTTCGGCCAAAAATTTTTTATATAGATTAAATTTATTTTAAGATAAAAATTCTGATGTTTGCATAAAACATACATTTTTAATCCATAATAGAATATCAATTAATTGAGTTTTATTTATATGGAACAAATATTTTCAAAATTAGAATTTATAACTAATGGTGAGGGTTTTATTGACATAACAAATGATTTGAATTTATTTATTGAAAAAAATAATTTTGATTCAGGAATTTTAAATTTAACTTCACTTCACACCAGTTGCAGCTTAACTATTAATGAGAATGCTGATCCAAACGTACTAAAAGACTTAAAAAAATATATACAATCTATAGTCCCATATAATTCCTACTTAACTTTATCAAAAAATAGAGAAGAAATTTCTTATAAACATTATCAGGAAGGTGCTGACGATATGCCAGCTCATATTAAAACATCTTTAACCAACACTTGTTTATCCTTAAGTTTTCTGGACAGCAATATTATGCTTGGCACATGGCAAGCAGTTTATTTATGGGAACATAGATTTGATCAAAAAGAAAGGGTTTTAAATGTACATATAATTGGTGAGAAAAGACAGAATATTTATAATGTAACTAATAAGAACTAATATTAATCACTTTATGAAACCTTACCTTTTGCAAGATGAAGAATTGAAGGAATTAATTGTCAAAATACCAGGCTGGGAAATTAACGATGATCAAATACAAAGAGAATTTAAATTTTTTAATTTTATTGAAGCCTTCTCATTTATGACTAAAGTTGCTTTAATCTGCGAAAAATACAACCATCATCCTAACTGGGAAAACGTTTATTCAAGAGTAATAATTAGATTAAGTACACATGATTTGGGGGGCATAACAAATCTCGATCAAACATTAGCTTCAGAAATAAATAAAATTTTCGATCAATAAAATTACAAATTCATTCATTTAAAAAATTCGTCAAAATGTCTAAAAAGTTATTACCTGTTACGATTATCAGTGGATTTTTAGGTTCTGGCAAAACTACGCTTTTAAATCATATTTTAAAAAATCAAGTTGGTCTTAAAACAGCTGTTTTGGTTAATGAATTTGGAGAGATAGGAATAGATAATGACTTAATAATAGAAGGCTCAGAAGATATGATCGAATTAAATAATGGTTGTATATGTTGCTCTATTAATGGTGAGTTATTAAATACAGTATCCAAAGTTTTAGAAAGATCTGAAAAAATAGACTATTTGATAGTCGAGACTACTGGCTTAGCTGATCCATTACCAGTAGCCATGACTTTTGCCGCTGGAGATCTTCGGGAAAAAGTAAGATTAGATTCAATCATCACTGTCATTGATGGAGAAAATTTTGATTTTGAAATTAATAATACAAGTGTCGCCTATTCCCAGATTTTATACGGAGATATCCTGCTTCTTAATAAATGTGATTTAGTCAACGAAAAACAATTAAAAAAAGTCGAAAAATTTATTAATAAAATAAAAAAAGAACCAAGGATTTTGAGATCAACCAATAGTGAAGTTGGGTTACAAACAATCATGAGTGTAGGACTATTTGAAACAGATAGCTTTAAATTCGATAACGATAAAGAAGGCAATTCACACGATCACTCTTCTCATTCACACGATCACTCTTCTCATTCACACGATCACTCTTCTCATTCGCATAATCACTCTTCTCATTCACACGATCACTCTTCTCATTCGCATAATCACTCTTCTCATTCACACGATCACTCTTCTCATTCGCACGATTTGATCAATAATATAGAGGGCTTTACATCAGTTTCTTATGAGACATTTGAACCATTTTCCTTAAGGAAGTTTCAATATTTCTTAGATAATCAAATCTCACAAAATGTATTTAGGGCGAAAGGAATATTATGGTTTATGGAAAGTGAACGAAAACACATTTTTCACCTATCTGGAAAACGATTTTCTCTAGATGATGAAGAATGGACAAAAGAAAAATCTAACAAGATAGTATTAATTGGGAAAGACTTAGATCATCAAACTATTAAGAAGCAACTCTCATCATGTAGATTTAGTACAGATTAGAGTATACATATTAGGGTTTAATTAATCTTTGAAAATACTTATTAAGGGATTTAAAAAAGCAGTAAACGAATTAAAACTTCTTTATGCAATCTCGTTTATTCTTTCAATAGTAGTAATCATTCCAATATGCAATTTTCTTCTTGAGGGAATTCAATATGTTTTAAGTGGAGATTTTTCATTAGGTATTGCTGGAGGAGAAGAGGTAATTGGTACTTTAAAAGTATTAGCGCTGACAAGTTTATTTGGAGGAGGCTTGGGAACCTTGAACGGATGGTTACTTTCAAATTGCGATTTTAAGTACAGAAAAATTCTTCGTATTTTTCAGCTAGTTCCACTAGCTGCCCCAGCATATCTAATAACAGCTATTTTGCAGGATTTAGGAAGTATTTTTGGGTATCAAATAACTGGTTTATGGTGGGGGGTGTTAATACTATCGATTTCTACATATCCATATGTATTCATTCTTGCAAATGAAAGTTTTAATAAATTTGGTGTTAATCAAATAAATGCAAGTAGAGGATTAGGAGTTGGCCCTTGGAGGAGCTTCTTCAAAATAGCTTTCCCAATGGCAATGCCAGCACTAATAACGGGAATAAGTTTAATGTGTATGGAAGTAATGAATGAGTTAGGTACGTTTGCATTATTAAATATTCCAAGTATTTCTACAGGCATAGCGGAAAATTGGATAATTGAAGGTAATCCAAAAAATGCTATAGGATTATCTTTAGTGGCCTTGTCAATAATTTTCACTTTAATTATTTTTGAAAAGTTCTCGAGAAGAAAATCAAAGAGGTGGAGTGAGAATCCCGCATCAAAAGATTCTCAAGGATGGAAATTAAAAAAAACTAGAGCTTTTCTAGCAATAACCATATCCTTATTCCCTCCAATTTTCTCTTTTGGAATTCCTTTTTTTTGGGTTCTGCTAAATATCGATCAAATTCACAAAGGGTTATCTTTAGAATTATTAAACCTATCATTTAGGACTATTAGTCTAGGACTTTTTACAGCATTAATAACAATGCTATTTTCGTCGATAATTTCCTTGGCTAGACGTCCAAATAAAAACTTATTGCTTGAAATAATAACAAACCTTGCGGGGATAGGTTATGCAATACCTGGGACAGTCTTAGCTTTATCTTTAATAAGCGTTTCTTCTTCAAAATTAAACTTCATTGCTATTTGCTTACTAATTTGGGGTTATCTTGTCAGATTCCTTACCATTTCTAAGGGTTCTATTGATTCAAGTCTTGAGCGGATTTCACCTAGTCTAGATGAAGCTGCACTTGGGTTAGGAGAGAATTGGCTTGGAATCATCAAAAAAATTCATCTGCCTTTGCTCCAAGGTCCAATCTTTGTAGGATCACTTTTAGTTTTTGTAGATACGATAAAAGAATTGCCCATTACATTTATTTTAAGACCATTCGATTTCGATACATTATCTGTACGAATATATCAATATGCTGGAGATGAAAGAATGGTAGAAGCAATATTACCAGCTATTTTTATCATGACTCTAGGTCTTATTGCATCAATTACGTTGATACCAAGTTTAGAGAAAAAAAACTAAATTCTTTTAAAAAGTTTTCTAATTAAAAAAGGGCAGCTTAACAACAAATCTGCCGATGTAGATATAACTCTAAAATAAATTAAGCTAACAAGAATTGCATTCTGTGGGATATTTATGCCAACAAGAAAAAGGAGGCAGGCTTCAAAAACACCAAGTCCTCCTGGAGCTGTTGGAACTACCAATCCTAAAGACCATGATAAAGAAAAAATTACTAATAAAAATATGATATCCAAAGTATTACTTGGATAAAAAGTATTTAAGCAAAAATAAAACCCAATAAATTTAGATAAAACAAAACCAATTTCAAAGAATAAAGCTCTAGTAGGGAAAAAAGAAATTATATTTATTCTCTCTTCAAATTGGTCATTTAAATTTTGAAGTCTCAGAACATCAAATACTTTCCCCTTAAGAGACCCTAATCTTTTTAATATAAAATAAATTAATTTCCTATTTAAGAATACTAAAGGAAAAATCAAAAAAAAATAAAGTGGTGAAAAAATTAATCCCAGAGATGCCAAGAGAAAAGATCCACTCAACATAAAATAAGGTTCTATAAGTGTGGAATACAAAGCAATCTTTGGATTACTAATTTTTTTTATAAAATTAAATCTTTCAACAAAATGCCAAATACCTCCTGGAACGTATTTAAGAATATTGGTTAAGACATAAAAAGAGACTAGATTATTACTTTTAAATTCTTTCCCAAACCATTTAACTATATATTTCCATGCATAAGCATTCAGATAAATACTTAAAACACAAAATAAAAATGATAAAAATAAATTAATTCCATTTGTTTCTAAATTAATATCAAAAGAAATTTGATCAATATTATAAAAAAAATAGACGCAAAAATATAACAAGCTTGAAATAAAGAAAGTACTCTTTAAAACTCCAAATTTAAATTTTTTTAGAAATTTCCAATATGATTGATTTCTTAAATTGAATCTCATTTCCAGTTTTCAAATGCTTTAAATTTTTTACTGGAATCCTTTATTATTTTTCTTATTTCTTCGGTTGATATTTTATGCTCTAGTGCCAATCTTAAAACTTCGTCATTTTCAGGCTTCATAGTTATTGATCCATCTGGTTTCAAAGTCTGTTTAAATTTTATATTTCCAAAAGTCGTGGGGCATTCTCCTCTGCGTCTAAGTAATATCCACCTAGATTGGGTCCTTTCACGAACACCAATAGTATTGGAATAATCAAACCATAATCGCCTAAAAAATTCTTTTTTCTCTATGGGCAAGATTGCTTGAATAGAAAATCCAATTCTATTTTTCTTCATATTAATAGCTTGATAGGAAACGTCGTAAGCTCCCTCAACTTTGAGTTTCTCTACAAAATTCGATATATCTTCAGGTGTTTGGTCATCAATCCATGCTTCTTGAATAGATATCTCTTCACACTTTGGACTAATTTGTTCATTATCGTTAATAAAAGAATCCTCAAATGAAGTAATTTTATAAACTCTTACCAAATTAGGGAATGTGAATTTCAGGTTCCCAATTCCTACTCCATAAGAGTTAATCGAATATTTTGTGGGAGGTTCTAGATAGTTGACTAAATTAGCAAGTAGAGCAATGCCAGTTGGAGTTGAGAGTTCGCCCTCTATTGAGTCACGACTGGATAAAACCTTAATGTTTTTTTGTCTTATTAGCTCTATTACAGCAGGAGGTGGTACAGATAATTTTCCATGTTCAGTTTGAACAAAACCTTTCCCCAACGTAGGTTCATTACAATAAACCTTATTTGGTTTTAAGTAATTCAAGGCAGCACATACTCCGATAATATCCACCAATGAATCTATAGCTCCAATTTCATGAAAATGAACATCCTCAGATTTGATGCCATGAACCTTCCCTTCTGCAATTGCTAAGGATTCAAATACTTTATAAATTATTTCCTTTAATTTATCTTCTAAGTTCCCATTTGAAATAAGTTCTTTAATACTGCCCCAAGTTCTTTTGACAGGATTGCAATCAATATTCTCAACCTTTACCTTGACACCTCGTATAGAACAACTTTTTGATTCTTTAAAGTCTAAATGATATAGATCCCTCAATCCAAGCTCATTTAGTGGTTTTTCAATGACTTTTTTAGGTACACCTAAATCATAAAAAGCCCCTAACAACATATCTCCAGAGATGCCTGGAGAACATTCAATTAAAACATCTTCCATAAATCTAAGATTGCTTGATTGGTAAAATTACGATAAAAATCAATCTTTTATTCTATTTTTTTTTCAGAAAAATTTTTTTCAATAACTTCGTACCTGATTAATTTCAAAGCATTTTTATCTCTGATGATATCTAAACTCACAAAACTATTAAGAAGTTCAAGAGAAAGCTCTCCTCTAATAACTAATTTAAAATTTTTATTTTTTAAATTCTTTAACTTTGAAGCAGAGCAAACTTTAATAACAATTTCTTTTTTTTGAGTATTTACAAAAACTAATTCTCCTCTAACAGAAAAATAATTATCTTTTAAATCTAATTCTTCTAATAATTTTGAGAAGTTAGTTTTTGGAGAATCATTTGGGAAATCATTTAGTTGATAAGGATGCCAGATACCCGCAACCTGTAAATGTAAGTTTTGAGTATTTTTATTCTTAGGATAAACAATCCAATAATAATTTTTCTTTAAATCAATATGCTTTTTTAAGAGTGATAATGCTTTACCTAAAACTACTGTTTCAATTTTTTCGCCTTCATCATCAATTAAGAGGCCTCTATTTAATTGCTCAATATCATGGGGGATAAATTTTCCATTGACAATGCCTATTGCTCTGTACTGCAATTGATTAGTAACTTGTGGGATAGGATTTTTCAGCATATTAAAAATTTGAAATAACAATTTATCTAATTAAGTTTCTTATTTTCCTCCAAACCATTAAAAGACTTTAATGCATCGTCAATAGCATCAGAAGGATTTGTCGCATCATTCATACTAACTTGTCTTCTAATTATTTCCATAATTTCAAATGGATTGCTTGGAATACCTGAACTATTCTCATTTGTTTTAGTTGAACTATCGATTTCTAATTCTTCAAATAAATATTCAGCACTTATTAAATCACCTCTTAAGGAGACTAAAGAAATAAAAAAAATTACTAAAGTAAAAGACTTAGAAAAGTTTTTGCAAAAGTAATTTTTCATTTTATTTAATTTCAAAGAATATTTAATGTGAAAAGTTTTTGCTAATTTAATCTTACATAACTTGGTAGACAATTGTTAATAGCGACTTGGAATGTTAACTCTATCAGATCCAGACTTTCACAAATAATAGATTGGATGAATCAAGTCAATCCTGATGTTCTATGTTTACAGGAAACAAAAGTGATGGATGATAGTTTCCCAATTGAACCCTTTGAAAAATTAGGCTACTCAGTGGAGGTTTACGGGCAAAAATCATATAATGGTGTTGCTATTATTTCTAAAATAAAATTAGAAAATGTTAAAAAAGGATTCTACGGCTGTATCGAATCTGATCAAAACATCGAAATTTTCCTTGAACAAAAAAGATTGATTTCTGCTGATATTAATGGAATTAAGATCATAAATGTCTATGTACCAAATGGATCTTCTCTTGAATCTAATAAGTTCGAATACAAAATTAATTGGTTAAATTGTTTAGCTTCTTTTTTAGATGAGCAAGAAAAAAAAGAAGAATTAATTTGTCTTATGGGCGATTTTAATGTAGCTCCTTCTAAGTTGGATATTCATGATCCAAATAAATATGAAGGAGGCATAATGGCGTCTGAGATAGAGAGAAATGCACTAAATAATGTTCTGAAAGAGAGATTAATAGATTCATTTAGGATTTTTGAAAAAAACACTGGTCATTGGAGTTGGTGGGATTACCGTAATAACGCATATGAATTAAACAAAGGTTGGAGAATAGACCATATCTATATCAGCAAAGAGCTGTCATCAAAACTTAAAAGTTGTGTCATAGACAGCTCACCTAGAGGGAATTTACGTCCAAGTGATCATGCCCCAGTAATGATTGATCTTAACTTGAACGACATAAATGTAGATTTTTTTGATGATGAGGATGATTTTTTAGAAATATAAATAATGAAAATTAAATTACTTTAATTCCTGAAAACGCTTATTAATAAAGAGTTATCTAAGAAACTTTGATTTTCTATCATGATTTCCTAAAAATTAATAATTTACAATCCAGACTATCGCAATAAAAATATCATAATGTAGAATTTCAATCTGATTGACAAATTTTTTACTTATTTCTAATTTAGAACATGACAAGATTTTTCTCAAAGTATCATCTAGTTAAATTGTGACTGACATATTAAATTACACCAAATCTAAAGAAATTTTCTCTGCCGCCCAAGAATTAATGCCTGGAGGGGTTAGCTCTCCTGTAAGGGCTTTTAAATCTGTAGGAAGTCAGCCAATTGTTTTTGATAGAGTAAAAGGGCCCTATGCTTGGGATATTGATGGAAATAGATATATTGATTATATAGGGAGTTGGGGGCCAGCTATATGTGGACATGCCCATCCTGAAGTTACAACAGCACTACAAGAAGCAATTGAAAAAGGGACTAGCTTTGGAGCTCCATGCGTTTTAGAGAATATACTTGCTGAAATGGTAATAGATGCAGTCCCATCTGTAGAAATGGTTAGATTTGTTAATAGTGGAACGGAAGCCTGTATGGCTGTTTTGAGGCTTATGAGAGCATTTACTGGAAGAGATAAAGTTATTAAATTTGACGGTTGCTACCACGGTCATGCTGATATGTTTTTGGTGAAAGCCGGATCAGGTGTGGCCACTTTAGGTTTACCAGATTCTCCAGGAGTTCCAAGAACAACAACAGCCAATACTCTTACTGCTCCCTACAATGATCTTGAAGCTGTAAAAAAATTATTTTCTGAAAATCCTGATGCAATTTCGGGAGTGATTCTTGAGCCTATTGTTGGTAATGCTGGTTTTATTACTCCAGAACCTGGATTCTTGGAAGGATTAAGAGAATTAACTACTGAAAATGGATCCTTATTAGTTTTTGACGAAGTAATGACCGGATTCAGAATAAGTTATGGAGGAGCTCAAGAGAAATTTGGGGTAACTCCTGATTTAACTACACTTGGGAAAGTAATTGGGGGAGGCCTACCTGTTGGAGCTTATGGAGGCAAGAAAGAAATAATGTCAATGATAGCGCCATCAGGACCCGTCTACCAGGCAGGTACTTTAAGCGGAAACCCACTTGCAATGACTGCTGGAATAAAAACTCTTGAACTTCTTAAACAAGAAGGTACTTACGATAAACTAGATTCAACAACTTCTAGATTGATTGAAGGTATAATTCAGTCTGCGGAAAATAATGGTATCGCCATCAACGGTGGAAGTGTAAGTGCTATGTTTGGATTTTTCTTATGTGATGGACCAGTAAGGAATTTCGATGAAGCAAAAACTAATAATACTGAACTGTTTGGCAAGTTGCATAGAGAGATGCTTCAACGAGGTATTTACCTAGCACCTAGTCCTTTTGAAGCTGGTTTCACGTCACTAGCTCATAGCGAAGAAGAAATTGATAAAACTATCGAAGCTTTTGATCAATCATTTAATGCAATTAAAGGTTAATCGTTTACTTATCCCAAGTTTAAGAAGAATAAGTAAATGCCTGACTAGAATTGAAAATTTGTTTTATGTAATTATCTTCTACCACCAACTATTACTGGAGGAGAACCTCCTTCTGAACCAGGCAGACCAGGAACAACTTGCGTACTACCATCCCATTTGTCGAGAAATAATTTAAAAAGTACCTGATCGTCTAAGCTTCTATTCAATGTCTCATATCTAAGAGCTTCTTGCTCCGCAATTTCAACTTCCGTCTTTGCTCTCAGTAATTGTTGACCAGCTATTTGCTTTTGTTCAATGGCCGCTCTATATTCTTCAGCAATCTCTAGTCCAGTAAGATCTAAACTTTTTACATCTACATAATCGAATGAATTTAGTTCTTGTGCAACGGTATCTCCTACTTTTTCAGAAATTACTGCAAATTCAGTAGCAATTGTTTCTAACTCATATTGAGAAAAAACTGATTTTAGAGCTTTTAGTAAAGATGGCTGAACAATTTTTTGATAAACATCGCTATTTCTACTTGCAATTGTTGCGAAGATCCTTCCTGCTTCGTTAGGTTTTACTGAATACTTAACAGTAGCTGTAGCCCTAATAACTTGAAGATCTTTAGTTAAAGTTTCAAATTTTTCGGGTTGAACTTGAGTTTTTATATCAAATGGATATACAGACTGAATGAATGGGAGTTTGAAGTTTAAACCAGCTCTCCTAGAGGGGCCACTAACTTTGCCTAAGGTTGTAACAACTGCAACTTGTCCAGACGGAACAACAAAGAGAGACTGCGTGAGCAAAAGAAAGCCAGTAAAAGACAATACAATTAATAATGTTGCTGTACCACCTGGGCCTGTTGGCGTGACATTTTTAAAGGATGTTGACATTAAATTTTTTCTTTTAGTTAATCATATTTAAATAGATTAATTAGTGCATTAATAAGGCATTTAATTAAAATATTTTTTTAATAATTGTAAATAGAAATATAAATATTTTTTAATGGATATTTGATTTAAATTCTTTCAAAAGTTCTAAATAAAGGTCCTCATCTATCTCCCTAATGTCATATTCTGAAGGTAAGACACCATGCTTATGCTCATGTACTGCCATCCAACAAAATTTCTCTATTTCTTCTTTAGAAAATCGAGGGTATTTTTTTACTTTCTTAATCAATGATTTAATGAGAGATTCTGAATGATCTGCCATATTTTAAAATAATCTCTCTAAAGATTTTATCTAAAGTTATTAGCTTTTAGAGGAATGTTCAAAGACTCTTCTAACTCACTAAGAAGCTTTATTGCTAATTGAAGGTCATTCTTGCTCTTACTGGCAACTCTGAGGGTTTCACCGTTGATGTTGACATTAATTTTTTTTATTTGATCTCTAATATTTTTACTGATTTTTTTTGCAATTTCTTGTTTTATTCCATGTTTTAATAAAATTGACTGTTTTACCTTATTACCACTAACCATTTCAATTTCGCCATAATCAAATATTTTTAAAGATAAGTTTCTTTTTGTAGCCTTTTGTCTAATTATGTCATTAACAGCATTTAAGGTAAGTTCGCTATTTGTAATTATAAAAATATTTTCTTCATCTAAATCAACTGAAGTGTCTGTGCCCTTCAGATCATAACGCTGAGAAATTTCCCTTTTTACTTGATCCAAAGTATTGACTAATTCCTGTCTATCAAACTCAGAAACAACATCGAATGAAAAACTTTCTGCCATCGTAAATTATTAAAAGCTAAATACTATTATCATAAGCCATCTTTTAATAGGAAGAAAATGGATTATTTAATCAAAAAATAACAAACTAACCACTTTCCCCATTTCTTCAGCGCATCTACAACTATTTAGCAAAGTTTCACTATCGTGAAAAGCAAAGCATATTAATTGATCACACCTAGTAATAATTTCTTGATTACAAAGACTACTTGCAAGTGGCAAAGGCAATTCATCATTTTCGCTTTTTTCAACCAAATGCATAACCCTTTCAAGTTGATCTTTTATTTCGGGTATTTGTCTATCAAGACTTTGTGGTAATAAAACAGTTAATAATGATGGATCAATATCTAAGACAGCTCGAATAACAGCTGAATTGACACCTTGGGATCCAGAAGTCAGGATATTATGTCCTTCCTCTGCTAACGACCTTGCTATCAACTCAATTAAGTGTATATCGACAACCGGTACATGCCTACTTCCTAAAAAAGCAATTCTCCTTTTTCCATTGTCTTGGAGTTTTGCAAGTTCTTGAGCTAAGGCATCAACGCCTTCAGCTGAAGGTAGATCTAAAGAGCGACTCAAAATAATAAAGTTCCTATATTTGAAATTAGCATTTATCTGAAAAATTGCAGGGAAAATCTATCTTTTCGAGAATTCTTTTTAGATTTACATGCTCTTGAACTAATTGAATAGCATAAGAAGCCTTTATAGATTCATGTATCCTGACATGACCAAAAGCTTGTTCAATAATTTCTACTGAAGAAAGAGTATCTAATTCAACCTTTAAAATTGGCACCTCCAATTCCTCTGCTCTATGAATCAATTGTGACAAAGGGTCTCCTAAACCAGTTAAAATTAGGCATTGAGTCGAAGCCTCCAAAGCAGCAAGTTGTATATCAGTTCTATCAGCTCCAGTAACTACAGCCATATTTCGTCTTCTTCTGAAAAATTCCATTGCAGAATTCACTCCCATCGCACCAATACTTAATGTTTCGACAAGTAATTGATCTTTTTCGGGGCAACAAATTACTTGGGCATCTAGTCTTCTTACAAGCTCACCGACGGTGACACTTCGAAGAAGTGGTGATTTAGGCATCACCCCAAACACTTCAATATCAAGATTTTTAAGGGAAGGTATTATTTCATTTTTCACTTTTTCTACTTCTTGCGGCAAAACTCCGTTCAATACAACTCCAGCCAGTTTCTCACCTAATTGTTTTTTCGCATCAAGTAATGCATCCACACTTTTACAATCTTCCCATAAATTCACAATTAAAACATTCGCATCTAAATCCTTTGCTAATTGTGGGAGACTTAATCCATAAATCATACCTTCATGAAGACTTCCAGCTGCCTCTAAAATATTTAGACCTTCAAAATCATCATTAACCAATCCTTCAATCTGATCAAAACCTTTGCCTGGGAGTAAGTCTTTATTGAAGATTCTTTTTTCAGCTGATATATTATCCAACAATCCTACTGAAGAAATTAAATTCTCCTCTTCGATATTTAATGTAGATCCAATAAACTTAACATCATCATCTATTAATCCTTCATAAGACATTGAAGGAAGATTTGTAAGTTCAATACATGTTGCTAGCGGTTTTCCTATTCTTACTTTTTTTTTCTTTTGTAAAAGTTTTTTCGCTATCCCAAGAACCATTGCAGACTTACCACTAAATGGCTCACATGAACCAATTAATAATATATCGCTCATAAATTTAGTAAAATTATTTATTGATAGGTTTAAGATAATATTTTTTTCAGCACTAAACAAATATTTATTTATGAGTTCTAATCAAATAAGAAAATAATTACTCTTTTTTTTGGTAAATTTATTTTAATTCTTTGGTATCTCATAAAAATCAAGCAAAATGATAAATTCAACAAAAAACGAAAAGACTATAGGTATAACTGGAGCCTCAGGTGCGTTAGGAAAAGAATTAACAAAGTTGTTTCGTCAAAAAGGATATAAAGTGATTGGATTTACTCATAGTAAAACTAATTATAAAATAAATCTTGAATCTCCAAATGAATGGATTAAATGGGAGTGTGGGAAGGAGTCTTCATTAAAAAAACAATTAGAAAAAATAGACATTTTAATTTTGAATCATGGTATCTATGATTTGAGTAGAGAAAATTCCAATTATGAAAACTCAATAGAAATAAATGCATTAAGCAAATTCAAATTTTTAAATTTGTTTGAAGATATTGCTCTAACCAATGATTCACTTATAAGAAAAGAGATTTGGATAAACACATCAGAGGCAGAAATATTGCCAGCCCTAAATCCTTCATATGAGATTAGTAAATCCCTTATTGGTAAATTAGTTTCTTTCAAAAAAAATCTTCTGGGAAAAAATACAAAGAAAAAATTAATAATTAAAAAAATAATCTTAGGTCCCTTTAAATCGGAACTAAATCCTATCGGAATTATGAGTCCAAAATTTGTGTCTAAGAAAATTATTGAATTAGCTAATTCAAAAAATTATTTAATAATAATTAGTCCAAACCCTTTAACTTATCTGCTTTTCCCTCTGAAAGAATTTTTTAACTTTTTGTATTGCCAAATTATCTTTAGATACAAATCTTAGTTTCTAGAAATCTCTATCTGTCAAAATTTCAATACCATCTTTTAGAACAACTATTGTATGCTCCCATTGGGCTGATAATTTTCCATCTTTAGTTATTACAGTCCATTTATCATTTAATGTTTTACAAAATTTAGTCCCCTCGTTAACAATTGGTTCCACAGCTAATGTCATTCCTTCTCGCAAGACTACGTTAGGCAATTCTTTAGTCCGAAAATTAAATACTGAGGGTTCTTCGTGAAGATTTCTTCCCACTCCATGGCCTGTGTAATCTTCAACAACGCTAAACCCATTTTTTATAACGACATCTTCAATTTCCCCAGCCACATCAAGAAGTGTATTCCCTGCCTTAATTTTCGAAAGCCCCGCATACAAGGCTTTAAATGCTACATCGCTAAGATTTTGAGCCTTTGAACTAACTTCTCCTACACAAATTGATATACAACTATCGCCGTGGAAGCCATTTAAATAGGCCCCAGTATCAATTTTTACTAGATCACCATTTTTAATTATTTTATTTTTACTTGGAATTCCATGAACAACCTCATTATTAATACTTGAACAAATACTAGAAGGGAAACCATGGTAGCCTTTAAAACTTGGCACAGCTCCAAAACTTCTTATCCTCTTTTCTGCGAAATCATCTAATTCTTGAGTACTCATTCCAGGTTTGATTAAATCTTTTATCTCCCTAAGAACTGTTGCGACTATCCTGCTTGATTTTTTCATCAAATTTATTTCACGCGCAGACTTTATTTCAATCCCTCTTCTCCTCTGAATAAAAGGTACTTGATCATTAGTTTTGGAATTATTTTTATTTAATAAAAGATCTGCGAAATGTTTCATTGGAATAAATAATAGTAATAGTTAAATATCATCAAAATAGCCATTACGGTCTTGGCTATCTTAAATCTATCAACAATGGGTTACAGGAATGAAATTTTTATCTAATTCTAGGCAATTTCATAAAGCTTTGGCGCCTTGGGTTTTTCTTCCATTACTAATATCTTCAATTACCGGTCTTCTTTATAGAATTTCAAAGGATTTATTAGGTTACCCTAGAGAAAAAGTTCATTGGTTAATGTCTCTTCATGAGGGCGAGTGGCTTGGAGATAATGGAGAATTAATATATGTAATATTGAATTCCCTTGGAGTTTTATGGATGCTCATAACGGGATTCCAAATGTTTTCAAAAACAATTTCATTTACCAAAAAGGTTACTAAAGGCGAGTCAAAAGGTTAAGATATAGAACTTGTAGGATAAAAAAGACCAAAATGGCCAAAGAGAAACAAGAGAAGGAATTAGAAACCAGTATTGAAGCTGACGCATCAGTTGATGTAGAAGTTGAACAAAAAGTAGAAAAAATGGTTTCTGAAACTTCGCGAACCTTAAGCGCCTCAAATCTTATTGAGGAATTTGAAAATGCACAATTAAAAAAAGAATTACCTGAAATTTATGTTGGGGACACTGTTAAAGTTGGAGTAAAAATTACAGAAGGTAATAAGGAAAGAGTCCAACCTTATGAAGGTGTTGTCATCGCAAAAAGGCATGGAGGTATTAACCAGACTATTACAGTTAGAAGAATTTTTCAGGGCATTGGTGTTGAAAGAGTATTTATGCTACATAGTCCACAAGTTGCCTCTCTAAAAGTTGAACGTAGAGGTAAAGTAAGAAGAGCTAAGTTATTCTATCTAAGAGATAGAGTAGGAAAAGCTACTCGCGTAAAACAACGCTTTGATCGATAAAGTTGTAAATTAATCAACTTATTGGTCACAAAGACGCTTATAATTACTTAAATGCGTCGTTAGTTCAGTTGGTAGAACGCAGGTCTCCAAAACCTGATGTCGGGGGTTCAAGTCCTCCACGACGCGTTACATCAACATTATGTAAATCATTTTTTTTCATAAGATGGAGTTAGATCTTCAACCTGGGGACGTAGTTAAAGTCCTCGAATCAGCAGCTTTAGGATGGGTTCGTGCGAGAGTCATCAGAGTTAAATCTGGTGGGAGAGTTGTCGTACAAAGTGACCAAGGGAGAGAATTTACCGCTAGAGGCAATCAGGTTAGGTTAATAGAACCTGCTGGTTTTAGGCCTCAAAAATAAATAGTTGTTCATACTAAGTCAGCTTTAAAACTAATTATTTCTGTAAATCCTCAAATTAATAAATTTTTTTTATTACAACACCATAAATTAAGTATTATGATCTGATAATTTTAAGAATGAAGTTCTAAATAAATTTAGAACAAACTCTGGGACCGTAGTTCAACTGGTTAGAGCACCGCCCTGTCACGGCGGAAGTTGCGGGTTCGAATCCCGTCGGTCCCGTTTCTTATAAAAGAAATTTGGAAAAACGTTTAAGACTAGCCCCGAGTCCAACGGGTTTATTTCATATCGGAACAGCGCGAACAGCACTATTCAACTGGTTGTATGCACGAAAAATAGGTGGAAAATTTCTTATCAGAATAGAAGATACAGATTTCCTTCGATCTAAATCTAAATATACAAAAAATATATTAGAGGGTTTAAATTGGCTTGGACTTAAATGGGATGAAGAACCTATAAAGCAAAGTGAGCGAATTTTGATTCACAAAAGTTACATCAAAAATCTGTTGAAAAGTGGAGATGCATATAGGTGCTTTACAACAGAAGATGAAATTTATGAGTTAAGAGAAGAACAAAAAAAGAAAGGATTACCTCCAAAGCATGACAATAGACATAGAAATCTTTCAAAAGAAGAAATAGAAACATTCATATCCCAAGGGAGGACTTCAGTAATAAGATTTAAGATTGATGAAAAAATAGAAATTAAATGGGTAGATCAAATAAGAGGCGAAATCAAATGGCAAGGGAAGGATTTGGGTGGTGATTTAGTTTTGTCAAGAAGGGCAAAGGGATATGAGATTGGAGATCCTTTGTACAATCTTGCAGTTGTAGTTGATGATAATTTCATGAATATTACTCATGTTGTAAGGGGTGAAGATCATATCTCGAACACTGCAAAACAAATATTGATTTATAAAGCATTAAATTTTAATTTGCCGACTTTTTCGCATACACCCCTAATACTAAATAGTGAAGGGAAAAAATTATCTAAGAGAGATTGCGTTACTTCTATCGACGAATTTAGAGATATGGGATATTTACCTGAGGCCTTATCGAACTATATGGCCTTCTTAGGTTGGTCTCCAAAATCTGCCAAGAGCGAAATTCTTTCACTTGATGAGATATCTGAAATTTTTGACTTATCAGACATAAATAAAGCTGGAGCAAAATTCAGTTGGGAAAAACTTAACTGGATTAATTCTCAATATATAAAAAATATGGAGTTAATAAAGTTAAGTGAGATCATGAGGAAATACTGGGATGATCATGGCTGGGTGCCGCCATCTCAAGAATGGGCTTATAAATTAGCAGCTTTGCTTAGAGATTCTATTACTCTTTTAAAAGATGTCATTGATCAATCAAAACCATTTTTCTTAATACCTACAATTCAAAAAGAAGGTCAAGATTTTCTGGAAAACGAGGATAGTAAAGCATCTCTAAAACTAATCTTAAATTATTTAAATGAGCAAAATACTATGAAACTAAATAAAGAGAAAGCCAAAGAAATAATAAACGCTATCTCAAAAATGCATAATGTAAAAAAAGGGATATTAATGAAATCATTAAGAGTAGCCTTTTTTGGATCTCTCAGTGGGCCAGATTTAATTCAAAGTTGGGAACTCTTCTCAGAGAGTAAAACCGACAGATCTCGAATTGAAAGATGTCTTAAATCAATTTAAATTATTTTTTTGTTCTAATTCAAGCTTATTAGCCAAAGGTTTGGCTGAAAGGCCTTGGATTCCTACTGTCATTAATATAGTAAGAAAAACTAAACCTTGAAGACGGCCAGCCCCAAGGATACCAGCCTGCTCTAATCTGATAGAAAAAAGAGAAGCTACCGCTGCAGTAACAATACCTCTTGGGGCTAACCAGGCTAAAAATATTTTTTCTTTTAAGTTTAATTCTCTTCCCATTGTTGCTATCCATATAGAAATAGGGCGAACAATTATCATCAACACAAAAACGCAAACAACCCCTCCCCACCCAAGCGGACTTAATTCACCCCAAGAAACGTCAGCGGCCAAAAGAGGGAAAAGAACTGTAATTGCTAATTGAGCTAATTCACCTATTAGATTATCCAATCTCTCCTTATCAATAACTTCTCTTTTACCTACAATAAAACCTGCCGCAACAGAAGCTGGCAAGCCTGATTCTGGAAGAAAATATTCGCAAATTCCATACACAAGGAAAATAAATCCAAGGGTAACTTGAAGCTCTATACCAAATGAGGCTTCATTTTTTATTTTTTTTAAAATTTCTGAAAGTATCCATCCTGCGCTTAATCCAATTAAAACTCCTCCCCCTAATCTTTGCATTAATGCTATAAATACATCATTAATCCCACGTAGGTCACCTAAAGTCAGCTCTAGAAGAAGTAATGCAAGAACTGCACCAATTGGTTCAAGCAACAACCCCTCAGCTTTTAAAACCTCCGAAAGAGGGGAAGCTAATTTTATTTGTTCCACTAGTGGAGAGACAACTGTTGGTCCAGTAGCTAGAACTATTGCACTATATATTCCTGCGACTTGCCATGAGAGACCTGCCAGCCAATGCGCGATAAAAATTCCAGCTGATAATGAAATAAAAAGTCTTACCAATGAAATTTTCAAAACAGTATTTCTTATATTCCCCTCAGGCAGTTTTAAATTTAGTCCCCCTTCAAAAAGAACCAAACAGACTAAAAGCCCTACAATAGTTTCAAGCCCTTGTCCAAGATCTAAAGGCTCAACCAGTCCTAAGCCTGATCTTCCTATGAGTAACCCAGAAAGCAATAAAATAACAACACTGGGGAATCCTGTTAAAGATGAAAATAATCGAGCACAAGCACCCGCGAATACAGTTATTCCCCAAAGTAATCCAAGCCTTTCAGGCGTCATAAAAAATTATATTTAGTAAAAAATATTTATTATTTTGATTAAATCAACAATCTTATCTGAAGTCCAATAAATACAATACTTTTTTAATTTAATTAATCAGCTGAACAAGAGTAATTTTCACTAAATCTTTCAAAACTACTTTTAATTTAAATGAATTTTATTTCTTTTAAGAAAATTGGCTTATTAAAGCAATAATTAGAAAAATAATTCCTATACCAACAGTTGCCATCCTTCCATTCCATATTTCAGCTTGAGGGGTAAAACCTCTTTTCCACAAATTCAGTTCCTTTTTATCAACAAAGTTTTTTGTCTCTTTAATCTCGATTTTAGATTGTTTGTTCATTGAAGTTAAAAAGGAGGGTTTTCTTCATAAAGGGTATATGCATTTTCAATAGATAGTCTTCCTGCGACACCTAATTTAAGGGAACTCAAATGATCCTTAAATTTGATCCTAAACAACGCCGCCGCTCCAATCATTGCCGCATTATCTGTACAAAGTTTAATGGGAGCTAAATGAACTTTAATAGATTTTTTACTAGCTTCGCTAATCATCATTTTTCTTAATGTATTGTTAGCAGCCACTCCTCCAACGACAACAACATCATCCAAGCTATGGTCTTCTGCGCATTTTATTGTTCTCTCCACCAAGACTTCTGCCACTACTCTCTCAAAACTTGCAGCAATGTCAGGAATTGGAATGGCCTTCCCATCCAAATTTATTCTCTCAACTAATCTTAATACGGCGGTCTTTAGACCACTAAAAGAGAAATCATATTTAAGAAATCCACCTTTTTTATCAGAAATCCTACATTTTGGTAAATTAAATTTCATTGGGTCCCCATTTTTAGCAATCTTTTCAATTGCAGGTCCTCCAGGATAACTTAAACCTAATAGTCTTCCAACCTTATCAAAGGCTTCTCCAGCAGCATCATCAAAACTTTTCCCAAGTCTCTGCATTACCCTTCTATCATCAACCTTTATCAATTCAGTATGTCCGCCGCTGACAAGTAATGTAAGAAAAGATTTCTTTGGATAGTTTTCTGAAAATAGAATTGAAGATAAATGCCCCTCCAAATGATGAATTCCCAAAAATGGCTTTGAATGTAACATGCAAAGAGATCTTGCAGTTATAGAGCCAACTCTTAAACAACCAACTAATCCAGGAGCTACAGTTGATGCAATATAATCAACTTCCTCAATTTTGATTTTTGATTCTTCTAAAGCCTTATCTAAAACAAAAGGTAATAACTCTAAATGCTTTCTAGCTGCGAGTTCAGGCACGACACCTCCCCATTTTGAATGATCTTCAATTTGAGATGCGATTATATTTGAATGTATTTTGAAAGTATCGCCAATATTAGAAACTATTGAGACAGATGTCTCATCACAACTTGTTTCAATAGCTAAAACTTTATTCATTTTTGATTCAACTTGTTCTATTTTAATATTAATTTCTTAATCAACACACTATAAGGAATTAAAGATTGCAACTTATGAAATTCTTTTTTTCAATCATAACCTCAGTTTTTCTGTTACTAGGAATTACTCCAATTGCTCTAGCTGCAAATGGGCCTGCCTTAAACGCAGACAGAGCTAGCACAGAATATACTGCTTCAGCCCTCACAAAATGCTCTGAAAATCCTAAATTCATTGAGAGAGCAAATTCTGCAACTACTCAAAAAGACATCGCAAGATTTGAAAGATACGGAAAAGCATCATGCGGAGATGATGGTCTTCCACATTTAATAATTGGACCTCCTCTTGAGCCATGGGGAGCCCTTTTAAATAGAGGTCATGAAGGCGATTTACTTATTCCCGGAGTATTGTTCATTTACATTGCTGGGATTATAGGCTGGTCTGGAAGAGAGTATTTGATTGAATCAAAAAAGACTAAGAATCCAGCAGATCTTGAGATCATTATTGACTTAGACTTAGCAAGAAAATGTCTTGTAAAAGGAGCGCAATGGCCTCTTCTCGCTAATAAACAAGGTAGAAATGGAGATTTAAGAGAGAAAGATAACAACATTACACTTAATGGTCCTCGCTAAACATCTTTAAAAACTTTTATAAAATGTTCAAAATCCTAAACACAAAATTTGTAAGATCTGCCCCAGTAGTAGCAGCAATTTGGCTAAGCCTTACAGCCGGAATTATTATTGAATTCAATAGGTTTTTCCCAGATTTATTATTTCATCCAATGAGCTGAGACAAAAAGAGAATAATCAAGTTTTTATTAACTTGATTATTTTTTTAGCTGTTTCATCAACATTGTGGTTTGTTAACACAAAATCGAATTGATTTGATACTGAAATCTCATAATTAGCCCTTAAGAGTCTTTTTTTAATTGCCTCTTCTTTTTCTGTACCTCTATTTCTTATCCTTCTCTCTAACTCTTCTTTATCCGGAGGAAGTAAAAATATTGACAGAGAATTAGGAAACTTATTTTTTATCTGCCTTGCGCCCTCTACCTCAATTTCAAGTAGCACAGTAAATCCCTTTTTTATTTTCTCATTAACAGAAGAGAGAGGTGTTCCATAGTAGTTCCCAGCGAATTGAGCCCATTCAAGGAACAAGTTTTGTTCAATCATCTCTTTAAACTTTTCTTGATTTAAAAAGTAGTAACTTTCTCCGTCTTTTTCTCCCTCTCTGGGTTCTCTAGTAGTTGCAGATATTGAAAGCCAAAAATTTTTTTCTTTACCTAATAGTTCTTTAACAACTGTTCCTTTACCCACGCCGCTGGGTCCAGTAAGGATAATGAGTTTTTTTTGATTTTTCATATTAAATTTTTTACAGTAAGATAAACATCTTGTGAATTAAAAAAGGAATAATGCAAAAAGGTGTGCCACAGATAATGGATATTACATCTATTAGATCCGTCTTGCATTATTTGACAGAGAACATCCTACCTACAAAGTTTGAAACTGCCCAACAACCAGACACTAATACAGTTCAATTCTGTTTCAGAGGAGTTAATTCTCAAACATGGTTAGAATTTTCATGGAATGGAGACTCGCCTAGAATACTAAAGATAAATAAACCGGAAAAGATTGGGAGAGAAAGCACACTTTCTAAACAAATAAGATACGGATTAAAGTATATGGCTTTAATTTCGATTGAACAAGATAATTTCGAGAGAGTTATAAAATTTGGTTTTGCAAAAAAACCTGGAGAGGAAGTAAGTAAGTATTTAATTTTTGAGTTAATGGGAAAACATAGTAATATTTTTTATTTAGATAATAAACATAAAATAATTGCAGTTGGGAAACAAATTAAATCTAGTCAATCCAGTTTTAGAACAATTTCAACAGGATCAATTTATTCTGGCCCTCCAGCCAATCTCAAAAAACAACCTAAAGAAGAAGAGTCCTTTGAATCATGGAAAGACTCAATTTCAATCGTAGCTGAATCTTTAAAATACTGTCTAATAAATACTTACCAAGGTGTAAGCCCTATCCTCACAAAACAATTAGAGGTAGTTAGCAAAAATATCGACGCAGAAATAATGGAAAAAAATATCGATTTCATTAGCGATTCAGACTTAAAGGAGATATTTAAAAATTGGAAGATTTGGATAAATCGTTTTAGAAACAATAACTTTAACTTTTCCATATTTAATAAAGATTTTTATTGCGTTTGGTTTTCTGATAAAGATATTAATTACGAAAATAAAATAGATTTATGCACCGGTTTAGAGAACTATTATGACCATCATCTTAAGCAAAAAAAACTTGAATTATTGGGAAAGAAAATTGAAGGGATAATTTTTAAACAGACCAATACTGAGAAAAAGAATTTAAATATTCAATATGATCTTTTGATAAAATCAGAAAACTACGAGGTATATAAAGAAAAAGCTGACAAGATATTCAGTTCAAATGAAATTAAAAAAAGAGATATTATTAAAGGACAAAAACTTTATAAAAAGTCAAAAAAACTTAAGAGATCTAGAGAATTGATAAAAAAAAGATTAAGTATTTACAGAACAAATATAGAAAGATTAGATGAATTCTCTACACTAATAGAAAATCTAAATTCTTTAAATCATGAAAAACTTTTTATAAGAATCAAACTACTAGAAGAAATTATGGAAGAAATATGTAACGAGTTTAATATCAATATCAAAAAGCAAAGAGAAGATAAGAACAGTACATCTGAAATACAATCTTCACCAATTCAAGTAAGTACTCCAACAGGATTGAAGCTTCAGGTAGGGAGAAATATGAGGCAAAATGATTTAATAACCTTTAAGTTTTCAAAAAAAGGCGATCTATGGTTTCATGCGCAGGAATCACCAGGTAGTCATGTAGTTTTAAAGTCTTCAACTCAAGCAGCATCTGAACAAGATCTTCAAATAGCTGCAGATTTAGCTGCCTTATTTAGTAAGGCAAAAAGAAACATTAAAGTTCCAATTAATTTAGTAAAGGTTAAAGATTTGCAGAAAATCAAAAAAGGAGGACCAGGTTGTGTTTCCTTTAAAAATGGAGAAATTATTTGGGGAAATCCTACAAGAGGAGAAGATTACATTAAAAAAAATCTTAAAACAGTAATTTAGTTTATAATAAAAAAAATTTTTTAAATCTAAATGTTTGATTTTCTTTTGGGCACTCATGAATTTTTAGGAAATCATAGTTTTCCAGAATTTATTGTTGGATATCTATTTGGTGCTGCATTAATAATTGGAGCCCCTACAGTTTTCTTATTACTTGCATTCGTAAGTGCTTTAATGAAAACAAATGGGAAAATGGGTGGATACAGAGAATATGAAACTTATGGCGAGTCATCTTTAAATGATGCACCTCCTTTCTTATTACCAGATCCCACAAATCCAAAATTAGGCAAATAAATAAATTTTTAGAAAATAAAATTGGACTTTGAATAGATTAATTTTAAAACTTTTTCTTAAAAAATCCTTATTAAAAAATAATGAAAGATACAGGTCAGAGTGAAAATAAATTATCAAATTCTATGACTTTTAGCGATCACTTAGAGGAGCTTCGACAAAGGATACTAAAGTCAATTTACTCAGTAGTTATTTCAATATTCTTTAGTTTACTAATTATTAAGCCATTAATATCTTTTTTAGAAATTCCAGCTGGTGATATTCATTTACTACAACTTGCCCCAGGAGAGTTTTTATTTGTCGCTATTAAAGTTGCAGGCTACAGCGGATTAATAGTTTCTATACCTTTCATTTTTTATCAAATAATATTGTTCATTTCACCTGGATTAACGAAACAAGAAAAAAGCCTTATCCTGCCAGCTGTTTTTGGTTCAGGATTTTTATTTTTTTTGGGATTAATTTTTTCATGGTGGATATTAGTTCCTGCAGCCATAAATTTCTTTATTACTTTTGGTGCTGATATTGTTGAACCAACATGGTCAATAGAAAGATATTTTGATTTTGTTCTTTTATTAATGTCTAGCACTGCAATAGCTTTTCAATTGCCAGTGTTACAATTTATTCTTGGTTCTCTTGGAATAATTACTACAGAGAAAATGATTTCTAATTGGAAAATAGTTGTAATCTCTTCAGCAATCTTATCTGCAGTGATAACCCCTTCAACAGACCCATTAACAATGTCATTGCTATCTATTTCTATTGTGTTTTTATTTTTTGTAGGAACTGGATTAACTTACTTATCAGAAAATCTTAAGTCAAAAACTCTTTCATCTTCTCATTAACATTTAATTGCAAGCTAACAGCTCTACCTAATCTTGGCTTAGCATTGACTTTCTTTAGCCATTCCCTTACTTCCTCTGAGTAACCACATCTGTTTAGAATCTCAATTTTATCAGCTATAGATTTTTTATATTCTTCTTCACTTAAAGGAAATGATTCCTGTCCAAGGAATCCCCACATCATCTGAAAATAGACAAATTTACCTCTTCTAAAGAGTCTAAAATCATATTTTTTTCCCCAGCGATGAATCAAATAATGAATAACTTCATCTACTAGTAATGGCTTCATTTAAATCAATTAATTAAGACTTTCTAAACTTTTACTTTAAATTATTAAAAGTCCTATCTATTTGCAACAGAAATTGAGCAATTTGATCCATAATAATTAATAAATAACAGAACCAAGTAGCGAATGACTCAATTAAGTTCCAATGATGTCCCTTCAATGGGTCGAAGGCAATTTATGAATCTTCTTACATTTGGTACTGCAACTGGTGTTGCTTTAGGAGCTCTTTACCCAGTAGCTAATTATTTCATGCCTTTAAGAGCAGGAGGTGGGGGCGGTGGAACCTCTGCTAAAGATGAATTAGGAAATCCAATAACTAAGACAGGTTGGCTGGCTACCCATCAAGCAGGAGATAGAAGCCTAGTTCAGGGTCTCAAAGGAGATCCAACTTATTTAATAGTTAATGATGGTGGAGAAATAGGAGAATTTGGTTTAAATGCAATTTGTACTCATTTAGGTTGCGTTGTCCCATGGGATAGTGGTGCTAATAAATTTATATGTCCTTGTCATGGCAGTCAGTACGATACAAATGGGAAGGTTGTCAGAGGGCCTGCTCCTTTATCTTTAGCTTTAGCTCATGTCGATATCGAAGATGATGCAGTACTTGTCAAACAATGGTCAGAAACTGACTTTAGAACTAATGAAAATCCTTGGTGGGCATAAAAAAATGAAAGATCTTAAAAATCAAATCATGAAAAAAACAAGTTTATTTATCTGCACGCTGCTCTTCTTTTCGAGCATTATTTTTTATCCTAAGATCACTTTTGCTTACCCTTTTTGGGCTCAGCAAAACTACGAATCCCCAAGAGAAGCCACAGGAAAGATAGTCTGTGCAAACTGCCATCTAGCTCAGATGCCCACTATTGCAGAGGTTCCACAATCTGTTGGTGCCGATAGCGTTTTCAAAGCTGTTGTCAAAATACCCTACAAAAATGACTTGAAAGAGATCGGGGCTGATGGTTCTGAAGTCCCATTACAAGTTGGTGCTGTTGTAATGCTGCCTGATGGCTTCAAACTTGCTCCACAAGAAAGATGGACCGAAGAAATTAAACAGGAAACAGAAGGGGTATATTTCACTAATTACAGTGAAGAGAAAGATAATATAATCATTGTTGGACCTTTACCTGGCGATACCAATAAAGAAATCGTTTTCCCTGTACTTTCCCCTGATCCATCCACTAACAAAGAATATCACTATGGGAAATACTCATTACATATCGGAGGTAATAGAGGAAGAGGTCAGGTCTACCCAACTGGAGATAAGAGCAATAATGTAGTATTTACCTCTTCTACCTCAGGAACTATTCATTCAATAGATACAATTGAAGATGGCAGCTATAGGGTAAATATAGAAAACGATAATGGTGAATTAACAACTGAAGCAATACCTGTTGGCCCTCAACTCATAGTAAAAGCAGAAGATAAAGTCAATGCTGGCGATCCGCTTACTAATGATCCCAACGTTGGAGGCTTTGGACAATTAGACGCTGAAGTTGTTCTACAGAGCCCTTATAGAGTAATTGGACTGATTGCATTCTTTATTGGTGTTGGACTAACACAAATACTTTTAGTATTAAAGAAAAAACAGGTAGAGAAAGTTCAAGCGGCAGAGGGTATTTAACTTTCTTTAGATGCCTACAGTTCAAGCTTTTATACAATCCCCTGGAGAAGCTTTTTTAAATTTAGGATTTATAACTATTAGATGGTACGGTCTGCTGATTTCGATTTCAGTCTTAATAGGTCTATTTATCTCTAAAAAACTTGCGAATGCAAGAAATATTAACCCTGATTATATAAGTGAAATACTTCCATCTTTAATAATCTTTTCTTTAATTGGAGCTAGAGCTTATTACGTAATTTTTGAGTGGAGGCAATATAGTGGTGAGAACTTTTTTACTTCTTTAGAACTATTCAATAACACCATTCAAATTCCTTCTTTTCTAGCAGTTTGGGAAGGAGGCATAGCTATACATGGAGGTCTAATTGGAGGTCTAATATCTATTATCTATTTCTGCAAGTCGAGAAACATTCATTTAAAAACTTTTATAGATATATTAATTCCCTCCATTATTCTTGGGCAGTCTATAGGAAGGTGGGGCAATTTTTTCAATAATGAAGCCTTTGGGGTTCCCACAAATTTACCTTGGAAATTATTTATACCAGTCCAAAATAGACCTTTAGAATTTATTAATTACGAATTTTTTCATCCCACTTTTCTCTATGAGTCATTGTGGAATCTTTTAATTTTCTTACTTCTTATTTTTATCTTTAATAAACAAAATAAAACAGATCTTTCCAGGCCTGGCTTTATTAGCTGCGTTTACTTAATAAGTTATAGCTTTGGAAGATTCTGGATTGAGAGTTTAAGAACTGACCCACTATGTATTGGTGGTCTTCCGCCTTTCTGTAGTGGCGGGATAAGAATGGCTCAATTTATAAGCATTTTTCTGTTTTCTTCTGGATTAATTGGAATATTTTTTTTAAGATTAAAAAAATATGGTAGTAACAAAAGAAAGAATGGATAAAAAAATATCCTTTATTGGAGTTGGTCCAGGCGATCCGGATTTATTAACAATAAAAGCTTTAAAAAAGATACAATTCGCAGATGTCATTATCTGGACAGATTCTCTAATTCCTGAAAAGATTTTAGAATTTTCTAAAGATGGTTCTGAAAAAATAAAAACGAGTTCACTCACCTTAGAGCAAATTACCTTAATTATGATAAAAAAATTTCAGGAAGGGAAAACTGTTATAAGGTTGCATGATGGTGACCCTTGTCTTTTTGGAGCAATTAGAGAGCAAATCCAAATTTTAAAAAAAGAAAAAATTGGAATTGAAGTTGTTCCTGGTGTTAGTGCTTTTCAAGTCGCTGCAGCATATCACGAGGCAGAGCTAACTATACCTGATGTTACGCAAACAATAATTTTAACTAGAGCGGGGGGAAGAACAGGTATGCCCGGGAAAGAATCTCTAAAAGATCTTGCAAAACATAATTCCTCTTTATGTCTTTATCTAAGTGCTAGGCACGTAAAAAGGTCTCAAGAAACTTTATTAGAGTTTTATCCCCCAGAGACTAAAGTGATTGTCGGATTTAGAGTATCTTGGGATGATGGTTGGACATCAATAATAGAATTAAAAGATATGGAAAAATTTTCTATTGAAAAAAAATTAATTAGAACAACTATTTATATAATTAGCCCTGCAATTAAAAATTCTCATAACAGGTCTAATCTTTATAATCCATCTTATAAACATCTTTTTAGAAATAAATAATCTTAAAGTTGATAGAAAAATATTAATCACTATAATTAGTAAAAATTTACTTACTTTGAAAGAAATAAAATCTATTACCAAAGAAAAAAATAAAGAAGAGAATTCCTCTTTAAAAAGAATTGGAAATTTTATTAAAGAAGCCCGGTTAAGTAGAAATCAATCTATTGAAGAATTGGCTTCTGATTTAAAAATCGGAAATCATCAACTTGAAGCTATTGAAGAAGGTAACGAAGAAAAACTACCTGAAAAAGTCTTCGTCAAAGCAATGGTTCGGAGGATTTCACAGAAGCTGAAACTTGATACAGAATTTATAATGAATGAATTTAATACAGAAAGGAAAGAAATAAAAATTGAAGAAATAGTTGAAGAAGTTTCAAAAAAAAATCATACATCTAGGCAATCTAAGAGTCTGACTAAGATAGGATTCACAATATTTATTTTAATTTCAGGCTTTCTCGGACTAATCGCCTCCTCCTTAATTTTTAATTTATTTTCGGAGTCTTTTCAGAATCAAACTCCAAAAAAAGAACTTATTAAAAAAACTAAATAACTTTTAAATCCAAATTCTTTAATTCTTTTATTGCATTACGGCATAATCCTAAGTTCCATTTTTCAAGAAGAAGATCATGGTTTCTATTTGAAGGCATAATTTCAAATGTAAGAAGATTTTCCTGCAATTTTATTTGAACTTGGGATATCACCTTCTCAGGTCTTTGATCAAGAGATGCTGCAAGTCTTAAAATTAATGACATTTCAAGAACAATTTTTTTATTCTCTTTGGATATTAAATTTTGCCAAGACTCGTGTCTTTTCTTCGGTAGAGTCTTTCTATGGTATCTAGCAATCGCAGCAATAATATTTGTTTCTGCTTCAGAATATCCCAACAATTCGCAATTTTTTATTAAGTACCAGGAGTGTTTGTGATATGAACTAATGTTTACAAATTTTCCACAATTATAAAGATTAGAAGCTGCCCAAAGAAGTTCTTTAGCTTTAGAGTCATTATCATTATGAAAGATATTTTTAGTCTGATCATAAATTTGAAAGGCAATATCGATAACTTTCTCAGCTCTTTTCTTATCTACTCCAAATTTGCTGGCCTGATGAACTATGGTTGTTTTTCTAATATTGCTTTGAATAAAAAATTCGTTTTTTATTATCCCTTTACGAAGCATCCAATCAACAACTAAACCTTCTCTTAATGCCCTCTCGCTAATAGTTAATTCATTAAAGTTCAACATTTCCATTGCGGTATTTAATATTAATGCACCTGGAATAATTATTTCTGCTCTTCTCTCACTCAAAGAGGGTATTTTTTTAATTTCCAAAACTGGCATTTTAAGCAGTTTACCCAACACATTCTGTAGATTTTCCTTTTTAAATTTATAACCATGAATCTTTTGTTTAGATTCTCCTAAATCATCTATAATCAAATTTCCTAATGAGGTTGCAGTACCACTTGTTGCAATCATATTTAAAGGCTTATCTTCCTTAGATCTTCTTTTTATTTTTTGAACGGATGGTTCTAAAGAACCTTGAATAAAAGTTTTCAAGAACTTTGATCTTTCTGAATTTATAGGATCTTTATTTAAAAAATCATTCTTTAGTCTTACAGCACCAACTCTCGAACTTGTAAGTGCTATTGCATCTTTTTTATCTGCAAGTATTAATTCTGTAGATCCTCCTCCAATATCTATGATTACATAAGACTTATCTTCAAAAGCCATTCCAGATAAAACACCAAGATAAATTAATCTGGCTTCCTCTGAACCACTTATCAATTCTATTTTAATATCAGTTTCATCAAAAACTCTTCTGATAAAATCTTGACCGTTTGGAGCTTCCCTGACTGCACTTGTTGCGGCTGATACTATTTGTTTTACTCCATTACTTTTACAATATTCCTTAAATCGTTTAAGAGTAACTAATGCCCTTTGAATTGATTCTTCAGTAAGATTGCCCTCATCATCTCTTTCTCCAAGTCGAGTGGTTGATTTATCAGTGAATTTTATTGAAAATGATTTTAAGTCTAGATTAATTTCTGCTATCAAGAGATGTGTAGAGTTAGTTCCAATATCTATCGAAGCTAATAAAATTTGCTTTTCTTGAAAATATCTTAAATCTTGGTTATCTATCATTGTTTTCTAAAAGATGCAAATATCTTTAATCCATTAATAAATATACTCAAGAGTGATTATTAAATAATAGAAATCACTTAATCCTAGTAAGATTATTTAAAGTTATGAAATATACAATAGGTAATATGGAAAATAAAAATCGAGACTTTAAATTAAGTACCTTCTTTGAATTATTAAGATGGAATAAGCCCACAGGCAGAATGATTTTACTTATTCCTGCGGGATGGAGCTTATATTTAACGCCAGATGCTGATCCAACATTATTAATGTTGTTAAAAATATTCCTGGGAGGCGTATTAGTAAGTGGATTAGGCTGCGTGGTTAATGATATTTGGGATAAAAAAATTGATCAAAAAGTTATTAGGACAAAAAATAGACCTCTAGCTGCAAATAAAATCAGTCTTAAAACCGCTTATTCAATTCTTTTCTTCTTGATTTTATGTAGTTTCTTTTTAACTTTGTCACTACCTCAACCTGGAAGGACCCTTTCCATCTCACTTGCCTTTTTAGCTTTACCTATTATTTTAATTTATCCTTCTGCTAAAAGATGGTTTAAGTATCCTCAATTAATCTTGTCCATATGCTGGGGTTTTGCTGTCTTAATTCCCTGGGCAGCAAATGAAGGCAATTTGAATAGCATCGTTTTATTGTTTTGCTGGCTAGCTACCATTTTTTGGACTTTTGGCTTTGACACGGTATATGCTTTAGCAGATAAAAAATATGATGTCAAAATTGGAATAAATAGTTCTGCAGTTAACCTCCAGAACAATACAAGAATAATTATTCAAATTTGTTATTTTTTAACTTCTATTTTTCTCGCATTATGTGGATTTATTAATCAAATGAATTTTATTTTTTGGCCAATTTGGCTTACGACGTCGATTTTAATGCAGAGAGATATACTAAAGATATTTCCTGAGAATAGGCAATCAATAAAAAACATTGGGAATCACTTCAAAAATCAATCAATTTATGGAGGAGTCTTCTTATTTGGAATTATTATTGCCTCATGAATTCCAAGTATGGTTTTTAGATTAAAAAAAGGTGATCGAATCGATATCTTAGCCCCAGGCTCCTTTATCGATGAAGAAGAGAATTTTCAAAAAGGGGTAGAAATTTTAAAGAACTGGGGCTTAGAAGTTAATGAGAATAATTCTCTATCAAAAAGATTCGGTTATTTTGCAGGAGATGATCTTACTAGATTTAGAGAACTGGAAAAAGCACAAAATAGTAAGCTAATAATTTTTGCTAAAGGAGGCTGGGGTTCAGCAAGAATATTAGAAAAAGAACCTTCTTGGCGGGATGGTTTAATGCTTGGATTCTCAGATACATGTTCTTTATTACTATCTAAATATTCTCAAGGATTTATTGGTTCAATTCATGGGCCCATGGTTGCAAGCCTCTTCAAAGAGCCAGAGTGGAGTATTGATAGATTAAGAAATTTACTTTTTGAAGGATATGTTGATGAAATCAAGGGAATTCCTTTAAGAGGAGGAAAAGCGAAAGGGGAAATTATAGTTTCAAATTTAACTATTGCTAGTTTTTTAATTGGTACTAATCACTTCCCAAATTGCAGAGGGAAAATATTAATTTTTGAAGATATTAATGAAGATATTTATAAAATTGATCGAATGTTGACTTACTTGAGGATGACTAAAACACTTACTGAAATTAAAGGTATTGGATTTGGAAATTTTTCTAATAATTCTTCCGATCCTGAATGGAACGATTTACTCAAAAACTGCATTACAGAAAGACTAAAAGAATTTAGTTTTCCTATTCTTTTTAACCTCCCTATAGGCCATATAGCAGGGAATGCTTGCATCCCTTTAGGATATGAAGCTACCTTAAATGGTGATGATGGCATTCTTAGTATGAATATACCTTTATAACGAGGAGTTCTTCACAAAAAGTTTTGCTATTTTCAAATCTATAGGGGAAGTGATTTTTATATTGGAATAAGTTCCTTCAATAATCTTTACTTTCCAATTAAGCTTTTCAAATAGTGAGGCATCATCTGTCACTTCCCAGCCTTTATCAATTGCCATCTTATGAGCTTTTTTTAAGCTATCTACTAAAAAGCCCTGAGGAGTTTGCGCTGCCCATAAATAATTTCTATCTGGTGTTTCTTTGATAAAACCCTCATTATCAACAACCTTTATTGTGTCAGTTACCTTAGTAGCCAAAATTACACCCTCATTTCCATCTAATTGATTGGCGCATTGATCTATCAATTCAGGATTAATTAGACACCGAGCACCATCATGAATTAAAACTTTTTCAGCATCTTTTGGTAGTGCATTTAAACCATTAAAAACTGACTGTTGTCTTGTATCTCCACCATTGATCCAATGAACTTTTTGGGCATATTCTTTAGCTGAATTTAATAATAATTCTCTATCTTTTGGTTGCCCAATTATCCCAACCCAGTTTGTTGAGCTTGCAGAAAATACAGATTTAAGTGTCCAATAAATCAATGACTCGCCTTCTAAATCAATAAGTAATTTATTTTTCCCGGCTTTCATTCTGCTACCACTGCCTGCAGCTGGTATTAAAAAGTGCACGATAAAAGATCTTTTTATTTTCTAGACAATTATAAATAAAAGCAATATCTTTACACAAATAGTACTACGATTGAAAATTATAAAATTTAATAATGTCCAATACAGATTCATTATCAGACAAAGTTGCTTTAATTACTGGAGCTAGCAGAGGAATTGGTAAAGAAATTGCTTTAGAACTAAGCCGCTTAGGAGCAGAAGTTTTTATTAATTACTCTTCATCCGATGAAAAAGCTGAAGAAGTCGTAAATTTAATAAAAAAATCTGGAGGTAAAGCTCATAAGTTAAAATTTGATGTTTCTAAGGAGGATTCTGTCAGTTCAGCTTTTGAAGAAATCATAAAAATTAATGGGTCCATTGATATCCTCATTAATAATGCTGGTATTACCAGAGATGGACTATTAATGAGAATGAAATCGGAACAATGGGATGACGTACTAAATACAAACTTGAAAGGAGTTTTTCTTTGTACAAAATATGCTTCAAAATTTATGATGAAAAAAAGAAGCGGTAGTATTGTAAACATTTCATCTGTTGTTGGAATAATTGGTAATCCTGGTCAAGCAAATTATTCTGCAGCCAAGGCTGGAATTATTGGATTCACCAAAACTTGCGCTAAAGAATTTGCTTCAAGAGGTATAAACGTGAATGCAATAGCCCCAGGTTTCATAGAAACAGAGATGACTGAAAAACTTAATACTGAAGAGATTCTGAAAGTAATTCCTCTAGGGAAATTAGGAAGTTGCACTCAAATTGCAAACTTAGTGTCATTCTTAGTTTCAAGTAATGCAGGAAATTACATTACAGGACAAACAATTAGTATTGATGGGGGTATGAGTATTTGATTATGTACTTTCATATGGTTGTCCCAATTCATCTCTTAACCTTCTAATTTTTTGTAATAATTTTAATCTTCTACTTCTTGCAGTTAGTGTCAAGAAAAATCTTAGAGGAAAATATATTAGTGTCATAGCAATCGCGAGGATTGCAGTAAGAGTAAAAATAAGATTATTTGTTTCATCCATATCTTAAAGATACTCTTATTTGAATAAGTTTGTATGTCTCATTAAAAGAAATTCGGCTTTCCCCACTAAATTAAATATCCCTTAAATAAAGATTCTATGGGAGATTAGAATAAGGAAAAGAATCAGCAAACATGGCCAAACAGTTAAGTTTTTCTAATGAATCGAGAGAAGCACTAGAAAAAGGTGTAAATTTCGTAGCTAATGCAGTAAAGGTTACAATTGGGCCGAAGGCAAAAAACGTAGTAATAGAGAGAAAATTTGGTTCTCCAGACGTAGTAAGAGATGGATCTACAGTTGCTAAAGAGATTGCGATTGAAAACCCTATTTCTAATTTAGGCGCGAAGTTAATAGAACAAGTTGCTTCCAAGACAAAAGAGAATGCTGGTGATGGAACAACAACAGCAACAATTTTGACTCAAAAGATGGTTCAGGAAGGATTAAAAAATATTGCTTCTGGTGCCAGTCCTATGGAGTTAAAAAAAGGTATGGAGAAAGGCTTGGCTTTTGTTCTAGAAAAATTAAGTTCCAAAAGTATTTCGTTAAGTGGTTCTGATATTCAAAAAGTAGCAACAGTTAGTGCTGGAGGTGATGAAGAAATAGGATCTATAATCTCAAAGGCCATGGATATCGTTACTTCTGATGGTGTCATAACTGTTGAAGAATCTCAATCATTAGATACAGAATTAGATATAACTGAAGGAATGTCTTTTGATAGAGGATATAGTTCCCCATATTTTGTAACGGACCCAGAAAGACAAGTTTGTGAACTTGAAAACCCCAAAATATTAATTACTGACCAGAAAATTTCAACGTTAGCTAATTTAGTTCCAATATTAGAAGAAATTCAAAAATCAGGCTCGCCTTTTCTTATTCTTGCTGAAGATATAGAAGGAGAAGCATTAACAACACTTGTATTGAATAAAAATAGTGGAGTTTTAAATGTAGCTTCCGTAAGAGCTCCACTATTTGGTGAGAGAAGAAAAGCTGCCCTTGAGGATATTGCAATTCTTACTGGAGCCAATTTAATTAGTGAAGACAAATCGATGACATTAGATAAAGCATCCATAAATGATTTAGGTAAAGCAAAAAAAATTACTATTACAAAAGATAAAACTACAATAGTTGCCTTTGAAGACACTAAAGATTTAGTAAAAGAGAGAGTAGCGAAATTAAAAAAGGAAGTCGAAATAACAGAATCAGAATACGACCAGGATAAAATTAATGAAAGGATAGCCAAACTTTCTGGAGGAGTGGCTCTTATCAAAGTAGGAGCTGCCACAGAAACAGAGATGAAGTATAAAAAATTAAGAACAGAAGACTCACTTAATGCTACAAAGGCAGCCATTGAAGAAGGTGTTGTTTCAGGAGGTGGACAAACTTTAATAGAGATTTCAGATGATCTTTTAAATTTAAGTCAAAAGTCATCCGACGACTTAAAAACAGGTATAAATATATTAAAAGAAGCTCTCTTAGAACCTACTAAACAAATTGCAAAAAATGCGGGTTTTAATGGTGATGTAGTGGTCGCGGAAATTAAAAGGCTTAAAAAAGGGTTTAATGCTAATTCAGGAAAATATGAGGATTTAAAAGATTCTGGGATATTAGACCCAACCAAAGTATTAAAATTGGCTCTTCAAGATTCAGTATCTATTGCAGCTATGCTCCTTACAACAGAAGTGGCAATTGCTGATATTCCAGAGCCTGAAACCCCAGCCCCAGGAGGCCCAGGAGGAGATCCCATGGGAGGAATGGGTGGCATGGGTATGCCAGGAATGGGTGGTATGGGTATGCCAGGAATGGGTGGTATGGGTATGCCAGGAATGGGTGGTATGGGCATGCCAGGGATGGGTGGCATGGGTATGCCAGGAATGATGTAAAAGCTAACTAGCTTTTTTATCGTTATTAATCCACTTTCGTAAATTTTTAATATAAGGAAGTGGTGATTTTTGGGTATTTATATATTGTTTTATTTTATTAGTATCTTGATTTTCTTCCTCAGTCACTTCATCAATTAAAGAAATTTGTTCTTGATTTTCTTCCTCAGTCACTTCATCAATTAAAGAAATTTGTTCTTGATTTTCTTCCTCAGTCACTTCATCAATTAAAGAAATTTGTTCTTGATTTTCTTCCTCAGTCACTTCATCAATTAAAGAAATTTGTTCTTGATTTTCTTCCTCAGTCACTTCATCAATTAAAGAAATTTGTTCTTGATTTTCTTTCTTATTCTGCTTTTCCTTTAAAACTGTACTATGAATTAATAAATCACTTAAAGAATCAATCCCAAATCTATGGACCCACTTAAGAACAATATTTTCTTTAAGCAAAAAATTATTTTCTGAAGAGGCCTTTTTAAAAACTTCTATTAGATGGTTTTTTAAAAGCATGAATTTTTTAATTTAACTTTTTATTTAACAGAGGTCTTATAGCAATTAGAGAGATTACTGTTAAAAAAAATAAAATTGAGATACAACTCTTACAAGTTAAATCACCATATGGGGCGTGTAAAGCCACTAATTCTAAATCCATATTTTGTGTATAAGCAGTCCTTATAGGTTCAATAGCAAAAGTCAATGGATTTAATGAAGCTAGCCACCCTAGCCAATTGGGCATAAAAGAGATTGGAGCCAAAGCAGTACTCGCAAATAAAAGAGGTAAATTTATTACGAATATAAGAGCGATTAATTCAATATGTCCCGGCAAAACAAACGCTAAACATAAACTTATTGATGTCACAAAAAGAACTAATAAAATTAGTGTTGTAAATACAATTCCTAAACCATATAGGTTAGGCCATCCATAACCCAAAATGTATGAAACAATCATTATTACAATACTCTGAATAAAGCTCAAGATTGTTATGTAAAAGAAAGAAGATAAAACTATAGATAATCTACTGGTTAAAGGAGCCACAAGTAATCTATTAAGAAATCCAAACTCTCTATCAAACATTAAAGGAAGACCAGAGTTTAGGGCTCCGCTAAAAGCAGTAAAAACAATAAGTCCTGCACCTAAAAAATTCCCATAAGAATCAACTCCTGGTAAAAAACCTTCAGGAGCTTTAGAAAATAATGCCCCAAATAAAAAAAGCCAAATTATTGGTTGTAATATTCCTGCTAAAAGAGTTGATGGTCTTCTTTGTAATTGAATAAATAATCTCTTTGTTAAGGCAAATGTTTCTTGATATAAAAAAAATAAATTATACTGTTGTAATTCCATAATTAGCAGTACTTACTATTCATTATAGTTAGTTAACCAAAAGTTTTTTTTATCGCATGGATTGCTTTGATTCTTTTTTTAGGTCTCTTTTCCCTGCCATAGAAATTTCAGCATCCAATAATGTTTTCCCAGTTGCCTGAAGATATACATCATCCAAGCTTGGCTGACTTTGGGTAAGAGAAAAAATTTCAAACTTTGAGAAGGCCAATTCCACTTTTAGCTTTGTAAGTAAATCTTTTTGCTTATCTGCTACGAAATTTATCGAGAAACCTTGAGATTCATTTATGATAATCTGACTAATTCCATCTATTGAAGATAAAATTTTACATATATTTTTTGCTTCTTCCTGATTACTAAATTCTCTTACTTTCAAAGTTACTCTATCTCCTCCTAATTTATTTTTGAGCTCTGCAGGAGTTCCTTTTGCTATAACTCTTCCATCATCAATTATCACTAATCTGTCAGCCAATTTATCTATTTCATCAAGATAGTGACTACTTAAAATAATGGTCATTCCATTATTTCTCAAATCTTTCAAAAGTTGCCATATGATATTCCTACTCTCAATATCTAAACCAACTGTAGGTTCATCTAAAATTAATACTTGGGGTAAATGTAAAAGTCCAGCTGCCAGATCTATTCTTCTTTTCATTCCCCCTGAATAAGTGCCGCACTTACGATCAATCCAATCATTCATTTCTAATTGATCTATTAATTTATTTATCCTTTCAAATTTTTTATTTTTGTTGATGTGATATAAATCTGATTGAAAATCCAAAAGCTCTCGTCCAGTTAATATTTTATCAAGTGCAATGTCTTGAGCGACATAACCAATTAATTCTCTAATTTTCCTTGAATTTTTTATCAGATTAATATTATTTATAAAAACTTCTCCACTATCAGGCTCTATTAAAGTAGCGAGTATTTTTATTAGTGTTGATTTGCCAGCACCATTTGGACCTAGTATTCCGAATAATGTACCAGCTTCAATTTCCATTGATAAATTTTTTAATGCATTAATTTCTGAATAAGATTTTGAGAGCCCTTTAACTTTTATATAATTCATCAAACTTACTATTTACTTAAAAAACATTTTACATCTAATTTAATTACTAAGCAGGGATACAATAGATAAAAATATTTGCATAGATTGCTGCTCAAATTCTACGGATAATTGGGTCCTAGAAATTAATAACAAAAGACAAATGCCAAACATATAGAGAATAGACCACCTAAAAAGAGATTTTGCTCTTGAAAGATCATCAGGAGATTTCTTTAATTCATTTATTAATTGCAAAAGTCTTCCATTAAATGGCAATAACATAATTCCGTATAAGAGACCCCCTTCAGGTAAAGCAAAGACTCCCATAATACTCATTAAAACTGTTGCCCATCCGTAACGAGAAATCGCTTTAGCAGTAAAAACAGATCCTTTAACAGAAGGGAGCATAGGAATACCAACAGATGCGTAATCATCCTTCAACAAAATTGCAAGTGCCCAAAAATGAGCTGGGGTCCATAACATTACTAAACCAAACAACCACCAACCACTCAGACCTACATGCCCTGTGGCAGCAGACGCTCCAACTAAGGGCGGTATCGCACCAGCAACTCCTCCGAAAACAATATTTTTTGTTGTACGAGGTTTCAAAATAACTGTATATAAAATTACGTAGCTAAATAAACCAAGAAGAGTTAAACCTGCAGCCAAATAATTTACACCACTTACTAAAAGCATCGAAGCTGCCAAAGTACATGATACAGCAGCTAAAAATACAGTCTGAGAGGACAACTTTCCTTCTGGCAAGGCTCTTTTGCTAGTTCTTGTCATCCGCTTATCTAATTCCATTTCCCACAAGCAATTAAGAGCTCCTGCTGCTGCTGCTGCCAAAGCGCCTCCTCCTAAAGTGCAGATAAGTTTCGGGGAAGACAAAGGCCATTCTTCTGTTAAAGCCATTCCTCCCAAAGTTGTAGCCAGTAAAAGTGGGATTAATCTAGGTTTCGCTACTTCAAGCCAGGGCGGCAAAGTTAATCTTTTTCTTGAAGGTACAACTTCATCCCTAATTGAAGATTTATAGTTCAAGTTTTCTAAGTTACTACTGTTCATGAGTTGATACCGGCCGTTTGGGGATTAAGGGAGTGGTTTGGACCTTTTTTAGTAAAAGGATTTCTAAAAATTAATGTTGTTAATATCGCAATAAATAAAGAGGCGTTAAGTTGATGACCGATAATAAAAATAGGTTCATTTAAATTTGTTTTAAGACTTAAGACACCCAAAGTAATTTGGGAAAACAAGAGAAAAATAAGTGTTGTGAGATATTTCCAATTTTCATCAAGCAAACTTCTCTTATAAATTGCAATAGCAATAATCAATAAAATTGAGAAAGCAATTGGAAAAGAAAATAATTTATGTGTATTTAGAATTAGACATTGTTTATTAAAAGATAAGCAAATATGCGCTGACCAGGTTGATGAAAGCCTTACGCCAATAAAAGATTGAATCAGAGTAAGTAAAAGAGGAACAAAAAATAATAATCTCCACCAAATTAAAGGCTCTTCAATGTCGTCATTTTCTAAATTTTGATTTATTGAAATTGTTGTAATGAGAAGTAGAAAAGCTATTAAGAGATGGCCAGTGACAGTATATGAATCAAGCAGGTTTATGACTGTTAAAGCTCCAAAGGATCCTTGGACAATAACGAGAAAAAGTAATAATGAATAAGTTTTAGGTAACCAATTTGGAATTTTATTTTTCCAAATAATTGAAAGCGCAAATTTAAAAAGAATTAATATTCCAACCAGAAAAGCATCTAGACGATGAAACCACTCTAGAAATACTCTTAGGTTCATATGTTTAAAAGGCAAAAAAGATCCATAACATAATGGCCAATCTGGACAGGCAAGTCCTGCCTCCATAACTCTCGTAGCACCTCCAATTACGATTAGTGCGATAAGTGCAAATACACTATGACTTCCCAACCTTTTAAAAATCGTCAGATATTTTGATTTATATAACTGGTTATTAATCAAATGGATAAAACCTATTATTTTGCATAATAATTTAGATTCAAAAACCAAACATTAATTAAAAATTAATATGTTTAATTTAAAAAATAATTTACTAATTTAATCTTTTTTCCCTGACAATTAACTCTAAAAAGTTATTAATAATACGTCTTTTATTTCGTAAATCTTAAGAAGTTGTGAATTTAAATGTTTTTCTTTTAACAAAGGATGCAGGATTAAAAAAATTGAATATCTTGAGAATATAAATACAAATTTTTAGAGATCAATTGTTAAATAAAAACATTTATTTAATATTAATTATTTCACTTGTTTTTGCTATATCTTTTTGGATTGGTTTTAATGTAAATTTGCTCCCAACGGAAGCAAGTATTAATGCACCAATTTACGATGAACTTTTTAAAATTCTTTTCATCATTGGATTAATTATTTTTATAGGAATGACAATAGCTGTTATTTATAGCTTATTTAGGTTTAGGAAAAGAAATGATCAGATAGGTGATGGTATAGCTTTAGAGGGAAATTTAAGCTTAGAAATTGTATGGACAATTATTCCTTCAATAATTGTTTTGTTAATAGGTTTATATAGTTACAACATCTACGATCGAATGGGAGGGATGAAAGAACTAAATCATAACCATGAAATGATGAGTTCTAATTCTGAAAAAATATGGGCTGGAATAAGTCAAACTTCTGATAATGAAATAGCAATAAATAATTTATCAATTGAAGTTTCAGCTATGCAATTTGCATTTCTATTCAATTATCCCAAGGGGAATTTCATATCAGGAGAACTACACGTTCCTGTTGATCAAAAAGTATCAATGAAAATGGAATCCAAAGATGTCATTCATGCTTTTTGGGTGCCAGAGTTCAGAATTAAACAGGATATTATTCCTGGGCAACCTACTATTCTAAATTTCACTCCTACAAAAGTAGGAAAATATCCGATAATTTGCGCAGAATTATGTGGCCCATATCATGGAGGGATGAGAGCCTCCATAATTGTTGAAGAAGAATCTGATTACAACGAATGGTTTAACAAAAATAAAAAACCAGAGGTAAATTTATGACAATATCAATTGATCCACAAAAAACTAATAATGAAAGCCTTCAACCTAAAGGCTGGCTTAGATACTTTAGTTTTAGCCTTGATCATAAAGTAATTGGGATACAATACTTGGTTTGTGGTTTTCTCTTCTATTTGATAGGAGGAAGCTTAGCGAGCGCTATAAGAATTGAACTAGCCAGTCCAATGTCTGATTTCATGCCAAGAGATGTTTATAACCAAGTTTTAACTTTACACGGAACAATAATGATATTCCTTTGGATAGTGCCAGTAGTAAACGGTGCTTTTGGAAATTATTTAATTCCATTTTATGTAGGTGCGAGAGATATGGCATTCCCAAGATTAAATGCCGTAGCTTTTTGGTTAATTCCTCCTTCAGGTTTGATGTTGGTAGCAAGCTATTTTGTTGATGGTGCTGCTCAGGCTGGATGGACGGCTTATCCACCTTTAAGCATAACTACTCCTCAATCTGGACAAATTATTTGGATTCTGAGCGTTCTATTACTTGGAGGCAGTTCTATATTTGGTGGAATAAACTTTATAGCCACCATTATCAAATTAAGAAGGCCAGGATTAAAACTAATGCAATTGCCAATGTATTGTTGGGCAATGCTTGGAACAAGTCTATTAGTTGTTTTGTCAACTCCTGTTTTAGCAGGCACTTTAATTCTTCTTAGCTTCGATATCATTGCTAATACGGGGTTTTTCAATCCTGTTTTAGGAGGCAATGTAGTAGTTTATCAGCATTTATTTTGGTTTTATTCTCATCCAGCTGTATACATTATGGTCCTTCCAGCCTTTGGTTTAGTTAGTGAAATACTTCCTGTACATGCTAGAAAACCACTTTTCGGATATACAACAATGGTTTTTTCAATAATGGGGATAGTAGTTTTAGGTTTAGTAGTTTGGGCGCATCACATGTTTACAAGTGGAACGCCCCCTTGGATGAGATTGTTCTTTACGATTGCCACAGCATTTATTGCTGTTCCAACAGGTATAAAATTTTTTAATTGGGTTGCAACATTATGGGGAGGTAAAATTTCCATAAATAGTGCAATGTTATTCTCTTGTGGATTTATTATAAATTTCGTTTTTGGAGGTATTACAGGAGTTGCTTTGGCACAGGTCCCTTTCGATATTCACGTACATGATACCTATTTCGTTGTCGCCCATTTTCATTACATAGTTTATGGAGGGACTGTTTTTATTATTTTCTCTTCAATTTATCATTGGTTCCCCAAAGTAACTGGAAAAATGCTCAATGAAAAATTAGGAATTTTACATTTTATCATTACCTTTATCGGATTTAACTTGTGCTTTGCCCCTCAACATTGGCTTGGTTTAAATGGAATGCCAAGAAGAGTTGCAGAATATGATCCTCAATTCCAGTTCGTTAATCAAATCAGTAGCCTTGGGGCTCTTTTGATGGCTATAAGTACAATTCCTTTTTTAATTAATGTATTCCTTAGTGTAAGAAATGGAAAAGATGCTGGAGATAACCCTTGGAATGCTCTTACACCCGAATGGTTAACATCTTCTCCACCTCCAGTTGAAAATTGGGAAGGAGAAGCTCCATTAGTTGAAAATCCCTATGGTTATGGTAAAGAAATTTCTGAACGAAAATAAAAAGCATATGACAACTCTTGATAGCTCAAAAGAAATTCAAAATAATAATTCTGAAGTCAACGAAACACATGAAGACTTCAGAATGTTTGGTCTTATAACTTTCCTGATTGCGGATGGAATGACTTTTGCTGGATTCTTTGCTGCTTATTTAACATACAAAGCAGTAAATCCATTACCTGATGGTGCTATTTATGAATTAGAACTCCCAATACCTACACTCAATACAATTTTGTTACTTGTTAGTAGTGCAACTTTCCATAAAGCAGGCAAAGCACTTTTAAAAGATAAAAACTCTGAATCCCAAAAATGGTTATTTTTTACTGCTGTTCTTGGAATTATATTTTTAATATGTCAATTATTTGAATATTTTCACTTACCTTTTGGATTAACCGATAATTTATTTGCAAGTACTTTTTATGCTCTTACTGGTTTTCATGGCTTACATGTCACTTTAGGCACTTTAATGATTTTAATTATTGCTTGGCAATCGAGAATCAAGGGCGGAAGATTAACTAGTCAAAATATGTTCCCTTTGGAAGCTGTTGAATTGTACTGGCATTTTGTAGATGGAATATGGGTTATTTTATTTATTATTTTGTATCTTTTATAAAAAAATATATTTTAAAAATTAAATATATTTTTTATTAATTTATATTGCCACAGTTCTCCTTTTTAGTAAGAATATATAATTAGAAATTTGTCAGATAATGCTAGAAGGAAAAGAACTTCTTGAAAAAGCAAAATTATTAAGTAAAAAATCTGAAGATGAGATAGCCAGAGGTTGTGGGTACGTAGGTCCTAGTGGAAGAATCTTAAGAAAAAGTTTTTATAGGGCGCTTATTGAAGCTAAAGGTTACAAAATAGGAAATGGTCGTCAGGGTAAAAATGGTAATAGAGCTTCAAGAGGCAGACAGACAGAATTCAAAACTAAAGTTCATGGCAATGGGAATCTATTAATTGGTCATGCCTACACCAAAAAATTAGGTCTAGAACCTGGTCAGGAATTTAAAATCGATCTTAAAAAAGAATCAAAAACAATTTATCTGATTCCATTAAATTAAAAAATATATTTTACCAACCGTTTTCTTTAAGCCACTCGGAAGAAATATTATTTGAAGATAAATCTTGATTACTATTTTTATTAAATAAAAGTAATTTCTCTACATATTTAATTAGTGCATCTGCCTCAAGGTTTACGCTGTCACCGATATTTAATTTATTCAGATTTGTTTTATGCCAAGTATGAGGAATTATCGCAATAGTAAATATTGCTCCTTCCTGCTCATATTTTGCAATCGTAAGACTAATACCATTTACACAAATACTACCTTTTTTAACTACATATTTTGAAAAATTATTATTTTTCCACTTTATTGATAAGAGCCAAGATTTCTCTAATTTTTCTATATTCTCAACTATTCCTAGCCCATCAACATGTCCGCTGACTATATGCCCTCCTAGACGGTCAGACACCCTAAGAGCGGGCTCCAAATTAACAATCTGATTCAGGTTCGACTTTACTCCTAAAGTTGTTTTTTTTAATGTCTCCTCACTAACATCAACAGTAAATTTATTTTGAAAAATCTCTTTAACTGTCAAACAAATCCCATCAACAGCTATGCTGTCACCAATTGCCATATCAAATAAATTATCTAGAATTTCAATTTCTAAAATATTTTTTTCTTGTCTTAGTTTTCCAACTGATTGAATTATTCCTGTAAACATAGTTTAAAAAAAATATTTTTGCAAAATTTTGTATTTACTTTAATTTACTTTAAATCATTTTCAACTATAAATAAATTAAAGAGTAAATAAAAAGAAATTGATCATATTTAGATGATTATTAATTCACAAAAAAGATCATTTGGTAGAGGGGCGAAAGTGAGCTTATTCACTTTGGGGACAATGCGAGCAACTGAAAGTCTCGAAAAAATGTATAGCATAATAAAAAATGCATATTATGTAGGAATTAACCACATAGAAACAGCACCCTCTTATGGTGATGCTGAATCACTTATTGGAAATTCAATAAAAAAATTAGCAATAGAAGAGAATATAAAAGAAAAAAATTGGGTAATTACTTCCAAAGTTTTACCAAAGGGTGATTTTGACTTTTTAAAAAATAATTTTAAAAAATCTCTTAAAAATTTAAATCGCGAGAAAATTAATAATCTTGCAATTCACGGACTCAACTTAAAAAAACATCTAGATTGGGTTCTTTCTGGAGAGGGTAAGAAATTCATTTCTTGGATACTTGAGAAGGAACTAGTTGATCAAGTCGGTTTTAGTTCTCACGGAAGTTATTCACTAATTAAAGATGCAATTAACTGTGAAGTTTTTACTTTTTGTAGTCTTCATTTACATTATTTAGATCAATCTAAGCTTGCTTTAGCAGAGGAAGCTATAAAAAAAGGTATGGGAGTTTTAGCAATATCACCTGCAGATAAAGGCGGTAGATTATATTCTCCAAGTGATATTTTGATAGACGCCTCTAAGCCTTTTCATCCATTAGAGTTAGCCTATCGATTTCTTCTCGCAAAAGGTATTACAACTTTATCCTTGGGAGCGACAAACAAAAAAGATTTTGAATTTGCGCATAAACTTAGAAACTCATTCGAGAAGCTTACAAAACTTGAAAAAAGCGCCCTCAATAAAATTGAGGAAGTTTCTAATAAAAGATTAAACTCAACCAAATGTGAACAATGTAGATCTTGTCTTCCATGTCCTAATGAAGTGCCTATTCCAGAAATACTTCGTTTAAGGAATATATCTGTTGGTTATGGCCAATTAGAATTTGCAAAAGAAAGATACAATTTAATAGGAAAAGCTGGCCACTGGTGGGAAGAAAAAAATTCCTCATTTTGTCAAGGATGTAATAAATGCGTTCCTAAATGTCCTAGTAAATTAGATATACCAAATTTATTAAAGGAAACTCATAACTTATTAATTGAAAATCCTACAAAAAGATTATGGGGATAAGGTCTCATTCCATATATTTTTAAGATTAATTTTTTGTTCATTTGTTAAGACAGGGAAAGACCAACTATTTTCCCAACATTTCTCAGAAGGTCCTGAGATGGGGAGCATTTCAGTTTTATATTTACTTTGCAAATAATCACTATTGAATGGAAGATACCAACCCTGGCTTACTAATTTATCTACTATTGATTTATTTTCTAAAGATTTAATCCATTTCATTAATATTGCATTATTTAGATTTGATCGACTAAGTAGAAAATGCCACATCAAAGGTACGCCTTGGCTAGGGAAAACTAAAGAAAGCCTTGGATCTATTTTTAAATATTTTGAACAAAGACTATAAGGAACTATTGCGACAATAGCATCAGAATTAATCAACCAATTGAGCATATTTTTATCATCAAATAACATAGCTTGGCTTTTGAGTTTTTTTAAAGAATTAGATGAATTAATTTTTTGAGCAATTGATAATATTATTCTGGGACTTTGAGGAAAAATAATTTTCCCCGTTAATTTTTCAGAAAGAAGAAAATCCCAAGATGTTCTTGCTGAATTTATTAATTCTTTATTGTTTTTAATGATGATTGTATAGGGTACTACGCCAATAGGAAATAATTTACTGCTCAGATTTTGATCAAAGCTTCCTAAAAAATCTATCGATCTCTTATCCAAATTTTCGAACAATGCATATTCATTTATTTTTTCAAATTTTGAAAAATCTATACCAGAAATCCATCCATCATTTATTAAAGTAAAGTCAGAATTAAAAATTGTGTTTCTATTTTTTTGTAGCTGAATATTTTCAAAATTAATTTTTTCCTGCTTCCAATCTTTTGGAATCGTATCTTTAAAAGATTCTGGATAAAAAGAATTTTGTAACGCAATTTTTACTTTATTAGGTAGATTACTGCAAGAGTTTAAGAAAAATAAAAGCGAAAGCTTACCACAATTTAAAAATTCTCTTCTAGTTGGAAATTTTGAAACCATTCAGCAATCCTTCTCTAAAGAAATTTGACCTAGGCCCTTCATCATTTCCAGATTTTGTTGACACAATGAAACTATTTCTTCATTTTTGAATCCATTTAAGAAAGCAAGCAATGATATTCCACCAGCACCTACACCCTCTTTTACATGACCTAATTCATAATCCTTCAATTCTTTGTATTTTGAAGATTTGAAATTTAAAGGACTTGCTAAACCTAATAATTTGACATCATATTTTTCATTAATTAGATTTACTAAATCATTTAGAGAATTATCTTTCACAAGCCACCCAGTTGTCGCAATAAAAACATCTTCAATAAATTCATCTTTATTTTTTTCACCTAAAAATTCTAATACAAGCAAAATGACTGCTAACATCTGACTTCCTCCAGACAATATTACAGGTTGTTTTGCTAACCTAGCACCAATTAATAGACCCATTGAAAAAGCTTGGAAAGGATCACCTACTGCCGCGACAACATCAAAAGAGTCGGAATCAGCATTGAAATTCGCATTTGAAAGTCCTCTTCTAATTACTTGTCTTCTTAGTTCTCTTGGAGCTTTAAATAAACTACTCCCTACTAAATTAGATACCTGCAAACCAAAAGCTTCCATTACTGCCTGAGCAGTTGTGGTGCCCCCGGGTACAGATTCAGAAATTAAAACTGTTTGTTTTAACGATTTTCCTATCGCTAGACCTTTTTCATAGAGATTTAAAACTCTCTCTTTAGTCATCGATTTACCAGTGGTAAGACAATTTGATGGGCCCAAACTTCTATCTTCTACAACCAAATGATTAAAATAAGGCTTTGCTCCTATTCCCAGAGGAACAATAACTGGATAAGTATTTATAAGCTTTGAACAAACATGACTGATTAGGGCCGGAGTTACTCCTGCATTGAGAAGAGGCAATTTATATTTATGATCTTTTGAAGCACCTTCAAGCAAAAATTCAGCATCTGCGAGCGCAGTTGTTCTCCTAGATTTTGGATTAATACCTGCTGCTGAAATTCCCGGAATTTGAGATGTATTAGTGCCAGCAATTATAAGAAACATTTTTAAATTTTTAATATTCTTTTTCAGTATTTCTATCTTATTGAGTTGTCTTTTTTTATTGGATTCATTACCAAAAAAATTTATCCCTAATTCTGTACTGTACATTCTTACTTTTTTTAATTATTAAAATCAACTAAGCTATTTAACAATCTTGGAGGATCTGGGATGGTTAATTTAAATCTAGGAAACAGCGAATAGGCAACTACATGTACAGTTAAAACATAAACTATTTCTTGAAAAATTATTAATAAAATTGCACCTAGTTGTATACCCAAAATTGAGGGATATAAAGGTAAATTAAATAATCCAATTAACTTTTCTATTAGACCATAACTCGCTCTAGTAATTAACACCCAAAGATTATCTCCAACCAAAGTAGATAATGCTATTACTCTTATTAAGAAGCCAAGGGTTCCAATAACAACTCCCCCAGTCAAACTAAGTTTCCAACTCTTTTCTTTAAACCAACACCAACCTAACCAAAAAGCCAAAATCCCATAAGGAAATAAAAATAAAGTCCCTCTAATAGGACCCATAATTATGAATAAAAGTAGAAATTGTATTAAAAGTCCTTCCAATGCAATTTTAGTTCCTCTTCTCAAGTGCAACAAGATCATTGGGAGGGGTAAAATCAACCTTAATAAAGCTCCCCCAATTGGCAGATAATATAATGCAACCCATAATAAAGACGAAAGAGATGCTAAATAAGAGGTCTCGACAATATTTAATGCTTCAGTTTTTGTTGTTATTTTCATTTTTTTTGAATATTTTTAATTAATTTTTATTCATACTTTTATTTTTTGAATCTAAGATACGTTCAATCTTTTCTATTTCAAAATTTACCTCAGAATTACTCAATATGGAACTCAACTCTTCCGTGGGATCTTTTGGATCTACATCTTTTAAAATGAATATTATTTTGTAAGATTGAAGCTCAATTTTTCTTTTTTTTGTTAGATTCTTAATTTTTTTATTTTTTTTATCATCAAATTTTTTGTTTTCTTTTTCTAAATTTATATCATTTTTATTTTCTGGAACATTTTTTGGCTTTTCTACATTTTTAATTTTTTTATTTTTTTTATCATCAAAATTTTTGTTTTCTTTTTCTAAATTTATATCGTTTTTATTTAATAAGTTATTTTGTAAATCTTCATTTTTGCTTGGTTTTTCTAAATCATTAAAACTACTTTCAAGAAAATTTCCAATCCTCCCTCCAGAACATGATTGCAAGAAAATTAAAAAAATTAATAAAAAAAATTCTTTTTTTTTAAAAATCATATTTTTTCTAACTTTTCTTTTTCCTGGTAGTTTTTTTATTACTTATCTTTGTTTTTTTTAAAATTGAACCTTTTTTATCTTTTAGTTTTTCTTCTAAAAGAGATACTGCGTCATCTATGGTAAATTTTTCTATGTCAGTATCTTTGGCAATCGAAACATTGGTTTTACCACATTTTAAATAGACCCCATATCTTCCATTTAATATTTGAATTTTTTCTTTAAATTCTTTTGGTTTTCCCAAGTCTTTAAGTACCTCTTGACCACCTCTACCCATTTTTGGCATCGCAAGAATTTCTAATGCTCGTTCAATATCAACTGTAAAAACATCATCCTCTTTCTTTAAGGATCTGTTTTCAGATTCATTTTCATTTTTAATCCATTTAATATACGGGCCAAATCTTCCTCTATCAGCCTCGACAACTCCTCCTTCAGGATGAACTCCTAACAATCTAGGCAAACTTAAAAGTACAAGAGCCTCATCTAGAGTTAGATCATCAGTTTTCAACTCTTTGGGTAATGAAGCTCTTCTTGGTTTAGCTTTATCTTGATCATTATTTCCCAATTGTACGTAAGGTCCATAAGGGCCAAATCTTAAAAAGACTTTTTCCCCAGTTTTTGGATCAGTCCCAAGATCCGATGGGCCACTTAAAATTTGATCAACTTGCTTTATGTCTAAATCTCCAGGAGTAATATCCATTGGAAGATTACCTTTCGCTTGAATTTCATTACCAGATTCATCAATTTTTGTACCCTCTAGCCAAGGTCCGTTAGAGCCTATTCTGACTACGCAAGGAAGGTCTTCGAAATCAACTTGTCTATAAGCTTTACCATCAATATCACCCTCTGTTTTCTGAACCTTTACCTCCAAACCATTTTTACCTTTATAGAAAGTTTCGAGGTATGGCAGCCACTCAAGATTGCCTGAAGATATTTCATCCAATGAAGATTCCATTTTTGCCGTAAAAGTAGTATCAACCAGATCAGGAAAATGTTCTTCTAATAGAGCAGTAACAGCAAAAGCTGTAAACGTTGGAGCCAAAGTATTAGAAGATATATTCGCATAACCTCTATCAACTATGGTCCCAATAATGCTGGCATAGGTAGAAGGTCTTCCAATGCCTTCTTTTTCAAGAACTTTAACTAATGCGGCCTCTGTATATCTTGCAGGAGGTTTAGTTTCATGAAAAGTAGATTCCTTATTAGTAACATCAAGACATGTTCCAGTTGTTAAGTTTGGGAGAATAATTTCTTGTTGTTCAAGGGATGAACTTGGGTCATCACTTCCCTCCACATAAGCTCTGAAGAATCCTGCGAAATCAATACTTTTCCCGCTCGATTTAAATATTCCATCCCCTACGCTAATTTCAGCATTAACCATTGTTAGCCTAGCTTCAGCCATTTGACTAGCTACAGTTCTTTTCCAAATTAAATCGTAAAGTGATAAATCTCTACCAGTTAGATTAGTTTCCTTTGGTGTTTTAAATACCTCACCTGCAGGCCTAATAGCTTCGTGAGCTTCTTGAGCATTTCTTGCAGTTGAATTAAATTGTCTTGGTGAGTTAGATAAATATTCTTTTCCATACATAGAACTAACACATTCTCTAGCAGCTCTTGTGGCTTGTTCGGAAAGATGAACTGAATCAGTTCTCATATACGTTATAAAACCTCTCTCATATAGCCCTTGTGCACATCTCATAGTTTCTCTTGCAGACAAACGAAGCTTCCTATTCGCTTCCTGTTGTAATGTGCTAGTTGTAAATGGAGGAACTGGCTTACGAGTGGATGGCTTTTTTTCGATTTTTGAGACTAACCAATCCTCAGAGGAAAAAGTATTCAATAAGTCATTTACTTTTTCTTCTCCAATTATTAAAGATTTGTTCCCTTCTTTTAATTTACCGGTTTGTTCGTCGAAATCGGAACCGTTAGAGATTCGTTGACCGTTTAAACTGAATAATTTAGTTTCGAAAGTTATATTATCTTTTACTAGGGAAGCTTTAATTCCCCAATAACTAGCTTTTTTAAAGGATCTTCTTTCTCTCTCTCTTCTAACAAGAAGCCTTACAGAAACTGATTGAACCCGACCAGCAGATAATCTGGGGGCTACCTTCTTCCAAAGTAAAGGAGATAATTCATATCCAAAAAGCCTGTCCAAGATTCTTCTGGTTTCTTGAGCCTGAACAAGTTCCATATCAATTTCTCTTGTTTGATCTAAAGCTTTATTAATTGCCTTTTTTGTGATTTCATGAAAAACCATTCTCTTAGTTGGAATTTTAGGCTTCAGTATTTGCAGAAGATGCCAGCTAATACTCTCTCCCTCTCTATCTTCATCAGTTGCCAGTAATAGTTTGGTAGCACCTTTCAAAGCATCTTTCAGCTCTTTAACGACCTTTTTCTTATCTTTAGGAACTATGTAAAGTGGTTCAAAATCTTCTGTTGTATTAACTCCTATCCTTGACCATTTTTCCTTTTTAACCGCAGCGGGTATTTCAGCAGCTCCTTTTGGAAGATCTCTTACGTGTCCCATTGAAGCGAGAACTTCATAATTAGAAGGCAAAAACTTTCTTATGGTTTTTGCTTTGGTGGGACTTTCAACAATAACAAGTGTGTGATCCAAGGTTTATTTCAAAAATTGGTGTTTTTGTTCAGTTAGGGCATATTATGATTATTTGAAGGTTTTTCAAGTAACTTCTTCTTAAAATTTCAAAAATCATACCCACAAATTATAATCAAACTAAGATTAACTCTTAGACCCTTACAATCAAACATCTAATTTAATCCAATTTAATAAAGTGCCCAACGAAATCTTTACAATTAATCTAAATGCTCAAGCCATTATTCCAGAAGCTTTTATTTTATTAGGCATTGTTGGAACATTACTTGTTGATTTAGCTGGAGAAAAAACTGCATCAAAATGGGCACCAATAATTTGCTATTTATCAATTGGCAGCTCTCTTGTTAGTTTGGCATTGCAATGGAGTAATCCGGTAGAAAGCGCATTCCTGGGGTCCTTTAATTCAGATAATTTGGCAATCGCATTTAGAGCAATAATTTCTTTATCAACCTTAGTATCTTTACTTATAAGTTGGCGTTACACGGAACAAAGTGGAAGCCCAATTGGCGAGTTTGCCGCGATAGTTCTTTCGGCAACCCTTGGAGCAATGCTTTTGTGTGGATCTACTGACCTTATTAGTGTATTTATATCTTTGGAAACTTTATCTGTAGCAAGTTACTTACTTTCTGGTTACCTCAAGAGAGATCCAAGAAGTTCAGAAGCAGCTTTAAAATACTTGCTTGTTGGTTCAGCCGCTGCCGCTGTCTATTTGTATGGCTCCTCTTTTCTTTATGGATTAAGTGGTTCAACAAACTTAGCAACTATTGGTTTAGAGATTATAAACAAACCCTCCTTCATCACTTCTCTTGCTCTCGTATTTGTCTTGTCAACTGTTGCTTTTAAAATCGCTGCAGTTCCCTTTCATCAATGGACTCCTGATGTTTATGAAGGATCACCTACACCTGTAGTTGCTTTTTTATCCGTCGGTTCAAAGACAGCAGGTTTTGCATTTGCGATAAGAATATTAAGCACTACTTTCTCTTCATTCGATGAAGAATGGAAACTATTATTTACTATTTTGGCCATCTTGAGCATGGCTCTAGGTAATATTGTAGCGCTAGCTCAAACCTCAATGAAAAGGATGTTAGCTTACAGTTCTATTGGACAAGCAGGATTTGTAATGATAGGAATAGTATCCGGTACACAAGATGGTTTATCAGCTGCTGTTTTATATTTGGCTGCATATTTATTTATGAATTTGGGAGCATTTTCATGTGTAATACTTTTCTCACTAAGAACTGGTTCTGACAGAATTCTTGATTACTCTGGACTTTACCAAAAAGATCCTCTCATCACATTAGGTTTAAGCCTTTGTCTCTTATCTCTTGGAGGTTTACCTCCAATGTTAGGATTTTTTGGAAAGATCTATTTGTTCTTTGCAGGTTGGGCAAATCATCAATATCTATTAGTAATCGTTGGATTAGTTACTTCAGTTATATCTATTTATTATTACATTTCAGTTATAAAAATGATGGTAGTTAAAGAACCACAGGAAGCATCTGAAATCGTCAAATCATATCCTGAGATTAAATGGGGAATTGTAGGATTGCCTCCCTTAAGAATTGCACTTTATACTTGCGTGGCAGTAACTGCTCTTGGAGGAATCCTTTCTAATCCTCTTTTTAAATTAGCCAATACCGCAGTTTCAGAAACTCCTTTCTTACAAGATATTATTGCTACTGCAAATAATATTTCCTAGAAGAATTTTTCGATAAATGTCTAAGAAAGTCGCAAGTTTAGAAAATATATCTAAAACATATGGAAAAGAAGATCTAATTGTTAAAGCCTTAGACAGCATAAACTTAGAAATTTTTAAAGGTGATTATTTAGCTGTAATGGGAGCTAGTGGCTCAGGCAAAAGCACAGCCATGAATATTATTGGATGTCTAGATAGACCATCTGAAGGTGTTTATAAATTAAATGGTATACCTGTTGAAAATTTATGTGATGATGAGCTTGCGGAAATTCGTAATCAAAAATTAGGCTTCGTTTTTCAACAATTTCATCTTCTATCAGACGCAACTGCACTTGAAAACGTAACTTTACCGATGATTTATGCTGGTATTGAGCCTGAGCAAAGATTAGAGCGAGCTAAGAATGCCTTAGAAAAAGTTGGTCTTTCAGAAAGGATGAATAATCGTCCAAACCAATTATCCGGAGGTCAACAACAACGAGTTGCTATTGCTAGGGCGATTATCAATAATCCTGCAATATTGTTGGCAGACGAACCTACTGGAGCACTAGATTCAAAAACCACTGTAGATGTATTAGATCTTTTTGACAAGCTGCATGAATCTGGAATAACTATAGTTTTAGTTACTCATGAAGATGAAGTTGCAAATCGCGCAAAAAAAATAGCCAAATTTAAGGATGGAAGAATAGTTGAATTAAAAGTTAATTAAATTCAAAACCGTCTAATTACCTTCAGTTCAGTTTCATTTTCAATTCTTAAATTCCCATTGAAATCAATATCTTTAATTTTCCATGTATTAGGACAATAACCACTAGGTAAAAAACTTTTATTAAGAAACTTATTTGCTGATTTAATTACATATTCTTTCTTCTTATTAAATTCAGTTGAATCATAAAAAGCTTTAAGAACTTTGGCTGTCCAATAATGTTGATTAATATTCTTAGTTTGAAGTACTTTTGATAATGAAATACCTTCCGATGGAGTGTAATTTAAAACATTCATGCCAATTCCTACTCTTACATAGATAATTTCTTTGCCTCTTGTTATAACCCTCGGTAAAAATCCAATCAACTTTTTTGAACCAAAAAAAATATCATTTGGCCATTTCAAACAAACATTTATATTCTCTTGTCTAAGCATTTCACATAACTTAACACCTAAAGATAAATTAAATATTTGACATTCAAATTCTTTTGAAAATATTGGGTAAGCTGCACTTAACCAAATCCCGCCTTTTGGTGAAATCCAAGTTTTTGAGTTTTGGCCAACCCCCGAGAACTGTTCTCTTGCGATTATAGCTACAGGCTGATTTTTCTTTATTTCAGAATATTCAAAAAAGTTTGTTAGCTCATTTTCTGTACTTTTACATTTTATTTTGTAATGAAGTGTCCAAGTTGGATATTGACCCTGAATTTTTTTTAAATAAAAAACTGTCTTAGCTGCAGGTCCAATAACTTTCACAAATTTTTTATTAAAACAACGAGCATCTTTTAAAAGATTAGATTAACTTTAGTCTTAATAAGTAAATTTTACAAATTGGACAAAAAGTATTTGCCAATAGTGAATAGAAGGAATCCACATCCATTAAAAATTTGTCTTGATAATTTCAAAAAATCCTTTGGAGATTTAGATAAACTCTCTAAAATCAACGAAAACTGGAAGAACTTAATCGGATTAGAACTATTTCAAGAATGTAAACCATTAAATATTGAAAAAAAAATTCTTACTATCGCGGTAAATCATCCACAGTGGCGCCAAGCTTTAATCTATAACAAGCATAAATTAAAAGAGAGAATCGAGAAAATTGGAATAACTTTGAATGAAATAAAAATAATACAAAATTATGAAATTAAAAATAAAAATATCAAAGCTACTAATGCAAAGATAGTTTGGGCAAAGCATCCAAGCAGAATCAATCAAAATAATATGTGCATTTGTACTCTTTGTAATTCCCCTACTCCTGAGGGCGAAATCAAAAGATGGGGAAAGTGTTCTTTTTGTTGGAGAAAAGTAAAAAACTAAATTCTTTATTTAACTAAAATTAGTATTCCCATTTGCCCCCCCCAAATAGTCCTATATTCAGCTTTTTTAAATCCAACTTCTTTAGCAATATTTATAAGCTCTTTTTTCTTTGGAAAATTACTAATACTTTTTTCAATATATCCGTACTCTGGACCTAAATTAAAAAGCCGCGAAATGGTTACTACAATTAATCTCAAATAAATTTTCTGAAAAATATTGGATAAAGAATTTCTTGTTGAGTGATTAAAATCCAAAAATCCTGCCCTCCCCTTATCCTTCAAAAGATCAAAAACTTTTTTTATTCCTTCTTCAACATTATTTAAGTTTCTAAGTCCATATGACATGCAAATCCCATCAAAATTTTTTGAATAATCATTAATTTCTAATACATCTTTAATTTCCCACTTAATAAATTTATTTTTTTTAAGCTCTGATTTTTTTTTTGCAATATTTAAGATATCCTCTGCACTGTCAATCCCAGTAATCGACCCCCTTGGACTAACTCTCTCAGAAATTAAGAATGCTAAATCTCCAGTTCCACAGCATAAATCAGCCCAATCTTCGCCATTTAAAGGTGCCAATAAATTAACTAATTTCCTTTTCCATAATCTGTGCAGCCCAAAACTTAATAGATTATTTAAAAAGTCATATTTATAAGAAATTTTATTAAATATATTTTTGACTTCGATAGTTTTTGTGAATTTCATTTTTAAATTTTTAACTTATTTTTTTGGTATTAAATTAAATTTTTATTCATATGGTCTAATTGGAAGATTTTTTTCGATAAGGAAAGTTTTTATTTCTTGTAGAGTAAGTTTCTTATCATGAAGTAATGATGCTAAAAGTGCAGCGGATGCTTTGGCTTCATTGAAAACATCATAGATATCTTCTAAACAACCAGCCCCTCCGGAAGCAATTACTGGGATATCAACAATATTTGCAACAGATTCTGTCAAATTTAAATCATATCCATTCTGTGTTCCATCACCATCCATTGAAGTAAGCAATATTTCCCCTGCGCCTAACTCCTCAACTTTCTTTGCCCAACTTAATACATCTATACCAGTATTTTCTCTACCTCCTTTCACGTACACCTCCCACTCTCCAAACTTATCAACTTTTCTTCGAGCATCAATTGCTATAACGATGCATTGATTACCAAATTCTCTAGAACTTTCAGAAATTAAATAGGGATTTCTTACGGCTGAGGAATTCAAACTCACTTTATCTGCTCCTGCTCTTAAAAGATCATTAATAGAAGAAACAGAATCTATACCTCCACCTACTGTAAAAGGAATTTTTACTGATTTTGCTGTCCTAGAAACAAGGTCAACTAATGTATTCCTATTTTCCACGCTTGCTCTAATATCTAAAAATACTAATTCATCTGCGCCTTCATCAGAGTACCTACAAGCCAATTCAACAGGATCACCTGAATCTCTCAAGTTAACAAAATTTACACCTTTAACGACTCTGCCATTGGCGACATCTAAACAAGGAATTAAACGAAGAGCTACCATTTTAGTAAAAATTGTCCAAATGCTGTTAATCTTGCATAATAGCTTCCATTTTACCTCTTATGGCTGAAACAAAATTATTACCCAAAATTGGTAGTAAAATTAAAATTAACATTAACAAAGTAAAAGATAGACTACCAGCTAAATTAATTGACCAAATATCCTCCAATCCAAAAGCCGTAATAACAGGCTATAAAATGACCGACGGCAGGAGTATTGGGATCACCGCAAAATTTCAGAATGGTGAGCAAAATTGGTTTTTCCCAGAAGAAATTGAGAAAGGTTAAAAAGTAAAGTGAATGATCCAAAACAACTATTAGGAATTAAGGGTGCCTCTGAAACATCAAGCATATGGAAACTCCGTATACAGTTAATGAAACCCATAACGTGGATCCCTTTGATATGGGGGGTTATTTGTGGAGCAGCTGCAAGTGGGAATTTTGAATGGACATTTAGTAATGTTCTAGCTTCATTGGCATGTATGTTGATGAGTGGACCACTTCTGGCTGGTTATACCCAAACCATAAATGATTTTTTTGATAAAGAAATTGATGCAATTAATGAACCAAACAGACCAATTCCTTCTGGCAAAATTTCAATTAAAGATGTAAAAATACAAATCTGGGTATTACTTATAGCTGGTTTAATAGTTGCTTTTCTATTAGATTTATATGCTAAGCACAGCTTCCCCTCCGTCTTACTTCTGGCATTAGGAGGTTCCTTTGTTAGTTATATATATTCTGCTCCACCACTCAAATTAAAACAGAATGGTTGGCTTGGAAATTATGCATTAGGAGCATCTTATATAGCTTTACCTTGGTGGGCAGGACAAGCCTTGTTTGGGAAATTAACTATAGTGACGGCGATACTAACACTTGCTTATAGTCTCTCAGGACTTGGAATTGCTGTTATTAATGATTTCAAAAGTGTTGAAGGAGACTCAAAGCTAGGCTTAAATTCTCTACCAGTAGTATTTGGAATTAAAAATGCAAGTAGAATAAGTGCAGGACTAATTGACATTTTTCAATTAGCAATGGTTGTAGTATTAGTCATTATTGGTCAACATTTAGCCTCTGTAATTTTGGTTTTATTGGTAATTCCACAAATTACATTTCAAGATATGTGGTTACTAAGAGATCCTTTAAAGTTTGATGTCAAATATCAAGCAAGTGCCCAACCGTTCCTTATAACGGGAATGTTAGTTACAGCTTTAGCGATAGGACACAGTTTTTTAGTTGCTTAAAGTGCAAAAGATTAAATTCAAATCTTTTGTTTTAATAATTCCAATATTAATTTTTTCTGGAATATCTTTTTACTTTTTTGGTCTAATATTTAGTACTTTAAAATTTGACATTTCTAAAAATAAAAAGTCTCGGGGAACCAAATATTCTTACGTAATATCATCTTCTGATAATAAAATACTAAGCAAATTAAGCCGCAAATTTGAAATAGATAATAGTTATCATAAAATTCCATTTTTTCTTAAACATTCTTTTATATCTTCTGAGGATAAAAGATTTTATAAACATAATGGAATAGATTTAAAAAGTATTTCTCGTGCCCTTATTCAAAATATTAGAAGTGGTTATGTTAAAGAGGGAGGAAGTACGATTACACAACAAGTTGCTAGATTACTTTTTCTAAATAATGATTTAAGTTTTCAAAGAAAAATCAAAGAAATATTTATATCACTCATACTTGAATTTAAATATAACAAAAATCAAATTTTAAAATTATATTTAAATAATATTTATCTGGGATCAGGAGCATACGGGGTAGACGAGGCTGCCCAAGTTTATTATGGAAAATTTATAGAAGAATTGACATTATCAGAGATCGCATTAATTGCAGGCCTAGCTCCAGCTCCATCAATTTATTCACCTTATCAAAATTTAGAACTAGCTATTAAAAATAGAAATAAAGTTCTTGAATCAATGTATGTTGATGGATATATTTCTCTTGCAAATAAGAATAAGGCTATTAAAGAAAAAATAAAGTTAAATTATCAAACAGCTGATAATTTTTTAGATGATAAATTACTAATAAACTTTATTCTTCAGGAAACAGATAAAAAAATTGGAAGTAAAAATGATTATAAGTTTTTAAGAATTAAATCCTCTATCAACAAAGATTGGCAAGAAAAAGGTCAAAAAATATCAAGATACTCAGGGCCTAAAGAACTTGAATTTAGTCTGTTATCTATCGAATCAAACACAGGACTAATCAGGACAATGATAACCAGCAAAAATCCATCAATTAATGAATACAATAGAGTGATTTCATCTGTAAGACCTTTAGGTTCTACTTTTAAAATAATTCCTTATGCTGCTGCATTAATAGAAGGAATAAAATTAAGCGATAAATTTGAAGACTTACCAATATGCTGGGAAAGTTATTGCCCAAAAAATTTTTCAGAAGACTATAGAGGTTCAATATCTTTGATTGAATCATTTAAAAGTTCATCAAATATCGTTCCAATATCAATAACAAAAAAAATTGGCTTAAAAAATATTATTAATTTAGCGAATTCATTTGGACTAGGTTACGAGCAAGAGTTTGAGGAATACCCATCCTTAGCTATTGGCGCCTACGGAGATAATCTTTTAAACATCACAAATGCATATTCTGCAATAAACAATAATGGGAAGATTCAAAGCCCTGAAATCATAGAAAAAATAGAATCATTTAAAAAACAAACTCTTTGGGAAAATAAATCTATTTCCAAGAAAATATTAGATTTAAAAATAAACAAGAAAATAAATAAACTTCTTGAAAAATCTGTAAAAGAAGGAACTTCTAAAGCAGCCTTTATAAAAGGAAAGAAAATTTATGGGAAAACAGGAACATCTGATGGAAATAAAGATCTCTGGTTTATTGGTTCCATTGATAATCTTACAACAGGGATCTGGATAGGTTACGACGATAACAAGGAATCTGAATTATCTAGTGGGAATGCAGCTTATTTATGGAAGAAGTTCATATCTGAAATTTACAAAATTCCAATTAAAAAATAAATTATGTTTTTAAGGTTTATATGAAATTATTGCAGAATAAAATCCATCACCAGGATAATCCAATCTAGGTAAAATTTGCTTTTGGCTAATCAATTTTAAAGTTTTGTTTTTTTCAACAAATCGTTCAATTAATAGATTATTTTCATCAGGACAAATAGTACAAGTTGAGTAAACTAAAGTACCATCTTTTTTCAAAAGAGGGAAAATACTCTCCAAAAGTTTTTCCTGTAATAAAGTTAAAGATTTTATTTTTTCTTTACTTAAAGACCATCTAGAATCTGGATTCCTGGAGAGAGTTCCAATGCCTGAACATGGAGCATCTATTAAAATCTTATCAAAATAAGATATAAACTTAGGATTTAATTCAATCAAACTCGTAGCATCAGCCTTAAGGGTATTAACAGATTTCAAATTTAACCTTTCTAAATTTGATTGCAGTATTTTCAATCTTTTTTCTGATCTATCTACGGCAATGATTTCAGCACTATCATTTGTTAATTCTGCAAGGTGGGTAGACTTACTTCCTGGAGCTGCACAAGCATCTAAAATCTTTTCACCTTTTTTTGGATTTAATAGAGGTGCTATCCACTGAGAAGATCTATCTTGAATTGTCCAAAGTCCATCACTATATCCTGGTAAATTTTTTATAGATCTTGGATTAGATTTTAAAGTAATTCCATAATGTAAATCTTTAATAATTTCAGCATCAATTTTATTTTCATGAAGTACTTTCAAAAAGTTATCTAAATTAGTTTTTAATTGGTTAATTCTCAAATCAATTGATGGTTTTTTATTAAATGCCTTAATAATATCTTCACCCTCGCTATTGCCGACCCATTTAAAAAGATCCTTAACAAGCCATAATGGAAATGATTCAAGATATGAAATTCTTTCTTTTCTATCAGAAGATAATTCAGGAAAGATTTTTTGTTCTAATTTTCTTGATGCATTTCTCAATATCGCATTTACAGTTCCCGCTAAACCATTTAAATCTGTTTTTTTAGCTACTTCTACAGTGGTAGAAATAGCAGCAGGAAATGGGATTTTATCCATTTTCAATAGTTGATACAAACCTATATGTAGAAGCCATCTTAACTTTGGAGGCTGCTTTTTATGAGTAATTTTTGATGTATGATCCGTCCAAAGATCAAGAAATTTTCTATACCTTATGCATCCAAAAGATAATTCCGTAATAAAAGCTATATCAAGAGGATTAAATTGATAATTTTTTAAAACCTTTTCAAGAGCATGATCAGAAAAATCACCAGAACTAACTTTTAATAAAATTTCCCAAGCTGCCTTTCTTTGTAAATATCCTATGCTCAAAATGTAATTAATTTTTTAAAGATAACTTTAATATACAAAAAATTTAAAAATTTAAACTACTTTTTCAATTGCAGAATTAAACCAAATAAAACCTAAGATAGAAATAAGTGAAAGATTAAATCCTAAAAAAAGAAAGATATTTAAAGAATGGATTCTTTCCCGAAAAAATATTTTTTTCTCTTTTTGATACTTCATTATTAAAATAAAAACTTATTCAGGATTTCAAACGGCAACCGATATTGATAGATCCTGCATCAAGCATTCTGCCTAATTTAATTGCTATGGATTCTTCCAACCTGGTGAAACTGGATTGATGGGTAGTTATCCAATCTAACTCAGAAAAAGTGATAATACCTGTCGAATTACTTTTTAAAAAAAGCTTACCAATTTCCATTAGATAAATCTAATTTTTTCTAAGTTAACATCCCTATTTAATATTTCTTCATAACATAATATTCTTTTAATTTTTCAAAGTCAACTGTAGGTTATTACTCCTAATTTAATGAATATCTCTTAAAAATTTATCGGCCGTTTTTAAGTGATTATTTAATTTTTCCTCTGACATTTTATCGAGATTTCTCGTTAACATTGCCAGACGATATTGCTTTCTAAAAAAGCTTTCATTATCTTTAATAAATTTCCAAAATAAGCCATCCCATATTTCACACCATGGGCCACTTTTAAAATTAGACATTTTTTTTACATAATTAGAGCTTGATATATATGGCTTTGTTGAAAAGATACCACCATCACTAAACTGACTCATTCCGTAAACATTTGGGACCATAACCCAATCATAGGAATCAATAAACATTTCCATAAACCATTTATAAACTTGGTTTGGGTGAATTCTACATAGAAGCATAAAGTTGCCAATAATCATTAGCCGCTCAATATGATGACAATAACCAAATTTAATAATATTTTTTATAACAACATCTACTGGTTCAATTCCTGTATTTCCTTGATAAAAAGATTTTGGAATTGGCTTATCTTCAAAATTCCAGAAATTACTATTTCGCATCTTTGTTCCGTACTTTTTATAAACGAGGCAAATAAATTCTCTCCATCCAATAATTTGACGAATAAAACCCTCTAAAGAGTTAATAGGAACATTATTATTTTTTGCAAAAAGTAATGCTTTATTTACTACTACATCTGGGGTTAATAAGCCGCTATTTAAAAGAGGAGAAAGTAAACTGTGCCATAAAAAAGAATTTTCTTTAGAAATAGCATCCTCATAATCTCCAAATAAGAAAAATCTATGTTTAAAAAAATCATTTAACCATTCATCTGCCTCTTCAAAATTAGTTGGATATAAAAAGTTATTACTTTCTCCAATAAACTCAATATCAAAATTGGCTAATGACCTTTCTGCATTAACTACAAATTTATTTTTTTGTAATTTAGGTGTATCGGGTATATTTATTTTTTTTGGTAATTTTTTTCTGTTCATTTCATCGAAACTCCATTTACCACCTTCAGGTGTATCATCAGGATTAACTAATATCTTTTGGCTCTTTCTTTGATTCTCATAAAATCTCCCCATAAGAGGTTTTTTTGCATTTGATGCAAATAAATCTTTTAAATCTTCACTACTCATAAACATAGGAGAAGGCAAAATATTTAAAGCTAAATTATTACTTTCAACAAAATTATTAATCCTCTTCATTATTAAAAAATCATGAGGGTCAATGAGATTTATTTTCTGATATTTATTTTTAATAAATTCCAATAAGTAATCAACTGTAGAAACATTATTCTTGTTTTCGATATATAAAACTTTAAAGCCAGATATTTCTAAATAATTTTTATAAGCTAGCATAGATGCTCTATGAAAAACTAACTTATTTTTATGGTTAATTAATTTATGAAATTTATCATTCCCAAAAAATAATGAGTCTTCCAAAATCAAAACTTCACAATTTATTTTTAATATTGGGCTTTCTCTAAAAAGTTGATTCGGGAAAATAATTGATACTTGTTTCATCTTTTCGATTTCCTGTTACTGCATCTTTTTGAACAGTAGATAACATCATCCCAACAGTTTTTCCATTTTTTACGCCACTCAAAAGGCCTATTGCAAACAGGACAAGTTTTAGTAGAAAGATTTTTCAAAATTTATAATTTTCTTTTATGAGTAGATTTAAATCTAGTTGAATCTTTAAGGGCCATATGTTTTGTATTTCTTCCCGAAACTCTCTTTCTCCAGACTTTGAAAGATTTGGGTTTAAGATTTTGACGCATAATTTTTATCGCATCTTCCTCTTTTAAACCAAATTGATACTCGATAGCTTCAAAGGGTGTTCTATCTTCCCAACACATTTCTATTATTCTATCTATATCGATACTTTCCATATTTATTATTCACATTGTGAGGTACAAAGTTTTTCAATATCGGATCTACCTGTAATTTGAAGTCTATATTTTGCCCAATATCTGTAGACCAATCTCAATAATGGAGATAAGAGCTTAATCTTCAAGGGATAATAAACCCAACCTAAACCAACTAATTCATAAGAATATGCAAGTACGTCTAGTCCCCTAATAATTTCACCATTTTCAATAATCCCATGCAGGTTTGACATAGCTTCTGAATATGAGATGTCATTAAAAAGACTTTGATCATAATCCTTACTATTAATATCTATAAATGTAATTTGATTTAAGGTATCTCTTTTTTTAAGAAAATTGGTTTCTCTCAAACAAAGTGGACAACCACCATCAAATAAAAAAGTTAATTTATTTTTCATATTTTTATTCAAATATAGAAATTAAATTACTTTTTTGTGGAATAAAAAATTTTTTTTAGAGTATAAGCTTTATAAAGCCTTAATAATTGCCAGTTCTAATTTAGTGAAATTATATTATCTTATTAATTAATAAGCCATTGATTAAGGGATACATCAATGGTTTAAAACTATTTATGATCAGTCATCTAGAAGATGAACTCCTTCTCCTACGTCAGGTGTAAATTTACAATATTTTTCAAAAATAAGTCCAACACCTCTCATTTTTTCTCCTAATTCATCGTTAAATTTATTCCATTCTTCCGATTCCCGATCAGGTAAATCCCACCCTTGTTTTTCTACCATACTTGTTATTACTGTATAGTCCCATTCTATGTATGCCATTGAGTTAATTTAAACTACCAAAATATTATAAACCAAGAGATTTGATAGGTAATCAATATTTTTTGAATATAATTTAAAAGTGTGAAAAAATTATAAATGTCAATTTTGCCAAGAAGATTTGAACGAATCAAAAGTGTTTTAGATTGCAGAATGAAAAACTTGACTGTTTTAGTTGAGGATGTCAATAAACCACATAATTTATCTGCGATATTAAGGACATGTGATGCAGCAGGAGTTTTCGAAGCAAATTTTATTAGCAAAACGAATGCCGTTAAGACTTTTAATAGTACTGCTCAAGGAAGTCAAAAATGGGTAAAACTGAATAATCATGAAAACACTATCACAGCAATATCTGATTTAAAGAATAAGGGTTTTAAATTATATGGAACGACTCTTAATAGTGAATCAGTAGATTATAGAAATTTTGATTATTCTCAAAATACATGTTTCGTTTTAGGAGCAGAAAAATGGGGACTAAGTAATGAACTTATATCAATGGTAGATCAATCAATTTTTATACCTATGAGAGGTATGGTTCAATCCCTGAATGTTTCTGTTGCCGCTTCTATATTATTATTTGAAGCGGTTCGCCAAAGAAAAAATAAAGGTATATTACCCGCTAATGGAGAAGGGTTAAATATGGTTGAATATCAAAAAACACTTTTTGAATGGTGTTACCCAGAATTAGCTGAGGTGTATAAAAAATCAGCTAAAGAATATCCAAAGTTGAATGATCAAGGAGAACTTGATCCTATTACAGATAACTAAATTTATTCAGAATTTTGACTATCAAAAATTTCTTCAAGGTCCTCTCCTATAAAAGAAAGACCTAAAACCAAAAAAAACATTGCCAAACCAGGGAACAAAGCCGTCCACCAGATACCTGTAGGTAAAGCGGCAAGAGCCAGATTTAAATCACTTCCCCACTCTGGGACATCTGCAGGAACGCCAAGGCCTAAAAACCCTAAACTTCCTAATACCAAAACAGCATCTGCAGCATTTAGGGTAAGCAAAATAGGCAATGGTGTTATTACATTTGGGAGAATATATTTAAAAATAATTTTTTTAACATCAGCTCCTGCAACTTGAGCTGCCTCCACATAAGTTTCGGATTTAACCAATATTGTCTGATTTCTGATCAATCTAAAATATTGAGGAGAGTAAACAATACACAATGCCAAAGCCGCGTTAAGGATACCCTTGCCCAATACAAAAGCCACAACAACTGAAAGCAAAATTACAGGTATTGAAAAAATAGTATCCATTATTAGTGATAAGCATTTATCAAAAAAACCACCAAAATATCCACTTAATAATCCCAATGGCAAACCCAAACTTAATGAAAAAAGAATAGCTAAGAATACAACTTCTATTGCTAATGATGATCCTTGCAAAGTTCTTAAGCAAACATCTCTTCCTAATCTATCTGTGCCACAAAAATGATTAAGAGAAGGAGGTGCAAAGATATCATTGCTTAACATTGAAAATGAATAGCCAAAAAAATTATTGGCCTCTAAAAATTTCATTATCAAGACAACAAGAAGATAAAAAAGTACAATTAAAAATCCAGCTTTTCTGATATTTGCGCCGACACGATTAGATGAGTTAATATCCAAAATCTTGTTTTAAAGATATAAATGAAATATACCCAATTCTTTTAAAAATAAATAGCTATAAATTTTAAATTCAAAGAAATTACTGGTTCAATTTCAAGACTGCCATAAAAGCTTCTTGAGGGACTTCAACTTTACCCATTGCCTTCATCCTCTTTTTACCTTTGGCTTGTTTCTTTAAAAGTTTCTTCTTCCTAGAAATATCCCCTCCATAACATTTAGATAATACATCTTTTCGCAAAGCACTTATGCTTTCACTTGCAATAATCCTACTACCGATTGATGCTTGAATAGGTATTTTAAATTGTTGTTTTGGAATAAGTTCTTTTAATTTCTCAACTAAACTTCTGCCAATTCCATAAGCCTTATCTTTATGAACAATAGAAGTTAATGGATCTGCTCTTTCTGAGTTTATTAGAACATCTAATCTAACAAGGTCATTTTTTCTATAGCCAATCAAATGATATTCCATTGATGCATAACCTTGGGTTCTACTTTTCATTTGATCAAAGAAATCTGTAACTACTTCTGCTAATGGAATTTCATAAATCAAGGTAACTCGATCTGTTGTTATATATTTCATATCTATAAATACTCCCCTTCTTTCCTGACATAAACCCATTAATGTTCCATTAAATTCATTGGGAGCATAAATTTCCATTTTCACATAAGGCTCTTCTATTGATTCTCTAAGTTGTGGATCAGGAATTGTAGAAGGATTATCAATAAAGATATGTTCCTGCTGATTTAAGTTAACCTTATAAATAACTGATGGTGCCGTTACGATTAGATCCAAGTCATATTCTCTTTCTAATCTTTCTTGAACAATCTCCATATGAAGAAGTCCTAGGAATCCGCACCTAAATCCGAAGCCCATGGCGCTACTGGTTTCGGGCTCATATTTTAAAGCTGCATCAGATAATTGTAATTTTTCTAGTGATACTCTTAAATCTGGAAATTGATCAGCATCAGTAGGGAATAAGCCACAAAAAACCATAGGATTTGCTGTCTTATAACCAGGCAAAGGATCATTGGCAGGTGAATTTAAAAGAGTAATCGTATCTCCCACTCTCGCATCAGCAACTGATTTTATAGAAGCAGCTAAATATCCAACTTCTCCCGCATGTAATTCATCAACTTGCTGCTGATCAGGGGCCATTATTCCTATCTCATCTAGTTCATAATTTTTCTTACTTGCCATTAATAATATTTTTTCTCTCTTATTAAGAGACCCAGATATCACCCTGAAATAAACAATAACTCCCCTATAAGGATCATAATAAGAATCAAAAATCAGTGCTTTTGTAGGTAGTTTAATTTCATCTTGAGGAGGAGGTACTCTTCTTACGATTGCTTCCAAAATATCTTTAATACCAACTCCAGTTTTTGCTGAACAATTTATAGCATTAGATGTATCAAGTCCAATAATTTCCTCTATTTCTTGTTTTATTTTTTCAGCATCAGCACCTGGTAAATCTACTTTATTTAAAACAGGAATAATTTCAAGATTATTTTCTAAGGCAAGATAAACATTAGCTAAGGTTTGAGCTTCTACTCCTTGACTAGCATCAACAACGAGTAAAGCGCCTTCACAAGCCTGAAGAGATCTACTAACCTCATAAGAGAAATCAACATGCCCAGGAGTATCTATTAAGTTCAAGACATATTCTTGAGAATCGTCAGCTTTATATTTCATCCTAGCGGCTTGTAACTTGATAGTAATTCCTCTCTCTCTTTCAAGATCCATACTGTCCAAAAATTGTTCTTGCATATCCCTTTGCTGCACAGTACCAGTATCTTGGAGCAACCTATCTGCAAGGGTCGATTTACCATGGTCAATATGAGCGATTATGCAGAAATTTCTAATTTTTGAAACCGATATATCAGTCATATAGAAAGAAAAATTCTCCTCTTATTACATCTTGGTTAATACTAGCTAATTAGAATTATGGATGGAAACCAAAAATAGAATTATTTCTTTTTTTGATGTCTTTTATGAAGGTACTGTTATTTTCAGAGTCCGATAGCTCTGGATAGATTAAGTCATTTATTTTTTTCTGAAGATTATGCTTGTTGTTTAAAAATAAGACAGATTTTTCTAGAACCTTTACCATAATTGAGACCGCAGTACTTGCTCCGGGAGAAGCCCCTAACAAAGCAGATAATGAACCATCAGATGAATTCACAATCTCAGTTCCAAATTTCAAAGAACCACCAGCTTCAGTTTTTTTAATTATTTGGACTCTTTGACCAGCATTCTTTAAATACCAATCAGACGAATTAGCCGATGGCATCATATTCTTTAAATTTTCAACTCTTGAGTTATGGTTCTTTAATGATTGTGATATTAAGTAATTAATTAAATCATTGTTCTTGAAACCAACGTCTAACATAGAAAAAATATTATTCTTTTTAATTGAACTAAATAAGTCAAAGTATGAACTTTGTTTTAGAAATTTCGTTGTAAATCCAGCAAAAGGTCCATATAAAAGAAGTTTTTTATTATCAATCCATCTTGTGTCTAAATGAGGCACAGACATTGGTGGCGATCCAATATCAGCTTTACCATAAACTTTTGAGTTATGTTTTTCTGTTAAATCTTTTTTCTCGCAAATAAGCCATTTCCCACTAACAGGAAATCCACCATAACTTTTTGCTTCTGGGATTTTTGATTTTTGTAAATAATTAATTGTTTTTCCACCAGCACCAAGAAAAACGTAGCCAGTTCTAATTGAAATTTTTCTACCTTCAGAACTGATTTCTAGTTCCCATTGTTTTTTATCAATTTTTTTTAAATCTACTAATTCTGTTTTGTATCTAATTTCAACATTTTTGTTTAAGGAAACTAATGACAAATACTCTTTAGTTAGAGCCTCAAAATTAATATCAGTTCCTCTACCTATTCTAGTAGCAGCAATTTGAGTAGATGGATTTCTATCTTTTGTTATTAGAGGAGCCCATGATGAAATTTCATCAAAAGATGTAGAAAATTCCATATCGATAAATTCAGGATTTTCGGTCATTTTCTGAAATCTTTTTTTTAAAAAAGAAATATTTTCCTCACCAGACACAAAGCTAATATGAGGAATAAATTTTAGAAACTTCTTAATATCAATTTTCCCTGCTTCATACAATGAGGCCCATAAAGACATGGATGTTTCAAAAGAACGATTTATTGAGAGCGCTTTATCTATTTTTAGATTTCCTTTTTCATCTAAAGGTGTATAGTTTAATTCGCAATTAGCCGCATGTCCTGTACCTGCATTATTAAAAGCGCCAGTACTTTCACTTCCTGGAGCATTTAATTTTTCTATAATAAGAAATTTTATATCTGGTAAAACTTCTGAAATTAGGAGGGCTAAAGTACTACTCATTATCCCTGCTCCTACTAAGACTGCATCAAAGTATGTATTGTCATTAGTGGGATTTTTAGATGAAGTCACAACAGAAAATTATCTTTTTTGCAATTAATCAGATTTCTTTCTAGGCTTATTATAAAGTTAATCCAAAATTATGAGTACTGAAACACTCTCCCTGACAAACGAAAATGTAGAAAAAGTCCTTGACGAGCTAAGACCTTTTTTAATTTCTGATGGAGGAAATGTAGAGATTGCAGAAATAGATGGTCCAATTGTCAAAGTCAGACTTCAAGGAGCATGTGGTAGTTGCCCAAGTAGCACTATGACTCTCAAAATGGGTATTGAAAGAAAGTTAAAAGAAATGATTCCTGAAATAAGCGAAGTTGTCCAGGTTTTATAAAAATTTTTAACTAAATATATATTATTTAGTTTTTAATTCCTTCAACAAAGATGATTCCATATCAAGGCAATCAATTGGAAGTCCTTGACCAATAGCGATTAAAAGGGGTGCAAGAATTCCTAAAGTAAAAACTAAATTTGATTGGCTTACATCATATTTACTCAAAGTAAAAGTTATCAAATAAATAATTGAAAAATAAGCATGAAGTGAAAAAAATTCTTTTGGCTTTAACACTGGCCACCTTAAAGTATTTCCCAAGAAATATAAAAAACCTGTCATAAAAAATAGTTACATGAAGATTAAACCAAATATAAACATAAACCTTTTTAGAGACTATTTATAAAAAAATTTACCTAAGATAATAATTAAAAAAACATTAAATCTTCGTTTCTATTTGTAAAAGCTAGACATGCAGTTAAAAATACGCCTATAATAATTTTGTAGCATTCGCTACTTTTCGTTCACCCTCATTTGAGGGCGCAGTTCGAGTCATACCATGGAACGGGGGATGGCCGTGTTGTCACATCGAAACATGACTACTTTAACTTACAGAGGTAAAAACTACGTTCAAAATAAAGAAGCTGCTAAAAAGCAACTTGTTGAACTTACCTACAGAAGAAACGTATACACCAACAGAATGGATGACGCTTCTTCAAGTAATGAAAAAGCAGAATTAAATTACAGAGGTGTTAATTACACTAAATAATTTAATTAAACAAATTAAAAGCCCCTTTTTCAGGGGCTTTTTTTTTGGCTATATTTATCAAGAGTCCTTTAAAAAATATGTCTGAAAGTTGCTGTAATACAAACACGTCGAATAAAGCGCCAAATCAATTCGATCATAAAGATGCAATTCAAGAAAGATATGGCTCAGCCGCACAAGAAAAAGAAAGTTGTCTTTGTACACCAGTTGGATTTAATCCCGTTTTACTTGAAGCAATTCCTCAAGAGGTTATAGAAAGAGACTATGGGTGTGGTGATCCAACAAAATATGTTCAAAAAAATGATATAGTCTTAGATCTTGGAAGTGGTAGCGGCAAAAATGCTTTCATTTGTGCCCAAATTGTTGGGGAAGAAGGGAAAGTTATTGGAGTTGATCAGAATCCTGACATGCTTTCTTTATCAAGATCAGCATCTAAAGAAGTTACAAAAAATATAGGTTTCAACAATACAGAATTTCTAGAAGGTTCAATTGAAAAACTTGATGAATTAGATAAAGATTTAAATCCATTAATCGCAGATAAATCAGTTGATATTATTTTAAGTAATTGCGTTTTAAACTTGGTAAGTCCAGAATCTAGAAATAACCTTCTAAATAACATAAAAAGAGTTTTAAACGATAATGGAAGAATTGCAATTAGCGATATCGTCTCTAACAAAAAAGTTCCTTTAAGATTGCAAAATGATCATGATTTATGGACAGGATGTATTAGTGGAGCATGGTATGAGCCAGAGTTTATTAGTGATTTTAAAGAACTAGGATTTAAAAATTTAAAATTTGCAGAAAGGAGCGCTGAACCTTGGAAAGTAATAGAGGATATTGAATTTAGAACAGTAACTTTAGTGGGCAATATTTAAAAAAATTCAAGAGTTGAAAATACAATATAAATTTCCATGAGAAATAATCTAAGAGATCAAATACCCGCATTAAAAAATAAGTATTATTTTAACTATGGCGGTCAAGGGCCATTACCAAAATCTTCTCTAGAAGCAATAGTTAAAACTTGGGAAATTATCCAAGATTTAGGACCATTTACCAATGATATGTGGCCTTTTATTTACAAAGAAATATTGACCACAAAAAGAGTCATTGCGCAAAAATTAGGTGTCAATTCAAAGAATGTAGCTTTAACCGAAAATATCTCTTCCGGTATGATTTTGCCCTTTTGGGGAATAAAAGTAGAAGAGGGAGAAGAATTGTTAATAAGTGACTGTGAACATCCTGGAGTAGTGGCTGCAAGTCGAGAATTTTGCAGAAGAAATAAATTAATATTCAAAATTCTGCCAATCCAAAAAATTAAAAATCTAAACGACGAAAATATAATTTTAGAGATTTTGAAAAATCTAAATAGTAAGACTAAGATCCTAATTATTTCTCATATCTTATGGAACTTTGGATATAAAATTCCTTTAAAACAAATTTCTATCGAATTAAAAAATAATCGAGAAGATTCTTATTTACTTGTTGATGGTGCTCAAACCTTTGGGCACATAAATATTGAAAAAGAAGTTTTTTATTCTGATTTATATTCAATAACTTCTCATAAATGGGCATGTGGACCAGAAGGACTTGGAGCCATTTATGTCTCAGATAGATTTATTCATGAAACAGATCCAACAATAATTGGTTGGAAATCATTAAAAAAAGAACAAGGTATTTATGAGCCTTCAGATAATCTTTTTCATGATGATGCAAGGAAATTTGAAATAGCTACCTCTTGCATTCCTTTACTTGCTGGGCTCCGGAATTCTTTAGATCTTTTGGATAAAGACTGCCATGAAAAAGAAAAAAACAAAAATATCAAAAAATTAAGTAGAAAACTTTGGGATGAATTAAATCAATCAAAGGGAGTTGAATTAGTTTTAGAAAAAAATTATTTAAATGGGATTGTTAGTTTTAATATCGAAAATATTAAAGATAAGGATAAATTTGTAAAGAAACTTGGAGAAAAGAAAATTTGGATTAGAGTTTTAGAAGACCCAAAATGGTTTAGAGCATGCGTACATCAAATGACTACAGAAGCTGAGATTGATTTACTTGCTAGAGAAATAAAAAAAATATTGAATTAAAGATCTATTGATATAAAAAAAATTTCGTTTACCAAGGTATCTCCGAGTTGTCCCATGCAATAAATTTTCCTGTAGATTCTGGTGATTGATTTTTAATAATATTGATCAAAAATTGGGAGGATTTTTCTTTACTAAATAATTTATGTTCTGGAACAAATTTATGAAAAGGTCTAGATAAATCAGTATCTACTGTCCCTGGATGAAGCAATGTGATAGTAGCCTTTGGGAAACGTCTAGCCCATTCAATACTTAAAGATTTAAAAAACTGATTTTGCGCAGATTTAGCAGCTCTATATGAATACCAACCTCCAGTTTGATTATCTCCAATGCTGCCCACTCTTGCACTTATACTTGCAAAATTAAAATTAAAATCTTTTGGTATAAATTCTTCAATCGCTTTAGCCAATAAAATAGGAGAAAAGGCATTTATTGAAAAACTTTCCATCATATTTTTTTTATCAAGATGTTGTAATCTTTTTTCTGGTTGAAGAGAATCACCATGAAGTCTTCCTGTAGCATTAACAACTAGCCTTAATTTTGAAGGATGATTTGATATTTTATTTTTCAACTGCAAAAGGGATTGATAATCCTCTATATCTAATTCCCAAAAAGGATTAAATTCACTTTTTCTCCCACACAAAACAACATCTAAATCTTTTTCACTTTCATTCAAATCTTTAGCTAGTTGTGTTCCAATTCCACCTGCTCCTACAACTAAGGCTAAGCCTTTCATTTTATTAAAAATAACTACATTGATTCTAAAAAACTTTTCTTATGATTTGCGTAAAGATCTTTATTATTTGATTAGGAAATTTTATTGAGATTTATTTTTTTCTTTTAATAATTTATAAGCTATTTTTCTATCATCAAAATTAATAACTTTTTCATCGAGAATTTGGTAGTCCTCATGTCCTTTTCCAGCAATTAAAACAATATCTTCTTTATTGGCAAATTTAATAGATTCATATATTGCTTTAAATCTATCAATCTCAATTATTATTTTTTCTCTTTTTTTTATACCCATCAAAATATCATTTACTATCTTTTGGGGTTCTTCTGATCTTGGATTGTCTGAAGTTATAAAAAGTTGATCAGATAACTCTTCAGCTATTGATCCCATTAAAGGCCTTTTACTACGGTCTCGATCTCCGCCACAGCCAAAAACAGTTATGAGTTTTCCTTCACAAAGTTTTTTAATTGATTCCAAAACTTTTTTTAATCCATCAGGAGTGTGGGCATAATCAACAATTACTGTTGGAAGTGATCTTAAAAGGACATCATTATCAATTTTTATTTTCTCCATTCTCCCAGGTGCACCAGGAAAAGATTTTATTAACTTTGATAGATCTTTTAAAGAAAAATTAAGTTTATACAAAATTGTTATTGCTTGAATCGCATTCATTAAATTAAATTCACCAACAAGTGGAACAAAAAGTTTAATTTTTTCCCTAGGTGTATGAAAAATACAGGTGGAACCACTTTCAGTAAATTTTTTATCTGTTACGAAAAAAAAATCATCATTTTCAAGTTCACTTTCAGTAATTTTTGTAGAGACTAATGAAGATCTTTTTTTAAGATCAGATGGTAATTTAGATATCCAATGGTCATCATTATTTAATACACAAATTCCATCTTTTTCTTTTAAGTAAGGCGGGAAAAATAATTTTCTTTTTGTTTGAAAATATGATTCCATATCTGAGTGATAATCAAGATGATCTTGAGTTAAATTAGTAAAAATAGCCGCCTCAAATTCGCATCCTGATATCCTGTTTTGAGCAATAGAATGAGAACTTACCTCTAATATCGCGAATTCAGATTCTGCCTCAACAGCAGCATTCAATTTCTTTTGGAGTTTATCGGCGAAATCAGTTGTATGAAGAGCCACTTCTGAAAATCCAGGCCATCTATTGAGCAAGGTCCCAAATAATGCAGTCTTTTTCCCTAATTTTTTTAAAAGATATTCCAATAAAAAAGTAATTGTTGTTTTTCCATTTGTACCCGTAACACCAATAAGTTTAAGTTTTCTTGAAGGCCTATTCCAAAACTCAGCGACTATTTGACCAAAAATATAATCTAAATTATCTTCTATAACCAAAATCCTTTCTGGATCAATAGATCCAATTTTCTCTTTTGCGGCAGACCCAACAATGGCAGCCTCTGCGCCATTTTCAATTGCCTCAATACAATATTTTCCTCCATCCACTTTTAAACCAGGCATACCTAAAAATAAAGTTCCTTTTTGTACTTCTTTAGAGTTAAAAGAAATATTATTAATTTCATGATCGATTAAATCTAATGAAGGAATAATTCCTACCAAATCTAAAAGTTTATGTAATTTTATAGATCTCATATAAAAATTATTTCTCCAGAATGTTACTAATATTTTTTTGAAACCAATTTGTTAACTGATCATCTTTTAATCTTGGAGAAATGCGAGGCAATTCTATAATCTCCTCGGACCTAATTCCTTCAACAGCAATAACAGGTACTTCATAATCATATTTTTTATATTTATCTTTATATAAATCGACCCTATCAATATCAATTTCTTTAAGCTCCTCTAGATTAGGGAATAACTCATTAAGATTTATTTTTGCCAGTTTATTTTTTAATGAATCACAAAGGCAACATCCCTGCCTAACAAAAATAAATATTTTCATTCATTTAGTCAGGTACAGGGTCACATCCACAGGGAGTTAAAGGATGACATCTGCTTAATCTTCTTAAAGTTAACCACCCTCCCTTCCAAGGACCATGTCTAGTAATTGCCTCATATCCATAAGAACTGCAGCTTGGAATAAATCTACATCTTGGTCCAAAAAAAGGAGAAAACCACTTTTGATAGAACGAAATCATAAAAAGAAGTATAGAAGTGATTGATTTATTAATAGTTTTGAACACTTTAATGATGTAAAATGATATTTCCAGTAGTAATTAGTTTAATTGAATTTAATCAATTATCCAATTTATTGCAAATTTCTATTTAATTTAAAATTATGTCAAGATACCGCGGCCCCAGATTAAGGGTTACGCGTCGCTTGGGAGAACTACCAGGTCTCACTAGGAAAGCTTCAAAGAAGTCTAATCCTCCAGGTCAGCACGGCCAAGCCCGTCGCAAGCGATCAGAATATGCAATTCGTCTAGAGGAAAAGCAGAAACTTAGGTTTAATTATGGAGTTTCTGAGAAACAACTAGTTCGTTATGTAAAAAAAGCTAGAGCTCAAGAAGGATCTACAGGAACTAACCTACTAAGACTTTTAGAAAACAGACTTGATAATGTTTGTTTTAGATTAGGTTTTGGAGGTACCATTCCAGGCTCAAGACAATTAGTAAATCATGGCCATGTAACCGTTAATGGAAAGGTTCTTGATATTGCTGGTTATCAATGCAAATCAGGCGATGTAATCGGAATCAAAGAAAACAAAGCAAGCAAAAAACTTGTAGAAGGTAATATAGAATTCCCTGGTTTAGCAAATGTCCCACCTCATCTTGATTTAGACAAACCTAAATTAACGGGGAAAATAAATGGGAAATGCGATAGAGAGTGGGTAGCTCTTGAAATAAACGAACTACTAGTTGTTGAATATTATTCAAGAAAAGTTTAATACTACTTTTCTTTGGATTATTAAATCTCTCATTAAAAAAATGAGAGATTTAATTTAATTCTTATTTTTAAAAATAATGGGAAATGAAGAAAATAATATAAAAAAACCAGGTTTTAAGACCTTATCTATTCACCATGGGGAAACATTTGCAGAAAAAACCGGATGCGTTATGCCTCCTATTTTTTCTACATCTACTTTCAAACATGGAAATAAAGATAATTTCGACTACACCAGATCAGGCAATCCAAACTTTAGAATTCTAGAAAGCGTCCTTAAATCAATAGAAGATTCTAAATACTGTACAGTTTTTGGATCTGGAATTAGCGCGGTAACTGCAATTTCATCAACACTAAAATCAGGTGACAAGATACTCTGTGAGTCAAATCTCTATGGTTGTACAGTGAGGATGTTCGAAAAAGTTTTCAAGAAATTTGGGCTAGAAGTTTTATACACAGATTTTACAAACGAAAATAATATCAAAAAGATTTCATACTTCGAGCCAACCTTGATATGGCTAGAAAGTCCAACTAATCCACTTTTGAAAGTACTTGATATTCAGGCAATTTGTGATGAAGCAAATAAACTACAAATCCCAGTAGTAGTGGACAATACCTTTTCAACAGCACTTATTCAAAAACCATTGGACCTTGGCGCAACACTATCACTAGTAAGCACAACAAAATTCATTAATGGACATAGTGATGCACTTGGTGGAGCAGTACTGACAAATAATGAGGTATGGAATAGTAAGTTGCTTTTCTCTCAAAAAGCTCTAGGGCTTCAACCATCTCCTTTTGATAGTTGGCTCATTACGAGAGGAGTAAAAACTCTTCCTTTAAGAATCGAACAACAAACGCAAAGTGCAAAATTAATTTCTGAAAAATTAGACAATCATAAAATAATTAGTAAAGTAATTTATCCTTTTAATCAAAAACATCCGCAATTTAATTTAGCAAAATCGCAAATGAGTGCTGGAGGTTCGATGATTACCATAAAATTAAATTTAAATAAAGAGGATACTTTTAAATTTTGCAAATCTCTCAAATATTTCTCGCTAGCAGAAAGCCTTGGAGGAGTTGAAAGTTTAATTTGTCACCCCGCAACAATGACTCATGCTTCTGTTGATGATGAAACAAAAAATCTTTTAGGGATAGATGATGCTCTTGTCAGATTATCGATTGGATGTGAAGAAACAAACGATTTAATCTCAGACATATTATTTGCTTTAAATAAATTCTGAAAATTGAGAGATTTACTTAAAAAACCTATATGGAAAAATTTAGAGTTGGGATATTCTATTCCTGATAGTATTCATGCTGTTTCTGTAGCATTACCTACTTGGAATGATGTAATAAATTACGAGGAAAAAAATCAAGAATGCATGAATTTATTGAGGTCCATTTACCCAAGATTCGGGCTAAATCCCATAGTGAAAAGATTATGTGAAAAAGTAAAAAAGGAAAATTACTATAACAATAAAAGTATCTGGCCATATCCGAATGAAAGCATAGCTTTTAAAGCAAAAAAATACATTGATAGAAATACTTCTGAACAATTGTCATTTATAGAAAAAAGAGATAATTTAGCTTTCTTAATAACTGAAAAAGAAGGAAGTATTTATGCGAAATCTTTTTGGCAACATACTGGTCTTGGAATATCTTCAAGGGCTGCTGCTATAGAACTAGGTCTTGAAGATTGCCCTCCAAAATCTTACGTAAATGAATGTTCTCAAAGAATAAAAAATAGAATTTCTAAATCTACAAAAATTAATCCTAATGATATTCACTTAACTTCATCTGGAATGTCTGCATTGCATACATCATTAGAAATCATATATAAATTATTTCCAGCTAAAGCAACACTCCAAGTTGGTTTTCCATATGTAGATGTACTTAAATTACCAATGAATATTTTTCATGGAGCCAAGTTAATTACAGAAGAAAATTGCGAGGATATTGAATTTGAAATTAAAAGCATAAATCCATCAGCATTAATCATTGAACTACCTAGTAATCCAATGCTCAAATGTGTAAACATTAAAAAAATTTCAAAAATAGCAAAAAAGTTAAATATTCCCTTAATTGTTGACGATACAATTGGTTCCAATTTAAATATAAATTCCCTAGAACATGCAGATATAGTTTTTACTTCACTTACAAAAATTTTTTCAGGTAGTGGTGATATTCTTGCCGGATCATTAATACTAAATCCAAAAAGCAAATGGATTGATCAATTTAGAAATGCAATAAACGAGATTAATCTTCCAACACTTTCCGATGGAGATACAGTTTATCTAGAGAAAGTTAGTAGAGATGTAAATCAAAGAGTTTTTGAACAAAATAAAGCATGTTTAGAATTAAAAAAAAGATTAGAGACCCATAGCGAGATTAAAAATATTTTCCATCCTGAAAATTGTCCAAATTTCAATTCTTTACTAACTTCTGATGGAGGATACGGCTGCTTATTATCATTCGAATTAAAAGGAGGATTAAACAAAGCTAAGAATTTTTATGATTCTCTAAAAGTATCTAAAGGGCCTAGTTTAGGTACAAAATTTACTCTAGTTTGTCCTTATGTTTTACTTGCTCATTATAACGAGTTGGATTGGGCTGAAAGTTTTGGTATACCCTCGCACCTTATTAGAGTATCAGTTGGATTAGAAGACCAAGATCAATTATGGAAAAGCTTTTCTGAGGCGCTAAATAATTTCTAAATTCCTAGTATTTACCGTATAGAAACTTATATACTCTTTTTCTGAATAATAGTTAGTATTAATATATATTTTCTCAATATATAAATGGCAAAAATTTATGAGGACAATAGTTTTGCTATTGGAAACACTCCATTAGTAAAATTAAAATCAGTTACTAAAAACGCGAAAGCTACAGTACTTGCAAAAATTGAAGGTAGAAACCCTGCTTACAGTGTCAAATGCAGGATTGGCGCCAACATGATCTGGGATGCAGAGAAAAGTGGGAAGCTTACAAAAGACAAAACTATTGTTGAGCCAACTTCTGGAAATACAGGAATTGCTCTAGCTTTTACTGCTTCAGCAAGAGGTTATAAACTCATCCTTACAATGCCAGAATCCATGTCAATTGAAAGAAGAAGGGTTATGGCAGTGTTGGGTGCTGAAATTGTTTTAACAGAAGCATCTAAAGGTATGCCTGGAGCAATAGCTAAGGCTAAAGAAATTGCAGAAAGTAATCCTTCTCAATATTTCATGCCAGGTCAATTTGATAATCCAGCAAACCCTGAAATTCATTTCAAAACTACTGGACCAGAAATCTGGGATGATTGCGATGGTGAAATTGATGTCTTAGTCGCAGGAGTTGGAACTGGCGGCACAATTACAGGAGTTTCAAGATACATTAAGCAAGAAAAGGGCAAAAATATTACTTCTGTAGCTGTAGAACCATCACATAGTCCTGTTATTACACAGACAATGAATGGGGAAGAGGTTAAATCTGGACCACATAAAATTCAAGGAATTGGAGCAGGATTTATTCCTAAGAACCTTGACTTATCAATTGTTGATAAGGTTGAACAGGTGACAAATGACGAGTCAATCGAGATGGCTCTTAGATTAGCAAAAGAAGAAGGTCTATTAGTCGGAATATCTTGTGGAGCTGCTGCTGCTGCGGCTGTTAGATTAGCTGAACAAGATGAATATGCGGGAAAAACTATTGTAGTTGTTCTACCTGATTTAGCAGAGAGATATTTATCATCAATTATGTTTACTGAAGTTCCAAGCGGAATCATTCAAGAACCAGTCAAAGCCTAAATCTATTTTTTCTCCAGTAATGAATCTGGTGAAATATACATCGCATCGCCATAAGAGAAAAATCTAAATTTTTCTTTTATTGCTTTCTTATACAAATCTAATAATCTTGCTCTACCAATCATCGCACTTACTAAAAGTAATAATGAACTTTTAGGAAGATGAAAATTAGTTAATAATCCATCAACTACCTTAAATTTATAACCTGGCTTAATTACTAAATCCACATACTTCGCTATGGGAATATAGTCATTAATTTCATGAGAATAACAACTTTCAAGAGCTCTTACGCTTGTTGTACCAATAGCAATTATTTTTCTATCTGTTTTCTTTATTCTTTTTATTTCCTCCACTACTTCCTTGTTAACACTTACCCATTCTTTATGAAGTTTTAAGTTACTTAAATCTTCTTGATCAATTGGTTTGAATGTTCCATAACCCACGTGCAAAGTTATCGGTAAGATTATTACTCCTTTTTTTTTTAAATTGGAAATAAGACTTTTGCTTAAGTGTAGACCAGCTGTTGGTGCAGCAACTGCCCCCGGATTAGTTGCATACTCAGTTTGATAACTTTTCTCATGAAAAGATTCTTCTTCGGAATTTTTTATATAAGGAGGGAGAGGGATTTCCCCGTATTTATCAAGAAGTTCATTCATTGAATTGAGACAAGTTATATTTTCCGGAAATTTAATAAATCTCCCTCCAGTTTCTTCATCAACTCCATCAACAATCAAATAAATATCTTGTGCTAAAGGAGATTTTAATTTTAATTTTCTATTTATTTTTAACTTTTTCGCTGGTTTTGCCAAACATAACCATACACATTCATGGGATCTCTCCAAAACTAATAATTCGACTAATGTCTTATTTTCTAATTCAACCTTTAACCTAGCTTTCATAACTTTAGTATTATTTACAACTACAAGATCCCCTTCTCTAAATTCATCTAAAAGATTCTTGGTAAATTTATTAGTTAAGCAGTCTTCTTCTAAAACACTATTTCTAACTATCATCAATCTTGATTCATGCCTAATTGCAGAAGGTTTACTAGCAATTAATGAAGGATCAAGTAAATAATCATAAGCTTCAAGCTTATAATCTCTTTCTTCATTATTAATTTGAGAAATCAATTAAATTTAGGAGACAAGAGTCTCTGGCTCATTTTCAATTAGGGAAGCAAGGTCTTTTAAGAATGAAGCTCCATCAGCTCCATAGATCACTCTATGATCAGCTGTTAGATTTACTTGCATTATTTTTTTAACAGATATTGAACCATCACTATTAGCAACAACGGTTGGTTTAGATGATGCTATCGCTAAGATCGCACCGGTACCTGGAGGAAGAATTGCGTCAAATCTATCAACCCCAAACATCCCAAGATTAGATAAAGTGAAGGTTCCCGTTGAGTATTCATCAGGTTCTAATTGTTTTGATCTTGATCTTTTTACGAGATCTTTCCATTCCCTAGACAATTCAAATAAATCAGTATTGCATGGTTCTTTTAAAACTGGAGTTATTAGTCCACCATCTTCCATCGCAACAGCTACAGCAATATTTATATTTTCTGGATAAGAAATTCCATTTTCTGAAAAACTTGAGTTAACTTGAGGATGTTTCTTTAGTGTCTTTGCAACTGCTTTAACTAGTAAAGCAGTCATAGTCACTCCGTTCTGTTTTACTTTTTTATAGAAATTATCTAATTTATCTGTGTTAATGGAGTAACCCACCCTAAAACATGGCACATCTAAACTAGATTCCATATTTTTATTTACCGCTTTTTGAAGAGTATTAAATTGAACTGTTTCTCCGGGATTACCAAAACTATTTCCTGAAGTTTCTGGTTTACTTTCAACTCCCAAATTTGCACTAGGAATACTTGCAGGAGAACCACCTTCACCTATCCATGGTATGGAGACAGGTTGGCCATTAGCTTTTAAAATATCATCGGCTTGAATCCTTCCGTGGGGGCCAGATCCATGTACCTTTGCTAAATCAACACCCATTTGAGAGGCAAGTTTTTTAGCTCTTGGAGATGCAATTATCCTCGAAGAAGCATTACTTGTAGCGGCATTAATTTGATCGGTATTAAAAGATGGTACAGGCTTTTCACTCTTTAAGACGACTTCTTCCTCTTTTTTATTAATATTTTCAGTCTTGACTACTGGTTTTTCTTCAGTTTTATTGCTTACCAATTCAAGTTGGTCTGAAGTAGAGACTTCGGGTTGATTTCCTTTATTTTGTTCTTGAACTGAAGCTATCTCATCTTCATTTTCTACAATGAGACCAATAGTTTCTCCAACAGGTGCAGTGCTGCCAGCAGGCATTAAAACTGCTGCAAGATATCCATCTTGAAAAGATTCAACATCCATATCTGCCTTATCAGATTCAACAACCAAAACAGATTCGCCTCTTTCAACCTTATCTCCCGGATTTTTCAACCATTCCACAATCTTGCCCTCCGTCATAGTAGAACTCAAGGCAGGCATGAATATTTCGTGAGACATAAGAAAATTGTTATTGCATAAGTTTTAAGGGATTTTTACCAAACTTTCAAAAGTTTTATGATTAAGAACCCTTTTAACTCTTGATCTAATTATACGAAATCATGTTCACAGTGGGAACTCTTAAAACTTAAGAAAGTAATAATTTCGATCGATTAGAATTTAAAACTTTTTGCAATTAAGTTTACTTATTTTTAAAAAAAATACTAAATCTTTTACCTTAATTATTATCTATAGATTGAATAACTCCATCTTTAACAGTTATCGAGACTTGCATTTTTTCAATAAGATTGTCGCCAACAGTGACATCACAGAAACTATCCACTTGTCCTTGATCAACAATTTCATCCATTTTCAACTCGCGAACTTGACTCTGTTGTTGAAGTAGATTTCTTTTTTGTTCTTCAATTTCATTTCGTTTTGCTGCGACTTGTTGTTGCACCTGACTAATCTGTTCTTGAACCCTTGGATCTAGAGGATTAACCGATTGGGATCTAATATTATTTACTATTTGCTGTCCCTCCTGCTCCAATTGCGATAATTTCTGATCAATGTTTGAAATTGCTTTACTTAATTCTTTTTCAGCATCTTCCTTCCAAGTTGGTGTAACTACTGCTTTAATAGCTATTGAGCGCTTTATCGATATTGAGTTTTTTGTTTCCATAAAAAATTAAATTGCCTTTTCAATATAGATAGAACAAATCAAATTTTCTTACTAAATTTGTTTTCATACATATTTTCTATTTGTAATGAATACTTTTTTTCTATTTCTTTTCTTTTTTGTTTAAGAGTTTGTGTTAACAACCCATTTTCTAGAGTAAAGTCATCAACAAAATAACAATCTAATATTTGTTCTTCTGATCTTGCTCCTAATCGACTTTTAAGCAAATTATTAATTTGTGATTTGAAAAATGTACCAATATTCTTATTCAGGTTTAATTTTGAAAGGTCTTCCTCCAAAAACTTGCTTTTAACCAATTCGACATTAGGAACTACAAGGGCTGTTAAACATTTCTTATCTTGTCCTACTAGTTGAATCTGATTAATAAATTCAGAACTAAGAATTTCGGTCTCTAGCGGATTAGGTTCTATATTTTCACCACTTGATAGCACTATTGTATCCTTGGCTCTTCCTGTTATAAAGAGAGAACCATTTGGTATTAGAAAACCTAAATCACCAGTATCAAACCAACCATCCTTGGATAAAACATCATTTGTAGCTATTTCATTATTAAGATAACCCTTCATTACTTGCGGCCCCCTAACAAGAATTTTCCCGACTTCTTTGAACTTCAGAATCTTTTTTTTATCATCATTTACTATTTTGATTTCAGTAAATGCTAGAGCCTGACCAGATGATCCTCTAACATTTAATTCTCTTCTCCTACAAGTTAATACTGGACTAGTTTCTGTGAGTCCATATCCCACCAAAACATCTACACCTAAAGATTCAAAAAAAAGATCTACATGTTCTGGCAATGCACCTCCACCGTTAATGGGAAATTTCAGTTTTTCTCCGCATAGTTGTCTAAGAATATTCGGCCATAAAAAAATAGTAGACAATTTATGTAAAGGATATCGGCTAATAACAGAACCCAGTAAGGGGATTTTTGATTTAAAAGTTATTTGATTTAAATCTATATTTCTTATCTTTCTAAGACTTCTTTTGAAAACCGAACTATTACTTATCAAAAACTTAATAAGTTTTTGCTTTTTGGAAGGCATTTTTTTTAAAGCCTGAAAAAAACCATCATGTATTGCTTCCCATAGTCTCGGAACAGTAGCCATGACAACAGGTTTTATTTGTGTAATATCATCTTTAAGAAATTTTGGAATTGTATAGTATTGAGAACAACCGCATGAAAAAAAGAAGTATTCAGCACTTCTCTCATAAGAATGCCAGATAGGCAAAACGCTTAATACAGAGGTCCCTGGTTCTGGATCAGCGATATAGGCTAAATTGATTATTTGATGTAAAAAATTTGCATGAGTCAAAGGCACACCTTTAGGTTTTCCGGTCGTCCCAGAAGTGTAAAGAATAGTAGCGACGTCATCAATTTCTGGATTAAATTTTTCAAGATTATTATTTTGTGAATTTTCTTTTTCTACTGAACTTATGAATTTACTCCAACTTATTAAACTTTCAAATTGTTCATCTTCTAAATTGATTATAAATTTCAGTCTTTTTTTTAATTCTTCTTTGTTGTTTAACTTTAGCCAAATTTCCTTAGATTGAACTATTAGTCCTACTGAATTAGAGTGCCTAATAATATAGTCTAATTCTACTGAAGGAGAATTTATACCTCTCACTGCATTTATAGCTCCTAAACGCATTAAGCCTTGATCTACTGCTAGCCATCTTGGAGAATTTTCAGATATTACAGTAACTACATCCCCCTTTTTTAAACCATAATTTTCGAAAGAAAAAGAGACTTTTGTTATTAAATCAGCCAGCTCAGAATAAGAAAATTTTTCTTTGTATTTCCCTCTCAAATCGCAAACAGCTAAAGTATCACCACATTTGAATTTTAATTTTTCCCAAATTTGATCTATATGATTAAGGTTCTTAATAAAATCTCTATTGTTGGCAAATTTATTTTTTTTAGAAAGAGGTTTGACTGCAGGCCAATGCGCTAAATCACCCATATTAAATTGATTTTGAAATTTTAATTTCTATTTTGATATAAAATCAAAATTAAATTCTTCCTCGATGGTTTTTTTAACAATTCTCTTGACTTCTTGAATATTTAAATTTTTGTTGTAATCAATCATATTTGCCATAAGACAATTTTCTATTCCGCAAGGAACAATCTTATTAAAGTTTTCTAATTCGCAGTCAATATTGATTGAAAATCCATTTATCGTAATCCATCTTTTACACCCAATTCCAATTGATGCAATTTTCTTATTTCCTATCCAAACACCAGTAAACCCTTTTCTAGAGTGACAATCTATATTAAAAGCTCCGAGGATTTTAATAATAATTTCTTCAATTTTTCTTAAGTACCAATTTAAATCTTTATTAAAATTTTTCAAATCTAAGACCAAATACGTTACTAATTGCCCTGGCATATGACAAGTTACCTCACCACCTCTATCAATCTTAAAAACATCATATTTAGCATCATTCAGAGAAAATAGTAAATTATCGTAATTAGATCCTCTCCCCAATGTATAACAGAGTTGATGCTCCCCTATCCAAATAAAAGCAGGGTTAGAATTATCTAAAATCAATGCATCCTGATATTCTTTTTGTAATTTATAAACATCATTGAAAAAAGATATTTTATCAGGTTGTTTAATTATTGCTGTTCTATTAACCATATTTAAGTAGATTTAGAGAGTAAGTAAATATTTTTAGATTTGTTATGAAAATTTTAATCCATGGAAAGAATCTTGAGCTCACTGGAGCATTAAAAGAATATACTGAGGCAAAGATAGAAAAAGCAACTCATCACTATAAAGATATCGTTAAAGAAGCCGACATACACCTTTCAATAGAAAAAAACCCAAGAGTATCGTTCCAGACTGCAGAAGTTACTATTTTTGCAAATGGTACCGTAATTAGAGCTGAAGAAAAAACTGAAAATCTATACTCAAGCATTGATTTAGTCTCAAATAAACTTTGTAGAAAATTACGTAAATACAAAGAACGAAACAATAAAGCTATTTATAATAATCAATTTAAAAATAAAGAGTCTTTACCAATTGAAAGTATGGAATCAGGATTTTTAGATAAAGCTTTACTTAAGGAAGGAACGGAAGTATGTCTGCCTGCGCCTTCTATAAAAAATAAATACTTTGAAATGAATCCAATTTCATCAGAAGAAGCAAGAAAACAATTAGATCTAATTGATCATGATTTTTATGTTTTTCGAAATAAAAAAAATAATGAACTTCAAGTTATATACAAGAGGAATCATGGAGGTTATGGATTGATTCAATCCAAATAACTTTTAAATGCCCAATATTGAATATGAATTAAACGAAAAAATTCATGCCATTATTATTAACCCTTATATAACTTGGGAAGATTTCTGCGCGAATTGCGATTTAATAAAAAAATATAATATCAAGAATATTTCTACTTCACTTAATTATTTAGATTATTTTAAAAACCGTTTGAACAACTATAGTGCAAACTTAAACGCACTCATTTCTTACCCTTTAGCAGATTTACCAGTTACATTTATTGAAGAATTAGTTAATTTTGCTAAAGATAAAGGTGCAAACGGAATTGAATATATCCCAAACTTTTTCAATTTATCCAAAAGGAACTTAGAAGCTTTCGCTGCTGAAATTGAGCAAGTGAAGTTATCTGGATTGCCAGTTTCACTAATTATGAGTAAATCAAAACTCCAAGAAGAAGTTTTGTACAATGCGATAGAAATATCTTTGGAATTAGGAATAAAAAATTTTCAATTCGGAGACGGGTTTGGTCCTCCTATTACATTAAATGATGTAGCGGAAATATTAAACATTACGGGCTCCCAAAATCATATCAAAGTTGTAGGTGGTATAAAAAAACTGACACAAGTTATTGATTTGTTTGATAATGGAATTAGTTGCGTTGGAACTTCTAAGTTTTGTGAGATTTTTCAAGAAGTAAAGGTTATTTAAATGTCTGGTTCCGGTGAGTGCAGACTCAAAGGTCTCTGCATAAAAGCTTCTGCCTTAGGCGAGAATGATAGATTAATAACTATTCTTACTGATGAGCAAGGGATTGTTCGATTGGCGGCACCTGGTGCTAGACGTCCTAAAAGTAGTCTTGCCGCAGCAACTCCATTAACATATTTAAGTTTGCAAATTTTTGGGAAAAGAAATCTTAAATCAGTACGTCAAATTAAAATATTAAAAAGCTATTCTGGTCTAGGTAAAAATATTGAATGTCTTGCAGCCGCGCAAGCAATAACTGAATTAACTTTTTTATTAGTAGGTAATAATGACAAGCAACAAAACTATTTGTCTTGTGTTCTTGCACATCTAGATAGGATTTATTTATATGAAGAATCTAAAGAAGAAGATATTAAAATGCTCTCAATGAGTATTCAATCTTTAATCCATCTATTGGCCATTGGAGGTATAAATTTACCAATTCATCATTGCTGTAAAACTGGAGAACCTATTATTCCGCCTTTAGGAAATTGGAATTGGAGTTGTTATTACCTGCCAAGTGAAGGGTTTTCATCCGTGGAAGATCCTCAAAGTAATCTAAAAATAAATGCATCTGAAGTTGCTCTATTACAGAGACTTCTTTTCCCCGAATTACCAATAAAATCTAATGGAGAGTTATTGGGACCTAAAAAGGTCTGGCTTAAAATATTATTTATTATTGAAACTTGGATTAAGACTCAGCTAGAGAAAGATCTATCTTCACTAAAAATGTTGAGAGAATTATATAGTTAGCATTTTTATTAACTTTAAAAATTTTAAATTATGTTCTCAGGCTCCCTTACTGTTAACTTAATAAATAGTTAATTCAATTAATGTGGTTCATGTAGCTTGGTTAGGTAAAAAATCACCTTTTTGTGGAAATGTAACCTACGGCAATTCAACTACTGAGGAATTGAAGAACAGAGGGTATAAAATTAGTTTTATTCATTTTGACAATCCCTCTAGCTCAAATTTATCGAAACCATTATTTCTGGCAAATGATCCTGATTTAAGTCTCCCATATTTAATTAAGTCCCAAGTTTATACAATACCCTCACCAAGAGCAGAAAAGAAGTTAAGGCTATCATTGGAAAGATTAAAGCCAGATATAGTCCATGCAAGTCTAACTTTATCTCCTTTAGACTTTAGACTTCCAGAGCTTTGTAATGAAATTAATGTTCCACTTATAGGAACATTTCATCCACCATTTGATGCAAAAAATAGAAATTTAACGGCGAGCACACAACAATTAACATATCAACTTTACGCTCCCTCTTTAGCAAAGTTTGATAAAGTTATTATCTTTTCTAAATCTCAAAAAAATGTTCTTGAAAAATTAGGAGTGTCTAAAGAAAAACTAGTAATAATTCCAAACGGGGTTGATGAAAAAATTTGGAAACCTTTTTGCAAAAAAAATAAAAAATATGATCAGGTAAAAAACAAACTTGGAAATGAAAGAATTTTCTTATACATGGGAAGGATTGCCAATGAGAAAAATATCGAGTCACTCTTACGGTCTTGGCGCCAAACAAAAAACGATAATTGCAAATTAGTTATTGTTGGAGATGGACCAATGAAGCCAACACTTGAAAATAGTTTTTCAAACCTTAGTAATGAGAAATTAATTTGGTGGGGAGCCGAGTTAGATTTAGAAACTAGGGTGGCGATAATGCAAATTGCAGAGGTATTTTTCTTACCAAGCTTAGTAGAGGGTCTATCTTTATCACTTTTAGAGGCAATGTCTACTGGTACCGCATGTGTAGCAACAGATGCAGGGGCTGACGGTGAAGTTTTAGATCACGGAGCAGGAATAGTGATTTCAACCGATAATGTGGCTGCACAATTAAAAACTATAATTCCAATTCTTATAGAACATCCTTCTTTTACAAAAGATCTTGGAGAAAAAGCTAGAGAAAGAGTACTTGAGAGATATACGATTACTCAAAATATAAATTTTCTTGAGAAAGTTTACATGAACCTAAAAAGGTAATTGCACAAACTAACGAAACTCTTTACTTCGATTACTAGCCGAAACTATTGATTCAATTAATGCTGACCTTACACTCTTTTTTTCTAAAACTCTTAAAGCAGAAATAGTTGTTCCTCCTGGGGAAGTTACCAAATTTTTAAGCTCGGAAGGTGTTAGTTGATTTTCTTTTATTAAACTGATAGTCCCCATTATCATTTCCATAATAAGTTGTTCTGAAAGAACTTTTGGCAACCCGCCGCTCAACCCTCCATCACTTAATGCTTCTATAATTAGTGCAATAATTGCAGGACCTGATGATGTCAAAGCTAAAAATATATCAAGGTAATCTTCAGTAAATTCGTAAATCTTACTGGTATTTTCAAATAATTTTTTTGTAAATTGTTTATGATCTTTTGTAAGATTTTCACCCCAAGCAATTCCTGTTAAACCCTTTCCAACTGTTATTGGAATATTTGTGACAACTCTCACACATTTATGGTTAGGAAATTTTTGAGTAAGACTATTTATTGAAACACCAGCAAGAATTGAAACTAACAAATTATCCTTATTTTCTACATTACGGATTTCAGTTATATCTTTGAATTGTTGCGGTTTTATCGAAAGAAGTTTATATTTACAATCCCAAATTATTTTCGCCTCTTCAGAGCCTGATTTATAAACATTTATATTATATCTATAATTTTTTTTTATATTTTCTAGACTTTTTTCTGATTTTACAACACAAAAAATATTCTCTGGCTTAATTAATTTTTTATCTAAAAGAGGAGTAATTATAGCATTTGCAATATTTCCAAAACCAATAATCGCGATTTTATCAGTCACTGATAAATCATGAATAAGCACTTAATTTAGACTTGCCCCATGCTGGTTCAGGAGTAGTGTTTTTCCCAAAACTATATTGTGGTGTATTTTCTGTAGGAACAGAAGAAGGAGAAGCTTCTTCTGAAGAAGAACTAGTTACATTTACACAACTTGGCGCAAAAAGAAAAATACTTTCACCGACTCTTTCTTGATGTCCATCAATTGCATAAGTGCCTCCAGCAATAAAATCGACTGCTCTTTGAGCTTGATCAGGATCCATCATAGTTAAATTAAGAATTACAGTTTTTCTCTCTCTTAATGCTTGGATAGCTTGAGGCATTTCATCAAAACTTCTTGGTTCCATTAAGCTTACTTCTGAGGAGGAATTCGATATTCCAGGCATTCCAACTACTTTTGATGATCGGTTGTTATTCATAAACTCGAATGGATTTGAATTTGCAAGGATATTTGAATTTCTTTGATCTTGTTTAAAATCATTAATATTATTTAATTCATCCTCTGATGCATAGTCCAACTCATCAAAATCATCATCGAGATACTCATCCCCTGCAACAACTGCTTTTAATCTAGAAATAAGTGACACCTTTTAAATCCTCTTAAAATTGATTACTAAGGTTAAAGAACCTTAAGTAATAAATTCATTTTTTAAATGAATTAACTACCTATACTTAGATAACGTTAGTTGTACTTAACTGCAAGTTTATAAATAAGATTTTTATAAAAAAATAACTAATTAAGATCTACAACCAAAAATCAATGATCCTAATCTTAACCAAGTAGATCCAGCTTCTATAGCTTCCTCCCAATCCCCTGACATCCCCATGGAACAATCTGGCAGTTGAAGTGAATTAGCGTAGGCACGGCATTTTTTAAACAATTCTAAATTTTCGTTAGAGCTAAGTCCTTTAGGATTGATAGTCATCAAACCAGTTAATGTGATATTTTTCAACTCTTTGATTTCTCTCCATTTCAATTTTAAAAATTCAGGATTAAAACCTCCTTTTTTTGGGTCATCACTCAGCTTAACCTGCAACATTATTATAGGATTTTTCTTCTCTTCATATGAAATACTAGAAATCTTTTCCAACTTTTCAAAAGAATCTACAGAATGAATGTATTTAAAGTTTTGTACTATTTTTCTTATTTTATTACTTTGTATTCGTCCAATAAAATGCCAATTAATTGGTTTAAGATCTTTTAGGATTAATTGTTTTTCAAACGCCTCTTGAAACTTACTCTCACCAAAATCATTCTGACCAATATTTTGAATAGTCTTGATTTCTTGACTTTTAAATCCTTTACTTACAGCAAGAATATTTACATTTGATGGTATTTTACTTTTTATTTTTAAATAATTTGCAGGATCCACCTTTTACAAGAAAGTTTGTGAAAATAAATTCTCCCATTTAGATAGCTCTTCAGATCCATTTCTTCTTGCTTTCTGAAGGTTTAATTCAGCCTTATTTCGAGCATCTAAATAAGGTATAACTTCGAAAAATACTTCTCTCTGTCTAACTTCTACCAAAAAAAACATTTTTTGAGCGTATAAAGTCGCATAAATATCTCTTCCATCATTTCCAGAAGAGACTTGGTACAACATGCCAAATGTTGGATGGTTTAAATAACGCTCAGAGCTCAAACTTTAATATTGTGCTATTCATAATGCACCATACAGTTTTCTAAGAAAAATTGCTATGCAAATAAAACAAATCGATAATGTATTAACAATTACATTGAGAGATTTTGAAGGATAAAGAGTTCTAAATCTTTTAGTTTTCATAATAATTTTTTTCTTTGAAAGCAATGACTCTGATCCTTGATCAATTCTTAGTAATATATTTTGAAATAACCTTTCCACTAAGGTTAAAAAGACATTAAAGGATTTCTTTAAACCTAATTTTCGAAAATTTATTGATCTTACTGATACTGATTTAATTATATTTTGAAATTCTTCCTGCACTAGAGGAATAAAACGTAATGCAATTAATAACTGAAAAAGCCACTTACTTATTGGTAATCCAATCTTTCTTAATGGATACATAAACCAACTTAATCCCCATACAATGTCTTCTTGCAATGTGGTCAAAAGCATCAAATTCACACTATGAATAACGGTAAATATCAAAGTAGAAGTTTTTATTCCTAGTTCAAAGGCTTTTCTTGATAAGTTAAAGGGACCAAAATTTATAAACCAAATCTTCTGAGAAGGAATTTGCAAAATATTCCATTCTTTATAGCTTTCCAGTACTACTTGCAACTCGCTGGGGTTTCTTAAGTAGCTATCGATAGATTGAACATCAGAAGAAGCAAGTATTGATATAAATCCTATTACTAGCGATAAACATGAGAGTAAAAATAATGATCGCCACCAAACTCTGGATGGCAATAAACTTACAAAAGTAATTAATAATAAAAAACCAACTAAACTCAATCTCCAAATTGGACCTGCCCAAATTGGAGTGATTAAAAATATCATTACAATAATTATTTTCAATCTACTATCTATAATTCTTAGCCAACTTCTATTGCCATAAACGTATTGTCCAACAGAAAATTGGGTTAGTAAATTCATTAATCTTTTTGAATTAGTTCAATATTTTCCCTTTCAACTTCTTTATTTAATGCTCTTTGCTGTTTGCCTCTCCAAAGTAAAATGAGAGGTGTGCCCTCAAAGCCTAAATTTACCCTAATTTGTTTTTCAATATATCTTCTATAAGTTATTCCGAATAATTTAGGGTCATTTACAAAAAGTGTAAAAGTGGGAGGTTTGTTTTTTACTTGGGTACCGTAATAAAGCCTACCTTGCTTGCCACTTCTTTTCGTTGGAGGACTTTTCCAACTAATTGATTCTTTAAGTACTTCATTAACAACTGATGTTGTAACTCTTCTTCTATGTTGATTTACAGCATTAAGAGCATGCTCAAAAATATTATCAACTCTTTGTCCAGTTAGAGCAGATATAAAAATCATTTTTGACCAGTGTAAAAAATAAAGTTTAGATCTAAGTTCTTTTTCAACTTGATAAATTGTTGAACTATTTTTTTCTACAAGATCCCATTTATTAACAACGATTATGCAAGCTCTGCCTTGTTCTTCTATTCGCCCTGCTAACTTCTGGTCTTGATCAGTTACTCCATCTATTGCATCTATCACTAAAACACAAACATCACTTCTATCTATAGATTTAAAAGCCCTATTAATACCAAAAAATTCGGTACCGTATTTAACATTTTTCTTTCTTCTAATCCCTGCAGTATCAATAATTTTCCATTGATGATCACCTTTTTTTATTAGAGTATCTATTGAATCAGTTGTCGTTCCACTAATATCGCTAACTATTGCTCTTTTTTCTCCACAGATTGAATTTAACAAACTAGATTTACCAACATTTGGCCTGCCAATAATTGACATCATTATCTTTTCTTCTTCATCCTGAATATTATTTTCAGGAAGTTCCCCAATAACGAGATCTAAAAGATCACCAGTACCTGATCCATGAATAGCAGACACTGGGTAAGGTTCTCCCAATCCTAATTTCCAGAACTCTGAAGCCAAAGAGATTCCAAGAGTAGTCGATTCGCATTTATTAACAGCAACAATTGTTTTACAGCTTGAGTTTCTTAACCATTTTGCTATTGATAAATCACCATCCGTAACGCCTTGATTTCCATCCACAACGAGTAAAGCAAGGGAAGCTTCTTCTAGAGCTAAGAAAACTTGTGTTCTTATCTCTGGGAGAAACTGACTATCGTCTTCAAAAACTAAACCTCCAGTATCAACAATTTGAAATTCTTTACCTCCCCATGAAGCATTTTGATAAGTTCTATCTCTAGTAACACCGGGTTTATCAAATACTATTGCATCATTACTTTGGCAAAGACGATTAACTAAGGTAGATTTCCCAACGTTAGGTCTTCCAATAATAGCTATTGTAGGAAGAATCACTTCTTCTCTCCAAAGAAAGTAGTATCCATTACAACTATACCTTTAATAAAAACATTTACCTCATTAAAAAAACTTATTTAATTTCTGGATCGCCAAAATGGCCTTTAACTGGATTAACAGGTGGTTTACTAGGACTGGGGATTACTCGATTATCATTTGAAAAACAGTCATTTTCAATAGCCCAATAAATCAACCAATTTACTGCGGTCGCTCTCCTAGTTCTTCTTGGATAAAGTTCATTAATCTTATAACCTTTAAAATTAAGAAAATTTTTCAATCCCTGTTTATATTCTTTTGGAATTGATCGAGTCAAATGTACTGAGGCTGGACGCTCTGAAATAATTTGAGGAGCTTTTTCAAATTTTTCTGACCAATAAGAAGGAGTTAACACACTAAAGGTCCAATTATTTATAGATATTTCTTTAGTATAAAAAAGTCTTTCCCAAACTAATTCACAAACAAATACGTCACTAACCTTATCTTCAAGAACAAGAAATAATAGATCCTTACATATTGGCCATGTAAATTGATTTTCAACTAATTTTTCTTTTTTATACATTAATCTAACCTTATCAAAATCAAAGAAAAATAAGGCATAAATTCCTTTTTATATTGGGATGCATATTGAATAATTTGATCAGGCATCCCAACACTTAAAGCTATTAATGATGTATTGATGATACCCTCTTTTTTTAAAATTTCCCTGACTAAATTCCATCTTTTGCCAACTTTCATAATTGCCAATACCGTTTTATTTGCCTTACTTTCCCTAATTAGGGTTGTTAATTCAGATTCTGAAGAAGGACATTCTTTGATGATCAATGTCTCGCCTTTTTTTACCAAATCAAAATCATTCAAAGCTGCTGCTGCTGAAATAGAGGAAATACCAGGTATTGTTTTTGTAATAATTTCCGCATGATTATTTTTTATTAACCTCAAAATATTAGAAGAACTTGCAAATAGTGAAGTATCTCCAAGACAAAGTAAAACAACTGATTCGCCATTTTGTATAAATTTCACAATTTTTTCTACAGCATTAGACCATATTTCATCTGGATCAAAATCCTTCCTAGCCATTGGAAAGATGATAGGTACATTTTTTTTAAATTTGGTGTATCTCTTGACTATTTCTGCAGCGAAACTCTTTTTATTATCATCTGATATTGGAAAAACTATAACTTTCGCTTTTTTTATTGCATCCACAGCAGCAATTGTTAAAAGCGATGGATCTCCAGGGCCTACACCAACGATGGTGAATGTTGGTAAATCAGTTTTATATCGATTAAGTAAACTTAAGAACTTATTTATTATCATTTTTATTTTATTAACTTTAGCTATGAATCCTTGGCAATAAAAAAGTTTCAGCTAGTATTGATGACTCAATTTCAGACAATTCCTCTAACCTTTTGAAAGTTTGATTTTTAGAGAATTTAGTTTGCGCTAGTTTCCAGTAAACCCCAAAATGTCTTGCCTCACTCTCAAGCAGAGACTCATAAAGGGATTTAAACGATTTATCTTCAGAATTCAGCGCAAGCAAGCTTAATCTTTCATGACTTCTTGCTTCAATAAGTCCTGCGATTAAGAAACTATCAAGCATTCTATTGGGCTCTTCCTTTCTTATATTCTTGGACAATTCAGCTCCATATGGAGGCGGTTTTAAGGACTCAAGAGAATGTCCAAGATCCTTTAAAAAATAAAGTATTTTTTCAAAATGCTCTAATTCCTCTCTCGCTATTGGACTAAGAACTTCTGCCAGATTTGGTTCTGATGGATATCTAAACATCAATTGAATAGCTACTCCTGCTGCTTTTCTTTCACAATGAGCATGGTCAAGAAGAATATCTATTGGATTAGATAATGCGAGTTTGATCCACTCATCTGAGGTAAATGACGATAAATATTTAATATAAGAGGTGGGCCTTTTAAAATCGACTAGCATTTAATTTTTACTACTTAAATATCCAATAATTCCTTCAAGAGCTAGGGAATAACTTGATATGCCGAATCCACTAATAATTCCTATAGCTTTATCTGTAAGAAAAGATTCTTTACGAAAATCTTCTCTACTGAAAATATTTGAAATATGTAACTCTACAAAAGGAATTTTTGATCCAATTAAAGCGTCACGAATAGAAATCGAGGTATGAGTAAAAGCGCCAGCATTTATAAGAATTCCCTGTATACTTTTTACGGAATCCTGAATTTTATCTACTATTTCTCCTTCATGGTTACTTTGAAAACATTCAAGATTAATACTTTTTTCTTTAGCAACTTTAGTTAAATCTTTTTCTATATCACTCAATGTTTTATTACCATATATTTCAGGTTCTCTAGTGCCCAAAAGATTTAGATTTGGTCCATTTATCAATAAAATATTCATCAGCAATAAAGTCTTTTCTTTATAAATGCTATCTAGAAAGAAACAAAAAAACCAAAACAATTTCACACAAAGTGTCCATTAACTGATAAGTTCAAATAGTGGGGGTCGGTGCCCGAGTGGTTAAAGGGGGCGGACTGTAAATCCGCTGGCTCTGCCTACGTTGGTTCAAATCCAACCCGGCCCACTTTAAAATTGCCCTTGTAGCTCAGCGGTAGAGCACTCCCTTGGTAAGGGAGAGGTCTCGGGTTCAAGTCCCGACGAGGGCACTCGCGGGGTAGCTTGGTATCAGTGAGATTACCACTATCGCACAAAGAAATTATTCAGAAGTGGACGTCCGTTTTCGGGTCCACTTTTCTGTTTTAAAAGCAGATATTTGGAGGTGCATCACACAAACGATGACACCTAAATGGCAACAATCAGAAGAAGCGGCAGCGGCTGGCAGGTCCTTATCAGAAGGAAGAATTATGTGGGCCCAAGGTCAAGAACATTTCTTTCCAGAGATCTGGCCCAATCATGGGCAGAAGCAGTCGAAGAGAGAACAAAAAGGGTTTTAAATGACATCCCCGTCACCCTGGGAGAGGCAATCAATGACTATATAAATGGTCCGGTGCTACTGCACCGCAGTGCGGAGAATGAAAAATATCCTCTCAGAGTGACGGCAGAAAGCTGGCTTGGAGGTATTCCTCTGAAAGACCTGCAGATAAGGCATTTTGCAGTCTGGCGAGATGAACGATTACTGAAGGTGAAACCAAATACAGTGATGCGGGAACTGAGGATATTGAGAGTATTGATTGACTGGGCAAGAGATGAAAGAGGAGCGGAAATAAAAGACAATCCCGCAAGGCAACTGAGAGTGAGAGGAACAGGAGATGCAAGGGCTCCTTTTTTCACTGATCAAGACGAGAAAAGACTTTTACATGAACTGTCTGAGATGTCCAACCCAAATCACCTGAGACTCACAAAGCTTGCACTGATCACTGGCTTTCGCCTCTCTGAACTTTTAAGCCTGAACTGGAGAAATATCGATTTAAAGAACAACAGACTTCGTATCCAAAGAAAGGAATGTGCGGCAAAAGGAAGTTCCAGTTCCATGAGAATGGTTCCTTTGCCCCAGAAAGCAAAAGAACTTCTCAAAAGCTTTAAAAGCAAAGAGGGAAGTGTAATAAACCTGACAAAGGGATCTGCAAGAAATGGATTTGACAGAGCAAGGAAGAAAGCAGGTTTAGAAAATCTAAGATTTCATGATCTAAGACATATAGCTATAAGCAGAATGTGGAGTTCAGGAATGAATACTCTGGAGATAAGTGCATGCAGTGGACACAGAGATATAAAAATGTTGATGAGATACAGTCACTATCAATTAAGTTTTTAAATTAATAACTTCCCCCCTTGGGGGGGTTATTTAAAGGGATTGGACGTATAAAACGAAAGAGAATATTTTTGTAAAATTTTTTATATTTGTTCTCATAATTCTTTCTCAAAACCAAACTCTTTAACGAGGTTATAGATATTAAATAACCTTTTTGCCTGACCTATACTCGGAGAAAAAATTTCATTCATGCCTTGAGCATCACGTAATAGATCTGAATCTGAACCTGAGATTCTTATATTAGTTTGCGCGCCAAGCCAAACTTCAATTTCTTTCCAAATAATATTTGGCGCATTTTTAATCTTATTCACCAAATCATATTCCTCTGTTTTAGCCGTTTTTTCTCTTTCTGCTTTTTCTAATTTGTTGTATTCACTTGCAGATATAAGATAATTTTCCAATTTTGATGACCATTGAATATTAGCTTTTTGGATATTCTGCCAACATTCTGGTTTTCTTGCATATTCACGAACATCTCTATTCATGCCAACAGGTGGGTTCATAATTAAATAATTAATATTTTTCGCAACTCCAAGTAATTCATCGATAAAATCTTGGGTTAAAGATTGTTCGGACCAAACTTTCATAAAATTAAATCTTTTTGATTTGGAATCCTTGAAATGTAAAGCCAAAAGGCCAATAGTAAATGCCACTACAGTACTTTTAAAATCCGTAAACCTCTCTTTCTTCGTCTCTCTATCAAGAGTTTTATAAATTATTGCTTTCGCAACTAACTCCTTAAAATATCTTTCATTAAATTGATAACTTTTATTTGACCATTCTTCTTCTATTCCATCAAAAAAAGATAAATAGCTTGCATTATTTTTACCCCTCATAACCTCTAAGATTTTACAATCCCACAAATTCTGATAAAGAGCTAATTGTACTTTGTCAATTTTTTGTTTTGAGGGAAATTCTTTATCAAATATCTTCTTTTGAGCCTGAGTTTTATTCCTACTTTTAGCAGATTTATATTGTCCCCTAGATCTTTCATAAAACCAATGAGATGATCTTAAAGAGTTTGGAGCTGGTGGAGCAGAGATTTTTTTAGATAAATTTTCTATCTGTACATGGAATGAGTGGTTGGAGGAAAAATCAGATAAATTTACTTTATTTTGAGTATTTGCAAAACGGGAAACATCTGAGACAAAACTATCGGCATCTTCAGATTCCTTGGGAACTTTTGATAATTTCATTTGAACATAAACTTTACTCAAATCAGCTTTACTAAATTTATTTATAAATTTTGAAGCCGCATATATAGAAGAAACAGTTTGTCCTCCATTTACAATTTGTAGATTATTTATTTTTGTTATTGTTCTTGCGCCATTTGGTAATGTCTTTAGTTTTACATCATCTGCAGTAGCCGTGAGACCATTATTGTAAGCAAAAAACATTGATGGCTTATCCTGAATAGTATCTCGAATACCTCTATTGATTTTTGTAGTCGCTTGTAAGAAAACTCTTACATTTTTTTCTAATAATCTATTACCCCATTTATCAAATAATTCCGCTATCAAATCCCCAGGTAAAACTGTTAAATATGATTCATAAGAGCTTTCAGAACTATGAGCAGTCAAAACTGGTAAAGAATTTTGACTTTCTTCCAAGTCAATTATAATTTCAGGTTTTTCTTCAATTCCACTTTCAAGCTGTTTAATTCTTTCATAATCACAAATACCAATTTGAGCTTTAATTTCTCCAATCATTGGAGCTTTTATGCTATCTGATCTAATTTTTATTAATTTATTTGTAAGAATTATTATTCTAATTTGAGATAAAAGATCCATCTTTACTGATAGAGTTTGTATCGCAGAAAACACTGGATTACTCTCTTCAATTTGCAGAAATTCTCTAGATGTAATTTTAGATATAAAATTAGTTCCTCTCTTTAAAAGTGCATCTAAATCTTTTGAGTATAAGCCTTCTAATTGCTCTGACTGGGTAAATTCAGATAAAAAAATTGTAAGTTTTCTATTATCCTCCAATGGGTTCCCACCATAGCCATTAAATTGCAAACCAGTTCTAAGAAAAGGAGCATATATCGCATCTTTAATATCCCCTTCTTCTATAAGTAAATCAGTGACGCGATTAAAAAATACTTCTTGAGGAGTTGAGCCGCTATCTATAGATTCATTACTTATTTCAAGTAAAAATTGCTCATAAAAATCATCTTCTAATATTTTTTCTTCAGTCATAATTCATCATAAATCGCATCCAGATTTTCTAATAAACTATCTTTCAAGCCTTCAAGTGAAAGTTTATATTTAACTTCACTTAAAAAATTACAGTTTGTATTTTCAGGAGAAATTCTCGGAGATTTTTCTTTAACAATAAAAAGTTGATATGGATCAACTAATAACCAAAAATCAGATTTATAATCATGCTTATCATCATATCTACTCATATAAACTTTTCCTAAAAATTCATCCAAGGAATTTATATCTTTTTGAATAATAAAATTTTTTATATCCTCAATTTGTTCAGTTAAGGTGAAACTATTTGGATTTATTTCAGTTGATTTATCCACAGTAAACACTAGTAAGAACAATTTTGAAAGATTGTCCTTGCTTAGTTGAAATTCTGAAGAAATTTGAACTTGACCTTTTAAACCTCCTTGTTTAGTTTTTACCTCAACGCCAATAGAACTTAATAGAAAATCCTTTACTAATTTATCAGGACCTTTCCACGCTTCGATAGCATCTCTGACTCCAATTTTTTCCATTAATAATTTTAAAAAAGTTAATTCTCCAATAAGTCCTTGTTGTTCAAAAGGTTTAAGTTTTTCAACTCTCTTGTTTTTCATTAAGAGTTTCCAATGATTGCATTTTTTAAAAATATTCTCTAAAAGTTCAGTTTCGGTAGAACACATATCAGATCCTGAGACAATATTTTTGCAAAAAGTATCAAATTGCTCAAGATAGATAGCATTAGTGATTCTTATATCTAGATAGCCTTTATCTTTTTTTCTATTTTCTAAAGGTTTAATTTTAATTTCATTCCAATCCGGAAACTTTTTTTCTTGTAATTTATTAAATTCCAATTCTTCAAAAAATATTCTCATTCCATAATCACCATTATGATCTTTAAAATGAATAATATTCCATCCTTTTTTTGAATAAACAGGTCTATATTCAAGTCCATCTAAAGGCGGATTTTTTGCAGCTCTAAGACTTATCCAATTATCATCAATCTCATTTTCATTTGGTTTACTCAAATCATTTGCCATTAATCATCACCATCATCATAATCTTCATCAATAGTATCAATATCTGCATTCCTCCAAACTTCTTTTGGTTCCTCTTTAAGCTCAGTCTCTGGGAGGCGATAACTTAGCGAAGCATAAACTTCTAAATTTTTAGAGAAGTCTTTAAATTCTTTATACTGATCATAAAATGCTTGATCTTCTCTAATCTCTTCAAGATTAATTCTATATATTGTTATATAAAGAATAGGCCTGGAAGTGACCAATGAAATAGCTTTAGCCAAACCTAATTTCCCTTTATATTCTTCTATCTTTTCTTTTGCTTTTTCAACCTCTTCTTTTGAAGCCGCTACATTGGCAATATCATTACTTAATATTGTGCTGTTTTGACCCACTACAGTAGTTATAGATTTTGTATTACTTATAAATCTTTCATCAACCCTAGTCAGTCTATTAGCTGGGTTAATATTTAATCCACCTATTTCAAAACCTTGTTTTTTATTAGAATTAGTGTCAATTATCACATCCCAATTACTTAGTTCATCTTTTCTTTCCTTTAAGTAATTTAAAAATGAGGGCAGATCAATTTGAACATTATCAGAAGAAACAATGTGCTTTTCAGTAAGTTCAAATATTTCACTAAAAGGAATGTTCCTAAATGCATATCTACTCGATAGATCACTATTTATGTTTGCTCCTAATAAGTTATTACCATAATTTTTAGATAATTTTTCTATAAAATCAAACGATTGTTTTCTATTAAATTCAATATCATTTATATCTTTGGGTATTAAATAATTTCCTACTAATTTACCTGCATAAGTAAGCGTAATTCTTACTAATTCGGCCGAGCCTAATTTTGGCCTAGAAGTAACCATTAATCTTTTTGCATCTGGATGACTTCTCACATAAAGCGCAAAATCTTTTGGGGTCTTTCTTTGGATTTCAAGTATTTTAATTTGATTATTTAAATGATTAATAACCTTAGAAATATGAGTAAAATTCTCTTCAGATTTCTTAGTCATATATAGTCTGCATAGTTCTTCATAATCATCTCTATATCCAAACCAGCGAGCCATCTGCAAAATAGTATCGTACATTCTAGATGTTCTTAAATAATAAGAAGTTATTAGTCCCTCTAAAGTAAGTCCTCTAGATAATGCGTATCCTCCAACAGCGATCACTAATCTACCCTTTGGGAATTGATCGTAATCTAACCTTGAAGATATTTTCTTTTCTTTGTTCACAATTTTAACGACAATTTTATTTGCAACAATGTGTATTAACGGCTTTAAATCATCCCAAACTATTTTTGGTCTATCTTTTAAAAAGTTCTCTTTCCAAAAAGTTTTTAATTCCCTGTAATAGGTATAGTTTTTTTCAGCTTTTTTATCATCTAATCCTGCAGAAGCTTTTAATGAATCAGCAATCTTAATTAAGTAGCGTTCTATTTTGTTTGCAATTGAGATCTGCACATCTGAATAGCATGAAGCATTGACTAACATTGATGAGTGTTTATTTTTGTAGCCATCAACCCATCTTATTGTTGTTGCAAGAATATAACTTTTAATCGCATCTTGAAGAGACTTTGGAACCCTTTCTAATATGAAATCTTTTTTATGTGGGATTGTTATTCCTTTACCATTTAATGTTTCAACAACATTGATATGTTTTATAAATCTTTTGTACTTAAAAGGTTCCACAAAGGCTTGTTGAGGCCCAAAATAATTATTTGCAGGATCTAAATATGAAATAAAATCTTTTGGAAATAAGTCATCTTTTAAAACATCATCATTAGTTTTTGGACTTATAAAAATGTTTGCGAATGGAGTAGCTGTATATCCAACATAAGTACAAGTTGTAAATTTCTTAAGTATTAGCCTGAGATTTCTATTTATTGCAGTCACATTAAATTGATTTGCATCTTCTTCAGGGAATGGATTATCAGATGTCTGCTCCCCTTTTTCATTTTCTGTTTTTGCTGCTTTTCGTCTTCTATTTCTGACATCGATTGAAGCATTATCTGCCTCATCATCAATCAAAAGCATTGGAACAGGGATTTTTTTATCATCAAAATTTCTTCTGAGTTTATTTAGCCAATTATTCAGATGTTTTAACGTTTTGGAATTTTTCTTAACCACTATTACATAGGGAGCAGTATTAGTAATATTTATTAAATTTGAGTCTGTGTTATTTGCTGTAAAATCCCTTTCTCTATCTGTTACACATACTGGTTTATTTTTCTCATTTCTTGATGATAAATTTCCGCATCCAACTTTTTGTCCTGTTAATTCATTAACTCCTACTAAACCTTCTTCTAATCGTATTTGAGTCTGCTTTCTTAAATCTTCTAACATACCAGCAACTACAATTATTACTTTATATTGTGCATCTGCAGCCTTGCATATTAAGCCTAAATAATTTGCTGTTTTACCAGATTGGACATTTCCAACAACCATTCCTTTTCTTGAAATATTTTTTTTACTTGGGTCAGCACAATTCTCAAGAATTGAATCTGTACTTCTATCTAGACCGTTAATTGGACCATTATCTGTGTCAGGCCAATCTTCATTAACTTTTAAATGTCTCTTATAATCTTCCCAATATATACTTTTAATTTCTCCTTTAATATCTCTATACCAAGGTTCAAATGAATCATTATCTATAAGAGTTACCCCATCCTCCATTGTTCTACTCAAATTTGAGAAAACTTTTTTAATTATGAATTCTCTTTGTTCATCAGTAGCTATATCTTGAAAATATTCTTCAGATTTTTCTATCCTTTCAATTACAATTTTAGTTAATTTTTCTCCACCACTTAAATCCCTATGGTTTTGAAGAATAAATGATTGAACATTTTTAATCGCCAAATCTATATTTTCTTGATTCATAACATCTCTATTATTTGTTCTGTGGTAAGTGATAAAACACTATTCTGCAAAAACTTTTGAACTAAGCCTACAATAATTAATTTTTCTATATTACTTTCTTTTAAATCTAAGATATATTTTTTTATCAATTTAATTGATTCATCTTCATCATCTTCCCATGTAATCATCATTTCTTTGCCATCACTCATTAATCTAAAAATCTCTTGATAAGGAAGTGTATTTTCTATCAATTTCAGTAAATCTAAATTATCTTTTGAGTTGTTTATAAATTTTTTAATTATGGGATTATTTTTATTTATCGCATAATAACTTTGAGAATCTTTACTCATTTTTTTCCATAAATCTAAATGATTATTTTCATATATTGAAACTGGTTTTCTTGTATATACTTTTACTCCAGCTTTCTCAAGTTTAGAAAGATAATTATCTAGCATTTCTCTAATTTCTTTTGGAGGAGATGCATTACTTTTTTTTATATCAATTTTCCAATCAGTATCTTTTTCATTTGTAATATCAATCTTTACTCTGCAAAATTTTGTATATTCTGTTTTCTTTAAAAGCCCAAACCAAGTTCCATTTATTATCAAACGTCCCTCTCTGTAAACATAAAATCCTTGATTTTTTGTATATCCGCCCTTTCCCTCATATTTTTCCCACTCCTCTAAATTGACTTTTGTTTTATGCGGCAAAATATATGATTGAATTCTAATTGTTGAATCCTGATATTGATGTTCAAAAGGTTCATGTTTAATAGTTGCAAAATTTTTTTCATTGAACGGATTAAATGGATCAATATCAATACCATTAAACTTTAATTTTATATTTTTTTTCTCATCATTTTTAGTATCTATATATCTATGAAAAACAAGCCCAAGATGATCTCTAATATTTTTTATAGTTGCATTAGTTGATGGTGTATCTATTTCTAAATTTACTCTATCAATTTTTTTCCAAATAACTTTTGTACCTGGTTTCCTAGTTTCAATAATATTGTTTTTTACTTTCCAATCATCTCTCTTCAAAACATCATCAAGATCCCAAGTCATTGATGTTGATTTATTATCCATATTTGTCTCAACTGTTAATTGTCTACATTGAGATAATGAAGCGGTTTTAAGACCCATTCCAAATCTTCCAAGATCATTTTTGCTTCTTGCCTGATGCCTATCCTTGGAGCAAAGTTTCATTGCTTGTAATAATTCAACTTTATTCATTCCAATGCCATCATCCTCAATTGATAGCATTGGGTTTTGATTTTCATCATTATCCAAACTAATTTCTATATTTGATGCCTCTGCAGATATTGAATTATCAACTAAATCAGCAATCGCAGTTTCAATGGTATATCCAAAATCTCTGATACTTTCCATAAGGTAAGCAGCGGAGGGAGATGCATCAATATACTCTGGTTCAACACCCATATATTGCTAAGAAAATAATCATATAAATTTGGAAAATACTACTCTATTTTTAAAAATCATTTTGTATTATTTGTTCTACCTCTAACAAATCTATTTTTTTAAGCACAGATTGGTAATTTGATTTTTTCTTTCATAATATCTTTTTGATTGATATATCCACTCATAGCTTTTGCAATTTCCTCAATAACAGGAACAACTACTGAATTACCAAATTGTCTATACGCCTGAGAATCAGAAACTGGAATTATAAAATTTGACTCTCCAGTTTTATCAAACCCCATCAACCTTGAGCATTCTCTTGGAGTTAGTCTTCTTGGATTCTTTTTATCTCCCTGATATATCAATATCTCAGCACCATCTTTGTGGTACCTGGCAGATAAAGTTCTAGCAACATCTTCGCGTTTACATAATCCAAAACCAAATCCATTTCCTTTTGCTCTATGCTTTTTTTCATACATTCTGAGATAGTCCCATAATTTATTAGTGATGGTGTATTTCTCATTTACTTTTGAAAGATGAGGAATAGTATATGGTTCTTCTAAAGTTTCGGATCCATCTTCTGGATGAAGTACTGAAGATAATGTTGGACCATCTAATATATCCGGAATAATTAAATCATCAAAATTAAAATTATTTTCTTCTCTAAAACCGACTATATAAATTCTCTGTCTATTTTGAGGGACGAAAGATTTTGCATTTATTACACGATATTGAACTTTATAACCAAGCTTATTTTTTAATACATCAAGAATAGTTTTAAAGGTCTGACCTTTATCATGACTTTTAAGATTTTTTACGTTTTCTAGAAGAAACGCTTTGGGTCTATGGTGCTCGAGAATTCTTGCTATTTCGAAAAATAAAGTCCCTTGGATCTGACAATCAAAGCCATGAGATTTACCAAGTGAATTTTTTTTACTTACGCCTGCAAGACTAAAAGGCTGGCATGGAAATCCCGCAAGTAAAACATCATGACTTGGTATTAATTTTGTATCCACATCTCTAATATCTCCAGCAAATTTATGTTCTGTCTGAAAATTAGCTTTATAAGTTTCTTGAGCAAATTTATCTATTTCACTCGTAAAAACACAATTTCCACCTATTGATTCAAAACCTTTTCTAAAGCCACCTATGCCTGCAAAGAGATCAATAAAATCAAACTGCTTTTGTAAAATATTTAATTTGCTAACTTGAGATTTTTGAATCTTTCTTCTCTTAAATTCTTATTTAATATGGCACCGAGATTTATAAAGTCAACCAATTTATTAACTAAAAACATCAATTATTTTTTCTCTTAAATTTTCTATATTTTTTGTTTCACATTCCCAGATAACAACAGATCTCCAATCAAGATTTTTTATTTTATCCTGAATTTCTAAATCCCTTTTTATATTTTCTGTGAATTTTTTGTTCCAGAATTCCTGCCTTGTTTTTGGAGTGGAAGCATACTTGCAATTCTCATGCCTATGCCAGAAACATCCGTGGACAAAGATAACAGTTTTATATTTTGGGAGAACAATATCTGGAGACCCCGGTAAATCTTTTGAATGAAGTCTGAATCTATATCCCATAGAATGTAGAACTTTTCTTACCTTTATTTCAGGCTTTGTATTCTTTGATTTAATGGCAGACATATTCCTTGATCTCTGCTCACTCACCTTATGTATTACTTCACTACTCATCTAACCAATCAGTTTTAAAGAATATACTCACCATCACCCTATAGGTACCTATATACAGTACGTGCATTATGTGTTTACACACATACCCACGTATCAGATATAAGTAGTTTAGTTGTTGTTTAGAGTTGTTTATTTTCAGTACTTACAATGATGATGTACACATATCCAGTAAGTAGTCCCCACTCAATTTATTGTCTTATTACCCCTTCTCCCTGTGTTTAATGGTGGGGTTGGATAAAACACTGCAATTACTGAGATCTCAGAGGTCAGCATTTTGCCTTTAATTCATATATATTTAATGGAGATTGTCTTCAGTAATGCCACTATCGTCATACCGTATGCACAGAATTTATCTCGCAGCGACCATGAATTATGGTCTTGGTTCTGATGATCCAGAGGAGTTGGCCTACTACAACAAAATCAGAAAAGAGATGGATGATATGAAAAAAGAACCAGTTAAAAAAGGGATACCCCTTAATTGGGATACCCCCGAAGGAATGGATAAATGAGTCTGAATACTTTTTTATTAATTGATGGGAGTCTGATGCTTATTGGTCTGCCTTTGCTGATGATTCTGAGAGGCAAAAAACAGACTACCTGAGTATCTACTTAACTGCGAAAGTCACTCCCATAACCGCAGTGATGTCTTTCTTGATAGTTGAAGTGTCATAAGAACCCCAACTACTTACCTTGGTGGAATTCGGTACTGTTATCTGAAAAACTCCAGTATTCACTCTCTTTAAACCACCCACTTCAGATCCCGCCTCAAGAGCGATAGCTTCAGCCCTAACTCTTGCATCCTTTGCTGCCTTAGCAAGCATATCAACTCGTTTATCAGCCAGCTTTGAATAGGTGAATTCAGGGCGGCTTGGTTTCACCCTTACCCCTTTCCCAAGCAATTCTGTTATCTGACTATGAGTCTTCTGGATGTTATAAACATCCCTACTTTCAATCTCAATATTCTGATAAGTAATCCATTCAGTTCTAATGATTTCATTGGTCTTTGGATGCTTGGTTTTATATTCGCTGATACTCGCAGGTCCAAGATAAACATCCTGCTTTACACTGTCCTCAATTCCATTGGCTTTAAGGAAATTCATTGTCTTTTCCATTGACTCTTTATGCTTGGTAAATGAGTCAATCTGGGTTTGACCTGAGGTCTTTACCTGGACTGACCATTTTGCAATATCACTCTCGAAACTTTCAGTACTTGCACCGGTAACAGTGATAGTATTCTCAACGGTTCTGAACCCTCTTACAAGGACCGTAGAGGCACCTATAAATCCTCCGAGAGATAAGACAGCCATTGCGAAAACAAGTGGCGGAGTGCGGCGTATAACGCCCAGAGAATCGCCCGGCAGCGACCTGAGTCTCTTAATAATTTTCATTGTCTATCAGTATGTGTGTAGGAGCTTTTTAACAGCTGAACCGAAAGAAAAATATTAGAAAATCCCTGACTTTTATTCCTTCAGTTCTATCTGGCCATTAATGGGAACATCCAAGTCGGATGTGCCAATTTTGGAGTCGGTTACTAATATTGCCAAATGAAATAACGCTTCGCAAGAAGTATATTTGTATTACGAAAATGACTATAAAGAACTAGACAAAATATTTAAAATAAAATTCCCTTATCTAATCCCATCCATAAGGAAAAAACTTTCTGCATCCACCTGAATCAACAAAGAACCCTTCTGATGCATCAATAATAGTTTTCATTTCTTTTGATAATTTCTGTCTACCATATTGTCCCTTCTCTGTAAAAGGAATTGAGTAGTAATAATTTTGAGAAAGTTGCGGCATCAATGCCCTAAATTTTCCAGATTTTCTATCTTCTTTTGAAGTCGCTCTTGCTATTTGATTGCCAACAAAATTCATAAAATGTCCTGTACCTATTTCTTTTGTATTTTTTGTTCTTTCCTGATAGGTTTTTTCTTCGTTTAACAATTCAGGTGAATATGATCTTGCATTGTAATACTGACCTCCATATCCATTCCAGATACCCACATAGAAACCTAATGAAGGTTTATTTTTATAATTTAGAGTTCCTATCCCACCGGCGGAACCAGTATATTTCAAAGTTATAGTTACATCTGGTTCAACTTCACTTGTAAGAGTACAAATTTCTTTAGCTATTACTGGAGAAGTAAAACCTAACAAAAGTGGTATTAATAATATGCGTTTCATTTAAATATTTCTAGCGTCCCATTTTTGAAGTCATCTACTGATGCAATTAAACAACCTGTGGTAGAAACTCCTTTAAACATCCAATTTGCTGCTTCTTTATGTAAAGTTGCTTGAGGTTCTTCAGATAGTACAGAACAACAGTACCAAGGGTTTAATTCCCAGAGACTATCTCTACTCCACATAATAGAAAAGAGTGAATATACTTCATGATGATTTGCTCTCTGAGTTGATTCAGTAAATGAGCACACATAAAAATATATTTTTTTTGTGGAGTATTTTTTGTTCACATAAGTTGCGACTTTAATAGTATCTGAAGGTAAGGAACTCTCTAGATTATTAAAGTTATTTGATATACAAAAATCATATGGATCTGGTATTTTTCCATCATTCAAAAAACTAAAAGCATAACCAAAAGCCTGCACCTCGTCATACCCAGAAAATCCTATTTGATAAGTTTCTTCTTTTCCTAAATTTAATAACTTTTCCTTTTTACATTGAAATTCTCCTTCAGTTATTATGACCTGATCTTTTTTCACATTAAGACTGGGATCCACCTCATTAAGACCTGGATAAATTCCACTTCGAATAGCCGAATCAGGAGTTGGAACAATGCACAAGGAAAGACCAGAAATTTTTCCCTCCTCTACAGAAGCATAAGCAACTCCAAGTAGATTGGACTTATCTCCTTGAGCCATGATAAGGCAATCGGAATGTCCATATGCTGGGCATACGCCTAATTCTGCGTAAACAGAACTTTTAGTTTTTTTTATTATTTCAAGTTTTGGTCTGATGTATTCAATGAATTCATCTTTTGAGTTCATATCGGTCAAAATTTTCTGTGAGGAGTATGTGAAATCTTCTGACAAAAACGATTCAAACTCAGATGAATCAAGAGTATGCATCATTTTCGCATAGATACTCAAAGCGTCCTTTTCTGTAAGTTGATAATTTTTTTCTTCCAAGGGGTTCATTTATCCTTTTTTACTTCAGGGAAACAATCTGGGAAGATATCCAAGACTTTTCCAACAGCATTCATTTGATCTTCTTGTATAGTTTTTTTATTTCCATGAGCACGTTCGTGGAGGTTTAGGGCGAATCCCAACATATCTATTTTTTGTTTCATAGTTATGTGATTTCGATCTACTGCATAGCAGACAGATAGAACTTGACCAAGAAGTATTTTATTAGCTTCAATATCATTCATTTCAGATGAAACTTTTTCATTGGCATTAACAGCATTAGGTAATGCCAATGCAGCCAGCAGTGGAAGTAGAAGGCGTTTCAAAATTATTCAGAAATCCAGCGATTAATTATTGTCCCATCATAAATATGACCGGATGCTTCAACTATTGGTTTAGTTTCTGGGTTAACAAAGATGTCGTAACAAGTATTTACTGGTCCTTGAAACATAACAGTTGCTCTTTTGGGGTCTTCCAATGATTTGCCAATATAAAAAGTTTTTACTCCCATCTCTTTAAACATGGCCTGTTGTTCAGGAGCATTCATATGAGCCTCATATTCCTCAAAAGTATTGCTTAATTTGAAATCCAAAACAGTTGTTTCAATTGACATAAAAAAAGGAGCTAATTGCCCCTTAATTCTAGATCGACTGTCAATCAAGAAAATCATCCCATAGCATTAATATCATCTGCAAAAGTGCAAAAACTAATAATGAATAAAAAATCAAACTTTAAGAGTCTAAACAGAAATTAATCATGGATTTCAAAAAATTGGTTGTTAATATAAAAAAGATTTCAGAAGCTAAAAATTTAATCAATAATCAAAACAAAGGTGAAGGAACAAAATTTATATAAATATCTATTCTTAATTTCATTATTTTATCCCTTGAATTCAGCTAAAGCTGATGATTCAAATTGCTACTCAGATCTATATGTAGGCACAGTTGGGGCATCCGGAACAGTTTGCGCAAATATGCTAATCATCGATAGAGATTTACTTGATGAAGGCATAGCAAATGGTGCTGTTGGATCAGATTTTCAAATAACTAAAGATGGGATTACATACAATTTTGGAAACACCGGCAATAAAATTTTTACTGGTCAAGTTAAGAATTTTTCAAGCCTCTTTAAGGATCAAAGTAACTTTAATGCAGATATAGGTTATTGGGATACCAGTAAAGCTACAACCATGAGCAGAATGTTTATGAACGCATCCAGCTTTAACCAGGATATTTCGAACTGGCAATTAAATAATGTCACCAATATCAATGGAATGTTCCAGGATAGCTTGGTATTTAATCAAGATATTAGTAGTTGGAATATTTCCAAAGTTACCAGGCTTAACAGCACCTTCAGGGGAGCAGCAGCATTCAATCAAAATCTAAATAGCTGGGATGTAAGTAGCGTAACAAGATTAGACAGAACTTTTTTAAAAGCTATTAATTTCAATAGTGATTTAAACAGCTGGGATGTATCAAAAGTTGTGAGCATGCACAGAACATTTGCCGGAGCAAAGAATTTTAATGGAAACATTTCAAGCTGGAACACTGAAAGTTTAAGGTCATTAAGGAGAACTTTTGATGGAGCGAGAGCATTTAATAAAGATATTAGTAATTGGGATGTGGCAGAGGTCACAAATTTTACAAGGACCTTTAAAAATGCAAGCGTATTCGATCAGAATCTGACCTCATGGAATGTTGAACACTATGCCCATACACCAATTTTGTTCGCTCCAATATTATCTAGTAATAAGCAACCATGCTGGGGTTTTAATGGATGTCCAAGTGGTCCAAATTTAATTTCCACCAATCCATCAGATAATTCTTTTGGGGTAAATACAAGTCTTAATCTCACATTGACCTTTGACAAAGATATAAGAGCATCGGAAACAAGTGGAAACATTTCTCTGCATAAATCTGACCGGACTTTAGTCAAACAATACAGCAATGATTCATTGAATATTTCAGGCAAAGTTATTACTTTACCAACAGAACTTACTGCAAATACTGATTATTATCTACTTATCGAACCAAAAATAATTGAATCTTCCAATGGCATTAGCTACAGAGGAATTACAGATAAAACTGAACTGAATTTTTCAACTTATAGTAATGACTCAGTCGCTCCAGTTATAACTTCCCAATCTCCAGAGGATAATGCTACTGATGTTTCTACATCTGATCCAACAGTTGAAATAATTTTCAGTGAAAATGTCGTTCGTGGTTCAGGAAATATTTCTCTATACAACTATTCAACTGATGCATTAATAAGATCATTCAATATGAGCAACACAACTGATATCTCCATATCCGGGAATGAAATGTCAATTTCATTAAGAGATTCTGACGGATCAGTTTTGATAAATGATGGTACTCAATATTACATTTTAATTTCAACAGGAGCAGTAGTGGATGAAGCTGCTTCTCCTAATTCTTTTGCTGGAATTGATTCAAAGGATACTTATAATTTTACTACAAACAGTGTTTCCTGCGGATCGATATCGGGAGTTGTCAGATACAAAAATGGTGATCCAGCTAACGGTTCAACCGTAAAACTTTATAAGGACGATTCTCTAATCACAACTACGACAACCAATAGTGTGGGTAACTATAATTTTTTCCCTAGCAGCGCTGGGACCTTTAAAGTTGAATTTGTAAAATCAGCTGGAAAAAATGGGAAAGGTAAAGTTGATTTAACAGATGGACCAGTTTCATCAGGAAGATTTATAAAAAATATCCAAATCAGTTCTTCATGTGAAGAATTTAGTGATATAGATGGCCTTTTAATTGACCCTGCGGGAGTGATATACGAATCATCTACAAGACAACCGGTATCCGGAGTAACAGTTAAATTGCTTTATGAAGGAAGTCTCATAAATAACGACTGGCTGGATGACAGTGGAGGGAATAATATCCAAGAGACGGGTTCAGATGGCAAATATAATTTTGTTCTGAAAGGAGATGTCGCACAAAGTGGTAATTACTCAATTACTGTGGATCCGCCCAAAGGATATGGTTTTGAAAGCACAAAGATTATCTCGGAAGATGGCATTTTCACTCCAGATCTTGGCGGAGGAGCACAGAACATTCAAATACAGGAAGATGCTCCAGATTCCGGAGAACTCACAACCTATCATCTGAATTTTAACTTTACTTTCACAGGTATTTCATCCACCACATCAAATGGTGTGATAAATAATCATATTCCTATAGATTCAAAGGGTGATCCAACTTTGAAACCTGATGTACTGGGAATGGCAGAAGCATGGACAGACGCATCAATACGATTCAGCAAGGCCGGCTTAGATGCTGTGAATAGAAGGCTAGAATGGCTTTCCAGGAATAAAAGATCTGATAAAAAATCATTTCAAGGCATTGATTTTTCTTTCTCAAATCCAACATTAGAGAAAGTTTTTAATGGATCGGAAAAAAAATTTAAAGATATAGAAAGTAAAGATTTTGAAAATTGGGCCAGAGCAAACTGGAATGATGAAAGAATGAAAAATGAATCTGACCAAATAATCGATGATCTCAGAAATAATTCGGTAGACATTGCTTTTGCAGAATTACGCGAAAAAACATTTGATCCTGATTTAAATCCAAAAGGTGGAAAATTACTGGGGAACTGGTTTTTATGGACTGATGGAGAGGTAGTTGTTGGTGATTATAAAAAAAATGCAACATCATCAAATCAGAAATCAGATGCACTTAACTTAACTTTTGGTGCGGACAAAAAATTAAAAAACAATTCTCTGCTTGGCTTCGCTTTTACTTATGGAAATGATCATATAAAAATCGGCTCGCAAGGAAGCAAGTTAAATTCAGATAACTACAGTGTTTCAATTTACTCCTCTCAGAAATTCAAAGGCTTTTTGCCCACAGATTTTCAGTTGGGGATTGGGAAAATGGATTTCTATACAACAAGATTCGAAGACTCAATTGCCCACAAAGGCCAGAGAGAGGCCAATCTTATCTTTGGATCATTTTCTTTCAGGCCCGAGCCGATTTCCAAGAGAAACATCACTTTCAATCCCTACGGAAGGATTGAAGCTTCTCATATATCATTAAAACCATTTTCCGAATCAGGCAGTCATCTTGCCTTGACTTTCAAAGAACAGACAATCAACCATAAAGTTTTGGCCCTTGGATCAGATTTATTCAGCGAATTTGAGATTAAGGAATGGAAAATAAAACCTTTCGCAAAGATTGAATACAATTTCGACTTCACAGATGATTCTATTGTGGATCTGAATTATGTAGATGACAGCACCACCAATTACAGATTTTCAATTTTGAACTCATCGGATAATTTCCTCAGCAACACCATTGGATTGCAGATGAATAGGAAAAATAGATTCGGAGCAGTGCTTTCTTACAAAAATGAACAGGGAGATTCAAAAAATTCAGATTCCTATCAACTTCAGATAAATTGGAATTTCTAAAAAATAAAAAAGTGGATCAAAATTCATAACATATTAACCATATTCAAATTCAATTGTTGATCCTTTATCCGTATATGGGAGTACCTCAAACCGTACATATTTATAAGTCGGATGGCCTGTCTGAGTAGTTAGAACATAATTGTAGTCGTCATGAGCAAATGTCTACCAAATACAAACTAAAAGAAAATTATAAATCTGAGCTTGAAAAAAGATCAGAGGAAGAACTTCTTGAGGAAGAAATCAGAAACCAACAAACATTGGATAGCTTTGTTGAATCTGAGAAAAACTGGAGCTAATCAAAACTTATTTCTTGGAGATTTTTATGAACATAAAAAGATCACCATTTTCAATACTTAATAAAGAAAGAAGAGAAATTGACTATATCAAGGGAGTTTATAAGAGAAAAATTCAAGCTGAAATTGAATCTTATATAGATCCCGAAGATGAAGATAAGAAAGATACAATTAAAGCTCAAGATTTATTGATGCTTGATAGAATCTCAATTTAATTTTCATTTACTGATCCTTAGATCAATAATCTTGCTATTAATTAAGTAGAGACTTTTTTATTAAATGCCATTAGACGTATTTCTAATGAACATGTGTGTTGTAGTAATAGCTCTGCTTATCAGAAGAGAAATCAAACTTAAGAAAGCGAGATAAATTATGAAGACGCAAATTTTTAAAGAGCAATACATCCCAAATGTTCATGCTATTACTCTTTTACTAATGCTTCTTCTATGTCTGTGGTTACCTCTTGCGCTCAGATTCTTATTAATAATTTAGTCGAACTAATTAGTTAATACTCTCATCCTTAAACTCTGCTCAAACCTAATTTTGTTTTAAAGATCTTATATGGAACTCCTGTTCCGTTCATAGCTTCAATAACTTTATCTCCCACAGTTCCGTAAATTTCAGCAATAAAATTTCTGGAGCAAAGACCTAACTCTCTTTATTTTGCCAAACCTCCTCAGTTTTCCTCCAACCTTGAGAAATTAACCTTCCATAAATTTCTCTAGCTAAATCTATATCTACAGAAACTGTTGTTGTCATCACAGGCGGTTCTTTTTCTAATACACCAACTATTTTTCCAGTATCTACAAACATATACTCAAAAACACCATCTATGCTCTTTTCATTTTTTATAAACCTTTTTACTTCTGTTCTTTTTGGATTAATTAACCAATGAGATTTAGCCATTAATTGTTTCAAGAGACATAAAAAAAGGAGCTAGTTGCCCCTTATTCTAGATCGACTGTCAATCAATTAAATTATCCCATTGCGGCGACAGCATCATCAACTTGTTTGTTTCTTTGAATAACCTCATCATCATTTAGAACAGCAGTAATATTCCAATCAAGACCAAATTTCGCTCTCCACACTCCAAAATGTTGAGATATTGCTAAATGATTATCAGCCTTGAAAGTTACAAAAACCTCTCCAGTTTCAGGCGCATGGAATCTACTTACCAATTCAAAGCCATCAAAATTATCCATAGGTGCACCTGAAGCAATATACTGCTCAAACATCTTGTAACCTTCGGACTGAGAAATTCCATCTGGAATAAGTCCATGAACGTGATAGTAAGCCATAAATAAAATCATAAATGTAATTTCAATTTAAAAACCATTACTTAAAAAGCATTTAAATTATCTTTAAATTTAGATTTTTAAGCCTTTTTCAATATGAATTGACTAAAAAGAATTTTTATTTGGTATCGCATGTACCGTTTATAAATTTTTTGTTAGCTATTAATCGGTTATGAGTTATTTTGCTGAACCTAACCATATTGAATATGATGCATGGTTCGATGAAAACATCGACCCAGTTGATCTTGTGAATTACTCAGATGAAAAGGAGTTCAGTGCTTCGGTACACTTTAAGTTCCACAAGATGTCGACTAGAAATTTAACGATTGGTGCTTCTGATAATTTTCATTGGTAAGTAAAAGATTTTTCACTCCATAAATATTTATGATTCTTACGCAGAATATGTTCCATCACTTTCTCTTCTTGCCTTAGCTAATACAATTTCATCTACAACTTTTTCAATCATGTAAGCACTTTTTTTGCCAAAACATTTTTCTACCTTAATGCTCTCAAAATCATTTGGCATTAAATCATTATGTTCACAACAGTCGCATTTAATATCAATTTTCTTACCTCTGAAAACCTCTAAAGCTCTAGAAAAAATCCATTGCTGAACTGAAATACTTTCCCAACTATCAAAATTAGACCATTCATCAAAATCCCTATTAAGGATACCTTTTAATCCATCAGCCTGATTTACATATACTAAGTGTGAATCTTTTCTTGGTTCATCATTAATACCAATTGTTTTGACAGGATTTTGATTCATTAAATATATATTGATTGAGTAGCCTTATAAATCTAGAGGATAATTTCAAAAATATAAACAAAAAAATGTCTCAAATAAGATCATTAATTGCTTTATCTAATCTAGAAGTATGATTTGTATTTCTGAGTAATTCAAAATCCTTAAAATCAAAGCCCGGGCCAACACAACAACTCACTAAAGTAAATTCGCCTGTACTTTTTGCAGCTTGCCAATATCCAGATGGGATCATTTCTACTGGATTATTGGAATCTAAAATTAAGTTTTTTATTAACTTATTATCATTATCTAGGCACCACAAATTCAGAGGATCCCCCCTTAGATAAATCCAAATTTCATCTGCATTTTTTACTCTATGCCAAGCACTTTTTTCATGTCTCTCCAAAAGATAATAAATTCCCGTAATAAAGTTTCTACTTTGGCCATCATCCCTCATTAAAGAATTCTTACTTCTTACTATCTCTCTAAACCATCCTCCTTCAGGATGTGGAGATAAATTAAATTTTTTTATTATCTCTATATTTTTTTGATTATTATTCACTTAACAAAAATATCTTTTAGATTTATCTTCCAATTAATAGGAACCTTAAATATAAATCAAAATAATATATATATTTTAAAAACTCAAGCACAAATAACTGACAAATCTACAAAATTTTTACTTTCATCTGCCAATTCAGTAATAATTCTTTTGAGCCATTCAGAGGTAGTTTCACAATAGCCTACATTTAAAATAGTTTTTTTCTTTGATGTTTCTTCTGTATTCATAGTTTGAGTATTTTTATATAAATTAGTCTTTTATTACATCTATGTGAATAAGTCTTAATTACTATCTATTCCAAAAAGTTGTATTTAATACATATTCAAGAAATGCTAGTAAGCAAATAAAATTAAATCGTTGACAAGAAAATCTATACAAGTAACAGTAGAAAAAATTTATTATTTAACCTATGAATAACATCAAGATTGAGGAATTGATGAAAGTAAGGTTCGATGGTATTGCTAATAGAATTGGGAAATTAAGCAAAAGGGAAAGTGAGTCTTTATTGCTTGAGCATCTTGAGTGGTTGGAGGGAGGATGGGAATCTGAAGAAATCTTATTTTTAAAAAAACCATACAGGAAATGGTGGTTCTAACTCCACTTCTATAAATAATTAATGATGGCCTAACGGGCCTGGGCCAGATCCTATTTTGTAAGAATTTTCTAAAGATTTCTCAACAAATAATTTTGCTTTGTGTATGGAATCAAGTAGTTCAAAACCTAAAGCTTTGTAACCACAAATAGCAGCACTTAAAGTACAACCGCTACCGTGTGTATTTTTTGTATTTATAAAATTATTAAAGAGCCACTCTTTTCTTCCATTAAAGTCGAGAAAAAAATCTTTTCCTTTCATCTCCTTTAAACCGCCTCCTTTTATAAGTACCGCTTTAGTACCAAGATTAATAATATTTCTTGCTGAATTTTCGATATCTTCTTTACTCTTTATTTCTAAACCAGAAAGTAAATTTGCCTCATAAATATTTGGAGTTACCAAATCCGCTATTGGTAATAAGAGTTTTTTATAAGCATCAATCGCAGAATCTTCCAGTAATCTAGAACCAGTTCTTGTAACCATTACTGGATCAATAATTTTAGTAATTTCATATGTATTTAATTTTAATGCAGCATCTTTAATTATCCTTTCATTTAGTAACATTCCTGTTTTTAAAGCATCAATACCAAAATCAGCAAATAAAGTGTCTAACTGACTTAATAAAGTATTCTTCTCTACTGGTTGAACGCATGTAACCTCTATACTATTTTGAGCGGTAATACATGTAATAACAGAACATCCATGGACTTTAAGTGCCATGAAAGTTCTTAAGTCAGCCTGGATGCCTGCGCCACCTCCAGAATCGCTTCCACCTATAGTAAGTGCAATTTTAGAATACATAATTTATTAACCTGTTTTTGAAAGTACTATAAATAAATTTTAATTTAAATCAGAAATCTGAATATGCATTAAAAAAATCTAACTCCAATTCCATAGCTCTCCTGTATAAATATTTGGCCTGATTAATATCATATGTTTCTTTATTAGTCTCAATAAGATTTTCAAGTGAATCTGCTAGCTTTTCAAAGCTCTCATCAGAATAAGTAATTATCCATTCTTTATATTTAATGTCAAAATCCTCCTTATACAAACTTTTTCCTATCCAAGAATAAAGTCGCATACATGGAGTCATTGCAAACATTATTTCAACGGAGCTAAGTCTTTTGGAAGTATCATCAAGAAAATCTGTATAATTTTTAGTGGCTTTTTTTATATAGTTATTAGACAAATCAATATCCCATTCTCTTGCATACGTTTCATGAAGTATTAACTCCTCTGAAACACCCATTAACAGTTCACTTAACTTCCTTATTGAGTACTTATCTTTTGATTTGGAAACAGCAAGACCATAAGCCTTAGCAAAAGTCTCTAAAAAGAAATAATCTTGAGCTAAATATTCTTGAAATATATTTTTAGGGAGACTTCCATTCTTTAAACCTTGAACAAATTTTGTATTTAAACTTAGTAAAGCAATCTCATAATTATCCTCCCAAAGTTTTTTTGTTATTTTCATTTTTTTGATTTTTAGTTATTCTAAAATTTTTTATATTTTTTACCTACAAACTTAATCTTAGTTTTCTAGGATTAAAACAAAAAATTATGAAAGAAATAAATATCTTATGGTTTAAGAAAGATTTAAGAATTTTTGATAACGAAGCTCTTTGTGAGGCTATAAAAGATAATGATATTTTACCTATTTATATTATTGAGTTAAATATTTGGAGCCAAAATACTCATTCAGATAGACAATGGCAATTTTGCAAAGAAAGTTTAATAGATTTAAGAAATGCACTTGCTGAGATTGGCCAACCATTAATTATTAGGACTGGCAATGTTATTAATATTTTTGATGAAATTAGTACAAAATTTAAAATCAAAGGTATATATAGCCATCAAGAAACCGGAGATTGGCTTACTTATAAAAGAGATCAAAAAGTAAGAGAATGGGCTTCAAGCAAAAATATTATTTGGAAGGAATTTCTACAATTTTCAGTTTTTAGAGGAAATTTAGATAGGAATAATTGGTCTAAAAAGTGGCAAGAAAATTCCGACAAAAACTTACTTAAAGCTCCATTAAGAATTAATTCTATTAACTTTAATATTGGAGAAATACCCTCAGACGAAATTTTTAACTTTAAAAAAGAAACTTGTCCAGGAAGAATGCAAGGTGGAAGAAAGAAAGGTTTAGAGAGAATGCAATACTTCTTTAGTAATAAATTAGATTCTTATTCAAAAGATATATCTAGCCCAGAAAAATCATTTGATAGTTGTACAAGACTATCACCATACATTTGTTGGGGATGCATTTCATTAAAAGAAATTTTTAAGAAGGCAAATATATCAAAAAACAATAATTCAAGGATGTTAAAAAGCAGATTAACTTGGCATTGTCATTTTATTCAGAAACTTGAAAGTGAACCAGAACTAGAGTTTAGGGAATACCATCCTTTTTTTAAAAATATTAGAGAAAAAAATAATGAATTACTTTATTCATGGAGTTCAGGTAATACGGGCTTTCCTTTTGTAGATGCATGTATGCGTTCACTAAATTTCAATGGATGGATTAACTTCAGGATGAGAGCGATGTTAATGTCTTTTGCTAGCTATAATTTATGGCTACCATGGCAAGATTCAGGTACTGAATTAGCAAATAAATTTGTAGATTATGAGCCTGGAATACATTGGAACCAATGCCAAATGCAATCTGGAACTACTTCTATAAATACCAATAGAATTTATAATCCTATTAAGCAGGGAAAAGATCATGATCCTCAAGGAAAATTTATAAAAAAATGGATACCAGAATTAAAGGATATATCACTTAATTTCATTCATGAACCATGGCTATTATCTAGATTTAATCAAGAAGAATATGAACAAATTTATTACATAAGACCAATAATTGACATCCCAAATAGCACTAAAACTGCAAAGAAGAAAATCCAGGAAATCACTAAAAAGGATGGATATTGGGATATCTCAAAAGAAATTTATTTAAAGCATGGCTCTAGAAAAAGGCTTAGAAAAAATATAAATAATAAAAAAACTGTTTCTAAGGAAAAAGAAAAACAATACGAACTGAAATTGGATTTCTAAATTTTATTGTCAGAAATTTCTAGATTCCTTTGAGCGCCTAGGAAAGCTTTTTAAATTTTTAAATGAAATATATAAATCCACGATGAACTAATGCAAGCTTTAATGTATTTATTAGATTTTATTAATTATGTCTGAAAGATTTGAATGGGACGATACCAATAGTTCAGGTATATGGTGGAGTACTAATGTAAGTATCAGAGACGAGTGCATTTTGCTTAAAGAGGATACTCAATGCGAAGATTCTGATATAGTCGAACTTCTTAGGAGTATTGCACAAAATATTGAAGATAATGGACTTTAATTTTTAAAACCATATTTCTCTTTATTAGAGATTTTCAATTCCTTTTACAGCTTTTATTAATTCGATACTTATACCTTTTTCACTCATTGAATGACCAGCATCATTAACAATAATTAATTCAGAATTTTTTAATTTCTTATTTAGATCCCAAGCACTCCTAACAGGACATACAACGTCATACCTCCCTTGAATTATTTTTGTTGGAATCGATTCTATTGTTTTTATATTTTTCAAAATAAAATCATCTTCTAAGAAAATATTATTAACAAAATAATGGCATTCTATCCTTGCAAATGCATCTGCGAAAGAATTAACTTGGGACTTATCAAAATCGAATTTTTTATTTATTAAATGACTAGTTGAGAGTTCCCATTTTGTCCAAGATGCTGCTGCTTTTGATCTAATTTTTGCATCTGATGATGTTAGATATTTATAAAAAGAACTTATCAAATCATTTCTTTCTTCTTTTGGTATTACAGAAATATATTCATCAAATTCATCAGGGAATATCTCACTTGCACCATATTGATAGAACCACAATAATTCAAACTTTCTACATAAAAATATTCCTCGCAAAGTTAAGCTCTTAACTCTTGAGGGATTTTTTATTGCATATATAAGTGAGAGTGTTGAGCCCCAAGAGCCACCAAACAAATGCCAACTATCTATTTTTAATAGAATCCTTAATTTCTCAATATCATCAACTAAATGATTAGTAGTATTTTCTTTTAATTCTGAGAAAGGAGTTGAAGACCCGCAACCTCTTTGGTCAAATTGAATAATATCGAATTTATCTGGATCAAAGTATCTTCTATATCTTGCTTGACTTCCTCCGCCTGGGCCTCCATGAATAACTAGTATTTTTTTACCATTTGGATTGCCAGATCTTTCCCAATAAATCGTATGAATATCACTTACTTGTAAAAAACCTTTTTCGCGAACTTCAATTTTAGGAAACAAGACTTGATCTTTCATTGTGAAATATTTTTAAACACTTTATTAATCAATATTATCCAAAAAGAAGTCTATTTTAGAGGAAATTTGTTAAACAAAAAAAGGACTGCTTGTGCAGTCCTTTTTAATATTTGATTTCCTTCTTACAGGATATAAAATTACATATTATAAAGTCTATTTACTCATAAACCTAGAATATGTGAATTCGGGGATTTCTCTCGATAATTTCAGTCCCTATTGTCGCTAGTAATTATAAAGCGAAGTCTTATCAGACTAATTGATTGAACTTTAATTTTCGAATAATCCCATTCTCAGGAATACGCTTCCTATATTTTGGAATTTGCTAAATTTCAGGCGGACTATCAATCATTTAGATTGCCTCCGAACTCAACATTTATAAATTACTCCTTTTTATATTTTCAGTAAATCCGTAAATATGCTGATTTACTTTTTTCTTAATTTGTAAGAGGATTTTAATGATCCTTTGTTTTTTATAGATAAATATAAATAATAAAGTCTATAGTCTCTTTGTTATTCAGATTCATAGAGCAAAATAGATTCAATTATTCTTTTATCACTATCAGAAAGTTTATAATCTTCCAATTTCCACTGAACAAATTTTACACACTCATCAATAGAAGGATTCTTATCCCGGCACTTACGCCACTCTCTAATCCAATCTGCCAAGGCAAAAGTTATTTTTGTAGTAAGCATATTTACCAATCAGGGTAATTAAAATCTCCGCCTATAGGTTCTTCATAAAATTCCCCCTCTTTTATACCCTTATCATATTTTTCAATTATCTTTTTATAAGAAGCTATTGAGGGAAGTAAATCTCCTACATATATGGGTTCCATTCTAATTGTTATAATAATTTAAAATATTTATTATTTTATATAATAATTTAATAAATAGATTATTGATATGCATTATGGATTTCATCAAAAAGAACAAGATCTTAACAGTAATGGCCGTAATTGCAGTTTTATCATTTGCATTAGAAAAAGTAGGCATAATACACCCTTAAATTAATTAAGTTTATTTATTAAATACTTCCTAATGAAATAAGTAAACCGATACTATTACTGCAAAAATAAGGAATGGAGATAATAATGTAAAGACTAAAGTTGGAAGATTAATCAGCATAAATTTTAAATAAATATACAAATTTAATAAACATCACTTTTAAGCATTTGCAATAAGTAAAATTTAAATTATATCGATATAAAAAAATTTGAATAAAGAAAGATATAAAGAAGAATATGAAGAGGGCTCAGACTTACTATGGCCTAGTGATAAAGAAGATAAAATAACTCGGCAATTTTATAAAGATTTATCTAATCTTACAAAAAACATAAATTATAGTAAAAAGAAAAAGCTAAAACTTTTTGAACAAGTAGTTAGAATAATAAAAGGCAAAGGCTGGGGTTGACTAATATTCAAACTAAAATGAAAAATGTAATGATACTAATTAGAAGTTTTTTTCTTTTAAGACCAAGATTTTTATCCACTATATTTTTTATTCCAATTCTTTATGGAATTGGCTGGTCTTTATCTCAGCCACTTTTATTGTTTAATTTTGAAAAAGATAATTTATCCTTAATTGGTACTATTATTACTTTTTTACTTTTTATCTTTTTACTCCCATATTGGTTTTATATCAAAAGAAATAAATCAAGTACTTGGATAATTCTTGGGATAACAAAAGACAAATTCTTGAAAAACTTTTTCAATTTTTCTCAAGGTATTTTATTTGCTTTAGTTTTAATAATTCTAATTCTTGTACCACTATTACAAAAAAATTATATTTCTTGGATAGGTGAATTCTCGCCAACAATATTGTTAAATTCTATTTTACTGGGATTAGGTGTTGGATTCGCAGAGGAAATAATTTTTAGAGGCTGGTTACTAGAAGAATTAAAATTTGAATATGGTACAAAAATATCAATAGCTTTACAAGCTATAATTTTTAGCTTCGTTCATAATTTATCAAATGAGATCTTTTGGAACATAGTAGGATTACGTTTGGGATTTATTTTACTTGGGATATTTCTATCATTAGTAAAAATTAGAAATAAAGGCTCTTTATGGAATTGCATAGGAATTCATGGAGGACTTGTGGGTATTTGGTTTTTATTAAATAATGGATTAATAGAATTCAAAGAAAATACGCCTTCTTTTTTAGCAGGGCCTTTTACACAAAATATTCCAAACCCAATCGGAAGCTTTAGTGCAATTTTAATATTATTTTTGTTATGTATTTTTTATACAGTAAAATCAAAAAAAATTTTTACTAGACGTTTTAATTAGATATAAATACCGATTGATTTTTAATTAGTAATTGTCAGATTAGAATAAAGTTTAATACTCATATGAACTTCGAGGCAGGAATAAGATTTATTGTTTTTTTAATTATTTTTGGAGTTACTTACTATCTAATGATGTTGAGAAGATATGAAAACGACATCAAAAAAAAGAAATATTTACAGCAGAAAAAAATTTCCAGGCTATACCCTAAAGGTTCATTTATTTTCTGAAATTAAAAAAAGTTTTTGTAGACTTTGCTCACCATTTTTTATTAGTTTTTTGCCAACCTTCATTTAACAATTTTTGCCATAATATTCTTGCTTCTTCAATAACAATTTTTTTTCTAGTTTTCATTAATGGAGGATTTTCTCCATGAATTCCCATAATAATTCCTTCTTCAATAAACATATAATCAATAGATTTATCAGAATTATCTCTATCTTTGTAGAAACGCATCACCCCTACAAAATTAGAGTCAATTAACCAGAAATCATTATTTGTATTCAAAAATCCAAAATGAAATTAAATTAATAATATGCTTTCATTAAAATTTGCGAGGGAAATATTTATTTAGTTTATTCATATTTGATATGTTTTTTCTTTTTGTCTACTTTTTTTCAATTCGCCACGTTTTTTCTTAACCTCAACTCTTTTCTTTTGTGATGCTTTAGTGGGTTGGGTATTTTTTCTTAATTTAAAAGGTTTATTTAAAGCATTTTTTATTATTGAACTAAATTTCATTAAAGCTAGCTGCCTATTTAATAATTGATTTCTATGTTCTTGAACCGCTAAACGTAAGCTATTATTCACTAATTTGTTTTTCAAGTTTCTCTTAAGAATTGCTTTCTGATAATCATTTAATACTTTGGAATCTTCTAAATTAAAAATAATCTCTACTCTGCTTTCAATTTTATTTACATTTTGTCCTCCAGGACCGGAGGATCTAGAAAATCGCCACTTAATTTCGTTGGATGGGATTACTAATGTTTTAGTAATTTTTAAATCCATTTTTAGTTCTTTTTGATTTAGATCTTTAGAATCATCTCCTTAATACTTTAAAACATACCTTAAAATTCGATCGGTAAATACTGGGCGGTTGAGTTAGGTAAACCGAAATTCGGTGTATTTGCCGTATCAATATCTTCGGTATTTATCCTTTCATATTCAAAAGAATTATCAGATATTGAGTTTGTACTAATTCAAAGGTCACTTATGTATTCAATGTTTGATCTTCTTTTTGAAACACCTTCATATCGCCCTGTATATGTTATTTCCGATAGTGAAATGAAGGAGTTAAAGAAAAACCAACATCAAGAAGAGCTTGATGAAATTAAAACACAAAAAGTAAGACTTGAAGATGCTTTTAAAGCTCAACTAAAACATCTTGAAGAGAGAGAAAAAGAAGTAAAAAAAGAACTTAAAGTACTCTCAGCCTCAAAAGATAAATAATTTATTTTTAGAGAAATTACTTTTTCAAAGACGGTTTTAAACCGTCTTTTTTAATTCTTCTAGTTTTAAGGTATCTATAAAATCCACAGATTTTAAAAATATTTTCCATAATTAAAAAATGAATAATAACAAAGAAAAAATAAGAATGTTCTTACCCTTTAGTTGGGTAATTTGTGCAGCAATATCTTTTGCTTATATAAATTCACATTTAATAAATACCTAAAATAAATGTCTTATCCCTCAAGAGACGAAATACTTGCCTCTTCAAAAGGGTGGGTAGCATCTTTTTTAAACTTTCTTCCTGGTTTAGGATCGGGTTACTTATATCAAAGAAGATGGAAACCCTACTTTTATACCATCACTGCTAGTACGGCATGGTTCGCTTTAGGTTTTTTTTTACAAGGAGATTCAGAACCCTCTCAAAGTGAACAAATAATTGGATTTTCTGGCCTTTTTTTTATATCTATAGTTACAGTTATAGAAGCAAACTTGGCATACAAAAAAGCAAGTAATAAAACAAAAGCTGAAAAAGAGAAAATAATTTCCTCTGAAAAAAAAGGATGGTTTAAATAATTCAAAAAATTAGATCTAAAAAATATTTAATTAGTTCTCAGTTTCTTAATTTAAATAAATAATTACCATAAATGATTTTTAAGATAATTAAAAAATTTTTTCAGTTATAAAAAAATAAAATTTCCTTTTCTTTAAGACCTTCCCATCCCGAATCTATTAATAATTGATTCAATGTTTCTTTATCAAAATGCTTAGAACCCGTTTTGACGCATCTATTTCTCATTGATTTTTTAACACCACTCCTTTGTCTTTTATTCTCCTCATCCATAATTCTATTGTATAGATCTAACATTTTTTGAGGGATTGGAGTACCGTCAAGATCCACTCCATTTTGAATAGCAAGATCAACAGCCTGCATTCCCATTTTCTTCATATATTAAAAAAAAGCTGAAACTATAATAAAACAAAACTTATTAATCTAAAATTCTTTGAATAATAATTTATTGATTTTGAATTGCCTTGAGTACTCTAATAGCCTCTTTAATGTGTTCAGGACCATTCAATAAATCTCTAAAAATATGCCTAACTGTCCCTTTGCGATCAATAACGTAAGTTACCCTACCATCCATAAAACCTAATACTTTGGGAACTTTAAAAGTTTTCCTAAGAGAGTCATTAGTATCGCAAAGGAGTGGATATTGTAATTTATTTTTATTGGCAAATGCTAAATGACTTGAGGTACTTCCATTACTTACTCCCCAAACTTGCGCACCTAATACTTTAAATAAGTCATATTTATCTCTAAATCCGCAAACTTCAATAGTGCAACCTGGAGTATCATCTTTTGGATAAAAAAACAAAACAAGTGGATTTTTTAATCCCTTATTTGATCTCTTAATTCCATTTTGATCCAGTAAAGAAAATTCTGGAATTTTATCTCCAACCTTCACAATAATTCTTATAAAATTCCATATTAGAGGTTAATATGTTTTTTTTGTGACCTTCAAAACAAATAACTAATACTAAAGGCAGTTTTTTTGTTTTAAAAGATACTAAAAAATTACTGAAATAAACTAAGGTGAATTTATTAATTCAATATTATGGAATTAATAATTTATATTTCTTTATTTCTTATTCTTTTTTTGGGAGTTATTTTAAATTTAAAAATAACCAATTTTAAAAAAGTTAAAGAAATACGAAACAAATCTAATGCTCATTCAAAAAAAAATAATTAAACATTTATTACTTAGGTTAAAATTCAATTTTTTCATTTGGCGTAAATACAGAGCAATATTTTTTTACTAATTCAGTCGGCTTATTAGTAGAGGAGTTCTTTAATTTTAATTTTAACTTTTCTAATGCCTCATTAGAATCAATCTCACCAAGTCGATATCTTGCACAAGTATCCAATACTTTAAACATTTTTGTGGTAACGGCTTCAGCTGGATAAATTAGAAAAAACAGGTAAAAGACGGCAAATAAGTACTTCATTTTTTTTAAGAAATTAGATATTTAGCGATTAGTTTCTATAATTAAGAAACAAAATCAATTTGGGAGAAGATTAAAATTTATTAGAATAACCTATTTTGAGTTGAATCTAGGATTTCTCTAAAAATAATAATAAAGGAAGTTAAGATAAAATAAGTAATAGTAATAAATAATATCCGTGAAAATGAGAAAATTAATAGATAAACACAAAACTCTTATAAATTGGTACCAAAAAAATTTAAACTTGAGTGATTATCAATTACTTTGGTTAGTCTTCTTTAAAGGGGTATTAATAACATTAATATTTTTAAAAATTTTTTTATATTAATAAAGCCATTCCAAGAATGAAATTTTTAAATGATTTGACTATATTTAATAATAGATTTTCTCATTAGTTAAATAGTTATCAGCCATGAATATTTTTGGTGTGGGTTTGCCTGAGGTTACTGTAATACTTATCTTAGCTCTTTTAATTTTTGGTCCAAAAAAGCTCCCAGAATTAGGAAAACAGCTGGGCAAAACCTTGAAAAGTCTTAAAAAAGCATCGAATGAATTTCAAAATGAAATCGATAAAGTTATGAACGAAGAAGATAAAGAGGAATCTCCTAAATCTATAGAAAGCAATCAAACAAACGAAATTAATCAAGAAAAAATAGATTCAGAAAACAGCAAAAAATAATATCTTGGATAGGCCCATAACCCCCATAGACGAATTTGAAAGAGCATTAGATAAAGCAGCTCTTACTAAAGAAGAATATGAATTGATAGACTACATCCGCTATACAAGTGTTTTTACACAGCCTAGTCTTATTAAAGATTTAAAAATGCCCTCAAAACCTCCTCTTTTGTCAGTTCTATGTCAAATTTGTAGAAAAATTGGTTCGGAGATGCCAGATCATTTCAAAAAAGTAATTGAGTGGTCAATTGAAATAAGTGATCACAATACAAAATGGGATGCTCATTTAATTTGCGCAGAAGCATTGAATATAGACAAAATCCCATTAAGTCCTATTCATGGAACAACTTTATTTGATGTTCTTGTTGTACACAAAGAATTATTTCTTGGATTTGATTAAATTAATCATCTAAAGAAACAGAATCAGTATCTATAACTTCCGAATCAACATACTTATTTATTTTATTTTCAATCCAGTTATTTATATAACTAACTAAAGGCAATGACCCTCTAAAAATAAAAATAGAGGTAGGCAAAGCGCTTAATAAACCGACTACAGGACTTTTAAAAAGTAATCTTCCGGCTTTTATGTTAAATAAAATAATAAGCGCTGAGGGAACTACAACTTTAACTACTGTTTTGAGCGCCTCAAGCCAACCGACACGATATGTCCACCATATTAAAATTATGCCAACTATATAGAGGAATAGGTAAGTCATAAAAATAGTATAATAATTATCTATTTATCTTGTTCTTGCTAAGAAAAAGATTTTATAAATTTCTTTAACATCAATCAAATTCTAGTAATGAGTTTTTCTGAAATTAGAAAATTTTTAATTAAGATGCAATCTGATGAAGAATTAAAAAAGCAGGTTACTACATCCTCTACAGCAGATGATGTAGCCCTAATAGGTCAACGCTTAGGTTATGACTTTTCAGGAGATGATCTCTTAAGATTTAATGGACAAAAAGTTGATAAAGTTACCGTAAGAAAGGTAGATCATCCAGGAGAATACCACTAAATTAAGACTTAACCCATATTGCAAGCCCTCCGCCCCTGCCTCGAGCACATAACCAATTATCTTTAGTGCTAATTCCTACAAGTGAGAAAAAAGGCATTTTTTTATCTTCTGGTTTTTTTAATTCCTTATTAAATATACGAAAACTACTAATACTAATTTTCAATTCTTCAAAATAGAAAGCCAATAAAGGTCTAATCCCTTTTAATTCTGCGCTGCCTATAAAAGTAATATTTAATAATCCCAAATTAATTGAATTTTTTATTTCATAATTTATTTGATCATCTTCATTTTTACTTTTCAATTCGAGTCTTGCCGACAATACTTGGAGAATCGAACTGGGTATATTTTTGATTTCATCTGACTCCTTTCCCCATACATACTTAAACTTCCATATTCCTAACAATTCCTCATATACAATTCCGCTACCATTTTTTTGGGAATTTTTTTCTAATAGTTTTATCTTATTAATATCAGGAAAGTGTTTCATAATAGATTTTAATCTAAGAATCAAATACTAAGATAACTTCATAAAAAATGTTTTTAGTTTAAAAAATCTCCCTAAAAAGATTTCTTTGTTTCAATATATTTCCAAAAAAATAATTTTTTGGCACACATAAGGAACAAGAACTAGTTAATATGTTTACACAAAGTAACCAAAACAATGGATTTTATCTCTAAAAGTCAAGGATACATTCCTCTAAAAGCTGTCCCTTACATATTTTTCCTTGCTGTTGTTCTAAGCATTACAACTACAACTAATACATTCGTCTGAAACATTAGTTTTACGAGAAGAGTAAAGTAAATATTTAATGAAAAAGTACGATGTTGTGATAGTAGGTAGTGGAATAGGAGGGTTATGCTGCGGTTCGATTTTAGCTTTATCAGGCAAAACAGTACTTATCTGCGAAGCACATACCCAGCCTGGAGGTGTTGCTCACAGTTTCAAAAGAAAAGGTTATACTTTTGAATCAGGTCCGTCATTGTGGAGTGGAATAGGTAAGTGGCCGACAACTAATCCCCTAGGGCAAATTCTTAAACTGCTGAATGAAGAAGTAGAACTATTTCAATACAAAGGTTGGCAAGTAATTGTCCCAGAAGGCAATTTTAATCTTGATGTGGGGGAAGAACCTTTTAAACAAACAATTAGAACTTTAAGAGGTGAGAAATCTGTTAAAGAATGGGAATCATTTATTTCCGGAATAAAACCTCTTAGCCAAATAATAAATGAAATACCTTTACTCTCATTTTCTCCCGAATCAATAAATTTCTTAGATCTAATAAATTTATCCTCAAAATTTTTACCTTATATCAATCAAATACCAAAAATTAATAAAGGCTTTGGGAATTTAGTAAATAATCATCTTGAGGATCCTTTTCTCAGAAATTGGGTTGATTTATTGAGCTTTTTGATAAGTGGTATGTCAATGCATGATACAAATACAGCTGCGATGGCTACTTTATTTAATGAATGGTTTGAACCAAATTCATACCTTGAATACCCCAAAGGAGGTAGTGAATCTATCGTAAAAGCCTTGATTAATGGATTTAAAAAAAATGGAGGAGAATTAATTCTTTCTTCGAGAGTAAAGACAATTAACTTCAATAAAAATTTAGCCACAGGTATAACTCTTAATAATGGTTCTAGTTATAGTTGTGAATCTGTTGTCACGAATACTGATGTATGGAATTTAAAAAAGTTAATTCCAAATGAGATTTCAAAAAGATGGAATACAAAAGTTTTGAACCCTAATAAATGTGATTCTTTCCTTCATATACATCTAGGTTTTGATGCTGATGGTCTTGAAAATTTGCCAATACATGCAATACATGTTGATGAGTGGGAAAAAGGTATAACCGCAGAAAGAAATATAGCCGTATTTTCAATCCCATCTGTTTTAGATAAAAATATGGCCCCTGAAGGAAAACATGTTCTTCATGGATATACTCCCGCAAATGAACCTTGGGAAATTTGGGAAAACCTAAATCCAAAGGAATTAGAATATAGAAATTTGAAAGAAGAAAGATGTTCAATATTCCTTAATGCAGTGCGAAAATTCATCCCTGATATAGATGAAAGGATTGATTTAAAGATGCTAGGAACCCCAATCACTCATAAAAAATTCACCAATACCTATTGCGGCAGTTACGGCCCTGCATTGTCTGCAGCAAAAGGTCTTTTCCCGGGCTGCAAAACTCCAGTGAAAAATTTATTTACTTGCGGCGCAAGTACATTTCCAGGTATTGGAATTCCAGCTGTTTCAGCAAGTGGCGCTTACGCAGCTGAAAAAATTATTGGTAAAAAAGAATTTAAAACTCTTCTTAAGAAAATAAATTTATGAATCAAGTTCTTTTTTATAACTCTACAAATACTTAGTTAAGAAATAAGAATAAAGAAAGCAAAAACGTTCAATAATGATAATCTTTATCTGAACATAAACTTTACTTATAGCTCTTATATGTTTTTCTTATCAATTCCTCAAGCCTGGCATTTAGTTGGCACTTGGTCAGAACAACTTCCAAACGAGTCAAATCTTATAGGAATGGGCCAAACAGAATTAATGATGACTTTACATTCAATATTCGTTCCTCTCTTACTTGTAATTTCATATTACCTATTCAATAGACTTAACAAAAACGAATCAAAGAAAATTAAAGGTTGATCGTTTAAAGTTTATTTGGCTGAACTTCTTCTAACCACTTTTCTACCTGTAGAAGTATCAACTCCGCTTGAATCTTTAGTTTGTGAATTAGTTTCAACATTATCAACATCACTTTTATCCATTTCTGCGCAAACACCTACTACCATGGCAGCTTGCATTTGATCTGGTAAATCTCCAATAGTTAATAAGGCCTTTAAAACTAATTGAAGTCGAGTTTGCCGATCTATTTCAGGTCTTAGTTTTTTTACGGTATTCCAAAGTTCTTGGGTTACTTCTTTTAAAAGTTCTCGATCAACAGCCAAATTAAATCCTTCTTGTATTTCTACTAATCTAACAAAAAATTGGATCTCGTAAAATAATATTCAATAAAAAGATTGTTAGTTAATATTTTTCTATCCGAATACAAGTTGCATTTGTTGGTGCAATTCATTCTTCTCTTGCAAAAGTTTATCTTTTTCAATCTTTTTTAGAGTAAAAGTTCTATAAAATTTTTTTTGAATCTTTATTGGAGTATTTTCAAACTTTACATTTTTGCTTATTAGAGAATTCCACTCTTTTGAATTAAAAGGGGCATAAGGAGAGGATGAAATCACTTTCATGTCTTAACAATACATCTGTACTAATAGTAGTACAGATCTACTATTATGCAACAAGTGGGTCGACTTTTTCTTAACTTTAAAGTGTCTTTGAGAATGGATTGATTTTTATTATCTAATTTACAGGAAATATAAGTTTGATAAATGAATAAAAGTATCATTAGTAACTTATTGATCCCTTTTTTTAGTGTCTTAAGACTTTTATTGCTTAAAAACCTCTTAAAATCGTTATTTTGTTGAAATTAACATTGACAAGATATATTTAGTAATCCTTCCTATAAAAAGAATAATGAATTTATCAAATATGCTTCTTAGTAATTCAAAAAGACTAAAAATCCAAGGAATAATTAAAAGAATTGCTCAAGATAAATCAATTACATTAGAAGAAAGAATATATGTTGAGAAATTTGCACACCATAATTCGACAATTTCTCTTTGGCTGAAAAAAGCTAACAGCTTTAGAAGGAATGGTTCAAAAAATGATGGGGGGATTGATAACCTCTTACAATCATTTGGGATAGATGGACTAGATAAAGAAAATCATTTCAACCCGAATGAAGATGATATATCAGATTGGTTTGGCGGTGCTCCAGGTTGGCTAAGGAGAAGCTAGATCCATTAATTATTCAATTTACCCATGCTAACTTACACAAATATATACTTATACAAGATATAAATACCCAAAAAACCCATGGTATAAATTTAATCGGCACTAAATATTTTTTTGAAAAGGTTTTCATCTAGATTTTTCTTTTAGATTATTTCTTCCTTACCGTTTTTGAGAATAGGTTTAATTGCTCTATTTATGAATAAAACAATATTGGAAACCTCAAAGATATTAAATCACTTTAAGTAGATAAAAGCTCATCAGCCTTAATCATCACTATCTAAGCAACTTTATTTTCAATATTTCTTGTAAAATTTTCTATTTTTGCCTCATCATGGTCTGAATCATTCCAGTATTTTATAAGTCTCTCTAATTCATCAATCCTCTTTTTGGCATTTAAAATTTTTTCAGTAGTTGTCATATAAGATTTTGATCTATCCAATTAATGCATGAAAAAAAAATATTTCAATGGAAGTAACAATTTTTAGACTATAAATATTAATTTTTGGTTAATTACTTAAATACATTATAGTTCTTAAGCGGCTGAGTAATTATACTTAAATAAAAACAAAAATTTATGAAGAAATTAAATTCTTTGATTTTGAATAATACAGTTAACTTCTTAGACTTCATCTACTCTGGTAGATCTTTACAAAGATTTTGGGTTTTAGAAGTAATAGCTAGATCACCTTATTTTGCATTTCTTTCAGTTCTTCATTTTAAAGAATCCCTAGGAATCAAAAATGAAAAAACAATGATTTTAATGAAAGAACATTTTTATCAAGCTATTAACGAAACTGAGCATCTTAAAGAAATGGAGAAAAGAGGAGGAGATAGGTTCTGGATTGATAGATTTTTTGCGAGACACCTTGTGCTTTTATATTACTGGATCATGGTTTTTTATTATTTCTTCTCGCCAGCTAATGCTTATGATGTCAACATAAAAATCGAAGAACATGCATTTGAAACTTATTCCAAATATTTAATAGATAATCCAAATGATCAAAAAATAAAAGAAATTGCTCAAGATGAATTAAATCATGTCCAAGAACTGAACGAAGCTTTGTCAATTATTACTACAGTTTAGATTAGTGCTGAAAAATCTATTAGCAATATTGAGAGCATCACCGAAGAAGATATTAATCCTAGGCTAATCATCAATGAGACATAACCTTTTTTTCTTGGCAATTTATAAAAAGATATTCCAATAATTAATATCATTATTAATGAGAAAAAAATTATAAATTTTTCATTTACTGAATTGAGATGTATAACTAAATTTTTTTCTTCAAAAAATTTGAGATATTCAGATAAAACTATTTCTTCTTCTATTTTCTTAAAATAGTCAAAGGAGCTTATAAAAGTAGAACTTAATAAAGATAATGCAACCAGTGCAGTAACCGGTTTTGTTAACCTGTTAAGTGTTCTGTTAAAACTTGCCAATAAAATGAGAATAAATAAAGAGGTTACTAAAGGTATTAGAGGTATAAGGGTTGTTGAATTTATAAAATTTCCCACGGAAATAATTTGTATCTAACTTAAAATTTTATATTATTTCGACGCGTTATTTTATTAAATAAGATTTTTTAAAATCTAAAATGTAATTAGTACCTATTGCATTCTGTGTAAATTGATACCAAAATTAAATTAGTATTGAAAAATAAAATGTTAGCCATTTCTGAAATTATTATTGCAAGTGCTATCTTCTTAGCAATTGTATATTGGGAAGTTAAATTCCTATATACCAAAACTACTGTAGCGAAATAAATTCACTCAAAACAGGAAAATTAAAAACGCAGAAAATTTAAATAAAATTTAAGAATTTAAGTTGACAAAAAAAGCTCTAAATATGAGAGAATAAACACAAATATTTAGTCCCTCTAATGAGCGAAGTCCAAAATTCTAATACTAACTCAACTCAGCAGCAGCAACAGCAACAACAACAATCCTATTCCGACAGCAAAATTAATTCTGCTGAGAGTGAGAGACTTTATCTTGAGATGAAAGAAGCTTGGCTTTAAATTTAATTCGTGTTTGAAATATTTCTATAATTTTTTTTTTAATTTTGAATTAATCAATACTTTTTTATTTTCTATACCCTTTAAATTTTATTTAGCGGCAAGGGTAATTTTTGAGAAAACTAAAGCAGTTAGAAAAAATTAACGGAAGGCTAGCAATGGGAGGTTTGATATATTTAGTTTTTACAAAATTAGTTTCCAACCGTGCCGACATATTAGACCAGCTTAAATCTTATTTAATTTAAAAAATGAATTGGAAATATTATCCTGGAATATTTCTTTCTATATAAGCGTCAGTTAAAGCTAGGATTAACCCCAATAATGTCGAAAATACTGCAATTTCAGTTGATTCCATTTTATTTTTGAATTACCCCTAGTTTGCTAAATAATTCAAAGTTCAGCAACAAAACCAATAACTTGCTATAGTACGTATATACTATTAGTTATTTATTGTGAGCTCAGCAACTCCTGAGTTTCTTTTCGTTAGGCCTGGTGATTATGTCGCAATTAAAAAAGAAAATTGCGAAGATACTAAGGAAAAGTATGAAAATTATTGGGTCGGTCAAGTTATCGACTGTATTGGAGGAGCTAGAAATCCAAATTCATGGACCTTGTTTCAAGTTGCCAATATTGACAATGGAGAGATCACTATAATCAATGCCGATATTGTAGAAAAAATTTTGAAACCTTCTGGAAGTTAATCTTAATCAAACAAAATTCTTTCAGTATTACAGAAACAAAAGGGGGAATGAACGCTTTAAAGAAATCACCCCAGTTCCAAGCAGGCAAGTCCATATACTTGATTCATAGGGCAGGGAGGTTGAATGCCTTTATACATTCTGTAAGTTTTTGATATTTCCTCAAATCCCAAACTTGATAAAAGATAATTTGCATAAGGGTTCAGATTAGAGCAATCCAATAAGATTTGAGCATCTAAATCACCAACTAACTCCCTTATTAATAATTCAGCAAGTGGTGGAGTATCCGCTAAAAGAGGGCCAATTCTCCAGCCTTGCTCATTATCCTCCAATACACAAGGTCTTATCCTGCCAAATCCATGGCACATCCCATTATTGTCGACAATTGCACTGACATTACCATGAGAATTTTTCAACCAGTCATTTAGAAAATGTGGTCTGGGACTAGGTTCTCTTTGATCATCATAAATTAAGACTGCTTCAGAAGAAATTTTATTACTCGGGACAACTTTAAAAGAATGAAATTGATCTTTATAGAAATTTTTCAATGGCAAATCTTGAGAACCATTTAATTTCCATCGATTTGTAATGGAAGATTTTCTAAACCCCCACTTTGCGTAATCATTTAATCTATCTGGGGCAGCCTCAAGACCAATACATTCAACATTTTTCAAATATTCGAGGGCATGTTTCCATAATCTCACTCCATATCCATTATTCCGGAATTCTTTTTTAACGATAAATAAACCTATAAAACCATACGAGGAATTATATTTTATACACGCAATAGAGCCTATAGGATTATTGTCTAGACAAGCTACCCATACCCCTTGTTTATCTGTATTTCTATAAATTGATAAATCATCCATTCCAGGAGAAAATCCTTCTAACCTTGCCCAGTTTGTGACTTCTGGTATTTCATTTATAGATATCAATCTTATTGAAAAATTTTCCCTCATAGAAATATACTAACCAAGAAAAATTTAAATTTTTAAAAGCAATATTAATAAATTTGATTATTTCTCATAAATCATTCGCTTTGATTTAAATGCCTAAAAACCTTAGTTATTTACAATTTATCCTCTGATATATTTAATACTATTCAAAGGTAAAAAATGAAAATTTCTGATAAATTTCATTTAGAAGACATCTATAAATTAAAAAATACAGTTCTCACTGGTAAAACTGAAGATATAAAATGGCGGATCCATCATATCAATATAGTTTCTAAACTTTTGAATGAAAATAAAAAAGAGATAATTAAATCACTTTTTGTTGATCTCGGCAAATCTGAAATTGAAGGACTTTCAGAAATCCTTTTAGTGAAAGAAGAAATTTCACTCATAAAAAAGAAACTCAATTCTTGGATGCGACCAAAAAAGATTGATACCCCCTTTTATCTTTTCCCATCATCCTCCAAAGTTATTTATGAACCTCTTGGATGTGTCTTAATTCTTGGTCCTTATAATTATCCATTACTTTATATTTTAAAGCCATTGGTAAATATTTTTTCAGCAGGGAATACTGCAGTTATAAAACCATCAGAGAAATGTCCTGCGACCTCAAAACTTATTAAAAAGCTTACTTCCAAATATTTCCGTAAAGATGTCCTAATGACAGTGGAGGGTGATGATAAACAATCCATAAAATTAATTGAACAAAATTTTGATCACATTTTTTTTACAGGAAGTACTGAAACTGGAAAATCTATAATGAAATTAGCTTCAAAAAACTTAACTCCATTAACTCTTGAGTTAAGTGGAACAAATCCTGTAATTGTTTTCAAAAATGCAAATTTAGAAGTGGCTGCAAAAAGAATTGTTTGGGGTAAATTTTTTAATTCTGGTCAATCCTGCATGGCCCCGAATCATATCTTTGTAGATAAAGAAATTGAGAATATTTTTATAGAAAAATTAAAGAAATACATAGTAAGTTTTTACGGAGATAATCCAATTATTTCCGAAAACCTTTCAAAATTGGAGAAAAAACAATTTACATCAACTGTAGAAATTCTCAAACAATATGAAAAAGAAAAAAGAATTTTATTTGGGGGGACTTTTAGTAAAAAAAAGTTGAAAATATCTCCTACAATTTTGAGAACTAAATTAAATGAAACAGATATTTTGCAGAAAGAATTATTCAGTTCACTACTTCCTGTAGTTAGAATTAATGATAAGGAATCAGCTTTAAAACAGATTAGTCAAACATCAAAACCCTTAGCAATCTACTTATTTGGAGGGAATAAAAAAATCCATAATCATATTTCAAAAGTAACCAGCTCTGGAACAATTTGTATAAATGATGTGATGTTACCAGTCCTTATTCCAAATTTACCGTTTGGAGGCGTTGGGCAAAGTGGTATTGGTAAATTTCATGGAGAGGAAGGTTTTCGAAATTTTTCAAATCAAAAATCTATTACTTTTAAAGGTTTTTTATTTGATTCGAATCTGCGGTATCCCCCCTATGAAAGAGTAAAGAAATTTTTAAAGTTTATTTTTCAGGTTTAAATTACTTAAATTGTTTTCAAAAACCTAGCGATTTTAAATTTAAAGATTATCTTTAAATAAATAGTGAGTTTTATGAAATTTGCATTTTTAGTAATTGCCATATTTATTAATTTTTTTAATCACTCATTGATAAAATCAGAAGAAAAAAAATTTTCAGCAAAAAGTAACGTTGAGAATATTGCTAGAAAAGAATCAATTACTGAAGAAAAAACTGAAATAAAAAAAATTCATATTGTAAAAAGTGGAGATACAATATCAACTATTTCAAGATTCTATTCCATAAATAAAGACTTAATTATTAAATTGAATAACTTAAAAGATGAAAATTATATCTTTGTTGGCCAAAATCTTATTATCTCCGAATCTACTGAAAATCTCTCAAAACAATCAGATTTAATAAATAATTATCATATTGTTCAAATTGGTGAAAATCTTACGGAGATATCAAACAGATATAATTTAAAAGTAATCGATCTAGTAGAGATTAATAATCTCCTTAATCCTGATTCAATAAAAGTTGGTCAAAAGCTTCTGTTAAGCAAAAATAAATCAATTAGTACAGAAAACTATCAAATAATTAGAAATAAAAAAAATAATGACTTACTTGAGTTAGAAAAAAAATTTTATGGACCTTTAATTATCCAGAGTAAACCATATGAAGATTTTAAAAGTAGAAAAGTTTTAAACGTGCTAAATCAAGAAAATAAAAAACTGATTCTTTCAATCAATTGTGATACAAATGAATTAGATGTAAGAATACCTGGCAGGAAATGGATGGGAAGTAAGCCTGCTAAAGAAGAATTCGAAAATAATTTAATAGATGATTTTTGTTAAAACTTTTAATTAATATGTGTGAATAATTTGTCTAAGAATATTAATGATGGGTTATTCTACAAAAAGTTAAACTAACAGTAATGGCAATTTCAAGAGGAGATCTCGTAAGAGTAAAAAGACCAGAATCATATTGGTACAATGAAATAGGTAAAGTTGCTTCAGTCGACACCTCAGGTATTAAATATAACTGTGTGGTGAGATTCGATAAAGTAAATTATGCGGGAATAAGCGGAACTGAAGGTGGAGCAAATACAAATAATTTTGCTGAAAGCGAATTAGAGAAAGCTTAAATAATTGCCTGAGTTACCTGAAGTTGAAACTGTACGCAGAGGTTTAGAGCAAAAACTTAATAAATTCATTATTAAAAATTTAGAAGTATGTAGGGATTCAACTGTTGCTTTCCCTACTAAAAAAGAATTTATAAAAGGACTTCAAGGTTCACTTATTTACAAATGGGATAGAAAAGGAAAATATTTAATAGCTGAACTAAAAAAATTTGAAAATGAAAATATTAAATTTCCTCTTGAAAAATTCTCAAAAAATAATGGATTTCTTGTAGTTCACTTAAGAATGACTGGATATTTCAAATTTATTGATAACTCTACTCAACCCTGCAAACATACAAGAATAAGATTTTTTGATAAAAACAATAATGAGCTTAGATACATTGACGTAAGAAGTTTTGGTCAAATGTGGTGGATCAAGGAAAGTTTATCGCCTTATAAAATAATTAAAGGATTAGGTTCACTAGGGCCGGAACCATTTTCTGAGGACTTTAATGAAAATTATCTTAAGAAAGTTATTTCAAAAAGAACTAAATCTATAAAAGCTATTTTATTAGATCAAACAATAGTGGCAGGTATAGGGAATATTTATGCTGATGAAAGTTTGTATTCTGCTGGCATCTCACCTTTTAGGGAAGCTCGAACATTAAAAAAGTATGAATTAAACAAGCTCAAGAAATCAATTGTAAATGTTTTAAAAAAAAGTATAGGTTCTGGAGGGACTACATTTAGTGATTTTAGAGACTTGGAGGGGGAGAATGGTAACTTTGGTTTGCAGACCAATGTTTACAGGAGAACTGGTAAAGAGTGTCGTAAATGTGGAAATTTAATTGAAAAACAAAAAATTACTGGAAGAAGCACCCATTGGTGTCCTAAATGCCAAAAATAAAAAAGGGCTTATTCTTTAAGAATAAACCCTTTTAAATATTTTTACCTGGCATTGAGCTATTTTCTCAAGGGGCTACCCCCTAAATATTTTCGCCGCTGATGCGTTTCACAACCGAGTTCGAGATGGATCGGAGTGGTTCCACATCGCCATGAACACCAGGATAGTGTGAACCTTGAAAACTGCATAGAAAATTATATAAATTAAAAACAATAAATTAAGTTTATTTGGTCAAGCCCTCGGTCTATTAGTACTCCTCCGCTGCACTTGTTACCAAGCTTCCACGTAGAGCCTATCAACGGGTGTTCTTCCCGTGACCTTACTGGCTAAAGCCATGGCAATACTCATCTTGAGGTGGGCTTCCCACTTAGATGCTTTCAGCGGTTATCCACTCCGCACATGGCTACCCAGCGTTTACCGTTGGCACGATAACTGGCACACCAGAGGTGCGTTCCTCCCGGTCCTCTCGTACTAGGGAGAAATCCTCTCAATATTCCTGCGCATACACCGGATATGGACCGAACTGTCTCACGACGTTCTGAACCCAGCTCGCGTACCGCTTTAATGGGCGAACAGCCCAACCCTTGGGACCGACTTCAGCCCCAGGTTGCGATGAGCCGACATCGAGGTGCCAAACCTCCCCGTCGATGTGAACTCTTGGGGGAGATCAGCCTGTTATCCCTAGAGTAACTTTTATCCGTTGAGCGACGGCCCTTCCACGCAGAACCGTCGGATCACTAAAACCGACTTTCGTCCCTGTTCGACTTGTAGGTCTCACAGTCAAGCTCCCTTCTGCTTTTGCACTCAACGACTGATTTCCAACCAGCCTGAGGGAACCTTTGTGCGCCTCCGTTACCTTTTAGGAGGCGACCGCCCCAGTCAAACTGCCCATCAGATACTGTCCGCTTCCCGGATAACGGGTAAGCGTTAGAACCCTAGCTCTAAAAGAGTGGTATCTCACCGATGACTCAATAGTACCCACAAGCACTATTTCAACGTCTCCCACCTATTCTGCGCATTCAGAGCCCGAGCACAATATCAAACTACAGTAAAGCTTCATAGGGTCTTTCTGTCCGGGTGTATGTAGTCCGCATCTTCACAGACAATTCTATTTCGCCGAGCCTCTCTCCGAGACAGCGCGCAAATCGTTACACCTTTCGTGCGGGTCGGAACTTACCCGACAAGGAATTTCGCTACCTTAGGACCGTTATAGTTACGGCCGCCGTTCACCGGGGCTTCAGTCGCCAGCTTCACTAAAAGCTAACCAGCTTCCTTAACCTTCCGGCACTGGGCAGGTGTCAGCCCCCATACATCGTCTTGCGACTTAGCGGAGACCTGTGTTTTTGGTAAACAGTCGCTTGCGCCTCTTCACTGCGACCAGCTCTCGCTGGCACCCCTTCTCCCGAAGTTACGGGGCCATTTTGCCGAGTTCCTTAGAGAGAGTTATCTCGCGCCCCTCGGTATTCTCTACCACCCCACCTGTGTCGGTTTCGGGTACTGGCATATGTGTCTTAACGGGTGTAGGGCTTTTCTTGGAAGCATGACATCACCAACTTCGCTGCCGTAGCAGCTCGTACTCACGCCTTAGCTCAAGATGTTTTCTCCATCTCTCAAAGCCTTGAACGCTTGAACCAGTAACCAACATCTGGCCTGGCTAGCCTTCTCCGTCCCCCTTCCCAAAACACTTCTGGTACAGGAATATTGACCTGTTATCCATCGACTACGCCTTTCGGCCTCGCCTTAGGTCCAGACTAACCCTCCGCGGACGAGCCTGCCGGAGGAACCCTTAGGGTTTCGGGGCATGGGATTCTCACCCATGTTTTCGCTACTCAAGCCGACATTCTCACTTCTATGCCGTCCACGTCCGCTTACGCTAACGCTTCACCCTACATAGAACGCTCCCCTACCATAAATAAATTTATCCGCAGCTTCGGTATAACGCTTAGCCCCGTTCATTTTCGGCGCAGGATCGCTCGACCAGTGAGCTATTACGCACTCCTTTGAGGATGGCTGCTTCTAGGCAAACCTCCTGGTTGTCTGGGCAATCCCACCTCCTTTATCACTTAGCGTTAATTTTGGGACCTTAGCTGGCGGTCTGGGCTGTTTCCCTCTTGACTATGGAGCTTATCCCCCACAGTCTGACTGCCTAGTTACACACAGGGTATTCAGAGTTCATATCGATTTGGTACCGCTTTCGCAGCCCGCACCGAAATGGTTGCTTTACCCCCCTGCTGGAGCACTAGACGCTACGCCTCAACGTATTTCGGGGAGAACCAGCTAGCTCCTGGTTCGATTGGCATTTCACCCCTAACCACAGCTCATCCGCTGAATTTTCAACTTCAGTCGGTTCGGACCTCCACTTGGTATCACCCAAGCTTCATCCTGGCCATGGTTAGATCACCAGGGTTCGGGTCTATAAACACTGACAAACGCCCTATTAAGACTCGCTTTCGCTGTGGCTCCACCATTTCCGGTTTAACCCGCCAGTGCCTATAAGTCGCCGGCTCATTCTTCAACAGGCACACGGTCACCCGATTAGTCGGGCTCCCATTGCTTGTAAGCTCACGGTTTCATGTTCTATTTCACTCCCCTCCCGGGGTTCTTTTCACCTTTCCCTCGCGGTACTGTTTCTCTATCGGTCACACAGTAGTACTTAGCCTTACGAGGTGGTCCTCGCAGATTCACACGGAATTCCACGTGCTCCGTGCTACTCGGGATACAGCTAGGTCAACTTATCTTTCGATTACGGGGCTTTCACCCTCTGTGGCACGCCATTCAAACGTTTCTTCTAGACTTATTGATCCATATTGCTGTCCCACAACCCCGATAGTCAAGACTATCGGTTTGGGCTGTTCCCCGTTCGCTCGCCGCTACTGAGGGAGTCGTTATTTACTTTCTCTTCCTCCAGCTACTAAGATGTTTCAGTTCGCTGGGTTAGCTCGCACCAACCTATATATTCAGTTGGCCGTACATGGGGTTGCCCCATTCGGAAATTCCCGGATCAAAGTGTGCTTCCAACTCCCCGAGACTTATCGCAGGTAACCACGTCCTTCATCGCCTCTGTGTGCCTAGGTATCCTCCGTGAGCCCTTTGTAGCTTGACCAATAACTTCAAAAATTGAAGCATCAGCTCAATAGAATTGTTATTAATGCTTTCGCACAAATAATAAATCTGCATCATTAAATGATGCTTATTGTCTTTAAAAAAATCTATGCAGTTGTCAAGGTTCTCTGAAAACAATGAAATTAATTCAATGAGTCCAGCATCTTAATGATTTCATTAGGAAGCTAGATTCGTTCAGATTTGATCACAACTCAGTACATTTCCCTTCTACTGATTATGGAAGAGGTGGTAATCAGTGGAGGTAAGCGGACTCGAACCGCTGACATCCTGCTTGCAAAGCAGGCGCTCTACCAACTGAGCTATACCCCCAACATAGAGATATGGGCCATCCTGGACTTGAACCAGGGACCTCACCCTTATCAGGGGTGCGCTCTAACCACCTGAGCTAATGGCCCAGGAAAAATAATGGGTGTGACCTAGAAAAACTTAGGAAATGAAATCCTTAATAAATTAAGAATGTGAGATACCGATCGACCTAAGGTGACAAAATAATAATATTAAACATTTTGTTGTCTCCCTGTTAGGAGGTGATCCAGCCGCACCTTCCGGTACGGCTACCTTGTTACGACTTCACCCCAGTCATTAGCCCCACCTTCGGCGTCCTCCTCCACAAGGGTTGGAGTAACGACTTCGGGCATGGCCAACTTCCATGGTGTGACGGGCGGTGTGTACAAGGCCCGGGAACGTATTCACCGCAGTATGCTGACCTGCGATTACTAGCGATTCCTGCTTCACGTAGGCGAGTTGCAGCCTACGATCTGAACTGAGCCACGGTTTATGGGATTTGCTAGCTCTCGCGAGTTTGCTGCCCTTTGTCCGTAGCATTGTAGTACGTGTGTAGCCCAGGGTGTAAGGGGCATGATGACTTGACGTCATCCACACCTTCCTCCGGTTTATCACCGGCGGTCTTTCTAGAGTGCCCAACTAAATGCTGGCAACTAAAAACGTGGGTTGCGCTCGTTGCGGGACTTAACCCAACATCTCACGACACGAGCTGACGACAGCCATGCACCACCTGTCACTGCATTCCCGAAGGCACCCTCAAATTTCTAAGAGGTTCGCAGGATGTCAAACCCTGGTAAGGTTCTTCGCGTTGCATCGAATTAAACCACATACTCCACCGCTTGTGCGGGCCCCCGTCAATTCCTTTGAGTTTCACACTTGCGTGCGTACTCCCCAGGCGGAACACTTAACGCGTTAGCTACGACACCGAAGGGGTCGATTCCCCCGACACCTAGTGTTCATCGTTTACGGCCAGGACTACAGGGGTATCTAATCCCTTTCGCTCCCCTGGCTTTCGTCCATGAGCGTCAGTAATGGCCCAGCAGAGCGCCTTCGCCACTGGTGTTCTTCCCGATATCTACGCATTTCACCGCTACACCGGGAATTCCCTCTGCCCCTACCATACTCAAGCCTTTCAGTTTCCACTGCCATGATGGAGTTAAGCTCCACTCTTTAACAGCAGACTTGAAAAGCCGCCTGCGGACGCTTTACGCCCAATAATTCCGGATAACGCTTGCCACTCCCGTATTACCGCGGCTGCTGGCACGGAATTAGCCGTGGCTTATTCCTCAAGTACCGTCATATCTTCTTCCTTGAGAAAAGAGGTTTACAGCCCAGAGGCCTTCGTCCCTCACGCGGCGTTGCTCCGTCAGGCTTTCGCCCATTGCGGAAAATTCCCCACTGCTGCCTCCCGTAGGAGTCTGGGCCGTGTCTCAGTCCCAGTGTGGCTGATCATCCTCTCAGACCAGCTACTGATCGAAGCCTTGGTGAGCCATTACCTCACCAACTAGCTAATCAGACGCGAGCTCATCCTCAGGCGAAATTCATTTCACCAATAGGCATATGGGGTATTAGCGGTCGTTTCCAACCGTTATCCCCCTCCTGAGGGCAGATTCTCACGCGTTACTCACCCGTCCGCCACTAACCCGAAGGTTCGTTCGACTTGCATGTGTTAAGCACGCCGCCAGCGTTCATCCTGAGCCAGGATCAAACTCTCCGTTGTGTTCAAATCCTTTTGTAGATAAATCTACTCAATATGAATTGCATTCTCCAAATAAAAATAAGATTGACTTAAATTATTTAGGTTCAGCCTCCTTAAAAATTAAGGATTACTTTGAGTGCACATTAAAAATATTTCTAAAGTGACTTTCCAAGATCTCAGATCCGTTGGTTTTCAAAAAACTAAAAGTTAGCAATTGAAAACAATTTATATATTCTTGACGGGACCTCACACCTTTATTGCAATACATCAAAAAATTACCAAAGCTAGGTTTGATAAAGTTTTGACGCAATAAAAGCATCAGTTCCTAAGTTTTTAAATTTTCTAGGTTCCGAGTTAAACAAAAAGTGAATAACTCATTTTGAAGGGAAAACCCTTCTTCTGGCTGAAAATATTGACCGAAATCAAATCTCCAAAAGATTCACTCATTTATCAAAAATAAGATTTAAGATAATTGGTTGAATAATGCAAAAAAAAATATTTTTGCCCAGAAGAAAATACTAAACCATACAACCTAAATTGTGCAACCTTTTATACAAAAATTTTTTATTAATTTTTTTATTTGTTCAAAGTCTCATTAAACAACTAGGCTTAAATAAAGGGCTGTGAATGAAATGGCAGAAAGATTTAGTCAAAAAAATTTAAGAGTAAGACCAAGTTCCGATGAAGAAAAGATTGTAACAAATGCAAAAAAACATTTTGAAAAGACTTTAGTTGAAATATCAGGTGAAATAGTAGGAAGTGTTGCGGCACTAGAACACCCAACAAAAAATAAAAAGTTAAATTATGGAGAAATATTTTTAAGAGACAATGTACCAGTAATGATTTACCTTATTACTCAAAAAAGGTACGAAATTGTAAAAAAGTTCCTTTCTGTATGTCTTGAATTACAAAGCACTAATTATCAAACGCGTGGAGTATTTCCAACTAGTTTTGTTGAAGAAAATGGAAAGCTTATTGGAGACTATGGTCAAAGGTCGATTGGCAGAATTACTTCAGCCGATGCAAGTTTATGGTGGCCAATTTTATGTTGGTATTATGTGAATAAAAGCGGTGATTTTGCTTTCGGAAAGAGTCAGAGCGTCCAAAGAGGTATACAACTTTTATTAGATTTAGTTCTTCATCCAACATTCGAAGGTACTCCCGTACTTTTTGTGCCAGATTGCGCATTCATGATCGACAGACCAATGGATGTTTGGGGAGCACCTTTAGAAGTTGAAGTTTTACTTCATGGATGTTTAAAAAGCTGTATAAATTTAATGGAATTGAGTAGAGCAGATCATGTAAGTAGACTATTAGATCAAAGACTTATCCTTACAAATCAATGGGTTAAAGACTTAGGAAGTTTTCTCTTAAAACATTATTGGGTTACCAGCCAAACAATGCAAATCCTAAGAAGAAGACCAACCGAGCAGTACGGAGATGACCAACACTTCAATGAATTCAATGTTCAACCACAAGTAGTTCCTTCATGGCTTCAAGATTGGTTAGAGAATAGAGGTGGATATTTAATAGGAAATATTAGAACAGGAAGACCTGACTTTAGATTTTACAGTTTAGGAAATTCTTTAGCCTGTATGTTTGGAGTGCTTCCCCCCACAGAGCAAAGAGCTTTATTTAGATTGGTTTTACACAACAGACAGCATTTGATGGCTCAAATGCCCATGAGAATTTGTCATCCTCATATGGATGTCGAAGAATGGCAAAATAAAACTGGTTCAGATCCTAAGAATTGGCCTTGGAGTTACCATAATGGTGGACATTGGCCGAGCTTACTTTGGTTTTTTGGGACAGCTGTACTTTTACACCAAAAAAAGTTTCCTTCCGATGACGTAATTCTAATGGAAGAAATGAAATCTTTAATCGAAGAATCATATTGGTGCCAACTTAATCAATTGCCTAAGCAAGAATGGGCAGAATATTTTGACGGTCCTACGGGTACTTGGGTCGGGCAACAATCAAGAACATACCAAACCTGGACAATAGTTGGATTTTTATTAATGCACCATTTTCTAAGAAAAGAAAATAATGATATCGATATGTTTAAAATTTAAAATAAACCTAAAGTTAGAGATTTATCAATAGGTAAGCAAGCACCAATGCCTAGATATATTGTTAAAAAAGTTCCAAATAAGAAAACTGACATTGCAATAGGTCTTCTAAAGGGATTAGAAAATTTATTAACGTTTTCAATGAAGGGTAAAATCATTAATCCAAGAGGAATTAACGTTTGAAGTGCAATACCTAGGAGTTTATTAGGCACTACCCTGAGGATCTGAAAAACTGGATAAAGATACCATTCGGGTAATATTTCTAGTGGAGTTGCGAAAGGATTTGCTTTGTCTCCCAACATAGCAGGATCAAGAACTGCTAGCCCAACAACACAAGCGATAGTACCTAAGATAACAACAGGGAAAATATATAATAAATCATTTGGCCAAGCTGGTTCACCATAATAATTATGACCCATACCTTTAGCTAATTTTGCTCTTAATTTTGGATCAGATAAATCTGGTTTTTTTAACGTAGACATGTAGAACTCTGTTAATTGTTTAAGTATAGGAGTTTATAAAGGCCCTGAAATACCCTGTTTACGAATCATTAAAAAGTGCATCAACATAAATACTGCTAATGACCATGGCAAAACGAAAGTATGAAGACTGTAGAATCTTGTAAGAGTAGATTGCCCAACGCTTTCTCCTCCTCTGAGTAGTTCAACCATAAAATCGCCGATTACCGGAATTGCTGCAGGAACGCCTGAAACAATTTTGACTGCCCAATAACCAACTTGATCCCAAGGTAAAGAATATCCTGTAACACCAAAAGCAACAGTTATTACTGCCATTACGACGCCTGTTACCCAAGTAAGTTCTCTTGGCCTTTTAAAACCACCGGTTAAATACACTCTAAAGACATGAAGGATTAACATTAAAACCATCATTGATGCACTCCATCTATGCACAGATCTTATTAACCATCCAAAACTTACATCGGTCATTAAATAACTTACTGAACTATAAGCTTGTGTGACTGTTGGCTTATAGTAAAAAGTCATTGCAAAACCTGTTGCAAATTGAATTAGGAAGCATACTAAAGTTATGCCTCCTAAACAATAAAATATATTTACGTGTGGGGGTACGTACTTGGAAGTTACGTCGTCAGTTATGTCTTGGATTTCAAGCCTTTCTTGAAACCAATCATAAACAGATGAAGAATTCGCCATCCAAAAAAAAATTAGCTTTGATATAAAGAGCTTACTTAAAATTCTTATACTTGGTGTTAACACTTAACCCAATGAATTCATCTTTTAACAAACTTTTAACATTTAAAATATTGATTGTTGTATTAATGATCAGTGTTTTTTGTACAAACTTTTTATTCATTGAAAAAGTGGATGCTCTCAGTGATAGCAAGCAATTAGTACTTGATGCCTGGACATTAGTTAATGAGGGTTTTTATGACCCAGAAAAGTTTGATGAAATCCAATGGAAAAGAATTAGGCAAAAAACATTACAGAAACAAATTGAAACAAGTGAAGAAGCTTATTCTGCAATTGAAGATATGTTGAGACCTCTAGATGATCCTTTTACAAGAGTTTTACGCCCAAAAGATTATGAACTCTTGAAATCGAGTAATTTTGGTAGTGAGATTAATGGCGTTGGGCTTCAATTAGGAGAAGATGAAGATAGTAATAAAATAAAAGTTGTATCTACTCTTGGCGGTTCACCAGCGGAAGAAGCTGGAATAACAAGTGGGAGTTTAATAGAAAAAGTGGATGGAATTTCATCAGAAGAATTAGGACTTGCGAATACTGCCTCTAAATTAAGAGGTGAATCAGGGACCAAAGTTTTAGTTGAAATTTCTTCGGAATCAGGAGAAATTAAAGAAGTTGATTTAGAGAGAAGACCAGTAGACCTGAGACCTGTAAGAACAAAAAGATTAAGAGACGACTCTCACACAATAGGATATTTGAGAATAACTCAATTTAGCGAGAGCGTACCAAAAAAAGTTGAAGAAGCTCTTCAAGAGTTAAAAGAGAAAGAGGTTGAGGGCTTAATCTTGGATCTTAGAAATAATTCAGGGGGACTAGTAAGCTCAGGTATAGCAGTTGCAGACTCATTATTGAGTGAAAAACCTGTGGTCGAGACAAAAGACAGAAATGGAATCAAAGATGCAATTATTTCTCAAAAAGAGACATCTTTTGATGGACCAATGGTGACTTTAGTAAACAAAGGTACTGCAAGTGCAAGTGAAATACTTGCTGGTTCTTTACAAGATAATGAGAGATCAATTCTCATGGGAGAACAAACTTATGGGAAAGGTTTAATTCAATCGCTAAAAAGTTTGGGAGAAGACAGTGGTATTGCTGTAACAGTGGCTAGTTACTTAACCCCCAAAGGTAATAATATTCAAGGCCAAGGTATGACTCCTGACAAATTACTTGATCTCCCGGATGCAAGTGAATATGGAAGTACTGATGATAAATGGGTAAGGAATGCAGAATTATTTCTGGGATCTCTTCTAGAAAAAGAAGAAGTTTCAGTTCAGACTATTGATCTAAATAATGAAGGAATAAAATCTTGAAATGGCTAAAGATTGAAAATAAAAAATCTTAAAAATATGAATATTAAAAGAATTTTTCATGACCCAATTCATAAAGAAATAGTATTTGATGCAGGAAAGCCTGAAGAATTAATGATTATGGAATTAATTGATACAGTTGCTTTCCAAAGACTAAGAAGAATAAAACAATTAGGAGCGGCTTCATTACTTTTTCATGGTGCAGAATCGAGTAGATTTACTCACTCAATTGGTGTTTTTTGTATAGCTAGAAAAATTTATAAGAGATTAATTGAAAGTAAATCTTCATTTTGTGAAAATCAATTTGTTCTTTATGGAGCAGCTCTACTACATGATTTAGGTCATGGACCTTTAAGCCATACTAGTGAAAAAATATTCAAGCATGATCATGAAAAATGGTCTGAAAACTTGGTTATGAATTATTCTCCAATAAATTCAGTCCTGAAAAAGTATGACAACGAATTACCGAAAAAAATTGGTGAATTATTTCAATCAAAACAACTATTTTCAAAACCTTTAAAAACACTAATAAGTAGTGAGATAGATTGCGATCGTCTCGATTATCTTTTACGCGATAGTTACAACACAGGTACTAATTATGGCTTAGTAGATTTAGAGAGAATAATTTCAGCTCTTACCTTTTCACCTGATGGGAGTATCGGAATAAAACCAAAAGGAGTAATCGCTATTGAGCATTTCCTTGTACTAAGAAACTTGATGTATAGAACAATCTACAATCACAGGATAAATGAAATATCAACATGGATTCTGGAAAAAATATTTCATACAATAAAACATAATTACGAAAAGAAAATTTGGTTAGATAATCATCTATATAAATGGATTTTTTCACCTTCAAAGATTGATTTTGATGATTTCATAAGAAATGATGATATAACCTTTTATTATCATTTGATTAGATGGAAAGATGAATCTTTTGAGCCACTTTCTACACTATGCAAAATGTTTATTGACAGAGATTTATTAAAAGCATCAGACATAAGTTTTTTAAGTAAGATAAATAGATTAAAAATCCTTGCATATGCCACAAAATTATGTGAAAAGAATGGTTATGATTCAGAAATATTTTGCGGAATTAAGGAAAGGTCTTTTAAAGGTTTTGAATCTAAAAATGCACTAAAAATATGGGACGGCACTTACCAAAGCGCATTAGAAAATAGTTCTGGATTAATAAAAACTTTAATGAGATCCGAGGAAAGCTCTTTTATTATTTATCCAGGCGCTTTCAAAAATGAAATTAAAAATGAAATTTCATTTATAAAAAACAATTCCTAGATTTAATTCAATGGAAATCGTTTTAATTAACACTAAAACTAAAAATTCTGAAATTTTTTCTTTGTTAGATTTAGATAATATCCATGAAACTTTCAAAAAATTTTCTTCCATTAAGGGGCCTTTAGAAATAAAAATTTTCACAGTCAACGAGTCAATTAATTCTCATCAATTATCGAAATTAAAAAATCATTTTGACAAAATTAATATTTGTTCCTTATGCATTTACTCAAATAATAGAGATACAGTTTTAAGTGGAAAGTATTTAAAAATAGATTCTGTTTTTATTAAAGAGCAAGAGATTAAAAATAAGTTACTATTATTTAATTCAAAAAAGAAGGACGATATTCTTCACAAAGGAACAGTACGATCGGGTGAAAGAATATCTTCAAATGGAAACCTATGTATTATTGGAGACGTTAATCCAGGAGCGATAGTTTCCGCTAAGAAAAATATTTACGTTTGGGGCAAATTGCTAGGGATCGCATTCGCAGGAAAAAGTGGTAATAAAAATGCCTCTATTGCATCACTTTATCTAAACCCTTTACAGTTAAGAATTGCAGATGTAATAGCTATTGGACCAAAGGATAAGCCTAAAAATTATTATCCAGAAATTGCGGTAATAGATAAACAAACGATAATTATCAAACCACATATAATCGAAAGTAAAAATTAATCAATCATTTGCAATAAATTAATTCAAACTAGATAAATTTAAGAATTACTTAATCTTTAAAATATTTAACTTTCTGCAAGTGGCTTTATTATTTGGAAAATCTTTAAAATCGTGGGGAAGAGTACTCGAACAATATTAATTTGCTCAGGCAAAGGTGGAGTTGGCAAAACAACTTTAACCGCAAACCTTGGCATAGCACTTGCTAATAGTGGGGCAACAACTGCTGTATTAGATGCTGATTTTGGCTTAAGAAATTTAGATCTTCTTCTAGGATTAGAAAATCGCATCATTTATACGGCTCAAGATGTCCTAGACAAGAATTGTCGTCTTGACCAAGCATTGGTTAGACATAAAAAGGAACCTAATCTTGCTCTTCTACCTGCTGGAGATCCAAGAATGTTGGATTGGATGAAGCCCGAAGATATGAAAAAGATTAGTGAGCTCCTTAGTGAGAACTTTGATTTTGTCTTAGTAGATTGCCCTGCTGGTGTAGAAGATGGCTTCAAGAATGCTCTTGCAGCTTGTAAAGAGGCTATTGTTGTTACTAACCCAGAATTATCTGCAGTACGCGACGCCGATAGAGTAATAGGGATTCTTAATACTTCAGATATTGAGCCTATCCAACTTGTAATTAATAGAGTCCGCCCTAACATGATGGCAAGTCAAGAAATGTTATCTATCGAAGATGTTCAAGGGATTCTTTCTTTGCCTTTGTTAGGTATTGTTTTAGAAGATGAACAGGTAATAATAAGTACAAATAGAGGAGAGCCACTGACACTTTCAGATGGTAGATCTCCCGCAAAAAAATGTTATTTGAATGTTTCTCAAAGACTTACGAATAAAGATGTACCAATTATCGATCCAAAAAAAGAAGGCAAAAGTCTTAAAGATAAATTCATGAGATTAATGCAAACAAAGGTTTTTTAAAATGATGACTCTCAGAGATCTTATAAATAAATTACTAGGCAGAGAAACGTCTAGTGCAAATACAGCTAGAGAAAGATTACAACTTGTACTTGCTCATGACAGAGTTGATATGAGTTCGTTAACAACTGATCTTTTAGATAAAATGAGGAAAGAAATACTCGATGTTGTTGCTAAATATGTTGAAATTGATTTTGAAGAGGTTGCAGTAAGTTTAGAGACTGAGGATAGAATGACTGCATTAGTTGCCAATTTACCAATCAAAAGAACAATTTCAGGAGAAATAAAATTCAAAAAAACCGATAAAGCTAATAAAGATATCAAAAAGTAATAAATTTAAAAAAAGCTAAAAAAATACTAATAATTGACCCTTTCTAATTGTAAGATGAAGAGATTGCCGGCTTAGCTCAGCGGTAGAGCAGCGCTTTTGTAAAGCGAAGGTCATCAGTTCAAATCTGTTAGCCGGCATTTTGATTTTATTAATTCTGTTTAATATTCTTCGCTGAAAATAAAAAGATTAAACCTATTAGAGCAATGCTAGGAAAAATTTTTATTTCGAGAACATACTCTAAAAAAGATGCGAGGGGTTCAAATATCCAATAAGTAAAAAATTGAATTAATAAAACAAAAAATAATAATAAAAACATTAATGCAATTCCCTAACTAATACTTCTCCTTCTCTAATCAGCCTCCAATCTCCACTTTTCTTCCAAAATATAATAGTACTAGCTTTTCCACTTGACTTTTCCCATGGGATAGGGCCCAATATTTTTACAGAAGGGAAGTCTAGAGCAATACCTTCAACTGTAATTGATCCTTTAAAACCTGAAATATTTGCACTTGAAGTTAACAATGGGCCTGTTTCTCTCATTAGAGATTTAGCCAGATATGAATTTGGAATCCTCAACCCAAGAGTAAAATCATTGCTTGTAAGGATTGTAGTCTGCTTTTCTGAAGCAGGAATAACCATTGTCAGAGCTCCAGGCCAATATTTTGAAGCTATATTTTCGTAATCTTCTTTAGCTGATTCGTGGACATAATCGATTAATTGTTTGTGTTCTGATCCCATAAGAATTAAGGGTTTGTCTCTATCTCTTTTTTTAAATTTATAAATAGTATTTGAAAATTTTGGCAAACATCCAATTGCAGGTAATGTGTCAGTTGGGAAAATTATAGGTAAACCACTTTTAAGAGTCTTCAAGGCGGTTTTGCAGTCTACAAAATTCATTTAAATTGTTATCAACAATTTATTTATATCTTCCAATGGTAAACCTACCAATACCTGAAAGATCTTTCACAATTTTTATTGATGTAAATTTATTGTTAATCAGTAGTTGTTTTACTTTTTCACCTTGATCAAAATGATTCTCTAAGATTAGCCACCCCTTCTCTTTTAAAAATAATGGTGCTTTTTGTGTTATTTCCTTGATATGTTTTAAACCATCTTCGCCCCCTAATAAAGCAACTTTAGGTTCGAAATTTTTAACTTCTTTGGGTAATTTTTCATAAGTATCTTGAGGAATATATGGCGGGTTTGAAATTGCGATGTCTAATTTTCCTTTAAACATTTCAAGAGGTGACCACCAATTTCCACAATAAAATTTCAAATTTGATTGTTTAGAAGAATTTATATAATTTTTAGTGGCTACTTCTAATACCTCTTGATCTATATCAGTTGCTACTACATCGCTAAATGGATAAGCCAATGCTAAAGCAATACTAATAGCGCCTGATCCAGTCCCTAATTCAGCAAAAAATAATTTTTCTGTCTTCTTTTTAAATATATCGAAGACAATGTCGACTATGAGTTCTGTTTCTGGTCTAGGAATGAGTACTTTGTTTGTAACTTTTAATTTTAAGTCCCTCCAAAAAGTTATTCCACAAAGATATTGAATTGGGCAAGAACTCAGTAAATGTTCGTTCCAAATAGATTCTAAAAACTCTAAGTTTTTTTTTAAATATAGATTTCTCTCAGGATTTATACTTATAAAGTTTTGGTTACTAGTAGATATACCGCCTATACAATCAAGTAAAAAATCAAAAGATTGTTGATCACCGCCTTTAGAAAGTTGCTTTTTTTCCCAAACTAAGAATTCTTCTGCAGAAATGCTAAGCATTTATTGAAGAATTAGCGTTTTGGCCCAAGCTTACCTTTACTAGAGTCAGAGTAGAAGCTTGATTTTTCGCCATCTTGAGTAGAAATAAATAAACCTATTAGGAATATTGTTGGAACTCCTACAAACAAAAGACTAGCTACGAATCCAAAATTAGTTGTTTCCATGTAATTAGTAGTTCTATATCAGGTAATAAGACTATAAACATATAACTTGGAATAAAGTGGAAAAATAAACAAATTTTATAAACTGATTAACAGTCTTAAACAATTTAGCGAGGTAATTTTTTATTTTCACTAATTTTTTTTAGTTCTTCCAAATTTGAGGGAGGTGATTGTGGTTTTGTTAAAATTACTGAAGAAGATTTTATCAAAGTTTGGCATGCAAGTCGCCAATTTTCTGGCCTATTTTTGAGTTTTTCTTCTTCAACAGATGTAAGAGGGCTCAAAGAATTTTTGTTTCCACCTTCAACTGAAATAAAACAAGTACTGCATTGTCCTGCCCCTCCGCAATTTCCTAAAATACCTTTTAATCCATAAAGCTGTAAATTCTCTTTCATTACAAGTTCCCTTAAATTTTCACCAGGGTTGCATTGAACTTCTAAATCCTCACGGATAAATCTAATAGTTGCCATTTTTTTAGTTATTTTTCTTATTTTGGCGTTTTACTTTGAGAATTGTGACCAAAATATTAACAATTTTTAGCTAAAAATTCCTTGAAAACTTAGTCCTGCAAATTGATTTGCCCAAATTTTGCAAGAAAATTAATTTATTTACAAAAATCCCTCAAAGACTAAAAAACCCTTACTATCGTGATGTTTAGCTGTTTATTCAGCATAGTTACTAGAAATTAACCGATGGGATTGCCTTGGTATCGAGTTCACACGGTAGTTATTAACGACCCAGGTCGACTACTCGCTGTGCATCTTATGCATACTGCATTATTAGCCGGCTGGGCCGGTTCTATGGCTCTTTATGAATTAGCCATTTTTGATCCTTCTGATGCTGTTCTCAATCCTATGTGGAGACAGGGAATGTACGTTATGCCTTTCATGGCAAGACTTGGTATCACAAGTAGTTGGAACGGATGGGATATTACGGGTGCTACAGGAGTTGATCCTGGATTCTGGAGTTTTGAAGGTGTTGCAGCAGCACACATAGTTTTTAGTGGACTATTGATGTTGGCTTCTATTTGGCACTGGACATACTGGGATTTAGATCTATGGGAAGATTCAAGAACTGGTGAACCTGCTCTTGATTTGCCAAGAATATTTGGAATTCACCTCCTTCTAGCTGGACTTACATGCTTTGGTTTTGGTGCTTTTCACTGCGCAAACGTTGGGATCTGGGTTTCTGATCCTTATGGTTTAACTGGCCATGTGGAGCCTGTAGCACCTTCTTGGGGAGTGGAAGGATTTAACCCCTTTAACCCTGGAGGAATTGTTGCTAATCATATTGCTGCTGGACTTATGGGGATTATTGGGGGTATTTTTCACATTACCAATAGACCTGGAGAAAGACTTTATAGAGCATTAAAACTTGGAAGTCTTGAAGGAGTTCTAGCTAGCGCTCTAGCTGCTGTTTTATTTGTTTCTTTTGTTGTTTCAGGAACAATGTGGTACGGTTCAGCAACAACCCCAGTCGAATTATTTGGTCCTACCAGGTACCAATGGGATTCCGGCTACTTCAAAACTGAAATCAATAGAAGGGTTCAAGCTGCTATCGACGATGGTGCCACTAAAGAAGAGGCATATGCATCAATTCCGGAGAAATTAGCCTTCTACGATTATGTTGGGAATAGCCCTGCAAAAGGTGGTCTATTCAGAGTTGGAGCTCTCGTTAATGGTGATGGTTTACCAACTGGGTGGCAAGGTCATATTGCTTTTCAAGATAAAGAAGGTAACGAGTTAGAAGTTAGAAGAATACCTAATTTCTTTGAAAACTTTCCTGTCATCCTTGAAGACAAAGAAGGTAATGTAAGAGCAGATATTCCATTTAGAAGAGCTGAAGCAAAGTATTCATTTGAACAGACTGGCATCACTGCAACTATCTATGGTGGAGATCTTAATGGTCAAACATTTACTGATCCTGCAGTAGTCAAAAGATTAGCTAGAAAGGCTCAACTTGGAGAAGCATTCAAGTTTGACAGAGAGACTTATAAATCCGACGGTGTATTCCGAAGCTCACCAAGAGCGTGGTTTACATATGCTCATTTATGTTTCGGCTTGCTATTCTTGTTTGGCCACTGGTGGCACGCTTCAAGAACTCTTTACAGAAATTCCTTTGCTGGTATTGATGCTGAGATTGGCGACCAAGTTGAATTTGGTTTATTCAAGAAGCTTGGTGATGAAACCACAAGAAGAATCCCAGGAAGGGTTTAAACTAAACTTTATTACTTAATCTTATGGAAGCTTTCGCTTACGTTCTTATTCTCACTCTCGCAGTTGTTACATTATTCTTTGCTGTCGCCTTTAGAGATCCACCTAAATTTGATAGAAAATGAACTTAGAAAAAAAAACCTCTTTAACAAGAGGTTTTTTTTTACTTTTCATAATTAAGATATTACTCTAGTATTGGAGTTGAAGAGCAGCTTATTTCACCACATGCAGTGCCCAACCTGTCAAAATACAGATAGCAGAGTTTTGGAATCAAGATCTGCTGATAGTGGTAAAAGTGTTCGAAGAAGAAGAGAGTGCTTAAATTGCAGCTTTAGATTTACAACTTATGAAAGAGTTGAATCAATGCCAGTTTCAGTTATAAAAAAAGACGGTAGCAGAGAATTATTTGATAAACAAAAACTATTTACCGGTATATCAAGAGCTTGCGAAAAGACTAATTTCAGTAGTGAAGCAATTATTAATTTCGTAGATGGAATTGAATCACAAATCGTTCAAGACTCTAATAAAGATATTAAGTCTTCACATATCGGAGAGTTAATACTTAAAAATCTTAGGAAAGAAAACGAAGTTGCATATATAAGATACGCCTCAGTTTACAGGAAATTTAATGGGGTAAAAGATTTTATTTCTACTCTTGAATCTCTAAAAGGAAGTTCTAAAAACCAATTAGCTTCAATTTCATAAAATAAAGCATCTTAAAGTGTAGAATACATATCACAAATGTTTTTTGCTATTGGTTTGCAGGCTAGTAGCATTCCTTTCTAACTACCTTAGGTAGTCTGCGATACAACAAATGAACGAAAATTCTTCCCAAACCATTAAAGAACTTTCTGAGGATCAAGAAATTAAAAATTCTTCTGAGTTAGATAATAATTCAGCATCCCAAAATGAGGAAGATTTATCATTCGAGAAGAGCGATATCCCTTCAGCAGATTCTTCCTCTAGCAGAACAAATACAGATTTTGACAATGCAGGATTTACTCAAGAAGAATTTGCATCACTTTTAGGTAAGTATGACTATAACTTTAAGCCTGGCGATCTAGTAAAAGGTACCGTTTTTGCTCTAGAGCCCAAAGGAGCCATGATAGATATAGGGGCTAAAACAGCTGCTTTTATGCCTGTTCAGGAAGTTTCAATAAATAGAGTTGAAGGACTTAATGATGTCTTACAACCTTCAGAAAGTAGAGAATTCTTCATAATGAGCGAAGAAAATGAAGATGGCCAATTAGCTCTCTCCATTAGAAGAATTGAATATCAAAGAGCATGGGAAAGGGTTAGACAACTCCAGAAAGAAGATGCAACTATATATTCTGAAGTTTTTGCAACAAACCGAGGCGGAGCTCTTGTTAGGGTAGAAGGCTTAAGAGGTTTTATCCCAGGTTCTCATATAAGCGCTCGAAAAATTAAAGATGACTTAGAGGGTGAATATTTACCTTTAAAATTTCTTGAAGTTGACGAAGAGAGAAATAGATTAGTACTAAGTCATAGAAGAGCTTTAGTTGAGAAAAAAATGAACCGACTTGAGGTGGGGGAAGTTGTTGTTGGTTCTGTAAAAGGTATTAAACCCTATGGAGCCTTTATTGACATTGGTGGAGTTAGTGGTCTATTGCACATCTCTGAAATCAGTCATGAACATATTGAAACTCCTCATAATATTTTAAATGTGAATGACCAAATGAAAGTCATGATAATTGACCTTGATTCAGAAAGAGGACGAATTTCATTATCTACTAAAGCACTTGAACCCGAACCAGGCGATATGCTATCTGACCCTCAAAAAGTTTTTAGTAAGGCTGAAGAAATGGCTGCAAAATACAAACAAATGTTATTTGAGCAAACTGACGATAACGAAGAGATGTCAACAGATTCAGCTGAAACAGAATAAATTCACTTATTTATTTTGTGCGCGAATATCGGAATTTAAGTCTTGTATTTCTCTTGCAAGTATTTTTTAATTTACAATGATTGATTTGTAACGATAGTCTAATTTAGGATAAAGTCTAATTTCAATATTATTTTAAATGAGTGATTTCATTTTCACTTCTGAATCCGTAACTGAGGGTCATCCAGACAAAATATGTGATCAAATTAGTGACGCTGTTTTAGATGCTTTATTAACAGAAGATCCAGAAAGCAGAGTTGCATGCGAAACTGTTGTTAATACGGGTCTTTGTTTACTTACTGGAGAAATAACTTCAAAAGCAAAAGTCGATTACATCAAACTTGTAAGAAATGTAATTAAAGAAATTGGATATGAAGGCTATAGAGCTGGTGGTTTTGACGCAAACAGTTGTGCTGTTTTAGTAGCACTTGACGAGCAATCACCAGATATTTCACAAGGAGTTAACGAAGCAGATGATGATAACGATGATTTGGAAGATAATACCGGTGCTGGTGACCAAGGCATAATGTTCGGCTATGCATGCGATGAGACGCCTGAATTAATGCCCTTACCGATTAGCTTAGCTCATAGATTAGCCATTCAACTTGCCAAAGTGAGGCATGAAGAAGTCCTTAATTATCTACTCCCTGATGGTAAAACTCAAGTAAGTATTGATTATAAAAAAGGGTTGCCTGTTTCTATTAATACGATTTTAATTTCAACTCAACATAATCCTGAGATTGATGGAATAACAAATGAAGAAGAAATTCGTCAAAGAATAAAAGAAGATTTATGGACGCATGTTGTAATTCCTGCTACTGAAGATCTAGAAATCAAACCAAATATTCACAAAACAAGGTTTCTAGTAAACCCTACTGGAAAATTTGTAGTAGGAGGTCCGCAAGGAGATGCGGGGCTTACTGGTAGAAAAATTATTGTAGACACTTACGGAGGATACGCAAGACACGGAGGAGGGGCATTCTCGGGGAAAGATCCTACTAAAGTAGATAGATCAGCCGCTTATGCTGCACGTTATGTGGCTAAAAGTATAGTTGAGGCAAAATTAGCAAAAAAAGCAGAAGTACAATTAAGTTATGCAATTGGCGTAGCAAAACCAATTTCAATTCTCGTTGATACTTTTGATACTGGTATTATTTCACAAGCTAATTTAACTGAGCTTATTAAAAAACACTTTGATTTAAGACCTGCAGCAATAATAAAAGAATTTAACTTAAGAAATCTACCAAAAAAAATGGGTGGTACATTTTTCAGAAAGACTGCATCCTATGGACATTTTGGCAGAAGAGATCTAGATCTCCCTTGGGAAAAGGTAGAAGTAAAAGCAGCCCAATTATCTGAGGCTTCCAAAGTATTTTTATAAAAATATTTATTCTATGCCTGATAATTTTTATGGGGGATTAGATTTTGGAACTAGTGGCGCAAGAATATCTATAATAAATTTTCATAAAGAATTGATATATTCAAATTCAGTTCCTTATTTATGTAGCTTTAAAAATCCAAATTCTTGGATCAATTCTTGTGAAAAACTCTTAGAATGTTTACCTATTGAGGTTAAAAGTAACCTTCAAAAATTGGCTATATCTGGCACATCAGGAACTTTAACAGCATCGAATTTACGAGGAGAGCCAATAGGAGAAGCAATATCTTATGACCAAGCATGTAATGAACATAAGATCCTTCTTGAATCATTAACTTCTGGAGAAAATCATCTGCGAACTCCATACAGTAGTCTTGCTAAAGCATTAAAGCTAATAGATAAATATGGGACAAATATACTTTTACGACATCAATCTGATTGGATCACTGGTTGGTTTTTAAAAGATTGGACTTATGGAGAAGAAGGTAATAATCTAAAACTTGGTTGGGATCTAAAAAAAGAATCATGGCCAAAAAGCTATCTCAATACTTCATGGGGAAAATGCCTGCCTCAAATAATAAAAAGTGGGAAAATTATTGGACAAGTGAATTTTGATTTAGCAGAGAGATTTAACCTTAATAAGAAATTAATATTAATCTCAGGCACTACTGACTCTAATGCAAGTGTAATAGCTGCAGGTTTAGGAAAAGAAGATGGTCTCACAGTTTTAGGAACAACTATTGTAGTTAAGAAAATTATTGATAATCCTATAAAAAAACAAGGAATTACAAACCATAGAGTAAATGGCAATTGGATATGTGGAGGAGCATCAAACGCAGGCTGTGGTATATTATCTCAGTTTTTCTCTGATTTAGAAATAAAAGAGCTCAGTCGACAAATAAATCCATCAAAAAACACTTCTTTAAATCTTTTGCCTCTTAATAGTAAAGGAGAAAGATTTCCTGTTAATGATTCTAATTTACAGCCGATACTTGGTCCAAGGCCAGTAAGCGACTCACTTTATTTACATGCATTATTCGAGGGTCTAGCTAAGATCGAATTGAAAGGATGGGAAAAGCTAGGCGAACTAACAGGTTCACTTCCAAAAAAAATTATTACTATTGGTGGAGGTTCAAAAAACCCTCAGTGGAGAAAAATAAGAGAAAAGATTATCAATATACCAATAGTTTCATGTAAAAAAACTACTTCATTTGGTACAGCCGTGTTAGCGATGAACTCAAAATAAAAGTTTTTTTAAATATTTGATGAAGATATAAAATTTTTAATTAAAAGGGTTTCACAAACTACACATCTTAATTTAAAGTATATAGGTTAGAGCCGGGATAGCTCAGTTGGTAGAGCAGGCGACTGAAAATCGCCGTGTCCCCAGTTCAAATCTGGGTCCTGGCACCTTTAAAACCTCTTCTATGAAGGGGTTTTATATTTTCTAAAAAAGTAAAAACTTACTTTTTATTTTGTTTTTAGAATTTTAGATTTGTTAGTTTTCTATTCTGCAGACTTGACCAATAACACCCAAAATCAATTCATCTCCATTTGGATCTTGCCAATCAGCTAAATCATTAAAATTACTATTCACTTCATCTATAGAGACATCAACATCTCTAAATGATTTTTCAAAACAATTTATATCCATTGTATAGAGAATATCTTTAGTGATTTCACTTTTTGTTTTGGGAATATATTTACTCAATACTCTCACAGAACCATCCTCATTCCTTTTAATACTTTGTCTATCCCACAACTGTTCTCCATATTCACTTTTAGGGACTCCCACCCATTCATGAGGAAAAGCATTTGCTTGTTTTATAAAAATACAAATTGGAACGATTATTGACAGAACTAAACCAATGCTATTTCTAATAAATATTGAACTAACTTTATTCTTAGAATCAACCATGAATACTTGTCAAATACAAAAATCTTTTATCTAGACTAAATATAAGATTAAAAATTTGTAAAATTTTTTATTGATTAGTATTTCTATTATAGATACAATCAAATATTAAATTCAAAACTTACTTCCAATAAGTTAATTAGAAAGATAATGAATAAAATACAAAAACTTCTCTCAATAGTTTTTTTTATAGCAATATTCGTCGTATTGATTTACTTAATCCAAAATTATGGGATTGAACCTCTTAGAAACAAAATAGAAAGTATGGGAATTTGGGCACCTTTTGGAATATTCATACTTAGAGGAGTAAGTATTATTTTGCCCGCTCTTCCAAGTTCAGCTTATTCTCTGCTAGCTGGTTCATTACTAGGATTTCAAAAAGGTTACATGACAATAATCTTTTCTGATATTGTTTTTTGCCAAGCTGCTTTCTTTATTGCAAGAAATTATGGTCGGGTTCCTGTACGTAATTTAGTCGGCCAGAAAGCAATGAAAAAGATTGAAAGTTTTAATCAAAACCAGCTAGAAGAAAATTTCTTTCTTATGACAGGTCTTCTCATGACTGGCCTTTTTGATTTTCTAAGCTACGCAATTGGTATTGGTGGAACTCGCTGGAAAATATTTACTCCTGCATTAATAATAAGTCTTCTAATCAGTGACTCTATACTTGTCGCAGTAGGAGCTGGAGTTAGTCAGGGAGCAGGATTATTTCTTGGGATTGCTCTATTAGGAATGTTTGCTTTAGCGACTATTTCAGGATTGGCAAAAAATAAAATGCCTAGGTAACACAACAGTTGATAATTCTGTAATCAAAGAAGAAAGATATGACATTTTCGCAAACAATAACTATATAAATAATGATTCATGCAAGAATAGAAATCGATTATTTTTTTAGAGACATTAGATGACTCCATTTAGACCAACTTCATATGATCGCCCTGGAGAACAAATATCAACTACTCCTTCTGGATTAAAAGTAACTTCTGCAAAGAGATTAATGGTGGATTCAATGGTAAGAATGATACAAAAAGCAGAAAATCATTCTGTAGAAGATAAACTTGACGAAGAATCTAAAAATAATTAATCAATTCATTGATAAAAGTATAGGAGAGTGGAAATCTATTAGAAGTACACACACTTTAGCTTTTCAGGAATTTGAAAACTCAACTAGTAAAATACATATAAAACATATCAACAAAAAAAATAAAAAAGTCGTTAATATTTTTAAAAATTATAAATTCAGTTTAAACCTAGAGAGCATAGCTATTTCTATAAACTGGCAAGCTATTAGTGATTGGGACAATAATGATATCCGTGAGGGAGATGAAACTATTCTGATTTTTTTACCCGAAGATGAAAAATCAGGAATTGTTTTAAGAAATAAAGGTTATACAGAATCCTTTATTTCATCATCCAATTATTTTGTTGATGAACAAAATAATTTACACATTAAAACTATTTATAAATCAACAGTTTCCGAAGAAAGAATTTCTTTTTTATCCACTCATGTAAGATCCAGATTTTCTACCATTAGAAATCTTGAAAATAACTCAGTTATACAGACGTCCCATACTTCAGAGATAAGGAATTTAGCTAGTTTAAAAGATTAATTATCCTTTCAAATTGAAACTCTGTTTCAGATATTAATTTAGGAAGAAAGCTTTTGTTTCCACGCATATTATTAACTGTTGAATTCAAATCAGAGATAGTTGCATCTCGCATTAATTCAAAAACCCTTCTTGCATTTCTTAAAGGTACCCCAAGAGCAAGATAAGTATTTTTAAGATCCATCAAACAACTTTTTTCTAAAACTGATTCGTCATTAGAAATTAAAAGATAAGCAACAATCCTTAGGATTATTTCTCCATCTCTTAAACAAACGGACATCTTGTTAGTTGTATTTAAAGAAATTTTTGAATTAAGTGAATCGTGATTTTCGCAAATCATTGCTGTTACAGCGTCTGCTGCGATTGCATGTGAATTATTGGTTATTGAGGTTATTGCATCTAATCTTGAGTTTGCAGTATTAATAAATTCTTTTATATTGCTTAAATCATTTAATTTTTTATCGGCTGACAATAGTTGATTATTCTTTGAAACTGACATTCCTTTATTAAAAATTAAAGACCGATCTTAAGAATAATACAAAGCTAGTAAAAACAATACAATTTCAAACTTAACGCAACGCTTCTTAATTAATAACTTCATTCCAAAGTGATAGTTGAAATAATTCAAAAAAAAAATTTTTTTTTCGCTAATATAAAACTACATTTTTTATAAAGTTTTGGATCAACAGGATTTAAAATTATCAAAGAAACTTATTTCCTCATATAAAAAGAGATTGGAAAAAGAAATTCTAGACAGAAGTATGAAATTAAAGATGCCTCAAAATAAGTTTGAAGAAATAATTAATAACAATAATGAACTTATCAATTTAAAAAAAACGTTAGAGGATCTAGAAACGGAATCTGAATCTCATAGTAAAGTCTGATTTTTGAAAAACATTTCCAAAAGTGCCTCAAACCAACAATTTCCTTTTTAAGTCCCTAAACAATCAACAACTTCAAGCAGTAAAACATGTTTACGGACCACTATTAGTTGTAGCTGGTGCAGGTAGCGGAAAAACTAAGGCTCTTACTCACAGAATTGCAAACCTTATTGAGGGTAACTCTATAGATCCCTATAACATTCTCGCAGTCACTTTTACTAACAAAGCTGCCAAAGAAATGAAAGCAAGATTAGAGGTTCTTCTAGCCCAAGAATTAGCTTTTAATCAATTTGGTCAGCCTTGGACAACTCTCAAAGAAATTGATCAAAATCAATTAAGAACAAACGTTCACCAAGAGAGGCTTCAGAACCTTTGGATCGGTACTTTCCATTCTTTATTTTCAAGACTTCTGAGATACGATATTGAAAAATACACTGATCCAGAAGGCCTAAAATGGACAAGACAATTTTCAATTTATGATGAAACAGATTCTCAAACATTAGTAAAAGAAATTATCAGTCAAGATATGAATCTTGACCCAAAAAGATATGATCCCAAAAAGATTAAAAGATTAATAAGTAATGCTAAAAATCAATGCTTAACTTCTAATGATCTTTTAGAAAAAGCAGATAATAATTTTGATAAAACAGTTGCAGAAGCCTACAAGAGATATAGGATTTCGCTCTCAAAAAATAATTCTTTAGACTTTGATGATCTTCTACTTTTACCTGTGTTCTTGTTGAGGCAAAATGATATAGTCAGAGACTACTGGCACAAAAGATTTAAACATATTTTAGTTGACGAATATCAAGATACAAATAGAACACAATATGAACTTATAAAATTAATTACGGCTGGAAATACTGAACCAAAAAAATTCTTCAATTGGGAAGATCGGTCAATTTTTGTAGTTGGGGATGCTGATCAAAGTATTTATAGTTTCAGAGCGGCTGACTTCAGAATTTTAATTGGTTTTCAAGAAGATTTTAAAACTTCAATCAATGACGATACAAAATCATCTTTAATTAAATTAGAAGAAAATTATAGGTCATCTTCCAATATCCTTGATGCTGCAAACTCACTAATTGAAAATAATTCTGAAAGAATTGACAAAGTTTTAAAGGCTACCAAAGAAAAAGGGGAACTTTTAACATTACTCAGCTGTGATGATGAAATTTCCGAGGCAGAAGCAATTACCAATAAAATAAAATCACTCAATAACTATAATCAAAACCCAATTTGGAAAAATTTTGCAATTTTATATCGAACCAGAGCTCAGTCGAGAGTATTAGAAGAATCTCTTGTAAGGTGGCGCATTCCTTATACAATTTTTGGAGGATTACGTTTTTATGATAGAAGAGAGATTAAAGATGCAATAGCATATTTGAAAGTTCTGGTTAATTCTTCAGATAACGTTAGTCTTTTACGAATCATAAATGTTCCTAGAAGAGGGATTGGTAAGACTACTATTCAAAAACTTAGTGAACTATCTAATAGGTTAAATATCCCATTATGGGAGGTTCTTAATGATAAGCAAAGTCTTGAAGAAACAATAGGCCGATCATCAAAAGGAATTAATAAATTTACTGAAATTATGAATGATCTACTGTGTTACCTAGAAAATTCAGGTCCCGCTCAACTATTACAACTTATATTAGAAAAAAGTGGTTATTTAAGTGACTTGCTCTCTAGTGGGACTGAAGAATCTGAAGATAGAAGAAATAACTTACAAGAACTAATTAATGCAGCCACTCAATATGAAGAAGAAACAGAAAGTGGAGATGTAGAGGGATTTCTTTCTACAGCAGCCTTAACAACTGATAATGATACAAAGAAAAATAACCCTAACTCTGTAACTCTCATGACTCTGCATAATAGTAAAGGTTTAGAATTTCAAAATGTTTTTATCACTGGACTAGAACAAGGTCTCTTCCCGAGCCATAGATCAATAGATACTCCCTCACTTCTGGAAGAGGAAAGAAGATTATGCTACGTAGGTATTACTAGAGCTAAAGAAAGAGTTTTCTTGAGTCATGCCAGAGAAAGAAGATTATGGGGTGGAATGCGAGAAGCAACAATTCCTTCAATATTTCTTTCGGAAATACCTGAAGATTTAATGGATGGCGAATTACCACAAACTGGTGGTGCTTCAATTAGAAGAGATTGGCATCTTGAGCGTTTAACAAGAGTTGATAGAAAAAATCCAAATGAATTCGTTAACAAACCAATAAATGCAGTAAGGAAATTATATTCAGGACCTCGTAAAGGGAAAAGCTGGATAGTTGGAGATAAGCTAATTCACTCAAAATTTGGGAAAGGTGAAATCATACATATTTTTGGGAGTGGGGAAAAAATATCTTTAGCAGTAAAATTTGGTGATAAAGGAAGTAAAATTTTAGATCCCAGATTAGCTCCAATTCGTTATGTAAGTTAAAACTAATGAACGATATCTCTGATTACATCCAAACAGAATTAATCAAAACTCCATTTAATTTATATAACCTTATTACTAAATACATTGAATCTAATAACAATATTAAAGTAGCTTTTGTTGGCGGTTATTTAAGAGATTTATTAATTAGTAAATTCCACAAAAAATCTTTTTCTAAACCTGTAGATATAGATCTTGTGATTGAAGGTTCCTCTATCTCTCTGGCAAAATTTATAAAAAAAAATGTTGTAAATGTAGATATATGTTTAATCAAGGAATTTAATTTATACAACACCGTAGAAATAAATATTAATGACTTTAAAATTGATATTGCTTCTGCAAGAAAAGAGACTTATTCTGCACCAGGCTTAAATCCCACAGTAACTAATAGTACTTTTGAGGATGATCTTAAAAGGAGAGATTTCACGATAAATTCAATAGCATTTGAGGTCTCGACAAGGAAAATCTATGATCCTTATGGAGGAATTTCTGATATAAAAAGCAAGAAATTGAACCTACTTCACAGTAAAAGTATTTCAGATGATCCAAGTAGATTAATTAGATGTGCAAAATATGCTTCAAGGTTAGATTTCAATATCTCAAATAATTCCCTCAAACAATCTCAAGAAACAGTTAGACAGTGGCCATGGAAAAGTTCAGAAACTCATCAGCAAATGATTTACCCTCCTGCACTCGGCATAAGAATAAGGATGGAACTAGCTCAAATATGCAAACACGATAATTTGACTAATGTAATTTCGATAATTCATAAATGGGGAATTATCTCAATCTTAAATGAAAATATTAAAGTCGATAAAAGATTTTTAAGAGGACTAAATTGGATTAAGAAGTTAAAGGGAAATCATATGCTTTACTTATTAAAAGATTCAGAAAATTTAGAAAAAGCATGTCAAAGATTTTTGGTAAATAATAGTGAGATAAAAATATTAGAAGATTATATAAATATCAAAAAGATATTAAATACAAACCAAAAAACTTTCAATCATTTTTCTCCATCAAGTTGGACAGAATTTATTGAGGACAGAAACCTTAATGATGAGACAGTTAAATTATTAATTTGTGATGGAGGAAAATACTGGAGTAAATTGTTTAAGTGGTTATTTATTTACAAATTCATAAAATCAAAAAAAGATGGAGAAACATTAAAAAAAGAAGGATGGGACTCAGGGGAGGAGATGGGCAAGGAAATCAAAAGATTAAGATATTTGGAAATTGACAAATTAAATAGAAATTAATTACATTTCTACAACCTCTCCAACCTTGTACCATTTATCCTTTAGAACATTTTCATATTTACGATTGCAACTAATCAACAAGGGTCCACATGTTTGAGGATCTAATAGTAATGATATTCTCTCTTTAAAAGTCTCTTGATCTAATGAATTTTCGTTTAAAAAATGAATTATTCTTTTTTGCTTATTTACTTTATAAATTTTGTCAAAAATTTCTTTATTAGATTCAAAGAAAGTACTTTTAACATCTTTTCTTATTAAATCAAATACTCCAGGATAAGCTTTAAATGCAAATAAATCTAATAAAACTTTTAGTGGCTCAAGATTATTGCTTTGCCTATATAAATTAGATGATTCAACCATTTCTTTAAGATGTCCAATAAATCCATATCCAGTAATGTCAGTCGCAGCGCTGACTAATGATTCTTTAAATTGATTTTGAAAAAGATATATTTCATCAATCAAATATTGCTGACTCTTTACTAAATTATTAATTACTTCAGAAGAACTGCCTAGAATATTAATATTTTGCATTTGACCGGCAAAGTAAATCCCAACGCCCAGAGGTCTAGACATCATTAGAATATCTCCAATATTCATTCCAGATTTAAGCCATGGTTTTGTTCCATTTTTTAAAATACCTTGAACTGTTAAAGAAATATCTATTCCAAATGAATAAGGTTTATTTACTAAACTTCTTGCCTCGAAAGTATGGCCTCCAAGTAATTCACCTCCATGATCCTCAACTGTTGATTTAATACCTTGAAGTGATTGAGAAAAGAGGTAACTCTGAAATTCCCTTTCAACTTTTGGTAATGAAATTAAAGCCTGCGCGGATGAAAGTTTTGCTCCGCATGCCCACAAATCTGAGCATGCATGCAAAGTAGTAATTTTTGCATTAAGCCAAGGATCACTTACTAAAGCAGGAAATCCATCTACACTTTGCAAGATAATATCTTGACCATTTTGATATACCTCAACTGCATCTTCAGGTGATGAGGCAAAAGAATTTAAATTAGAATTTATTAATGATTTATTCAAAACTAACTGAGGAATTTTAGCTGCACATCCTCTGCAATCATTCAATGAAATATTTTTTTCACTACTCTTCATCATTAGCCTTTTTGATCTGAACTTTTTAATAAAGTTGAGATCAATTTTATGCTTTAAAATCCAAAAAATAAAAGAAGGGCCGAAAACAAAATTGCGATAAATAGCAAAAGCCTTTAGATGATGGCTTGGAAATATATTTACTATTTGCAATCCAATCTTTTGAGGAAACCACTTTTTTAATGATCTCCCTTCTATATCTTTTTTTAGATTTTGTACTAATTTATTTACAACTTTTACTGCAAAAACTCCCGATGCTGGTCTTTTTGCTGAACCTACAACTGCGCAATCACCGACAGCAAAGATTCCAGATAAACTTTTTATCTGTAAATTCTGATTTGTAATTATTCTGCCATAAGAATCCATATCTAATAATTTTTTTTTTGCCCATAACGGAGATGTATTTCCAGTGCATAAAAGAATTTTGCCATAATCAAAATTAAGTTTTTCAACTAATTCAATATTGGAATTCCATAAACTTTTTAGAATTTTATTATTAATTTTTCTTGAATCACATAATAGTTTTAAAGGTCTATCTCCCCATCTTTTTCGCAAAGCATATGATACCTCAATTGCAGCAAGGCCACTCCCAACAATTACAAATGGAAGTTCATTAAATGAATCAAAAATGTCCTCTTTTAGTATTGAGTCATAAGCCATTAAAAAAGGTTTAATTGAAAAAGCATTTCGATTTTTAACTAGTGATTCAAATTCTTTTGGAATTATTGTTTGACTTCCATAATTAAGTACCAACTTAGAATAATTAATTGAAGGTCTATCATTACTTAAGATAATTTTCTTTAAATTGAAATCAATATCCTTTACTTCTTCTTCTATAAAGGAGACTTTTGCATTTTTTGCTAAAGATTTTATATCAATTAAACTCTCTTCTAGAGTGATTGATTTTGAAATCACCGATGGGAACATCGCCGAATAAACCAAATGAGAATCTCTAGATATAATTGAAACAGGAATTTCTGGCATTAATTTCGGAAACATTAACCATTTCTTCAATAAAGAAACATTTGAGTGTCCTCCTCCAATTAGTACCAGATGATTAAAAGTCATTTACATCACTATGAATAAAGAACATTTATTACCAATTGAAAAATCAAGATTAGGGGTGATTGGTGGAAGTGGATTTTATTCAATGGATCAAATGGAGTACTTAAGAGAATTAGAAATCAATACTCCCTATGGTAAACCTTCTGATTCAATAAAAGTATATAATCTTGGAAACCTAGAGATAGCATTTATTCCTAGACATGGCAGAACACATAGTTTAAATCCTTCTGAAATTCCTTACAAAGCTAATATTTGGGCACTAAGATCGATAGGAGTAAGATGGATTATTGCTCCATCAGCAGTTGGTTCATTACAAGAACAGATAAGGCCACTTGATATAGTGGTCCCAGATCAATTTATAGACCGGACAAAAAATAGACCCGCAACCTTTTTTAACGAGGGAGCTGTTGCTCACGTAACTATGGGAGATCCCTTCTGCACAAATTTATCACGTATATTAAGTGAAATCGGAGAAAAAAATATTCCTGGCGGTAGACAATTACATAGAGGGGGTACCTATTTAGCAATGGAAGGCCCCGCTTTCTCAACTAGAGCAGAATCTAATTTATATAGAAGTTGGGGATGTTCAATAATTGGAATGACGAACCACACAGAAGCAAGATTAGCTAAAGAAGCTGAAATAGCTTACTCCTCATTATCTATGGTTACTGATTATGATTGCTGGCATCAAACTCATCAAGAAGTTTCTGTAGAGATGGTTTTGGATAATCTTAGATCAAATACTGAAGTGGCTAATAAAATAATATTTGAAGTAGCTAAATTAATTGAAAAAGAAAGACCAAAAAGTAAATCTCATTTTTCATTAAAAGATGGATTAATAACCCAAAAAGAAAATATCCCTAGCTCTACAAAAGAGAAACTAAGGATATTTACTGATTCTTATTAGGATTTTTTGATATAAGTGATCATCAGGTCAACGTAAGAGTTTGTTAGCCTCCAGCTCCAACCCCTTGGTATGAACCATAGAAAAATATACCTAAAACGAAGATAACTGCAATTCCACCTGCTGTAGCAACAAGCCATAGAGGAAGGGTTCCTTCAGTCCATCTTCTTTCCCATGCAACTGCTGGTCTACCGTCGGGAAGTCTATCTGGAATTCTTCCATCAGGTCCTTTTAATTTACTCATGATTTTAATTTAATTGAAAAAGTAGCTGGAAAATAAAATTCCCAATACAAAGACTGATAATAAGCCTAAATAAAGGCTTGTACGATTAAGTTCAACTGGAACTTTGTTAGGATTTTCGTTTACTTGCATGATAGTTAAATTTATCGGGCTACGAATTGCATAGCAGCAATTGAACCTAAAAAGAATACTGATGGAATAGCTAGAGCGTGAACTGCTAGCCAACGGACAGTAAATATAGGATAAACGCGGACTTCTGCAGCCTGCATTGGAGCTTGAGAATTAGTCATTTTTATTTTGTTCTTAAATCTAGTTGAGATTTAGCTTCATATCTTTGTGTTACAACAGGTGCTTTAGATTCAGATGATTGGAAATAACTATCTGGACGAGGAGTTCCGAAAGCATCGTATGCTAAGCCTGTATATACAAATAAGAAGCCTGCTATAAAGATAGCTGGTAATGTTACTGCATGAATAATCCAGTACCTAATACTGGTGATTATTTCAAAGAATGGGCGTTCACCCGTTGAACCTGCGGCCATAATCACAAATGTTTACCCTATGATCTTACAGTGTAAAATCATAAGTTCGCGAAGAAATTAACAGGTTGGTTACAGACAGTTGCTAAATCTTTCAAAAATTAATTTTTTTTTTACTATTAACTCAAGTTATTCAAAGTTAGCTATTCCATTTAAGGATATAACCACGCTCGCCAAGTACAAATCCTTTTTGTTTGTCTAAAGCCTCCTTATCAAGAAAAACTATTTTAATGTAGTTTGTTGGCAATTCAGAAGCAATAGGATCTCTATTCCAAGTTTTACCTTGGTCTTTGCTTACTATTAAAGTTCCATTACCCCCGCCAGCCCATATATCACCATTTGGATCCCATCCCATGTCTAGGTAATTGTATCCATTAAGAATTGGTATAATAGGTTTTGACCAATTTTCTAGGTCATTAGTATCTTCATTAAATCTAATTTCTGCTCCTCTAGAAAGCATCCATAAACTTCCTTCTGGATTAAAACCAATACTTTGAACTCTTTTGCTACTAGCTCTTTGATGAGCTATCCATGCATTACTATCCTTTTCCAAAGTAGAAAAGAAATTACCTAAACTACTTACACTGACATAATCTCCTTTATTAGTTCTTCTTAAATCTCTTACACCTCCAGAACCAGATGCATCTACAACTTTTGCATTCCATGATTCACCACTATCTGATGTTTCATAAATAGCCCCTGCAGTGGTAGCCAATTCTGCAACACCAGCATCGACAGTTGTTATTAGAAATGGTTGGCCAGGTAATTTGTTACCTAGAGATAAACGTGTCCAATTCTTTCCCGCATCAAGTGTGTGCATAACTAATGAGGGCTGACCAATTAACCATCCCTCTTCACCTTTAAAATCAATATCTAGGAGACGAAAGTTCTCTTCACTTGGTAAATCTAAATTTCTTTTTTCCCAAGTTTCTCCACCATCATTAGATTCCATAATAAGTCTATTAGAACCTACTAAAAATCCATTTTTTTCATCTATAAAATCAACATCTAGCGCATTAGCTTGGTCCTCAAACTGAATAGTTTTCCAAGGGCTGCTATCACTCAACTTTACTCCTGTAGATGAACAACTGCTCAATACAAAACAAAGAAGAACTGATAAAAGAAGATTAGGGATACTGGTAATAAATTTTTTCATTTGTATATATTAATGCAAAGAGTACAAAGAAAGGAACATAGCAGCCGCAAACGCCAGACCTCCAAAAATCAATATATTTTTTTGTCCAGGAGGCAAACTATTAAACCCAAACCCATAAACTAAATTTTCTTCAAAACCACTAGGTTTAGATTTAGGACCTATATCTTTATAAAAATTTTTACCGGCTCGACAAACAGGACAAGCGAAGGTATTCCCATCCAACTCTGAAAAAGGAGTATTTTTAGGTATGTTTAATTTTTTATTTCCTTCAGACGGATCATAAATATATCCACAACTTCTACATTCGAATCTATTTTGTTCTAGATTAAAGGTAGGTTGTTCAACATTTACTCCTGAGGGATTTTCAGAAAGTTTCTCTTTCTCAAAATCTTCAACTATTTTGTTTTCCTCAGAGGCTGGTTGAATGTTTTCACTCACGGTTTATTATTATTCTTTAAGAACTTTAAAAGATTTTGCCTAATTAAGCGACTTTTATTCAAAATTAATTTTTCAAGATGTTTTTATTAACTGGCTATGAATACTTTTTAGGTTTCCTTCTAATTGCTGCAGCTGTTCCAGTATTAGCTCTTGTTACTAATCTCATCGTTGCCCCAAAAGGCAGAACAGGGGAAAGAAAACTTACATATGAATCTGGAATGGAGCCTATTGGAGGAGCATGGATTCAATTTAATATTCGTTATTACATGTTTGCCTTGGTTTTCGTTATATTTGATGTTGAAACAGTATTCCTTTATCCTTGGGCTGTTGCCTTCAATAGATTAGGATTATTAGCTTTTATTGAGGCTTTAATCTTCATTGCAATACTTGTTATTGCCCTTGCGTACGCATGGAGAAAAGGTGCTTTAGAATGGAGTTAAAACATTGAATCCACAATTATCCCCAAAAGCAATAAGAGAAATCCGAGAAGGAACTTGTAATCCTCTTGGTGCGCCCCAAGTTACTACAGATTTAAGCGAAAATATTATATTGACAAGTTTAGACGATCTTCATAATTGGGCCAGGTTAAGTAGTCTATGGCCCCTCCTTTATGGGACAGCTTGTTGTTTTATAGAATTTGCTGCCTTAATTGGATCAAGATTTGATTTTGATAGATTTGGATTAGTTCCTAGAAGCTCACCACGGCAAGCAGATTTACTAATAGTTGCAGGAACAGTAACGATGAAGATGGCACCCGCGCTTGTAAGACTTTATGAGCAGATGCCTGAACCAAAGTATGTTATCGCTATGGGTGCTTGCACAATTACAGGGGGAATGTTCAGTGCAGATTCTACAACTGCAGTTAGAGGCGTTGATAAATTGATACCAGTTGATTTATACCTCCCAGGATGCCCACCAAGACCAGAAGCAATTTTTGATGCTGTAATTAAATTAAGAAAAAAAGTTGGTAATGAATCAATATTAGAGCGCACAAAAACAGAACAAACTCACAGATACATAACATCTGATCACGAAATGAATCTCGTTTTCTCAGAAAATACAGGTGAATATCTAAACAAAACTTCAGCCAACGTAATACCCCCTTCCAAAAAAGAAAAAGTAACTGAATTTCCCGAAAATACCAAAACTGAAATTTTTGATACTAAAGAAGATTAATGGAAAAAGACGATATAGCCCAATCTGCTGATTTATCCTTAGAAGCAAGTGGATTTGTTAGTCAAAATTTATCAAAGGATGGAATTCCAAATCAATCTTTAGCAAATGATCACTTAGGTATAGAAAACATTTCTGTGGAACCAAGCAAATTATATGAAGCAGTATCTGCCTTAAAAAATTACGGTTTCAACTATCTCCAATGTCAAGGTGGCTATGATGAGGGGCCTGGGAAAAATCTTGTAAGTTTCTATCATTTTATAACTGTTGATGACTTGCAAAAAATTGGAAAGATTAAAGAAGTTAGATTAAAAGTCTTTTTAAAAAGAGATTCGAATTTATCAATCCCTAGTTTGTATAAAATTTTTAAAGGTAGTGATTGGCAAGAAAGAGAAACATATGACATGTTTGGAATAAATTTTGTTGACCATCCAAATCCCAAAAGACTTTTAATGCCTGAAGATTGGAGAGGTTGGCCATTGCGAAAAGACTATATTCAGCCAGACTTTTATGAACTTCAAGATGCTTATTAATTTAATTTCTTTAGTTTACGATACATAAACATAACTGCTCTTGCTAGTCTCCTTGGATCATGCCTAAGGGTTGGAGTTATCCTTTTTGAATATAAGGGTGCCTGCAAAACATAATAACCCTCAGATAATAATTTTTCTTTATTACATTCAACAGGTTCCGCCCCTCTACTTTCGTAATAATCTATTAATGGAGAACTTTCAAATTGGATTTGCGATAAGATTCCGCTAAAAATTCGAGTATTAACTCCAAAATTTGAAAGTTGTTTTTCTATTGATTTGATATGTTGATAAACATCAAGTCCATCTGTTTCTCCTGGTTGAGTCATTAAATTACTTATGTAAATTTTAGGAGCATTACTTTGCAATAAAGCATCTACTATCTCTGGCACTAATAGGTTAGGTAACAAAGAAGTATAAAGACTTCCTGGACCAAGAACAATCAAATCAGCATCTTTTATTGATTCAAGAGCACTTGGGAGAGCTGCAGGATTTTCTGGTAGATAACCAATCCTTGAAATTAATTTTTTAGATTTGCTGATGTTACTTTCACCAAAAATTTTTTCACCATCCTCTAATTCGGCCCATAACATAACATCAATATTAGTTGCAGGCAAAACTTGACCTTGTACAGCCAAAACCTTACTAGAGGCTTGAACTGCTTTTTCTAAACTGCCTGTGATTGTTGTTAAAGCTGATAAAAATAGATTTCCAAAACTATGTCCCTCGAGACCACTTCCCTCTGAAAATCTGTACTGAAATAATCTAGTTAAAATAGGTTCTTCATTTGATAAGGCTGCCAAACAATTTCTAATATCTCCTGGAGGTTGCACACCTAATTGTTTTCTAAGAATTCCACTACTTCCACCATCATCGGATACAGTTACAATTGCTGTTATATTGCTGCTGTAATTTTTTAATCCTTTTAACAAAGTAGATAAACCTGTACCTCCGCCAATCGCAACAATATTAGGTCCTCTATTTAATTTACTTTTAACTCTTAATGCATCAACTAAAAATGTATTTTTTTCAGGGACAAGCGCTTTTTGAATAGAATTAATACTTCTATTTTGTCCAATCCATATTAATATAATCCCAATGACAGAAATTAATGGACCCAATATTGTAACAGGTAAGATTTTAGTTAAGCCTGACAATAAACCAAAAAATATTTCAGTAAACCAATAAAGGGGGCTTAAATTTGTCCAAATTGACAGACCCAATAATAAAGTTAGAAATCCTATTGCAGATGTAAGCATCCATCTTTTTATTACCAGTCCTGGCAAAAGCCAACTCAAAATTCTTGAAATTTTATTCAATAGATGAAAGTTATACTTTTTATGGTATTTGTACAATCTTCTAACTCTTTTTTTGCGCTTATTCATTAAAAACCTCTTTAATTATTATCTTCAAATTAAAAATTATTTAAATTGATTATAAATCAAATTCATACATCCTTTTTTTATTTCTAAAAATAGGCAATATTATAGATGAAGAAGAATTTTTCTTTATCTAGGTTTTGAAAAAAACAAAGCACGCTGTTGAAACAAAAGACCTCTCAATAAGCTGGGGGAAAGTTAATGTGCTTAATAATCTTAATTTTGAACTAAATCAAGGAGAGAAATTAGCTATAGTTGGCCCCTCAGGTTCAGGAAAATCAACTATATTAAAAATATTGGCAGGTCTGATTTTACCTACTAAAGGAGAATTAAAAATATTCGGTCAAAAACAAACATATTTGAGACTAGACCAAAATAATCCTCCTGATGTAAGACTCGTTTTTCAGAACCCAGCATTATTAGGATCTTTAACAATTGAAGAAAATGTAGGTTTTCTCCTTAAAAGGAATAAAAAACTATCTAAAAAACTTATCCATGAAATTGTAAGTGAATGTTTAGCTCAGGTAGGATTATTCAATGTTGAGAACAAACTACCAAATGAATTAAGTGGAGGCATGCAAAAAAGAGTAAGTTTTGCTAGAGCTTTAATTACTGATCAAACTCTTAATTCAGATAGTAAACCTCTATTACTTTTTGATGAACCAACTGCAGGTCTTGATCCAATTGCCTCATCAAGAATTGAAGATTTAATTAATAAGACAAACAATACAGCAAACGGATCATCTATTGTGGTAAGTCATGTTCTTAGTACTATAGAGAGGACTTCAGATAAAGTTTTAATGCTTTATGGAGGCAAATTTAGATGGGCAGGTTCTATTAATGAATTTAAAGAGAGTAATGATCCCTATGTATTTCAATTTAGACATGGGAAACTTGATGGTCCAATGCAACCCAAAGACATTTAGCAATTATGCGTAGAAGCTTACGAGATTCAATAGTTGGATTTTCCTTATTAGGAGGAATTTTAATATTCACATTTTTTTCTTTTTGGCTAAGAGGAGTAAGATTATCCTCAAAAAATTGGCACTTATTTGCCGAGTTCAATAATGCCAGCGGTTTATCTAAAAAATCTCCTGTTTCATATAGGGGAATTTTAGTAGGATCAATCGAAGATATTTTATTTACCAATGAATCAATAAAAGCAAAAATAGTATTAAACAGTCCAGAAATTATTCTTCCTAGACCAGCCTTTGCAAGGGTCGTAACTAATTCTTTCCTCGGAGGGGATGTCCAGGTCGCTATAGAAACTAGTGAAAAAACACTTCCAAAAAACATTGAAAAACCCACATCCGATAATTGCGATACAAAATTAATTATTTGTCAAGGAGATACCATAACAGGTAAACAACTATCAAGCTTGTCGAACATAACAAATAGAATAAGCCAACTTTTAAAAGAATCAAATCAAGAAAACTTAATAGAGAACTTGGTAAACTCAGTTGATCAATTTGACAGAACACAAGAAAATCTTGATGAATTAATTTATTTATCTAAAAAAGAAATAGAAAGGGTTGAACCTCTAATAAAAGAAATAACAATTGCCGCTAATCATTTAAATAATATTTTGTCTACTATCAATGACAAAGAAACTCTTAATGACATTAAATTGACAATAAATGCTGCAAGGTCTATCTCAAGCAAAATAGATGATATGAGTGATGATTTTGAAAAATTAACACAAGATAAAGAATTAACTAAATCTATCAGAGACTTAACTATTGGACTTTCAAAATTCCTAAACGAAGTTTATCCATAAGAAATATTTAGAATTCATTTATAGCATTTAAAGCCATAGCAGCAATTGCTTTATCTGTAGCTTTTGGCAGTTGAACATATTTACCTTGAGCTGCCTCTGCTAATTCTTTACCAAATCCACTTGCAATAAATTTTCTCTCTGTATCTATTATCAAGAGTTTTATCCCAAGCATGGGATATTTTGCAGCTATATCAAGAACCTCTTGTTTTAAATTAGCATTTTCATTATCTTTTTCTTCAACCTCATTTTGTCCTAAAGATAATCCTAATGGCACATTTCCTCTTCCATCAGTAATTCCTACAACTATAACTTGACCTATATCTCCTGTTGAAAGAGCATTTTTTGCAACTTTTGCTGATTGTGTTAGTCCATGTGCCAAAGGGGATCCTCCACCACAAGGCATTGTTTCTAACCTTCTTTTTGCAGCAGTTATTGATCTTGTTGGAGGCAAAAGGACCTCTGCTTGATTACCTCTAAAAGGAATAAGCGCAACTTCATCTCTATTCTCATATGCTTCTGTTAAAAGTCTTATCACTGCACCTTTAGCACTTTGCATCCTATTTAAAGCCATGGAGCCACTTGCATCAACCAAAAAGATAACTAAAGCGCCAGCCTTTTTTTGAAGAAGTTTTGCCCTAAAATCATTTTCTTCAATAATTATTGATTTATTAGGGTTCCTTAATCTTCTTGATTTTTGATAAGGAGCGGCAGCTCGAAGAGTTGCGTCTACTGCAATTCTTTTCACTTTACCTCTAGGAATAATAGGTTTTACATATCTTCCTCTACTATCACTAAATATCACTGATCTACTTCCACTATTACCTGCTTTAGCTTTGGCAGATGAAAAAAGTAATAAATCCGGATCAACCATACATGCCTCAGGATCTAATATAAATTCCTCCGGTATTTCGGGAGTAGATTCTTCTTCCCCGTTAGAATTATCTTCTTCTTGTTCTTGCTCTTGATGATCATCATTTTCATTAGCCTCAGGTTCAGACTCATCATTGTTTGATTGAGGAGGTGGTGGTGGACTCTGGTCCTCTGGAGGGGGTGGTTGAATATCATCATCGTCTTCAGGTGGGATTTGCATTGCTCGTGGAAGGATAACTAATCTTACTGCGACTTTTAGATCCTCAGGATTTACATTCTCATCTCCTCTAAGAGCTGCATTTGCCTTTGCTACTTTTACTGCAAATAATTCTGACCTGTGCCCCTCTACTCCTCCTCTAAGAGCTTCGTTAACTAGATAGGTTATTTGCTCTTTTGTTATCTTGACATCCTTTAACCATTGCCTTGCCAAAATTAATTGAGTGGATAAATTATCAGATTCTTCAGACCATTTTTCTGAAAATTTTATATTATTTTCTGCGTGTAATAAAACAGATTTTGTAATCTCAACTCTTTGAGCATTATCAATAGATTGATCTGCAGAAAGCACAATTGCAAAACGATCTAAAACATGATCCCTTAAAGCACCCTCTTCAGGATTATAAGTTGCTATTAATAGTGACTTACAAGGATGAGATAGGCTTAAACCATCTCTCTCAATATTATTTTTCTCTCTTCCCGTAGCTTCAAGAATTAAATTTACAATACCATCATCCAATAAATTTATATCATCTACATAAAGGACACCTCTATGAGCCTCTGCCAAAATTCCTGGCTGAAACACTTGTTCTCCCGTACTTAATGAGGCAGCGACATCAATTGATCCAACAAGTCTATCTTCAGTTATACCAATAGGAACTTGAATAAATGGTGCCTCTTTTACTTTTTTTGGAATTTCATCAATTTGATTCAAATAATTACTTCCAATTGCCTCCTCTAACAATTTATTAGTACTAATATCCCATTCCTCTGGTTTATCTGGATCTAGGTTCCTACCAATAGGTCTTAGTGAAGTATTACTATTTTTCTTAGATAGTGTTTCCAGTATTGATTCATTATCTAATACCTCTATAGGAGGGAGTAAAGTGTGCAAACCCCTTGCTAATACTGACTTGCCAGTACCTCTCCCGCCAGCGATAATCACTCCTCCTAAACTTGGATCAACTGCTGCCAAAAGCAAAGATAATTTCAATAAGCTATGACCTGTAATTGCCGCCAAAGGGAAAGCTCTAAAAGAATCCTTCGAATTCATTAAATCTTTTATTTCTCCTTTTTCTTTTAACTCGGAGTTCAAAATCACTTTAAAAATGCCTGATATAGAATTTATCCAATAACTTTGTTTTTTGTAGTGGAATTATCAAATCTTAATATCAAAAATGGACTATGTATATCCCTGGGAGCAAATATTGATAGTAAATTCGGAAGCCCTCTTGAGTCACTATTACTTTGCAAACCAAAAATAGAACAAATAATAAATGAGTGGGGAGATAGTTCCAACAAAAAAAAAGAAGAGAAAAGCAAATTTTATGCAAACTTTTTTTGGTCTTCAATTTATGAGACATTACCCCATGGTGTTGAAAATGAGCAGCCAAATTATTTAAATACTTTATTACTTGTAAAAAGTGATTCTTTTCCTAAACCATCAAATAAAAAAGCTAAATCACTTCTAAAAGAGCTAAAAAAGTTAGAGAGACTTTTCGGACGAGAAGAGACGCCAAAGGGCAAGAAATGGCTATCAAGATGTCTCGATTTAGATATTCTTTGGTGGGAAAATTTTCATACGGTTGACGTGGAATTAACATTACCTCACCCTAGATTCATGAATCGGAATTTTGTTATTACGCCACTATCTGAAATCTTAAGTAGAAGCCAAAAAATCACAAAGTTTGATGCCCCAAAATGGTCTATATAAATGTTTTACAAAACCAAAAAATAACTGTTAGGCTATTTTTATTTAAAAATTATGGGCAATAAAAACCTTATAAGAAGATCTATTTTTAAAGAAAAAATATCTGAGTTAAAGTCAAAAAAATTTAGTTTCGAAATAAATAGAATTGAGCTTCCAAATGGACATGAATCTGAATATGGATACATCAAGCATCCTGGGGCAGCATTAGCCGTACCTATTACAAAAGACAATAAAGTTATCATTCTTCGGCAATATAGATTTGCTGTTGCAAGGTATTTATTAGAATTCCCAGCAGGTACATTAGAAATAGGTGAAACACCTATTAATTCAATTCAAAGAGAAATACAAGAAGAGGCTGGATTCAGTGCAAACAAATGGGATGAACTAGGAACTCTTGTCCCTGCTCCTGGATATGCAGATGAAGAAATTTATTTATTTTTGGCCCGTGATTTAAACAAACTCAATTCCGAGGTTAAAGGAGATTTAGATGAAGATATAGAAGTATTAATTTTAGATCCAGACGAACTAGATAATCTTATTTCTAGTGGAGATGAAATTCTTGACGCAAAAACCGTGACGGCTTGGTTTAGAGCTAAACAATTTTTAGATAAATCATGAATAAACCTAGAATACTTTTTTGGCATAGAAAGGATTTAAGAATATTTGATAATCAAGCTCTAATCAAAGCATTTTCATTGTCAAATGCAATCACTTCAACTTATATATTTGATAATAATTACTCACATGATTTCAATGCAAGTTCAAGAGCTTGGTTTCTAGGAAATTCACTACAAGAATTAGGAAATAATTGGAAAAAAATGGGTAGTAGATTAGTTATTGCAGGAGGAGATCCGGTATTAATAATTCCTCAACTAGCAAAAAAAATAGATGCTAAATTTGTTTTTTGGAATAGATCAATTGAACCTTATGAGATTAATCGAGATTTACAAATAACAAAAAATTTAAAAGAACAAAATGTTCAAGTTATTGAAACTTGGGATCACATATTAGTAGAACCTTTAAAAATATTTTCAGGGAATAATAATCCTTATTCAGTTTATGGACCTTTTTATAAAAATCTTAAATCAAAAATGAATTTATTAGGTTCATATGAACAAGATAAAGTTGATTTCCAGTTTAAAGATATAGATAATAAACTCAAGGATAAGACAATAAATTCATCTGATTCGGTTCTAGAGAAATTTATCAAAAATATCAAATTTACTGGTTCGAATATTTGTCCATGTAGACCTGGAGAGAATGCTGCAGAAACATTATTAGAAAACTTCATTAATGAAAAAAAATTATTTTCTTATAGTTCTGCAAGAGATTTCCCTTCCCACAATGGAACATCATTTCTAAGTGCATCTCTCAGATTCGGCACAATCAGCATTAGAAAAGTTTGGAACGCCACATTAAATTTAAATTCAGATTTTGCAAATCAAGAAAATTACCTATCAATTGAAACTTGGCAAAAAGAACTTGTTTGGCGTGAATTTTATCAACATTGTTTATTCCATTTCCCACAGCTAGAGAAAGGTCCATATAGAAAAAAATGGGATCACTTTCCATGGCAAAACAATAATAAATGGTTTCAACATTGGACCAACGGAGAGACGGGAGTTCCTATAGTTGATGCTGCGATGCGTCAACTAAATAGTACTGGCTGGATGCATAACAGATGTAGGATGATAGTCGCTTCATTTCTGGTAAAAGATCTTATATGCAATTGGCAAATGGGCGAGAAAAAATTTATGGAGACGTTGGTTGATGGAGACTTAGCTGCAAATAATGGGGGATGGCAGTGGAGCGCCAGTAGCGGTATGGATCCAAAACCACTTAGAATTTTTAATCCATATACCCAAGCAAAAAAATTTGATCCTATTTGCGAATATATAAAATATTGGATTCCTGAATTATCTAAAGTGTCAAATTCAGAATTATTAAATGGGGAGATATCTAATTTAGAAAAAAATAATTATTCAAGCCCTATTGTCAATCACAAGATACAACAAAGATTATTTAAATCACTTTATGCTGAAATTTGAATTTGCTCAATACAATTCTTTAAAACTTTATTCAAACTTTCTGCTACAAAAACTTGCTCTTCATAAGTAATTTCAGGAAACATTGGAAGACTAAGAACTTCTGTACAAATTCTCTCTGTATTTATGAGTTTTGTTCTGGAAAAATTTTTATTTTTGTAAGCTTTTTGTGCGTGTATCGGAATTGGATAATAAATAATTGAATTAATACCTTTTTCAAAAAGTTGTTGTTTTACTAAATTCCTTAAGGAGTAGTATTTTTTGTAATCAGTATCAAATAAATTTGAAAAATCATCATTTAACAAATATTTATCGTTTCTTAATTTGATTACAAATTGATTCCAAGAATGGAAAATTGAATCAGAGCTAATTTTTGGAAAACTAATAAATGGATTTTCTTCTAATAAATCAAGGTAATTATTAGCAATTTTTTGGCGATTCTTAATCCACTTAGAAATATATTTAATTTTTATGTTTAATATGGCAGCTTGAATGGTATCAAGTCTGCTGTTATATCCAATTTGAGTATGGTGATATCTTATTGGGCTGCCATGAACAGCCAGTTCTCTAATTTTTTTGGCAATCTTCTGATCTGAAGTTGTTACTGCTCCACCATCTCCAGCAGCACCTAAATTTTTAGTAGGGAAAAAGCTAAAACAACCTATATCACCGATACTCCCAACCTTGTAATTTTCCCACATTGTGCATGTTGCCTGAGCACAATCTTCGATTACTTTTAAGTCATATTTGTTGGCCAAAGATTTTATTAAGGACATATTAACTGCATTCCCAAATAGATGAACTGGCATAATTGCCTTGGTATTAGAATTTATTTCTTGTTCTATTAGTTCAGTATTAATGAGATAAGTTTCTGGATCTATATCTACCAAAATGGGATTAGCACCAACTGCACTTATAGCCTCTGCAGTCGCAAAAAAGCTAAAAGATGAGGTAATAACTTCATCACCCACACCAATATCTAATGCTCTCAAAGCTAATACTAATGCATCAGTTCCACTATTACATCCAATAGTATTTTCAACTCCAATCAGATTAGAAAAACTCTCCTCAAATTTGGCAATTTCTTGTCCCCCAATATACTGGCCCCCTTTTAAAACTTTAGAAACCTCACTCTCAATTTCTGAGCCAATTTCTTGGTACTGCCTATTTAGAGTAAATGGAGGTATCTGCATAGTGATTATATTAACCCTAAACCATATTTCTATGGGTAAAATAATTTTTTAATTTATTTAAACCAACTTGGTTCTTTACCAGGAGTCCATTTAATATTGCAACCTAAAGAAGGCATTTGATTTGAAGGATAAGGATTATCTTGATTTAAATCTTTTACGGCAGAGCGTAAATCTTTTCCAGATGCAGGGATATTATTACCTGGTCTACTATCGTCTAATTGGCCATGATAAAACAATAAAAAATTACCCTCTCCTTCATTTGAAAAAAGATAAAAATCTGGGGTGCAAGCCGCTTTTAATTCCTTAGCAAAATTTTGATTTTCATCATATAGATAAGGAAAACTCCATCCCCGTGATTGTGCTTGTAATCTCAAATTTTTGGGAGAATCTGAAGGATGAGTGATAATATCATTACTAGAAATTGCAACTGTTTGAACTGTTTTTTCAATTTCTTTACTTAAGGTGAAAATTTGATTCTCAATATATTTAACAAATGGGCAATGGGCACAAATAAACATTAAAAGTAAATGCCGATTATCTAGATTATGAGAATTAAAATATTCATTTTTTGAAGAATTAGCATTTAACATTTGAAAATTAGGTAGTAGAAAACCTAATTCCAAAACCATAGAATTTGTTCTGACCATGTTCAATTAAAAATTCTTTGATATTTGAAAATTATTGTATATTTTGCAGTAATCCGTAAAGATAGGTACTTTGATATAGGAGAATAATAGAAATAATAAACAAAATGCTTCTAAATCTAAATGGCAAAAAAATTCTTGTTACAGGAATTGCCAACAATCGTTCAATAGCATGGGGTATCGCTCAACAACTTTCAAAAGCTGGCGCAGAACTTGGAATCACATATTTGCCTGATGATAAGGGAAGATTCGAATCTAAAGTTAGAGAACTAACTGAACCTTTAAACCCATCGTTATTTTTGCCTCTAGATGTTCAAAATCCAGCTCAAATTGAAGAAATCTTTAAAAATATAAAGGACAAGTGGGGGCAAATTGACGGATTAGTTCACTGCTTAGCATTTGCAGGACGCGATGAATTGATTGGAGATTATAGTGCCACCACTTCAGAGGGCTTTGATAGGGCTCTTAATATAAGTGCATATTCATTAGCGCCTTTATGTAAAGCAGCAAAACCACTTTTTAGTGATGGTGCTGGAGTTGTCTCATTAACTTATTTAGGATCAGAAAGGGCGATTCCTAACTATAACGTGATGGGGGTTGCTAAAGCAGCTTTAGAAGCTTCAGTAAGATATCTTTCTGCAGAACTTGGTCCCGAAAAACAAGTCAGAGTTAACGCAATAAGTGCTGGGCCTATAAGAACACTTGCGAGTTCTGCTATAGGTGGCATTTTAGATATGATTCACAATGTTGAAGAAAAGGCTCCTTTACGCAGAACAGTCACTCAAAAAGAAGTAGGTAATACTGCTGCTTTTTTATTGAGTGATCTCTCTAGCGGCATTTCAGGCCAAACAATTTATGTTGATGCGGGTTACTGCATTAATGGAATGTAAACTAAGTTTTTTTGCATAAAAATGTCATCTCTAAGGCAATTTGAAATAAAAAGAAAAACGAATGAAACAGATATTTCTGTATTTATAAATTTAGATGGAAATGGGATTTCCGAGATTGATACCGGGATACCATTCTTAGATCATATGCTTCATCAAATATCCAGTCATGGTTTGTTCGATTTAAAAATAAAAGCAATTGGAGATACCCATATTGATGATCATCATACAAATGAAGATGTAGGAATCGCATTAGGCAAAGCATTTTCAAAAGCCTTGGGAGAAAGAAAAGGAATAAGCAGATTTGGACATTTCTTTGCCCCATTAGATGAAGCATTAGTTCAAGTCACTTTAGACTGCTCTGGCAGACCCCATCTATCTTATGATCTTCAATTAAAAGCCCCTAGAATAGGGAATTATGATACTGAACTAGTAAGAGAGTTTTTTATTGCTTTTGTAAATAACAGCGGTATTACTCTTCATATTAATCAAATACGGGGTAGCAATTCACATCATATAGTTGAGGCGTGCTTTAAAGCTTTTTCAAGAGCAATGCGAATGGCTACCGAGATAGATCTAAGAAGGTCTGATTCAATTCCAAGCAGTAAAGGAATGTTAGAAAATCAATAAAATAGGAATTTTTTCGAATCAGCCACATTTCAGTTAATTTTTGGCGAAGATAGATATAGAGATTATTTTGTTGTGACTAATTTACAAGATAAAAAAATTGATAAATTTAAAATTTTTAATAAAGAAGATTGGTCTAGTGCATATAAAAATGTAGAAAAAGAGTTAACTAAAGAGCCTCTAATAATTTGCAAAGGTAATAATATTAAAAATTTAAATGGAACATTATTAAGAAATGGACCAGGAATACTAGAGAGAGGTGGGCAATGGGTTCATCATCCATTTGATGGTGATGGAATGATAACATCCATAAAATTCGAAAATGGTCAGCCATTCTTAACAAATAGATTTGTTAAAACTAAAGGCTATTTGGAAGAGGAAAAAATAAATAAATTTATTTATAGAGGTGTTTTTGGGACTCAAAAAAATGGAGGAATTTTAAATAATGCATTAGATCTAAAATTCAAGAATATCGCTAATACTCATGTCATTAAATTAGGAGATGAAATTCTCGCATTATGGGAAGCAGCCGGGCCACATGCAATGGATCCTGATAGTCTTGACACTATTGGTTTAACAACATTAAAAGGGGTGCTCAAGCCTAACGAAGCATTCAGCGCTCATCCCAAAACAGACCTCAACTCAAATGCATCTTCTGAACTTCTAGTCACTTTTGGAGTGCAAACGGGGCCAAAAAGTACCATCAGATTAATGGAATTTAATAATGCTGGTACAAATTCTGGAGAGCTCATCTTTGACAGAAAAGATACCTTTAATGGTTTTGCATTCCTTCATGATTTCGCAATTACAACTAATTGGGCAATATTTCTACAGAATGCCATTGATTTCAATCCTCTCCCATTCGTAATGGGTCAAAGAGGTGCAGCACAATGTCTAAAGTCAAACCCCAACAAAAAGGCAAAGTTTTTTATCATCCCCAGAGAAAGTGGATTATTTAGAGGTCAGCCACCGTTAACAATAGATGCTCCAGAAGGATTCGTTTTTCATCATGTAAATGCATTTGAAAAAGATTCCAAAATCGTATTAGATAGTATTTTTTATGATGATTTCCCATCAGTTGGTCCAGATGAGAATTTTAGGGATATTGACTTTGATAAATATCCAGAAGGAAAACTGAAAAGATCAATTATCGATCTAAAGGGAAAAACTAGTGAACTTGAAACTTTAAGTGAACAATGCTGTGAATTTGCTGTTGTTAATCCTAAAAACTTAGGATTAAAAGCAACTTTTAGTTGGATGGCAAGCACATCTCAAAAGCTGGGGAACGCTCCACTTCAAGCAATAAAAAAAATAAATTTAACTTCTAAGGAAGAGATTTCTTGGTCAGCAGGTCCAAGTGGATTCGTAAGTGAACCAATTATGGTTCCATCAGAAAAATCTTCAAAAGAAGATGAGGGATTTTTATTTATACTTCTGTGGAATGGAGAAAGAAGAGGAAGCGATTTAGTAATATTAGACGCAAAAGACTTAAAAGAATTAGCTGTTTATGAATTACCCATTTCAATTCCTCATGGCCTTCATGGATCTTGGATTAATTGAATTTAAGAAAAGATTTCAATTAAATCTGGAATCATTTTTTTTAATGCTTTACCTCTATGACTACAAGAGTCTTTAATATCATTATTCATTTCTGCGAAAGTTAATCTGGTAGAACTCTCCTCAAAAATTGGGTCATACCCAAAACCACCTTTTCCTCTCGGGTTTAAAATAATATTGCCATGGCATTTGGCCTCAGATTCAATAATCACTTCACCATCTGGGGAACAAACACAAATATTGGCAATAAAGAAAGCACTTCTATTTTGAACTCCATCAAGTTCTTTTAAAACTCGTTCAATTCTCTTCTGATCATTTTCTGCATATCTAGATGAGTAAATACCAGGCTTACCATCTAGTGCTTCAATACAAATTCCTGAATCATCTGCTATTGAAAAATTATTTGTTTTCTTCGAAACTTCACTCGCTTTTTTAATTGCATTATCTCTAAATGTCAGTCCATCCTCTTCAACTTCTAATGATTCTGGCTGGAGTAATAATTTACAATTAACTCCAGCAAGCAATTTCTTATATTCTTTAATTTTACCTTTATTCTTACTCGCTAAATATAAACTTTTCATCCTTATTTTCCTGCCAAATTTATAAATACTTGCCCCCATTCTAATAACTCATCTAAATAAGATTCTTTTGGTGCTTCACAATATAATCTTAAAAGAGGTTCCGTTCCTGAAAACCTAAAAAGAAGCCAAAAATTTTTATCAATTCTCAACTTTATTCCATCAATCTTTGAGATACTTTTTAACTTGTGATTATTAATATTCTCAGGAATATTTTGTATTATAAATTCTTCTACAGATTTTTTTTCTGACTGATTTGGAAATTTAATATCAATTCTTTTATAGAAACTAGGCCCAAACTCTTTTTGTATTTCATCTAAGGTTTCGAATAAATATTGAGATTTTTCAGCAATCCCATTTAATAAAACCATTGCTGCATAAAGAGCATCTCTTTCAGGCATAAAGTCACCAAAACCAACCCCTCCCGATTCCTCTCCACCAATAAATATTTTCTCTTTGATCATTTTTTCAGCAATATATTTGAAGCCAACTGGGAGTTCAAAAACATCTCTTTTTTGACTTTCTGAAATATTTTTAATAATATCTGAACCACTAACAGTCTTTAAAACTGGATAAGAATTATTTTTAATTTCGCCCAAATAGTGAATAAAGTATGGCAGTAAATCTTGTGTACTAGAGTATCTTCCTTTTTCATCAATTGCTGCAATTCTGTCACCATCTCCATCAAATATAATTCCTAGTGTTTTCACTTCATTTGTTGAATTTTTGATTAGTGTTTGATTTAGATCATCTGCATAATTTAAAAGAGGTTCAGGAGGTTTGCCGCCAAAGAAAGGATCACTATCTTTTCTAATTTCTGAAATAACTTCTGAATCACTAGAGGCAAAAATATCAGTCATACAATTTGCAGCTGAACCATGCATAGAATCTACAAAAATTCTCAATTTCATTTTTTTCAATCTATTGGAAATAAAGTCAATATCAAAAAGAGATTTAATTCTGTCTAAATGAAATTTCTTAATATCTACCAATTGATCTACACCATCTATTTTTTCAATTGAATTTCCAAGCATTAATCTTTTTTCAACTTCACTTGTAAAAGATTCGTCAACAGAACATCCATTAAAGCTCTTTATTTTCAGACCTAGCCAATTATATGGATTATGACTTGCTGTAATTACTAAGGCTCCAAGACAGCCTACTTCTTTGGCATAGAAACTACAAGAGGGTGTTGTAACAAAGCTATCAGATAAGATCGGTTCGAAACCACATCCTCTTACAAAAGGCACTATTTGCTTGGCGAATTCAAAAGCCATAAATCTACGATCATATCCAATAATAATTTTCTTTGAATTAACTTCCCTATAGTATTGATAATGCAATTCCTGGCATGCAGCGACTACAACTCTTGAAAGATTGGATAAATTAAAATCAAATCCAATAATTCCTCTCCACCCATCAGTTCCAAATTTTATTTTATCCGATTTATCAGCTTTCAAATTTAAAATTTCCTTGATTTCTTCTAATTATCTATACTAATTTATATGAGTAAATTTTAAAACCGCCCTTAAAAAATAATTTGAATTCTCTTCTTTTAAAAAGTTTCACAAGATGCAAAAGAAAAGCATGGCTAGATTTTAAGGGTAAAAAATCCTATGAAGTTTGGTCCCCCCATAAAGCTATAGATAAAATTAATCAGTTTCAAATTTTCTCTGAATTTTGTAATAGTGAAATTTATACAGGATTAAAAGCCTGTGAAAATGGTTATCAAGGGGTAATTGGATTAAAAATTAAAGAGAATCTTTTCCAAAATATTAACGCAGAGATACGTCCACAATTACTTGTAAAGGCTCAAGGTAAAAGTAAATGGGGATCATACAAATATTTACCTGCTGTTTATAAGTTAGGCCACAAAACCACTAAAGAACATTTATTCGACTTAGCATTTAGTTCTATGCTGTTGGAATCTTTTCAAAAATCTAAAGTTGAGAAAGGATTAGTAATTTCAAGTTTTGATAAAAAAGTTAATGTTGAAGAAATTTATTTAAATAAAAAATTAAGAAACAAAGTTTTGAATGTTTTATTAAGTTTGAATAAATGCTTGGAGGGATTAATGCCAGAAATAACTCAAGATAGAAAAAAATGTACTATTTGTTCATGGCAAAAATTTTGTGACAAAGAAGCAAAAGAGAATGGATATCTAACAGATATAGATGGGATAGGATCCAAAACCGCATCATTACTTACAACAAATGGAATATCTGATACCCAAAAATTAGCTTCTTCTAGCGAAAAACAACTTGGAGAGAAATTATCTAAATTCAACGATCAAAAGTATGAAAAAGCTTCCTTATTTATAAAGCAAGCAAAAGCTTATATTTCTGGAGAACCATATCGCATTTTCAATAAAAATGATACTAATAATCTACTAGAAAAAACATCTTCGGGATTTTATATATTTGATATTGAGTCAAGTCCAGATGATAAGCATGACTTTTTATATGGTTTTTTAAAAATAAATAATTTGTTTACAAAAAAAGAAGATCTTTTTTATAAACCTATTTTGAATCTCAAAAACAATAAAGGAGAATCTTACAGGAAAATTATTGAAATACTTTTTTCACAGAATGAATGGCCAGTTTTACATTACGGAGAGACTGAAAAGATAGCAATAATTAATATTGCTAAAAACCTAAATTTTAGTTTTGAAGAAATTGATTCACTTGCCTCAAGATTTATAGACTTACATACCTTAATAAGAAAGTCTTGGATATTACCAATAAAAAACTATGGCTTAAAAACTGTTGCTAATTGGCTTGGATTTGAATGGATGCAGAAAAATGCAAGTGGCTCGAAAGCCCTTTATTGGTGGCTTCAATATCAAATTACAGAAAATAAAATATTTTTAAAAAAAATCATCCAATATAACAAAGATGATTGTTTTGCAACTCTGCAAATAGCAGAATATTTAATCAAAAATTAATTAAAGAAAAATTGATCCTACAGATTTATTAATAACAATTTTTCCAAAGATTTCTGAAAAAAAATAACTTCCTTCCTCTAAATATTTTCTTTTTATCATTGCTAAACCTTTTATTTGAGAATCTGATTTAAAAAAACTAGTGATTTTGCCTACAGAAATATCCTTGGCAGAATTTATATATAAATTTTTATCTTCAACATCTAAATTCAAATTAGATTCAATTGATTTCCAAATTCTTATTTCCTGTTTTAAAGAAGAAACATTTTTTATTTTTGACATTGTTTCTTGTCCTAAATAACAACCTTTACTAAAATCTACAAGATCTTGTAATCCAAGTTCAAGAGGATTATTTTTTCCGTCTATTTCCATTTCTAATGAGGGTATTGCCTGATTAATCTTCCAAAGTTTTAAATCATTTGGATTTAGTAAATTTAGTTTATTTTTATATATTTCAAATTCTTTATCTTCTGTTTTGAAGAAAATAGGCCGGTAAGTTCTCCATGAACTAGATTCATCAATTTCCTGAATTCTATTTATCAAGAAAGGTTCACTTAAAAGTACATCGTCCGCTGGAAAAATAATTTGATTAAAGTAATCAATTATTTCATTGGTATTACCCGCCAAGATAATTACTTCTAAGTTTCTTTCTAAAAAAATAATTTCAATTAATGACCTTAGAACTCCATTTGGAGTTAACCAACAAGTTTTGATAACTTTATTTTCTGCTTTAAGAATATTACTAGTTGTTATTCCATTCAAAAATTTCTTGGCATCTTTTCCACTAACAGAAAAGCAATCAAATTTTTCAAGCCAAAACTTTTTTATTATATCTTGCATTTTGAGAAATTTATAGAAAGTCTTTGATTGTAAAAAGACTCTTTAATTTAACATTTTCATCATTAAGCGCTTCACATCCCCCTTCTTGCCTATCAACTATAGACAAAACTTCCTCAACAACATAATTATTTTCTCTTAACTTTTTTATAGCTTTTATTACTGAACCAGCAGTTGTAACTACATCCTCTAAGACAGTTACCAAGGTACCTGCTTCTAATATAGGACCTTCAATTCCAGCTTTAGTACCGTATTTTTTAATTTCTTTGCGAATTATTAAACCATTTAGGTTTAAGCCTTGCGAAGCTGCTTTGATAATTAATCCACTTACTAAAGGATCTGCACCTAATGTCAATCCTGCTACAGCTTTTGACCTTGAATCCTTTAATTCTAGAAATAAATCACTTATTAAGTTTAGGCCTTCCCCATTTAATGATACTGGTTTACAGTTCAAGTAATGACTGCTTTTTTTTCCTGAAGATAAAGTAAAGTTTCCTTTCTTATAAGATTTTTCAAATAACTGTTTTAACAATTTTGCCTTATTTAAAACATACTTTTCTGAAAAATTGCCCATTAGTAAAAGATAAATTTATATTTAAAGATTAGAAGAAAAAAAAGATATCTCACAAAAACTTCCTAATGAGGTGTTTTTTGAAATATTATTTTTATATTGTATATTGAAATTCAATGTAATTAAAATTACATTAATTCCATTGGGGGTGTAGCAATCTGGTGAATGCACCAAACTCATAATTTGGCTAAGGCGAGTTCGATCCTCGCCACCCCCATTATTCATTTGTCATTGAATGAAAATAACTCTACTTTTATTTATTTTATTTTTACCAGCTTTTTTCGCAGCAAGTGAACTCTCTTTTTTATTGATCAGACCAAGCAAAGTTTTAAGACTAATAGAAGAAAAAAAGAAAGGGGCATTTTCAATTTTAAAAATTCAAAAACGATTTAGATCTTCCTTAATTGCTTCTCAATTTGGAGTAACAATTTCATTGATTGCAATTGGATGGCTTAGCAATAGCTTGGCAAATGATTATTGGAAAAGCAATATATGGCCAAATAGATTTTATGATCTTTTGCTATTTCTATTTGTGGTTTTAGTAGTTACTCTTGTATCTGGACTAATTCCTAAAGCCCTAGTAATTAACAATCCAGAATCTGCTGCATTAAGGTTAACCACCATATTCGATGCAGTAAGAAAAGGTATGCAACCTATAGTTACGATAATCGAATTCTTTGCTAGCGCCTGTTTAGGTTTATTTCATTTAAATAACAAATGGGATTCTTTAAATTCGGGTTTATCCGCAAGCGAATTGGAAACTCTTATAGAAACAGATAATGTTACAGGTTTAAAGCCTGATGAGAAAAATATTCTTGAAGGGGTTTTTGCTTTAAAAGATACGCAAGTAAAAGAAGTAATGATTCCAAGATCTGAAATGGTAACTTTGCCAAAAAATATAACCTTTTCAGAACTTATGAAACAAGTAGACAAAACTCGACATGCACGCTTCTTTGTTATCGACGAGTCTCTAGATGATGTATTAGGTGTATTAGATTTGCGTTATTTAGCTAAACCAATATCAAAAGGTGAAATGGAAGCCGATACTTTATTGGAACCATTCCTTTTGCCAGTCACAAAAATAATAGAAACAAGTTCTTTAGCAGAAATTTTGCCATTAGTCAGAGAATACAATCCTTTCTTACTAGTAGTTGATGAGCACGGGGGGACGGAGGGTCTTATAACTGCAGCTGATCTAAATGGAGAAATAGTTGGAGAGGAAATGCTCAATAGTAGAATTTATTCAGACATGAAAATGTTAGATAATTTCTCTAGAAAATGGTCAATAGCTGGAAAATCAGAAATTATAGATATCAATAAAAAGTTAAGATGCTCTATCCCAGAAGGTGCAGACTACCATACCCTTGCTGGATTCCTGCTAGAAAAATTTCAGATGGTACCAAAAATTGGCGACATTTTAGATTTTAATCAAATTAAATTTGAAGTTATATCTATGTCAGGTCCTAAAATTGATCGTGTTAAAATTATTCTTCCTAAAAGCTAAATGTGGCTTCCTATAGAGGATAATGATACTTAATAGATGGATTTAAAGTTATGCAACCAACCTCACCACCAGTAAAGGTTGGAGTCATAGGTATAGGAAATATGGGATGGCATCATGCTCGAGTACTAAGTTTACTCAAAGATGCGAATCTAATTGGAGTTGCAGATCCAAATGAAGAGAGAGGTAAATTAGCTATTGAGCAATTTCAATGTGAATGGTTCAGGGATTATAAGGATCTAATTCCGAAAGTTGATGCTATTTGTATAGCTGTCCCAACACTACTTCATCAAAAAGTAGGCCTAGATTGTCTTAAGGGAGGAACCAATGTTCTAATTGAAAAACCAATTGCAGCTAATGAGTTAGAAGCGAAATCTTTAATAGAAGCCGCGAATGCAAGTAATTGTTTGTTACAAGTTGGGCATATTGAAAGATTTAATCCTGCCTTTAGAGAATTAAATAAAATAGTAAATAATGAAGAAATTGTCGTTTTAGAAGCAAGAAGACATAGTCCTCATGCTGATAGAGCAAATGATGTATCTGTAGTAATGGATTTAATGATTCATGACATTGATCTTGTTTTAGAGCTTGTAAACTCGAAAATACAAAAATTAGCAGCGGTTGGAGGAAGAAATAGCGAAGGGTTAATAGATTATGTGAATGCTACTTTAGTTTTTGAAAATAATGTTATTGCAAGCTTAATTGCCAGCAAAATGAGTCACAAAAAAATTAGAAGCTTAAGTGCTCACTGCCAAAATGGTCTAGTAGAAACTGATTTCTTAAATCACTCTCTTCAAATTCATCGAAAATCCCATGAATCATACACTGCAGAGCATGGAGAATTAGTTTATAGGAATGATGGATATGTAGAAGAAGTAAGCACAACTTCCATTGAGCCTCTTTATGCAGAATTGGAACATTTTCTTAAATGTCTTCAAGGTAAAGAAACACCCGAAGTAGATGGTGAGCAAGCATCAAGAGCTTTAAAAATAGCTGACTTTATAGAGAGTGCTGTAGAAAATTCCGGAGATGCAATTTTACTTGAAAATCCCTTCTAAAAATTATCTAGAAGCAAATAATTTTATTTAAATCCAACTGCAGCTTGCCAAACAAACACTAATAAAAAGAAAAATAAAGGGATCAGTGGAAGAACATCAACAGTTGGAGCAAAAGCCTTGTAAGCTTCAGGTAATTCAGCGAATGTATTTAAAAGAATGAGCACCTTTTTAAAAAATTAATTAATTATGTTAAGACGTTACCACGTATGGTGAGCAATGGAGGATGTTTTCCAAGGAGCGAAATCAATTGTAAAACAATTATCTTTAATTGCAGTAGAAATGGCCTTCGTAAATCTCATTAAATGAGCAATATTATGCAAACTTATAAGAGTGAGACCTAATATTTCGTCATTTCTAATTAAATGATGCAAATATGCACGAGAATAAGAGTTACAGGTTTCGCATTTACAAGTTTTGTCAATCGGAGAAAAGTCATTTTTAAATCTAGCATTTCGCAAATTCAATCTTTCATCATTTAAAAATGCAGTCCCATGTCTTCCTAGTCTTGTAGGTAAAACACAGTCAAATATATCGAATCCATTAGCAACAGCTAAAGAAATTTCTCTTAAAGAGCCAATCCCCATTAAATATCTTGGTTTATTTAATGGTAAGAATTTTGGTACGTAATTTATTACACTATGTATTTCATCGATTGCCTCACCAACACTTACACCTCCCACCGCAATTCCAGGCAAATCAAAAGAACTTGTAAATTTTGCGCTATGTTCTCTTAATTTTGGATACTTACCACCTTGAACTATACCAAATAATGCTTGATTGGATTTCTTATGAGACTTTACACATTGTTTTAACCATAAATGAGTTCTTTGTAAAGAGTCCTCAATATCATTTTCGGTAGCTGTATGCGGAGGACAATGATCAAAAGCCATTGCAACATCCGATCCAAGATCCATTTGAATCTGCATTACTTTTTCAGGTGATAAAAATACATGACTACCGTCTCTTGGATTTTTAAATTCCACACCTTTATCAGAAATATTATTTAATTTGGCCAAACTAAAAACTTGATATCCTCCTGAATCGGTAAGTATAGGCTTGGGCCAATTCATAAACTTATGTATTCCTCCAGATTCTTTAACTAATTGTTCTCCAGGTTGTAAATGAAGATGAAAGGTATTTGAGAGAATCATTTCTGATCCTGTAGAGATTAATTGCTTAGATGAAATTCCTTTAACTGTTGCCAAAGTACCCACAGGCATAAATTTGGGTGTGTTTACCTGACCATTTGGTGTATGAAATATGCCAGTTCTTGCCCCTGTGTTACTGCAATTCGATGTAATTTCAAATTCAAACACGATATTTTTAAAAATTTTTTTATCTTTTTTTATTAATCTACCCTATTATTTAATATTGAATCTACTTTTTCTTATCAAAAAATATTTTATAAAAAATTTAGCAGGATCTTGGATTTTTTACACGACATTTCCAAAGATACCTTTGATTAAACCCGAATTTAAAAATATTGCACAATTTGCGGCACCTTTAGGATTTTTCATTGGAACAATTCAGAGTTATATCTTTCTTTTTTTAAGAACAAACTCTTGGTCAATTTATGCATCTGCATTAATTTGTTTGGCTTCAGGATATTTGATTACTGGTGGACTGCACCTCGATGGTTTAATGGATACTTTCGATGGTATTTTTGCGGGCAAAAAGAAACGTTTAAAAGCCATGAAAGACAGTAAAGTTGGTTCCTTTGGAGTTCAAGCTTTAGTTTTTATAACTTTAATTCAAATAGCTTGCATACTCAAAATTCAAAACCTAATAATTTTTGTTTTACCAATATGCTTATTTTGGGGAAGATTTTCGAATTTATTTTTTATAGAAAAGTTTAAATATGTGAGTTATAAGAAAAAATCTATTAATCATAAAAAATTTTGGAATGGATTTAAAAAAGAATCTTTGATTTCCATTATTTTTCTCTTAATTTTCATTGGATACCAATTATTTTCTATTACATCGAAAGCCATATTAATTAAATTTTTAATTCTAATTTTGATTGGTATTTTTCTTAGCTATTCTATCCCAAACATTCTAGGGGATAAAATTGGAGGCTTCAATGGAGATGGTTGCGGTGCAAGTGTTGTACTAGTTGAAACTGCAATGTTATTTATGCATGCAATTCTTTTATAGGAAGTTCTAAATAGAAAATATTTTTCTTCTTAAGATTTTTTAATTTCTCAGTATTATCAATCGAGTTATTTTCCAGCAATCTCAATTCTCCTCCAATTTGTTTTGCTAATTTCCTCGCCAAAAAAAGTCCCACACCCGTGCCGTCCTTCTTCTTAGCGGCAGCTCCTCGAAAACCTTTTTCAAAAATTTTCTCGTTTTCATTTTTGGTTATTTTTTTACCATCATCAAATATACAAAGTCCATTACTCGTAATTGCGAGTCCAATTTCAGCGTCTTTTTGAGCATATTTAAACGCATTTTCTAATAAATTGGCCACAATTTCGGCAATTACAGCATATTTTGCCTTTAATGGCGATAAAGTCCAATCTGGCCAAAGAGCAGGTTCAGTCCAATCTCTATTCTCTAAGTCTGAATTAGCTTTACCCCTCTCTAATATTGGCCTCAATAAACTCTGAACAGTTATTACCTTTTTATTATCTAAATTTGGTGGTAATAATAATCTTTCCTCTCCAATTTCTAGAGGAAGTTGAATAGGTGAATTTAATTGCGCAAAAGAATCCATATATTGATTAATTTGATTTTGCTCTAGTATCATGCGTTCGACTATTTCAATAGAGTCATCATCTGAACCAAGTCTTTTTATTAGTAATTTTGCATATGTCCTAATAGCAGCCAATGGATTCCTTAATTGATGGATTATGACATTGACCTGATTTTTTAAGAAATTAATTTCTTCATTTTTATTTTGACGTTCTAATTCGATAGATACGCACTTAGCTAAAGATATTGAAAGCGCTTTTAATCTAGAATCAAGAGATGCTGGCCAACTCCCCCCTTTCAAATCAGTTTCTACCCTAAGGACACCAAGTAGAATATCGTTTTCTTGAAGCGGGTACCATCTTCTATTAGGGGATGAAACTTTTAGCGAAGGATCATCTTCTATTGATGTTAGTAGCCTATCAATTTGTGGCCATTGACCAATCATTTCAAAAGATGCTTTAGTTCCTTGCTTTGCGGAAGCAAGATACATGACTAAATTAGTCACGCCCATTGAGCAACCAAAACTCTCAAGCTGTTTATTAATTAACTCTTCAAATTTTTTTGAAAGATTCATAATAAATGAAATTTTGAGTAATTTTTTTAAAAAAAACTTGAAAAAGGGCTTGTAAAATATGAAAAAAGTATTAAGATATATAAAGAGGTCTGACTTTAGCCAGCCTTAAATATGAATATTTAATCATATTTTAAGCTACATCAGGGGTTGATGGGTCCTCTATGTAATTTGAAGTGAAATTAAAATCACATATATTAAGATTAGTAAAATTAATTAATAAGACTAATCTCATTAATAATTTCAGGAGCACCAATCAATGTCAAAAAAAAGGAAAAGAATCAGCAGAAGAAGATTGGCTGGCCAAAGAGTCATGGCACATGTACCTATTTATCATATCGAAACTGGCAAACATAAACCAGTTACAGCAGCAAGAAGATTCATAGCTGAAAATGGTCTTTCTGCACCTTCAGTTTTTAATGTCCGAAGAAATGAACATACTACTGACAGGTTTTTTTGGGGTGAAAAAGGGTTATTTAGCGCTCAATACGCTGAAGAAAATCATTTTCTATTTCCATCACTAAAAGTTGTAGTAGAAGGAATTGGTGAAGAAAAAATATTTGAGGGACTAGAACTTACTGCAGATGATTGGGAAGAAATTGAAGAATACGAATATGCTTTTGTTTAAAAAATCGTACTTATTTTTGAACTTATAAAATTAATTAAATTTGAATCAATCTGATGAAATCCATCGAATTCTAATAATTCACAATATTTAGAAGACTTACTCTTTACCTGCTCATAAATAGTCCTAGAAGCATCTATAGGCACGACGTCATCAAATATACCGTGACTAATAATCAATGGCGAGCAATTTTCTCTAGGGACCCAGTTGGGGTGAGGATAACCACTACAAGCAACAATTAATCCAAAATTTAATTTAAATCCTGCATCAATTGCCATTGCCGCCCCCTGAGAGAACCCCAACAAAATTGTTTTTCTTAGTGGAATCTGGTCAGTATCAAATTTTTTTAATGTAACTAAAAGTTTATTTACTTCAACCTCAGCTCCATTCCAATCATGTGGGTATAATCCATACCACTGTCTTCCCTGACCACTTGGATGTAATCCAGGGGCTCTCAAAGAAATTACCTCAAAATCAAGATTTATTTTTTCATTCATCTCCTTTCCAAATGTTAAAAGGTCATCTGAATCAGCTCCCCAACCATGCATCAAAATAATTCTATGAGTTGCAGTTTGAGAGCTAATCGAGACAAATTCATGATTGATAGCATATTTCATGTTTATATTCTAAAGTAAGTAAACTTTCCCATAATGTCACCATTAGCTTTAGTAAGTGTCTCTGATAAAAAAAATATCATCCCATTTTGTAAGGAATTGGTAGAGCAATTTAATTATAAAATTCTATCAAGTGGAGGAACTGCCAAACATCTTATAGAAGGAAAAATTCCAGTTATTAAAGTTGCAGATTTTACTAATTCTCCAGAAATTCTTGGAGGAAGAGTTAAAACTTTACATCCCAAAATACACGGTGGAATATTAGCTAAAAGAACTGATGAGGAACATAAAAAAGATATAGAAGCTAATAATCTTGAGTTAATTGACTTAGTAGTAGTCAATTTATATCCGTTTAAAAAAACTGTAGATCAGGAGGCAAAATGGGAAGATGCTATTGAAAATATCGATATCGGAGGACCATCTATGATTCGTTCTGCGGCTAAAAATCATAAATACGTTTCCGTTTTAGTAGATCCTAGTCAGTATCAAACTTTTCTTGAAGAAAGTAAAAAAGGTGAATTAAAGGAATCATACAAAGCGAAATTAGCCCTTGAAGCTTTTCAACATACAGCAGACTATGATACTGCAATATCTAATTGGATAAGAAAAGAAAGAGGTTTACAATCTTCCAAATATATTGAATCCTATCCACTAATCAAAACCTTAAGGTATGGTGAGAATCCCCATCAAAAAGCATTTTGGTATGGTTTGAGTAACATTGGATGGAACTCAGCAGAACAATTACAAGGTAAAGACTTAAGTTATAACAATCTATTAGATCTAGAGTCGGCACTTGCAACAGTTTTAGAATTTGGCTACGCAGAAAAAGATGTTCTTACAAACAATATGTTTGCATCTGTCATTCTAAAACACAATAATCCATGTGGTGCCTCTATAAGTAATTCAGCTTCTCAAGCATTTTTGAATGCTTTGGAATGCGACTCAACTAGTGCATTTGGAGGAATAGTTGCTTTTAATTCAAATGTTGATAGTAAGACCGCAATTCACCTCAAAGATATTTTCCTAGAGTGCGTCGTCGCTCCATCTTTTGACGAGGAAGCTTTAGAAATTTTAAAAGTTAAAAAGAATTTGAGAATTTTAAAGTTTTCAAAAGATCGACTCCCAAAAAAGAATCAAACTTCTACTAAATCAATAATGGGTGGATTACTAGTTCAAGATACTGATGATAGTGAAGAAAAAACTGAAAATTGGATTTCAGTAACTAATAAAAATCCGAGTAATCAATTTAACTCAGATCTAAATTTTGCATGGAAAGTTTGTAAACACGTTAAATCTAATGCCATTGTTATTGCTAAAGACCAAAAAACTATTGGTATTGGAGCTGGACAAATGAATAGAGTTGGGGCAGCAAAAATTGCATTAAAAGCAGCTGGAAGTTTATGTTCTGATGCTGTTTTGGCTAGCGATGGATTTTTCCCATTTGCAGATACTGTAGAACTAGCAAATAAATATGGAATAAAAGCTATAATCCAACCAGGGGGAAGCCTAAGAGATCAAGAAAGCATTGATATGTGTAATTCGAAAGGAATTTCAATGGTATTTACCCAAAAAAGGCACTTTTTACACTAGGTTATGTTGATTTTGGATAATAGGTAATCTTATTAGTTTTTCTAAATAAAGATAGCCTGCCCGGACCTGCACACAGAAAGTAGAGAGAAATAGCACCATATATAAAAGACAATTCGAAAGCATAATTATGACCCTCAACCACAGCCAGAGGGAAACCTTCTAGTCCAGTATCGAGGAGATGAAAATAAACTGCAAATGCCATAGTGGAGAATAGACCAAGAGAAGAAAGCCTTGCAAAAATCCCTAAAGCCAACCCTACAGGGCATACCAATTGAGTAATTGCTGCTCCAAAAGTCCAAATAACAGGATCACCAGGCAAAAATGGAAAGTACTTACCGACTACAAATTCAGCAAAACCTTGCGGATCCTGAAGTTTCTCAAGGCCATGATGAATCATCAAAGCACAAAAACCTATTCTCAAAACAAAAATCGATAGTTCTCCAAGGATATTTACTTCTGAACCTGAAGATGAATTAGCAACTACAACTTCAACTTTCTGGGGGGCTTTATTTCTATTCATACTGGCTGTTTGAACATCATTAGTTGGCGTTTTGTCTTCCATACTTCAAAATTTTTTAATTATTCTAGTTAATAATGATGGTCTTTAGGAACTATCTGGATAATAAATTAAAGAAACTAAGCAAAGTTATTTATTAGATTCCAAATTTAGGAAGCTATATAAATTAACTTTTCTATTACATCCGCAACAACCTTATCAGGAGTAGATGCGCCTGAGGTGATTCCAACTTTAATATTTCCACTAGGTAAAAAGTTATTTTTTAATTCTAAATCTGATCCTAGTGGCTTATGTAATATTGAGTTTTTTTCAATTGATATCCTCTCTGGAGTATCTATGTGATATGAAGAGATATTCTTGTTAATTGCTATTTCTTGTAAGTGCGTAGTATTTGACGAATTGAAGCCTCCTATAACAACAAGAATATCAAGTTCTTCATCAACTAAAGAAAACATTGCATCTTGTCTTTCTTCAGTTGCATCGCAAATTGTATTAAATGCTAAAAAATGATTATTTAGGTTTTCTGGTCCAAATTTTTTTAACATCGTTCTCTCAAAAACTTTTCCAATTTCTTCGGTTTCGCTCTTAAGCATAGTTGTCTGATTAGCAACTCCAACTTTATCTAAATCCTTATCAGGATCAAATCCATCAGAACAAGCTTTAGCAAATTTATTCATAAATTCATTTCTAGTTCTTTTGCCAAGAATATATTCAGATACAAAATTTGCTTCTTCTAGATCTAATAAAACTAAATACTTTCCTGCAAATGAGCTAGTAGCAAGAGTCTCTTCATGCTTAAATTTTCCATGAATTATAGATGTGAAAACATGTTTTTTATGTTTCTCAACAGTATGCCAAACTTTTGAAACCCAAGGACAAGTTGTATCTATGATATGACATCCTTTCTCATGAAGGAGTTTCATTTCTTGAACAGTCGCTCCGAAAGCAGGAAGTATAACTACATCACCTTCAGAAACTAAAGAAAAATCTTTAATTCCGTTCTTAGCGGAAATAAATTTTACACTCATTTTTCTTAAATGATCATTAACTGAAGGGTTATGAATTATCTCATTTGTTATCCAAATATTCTCATTAGGGTAATGTCTTCTTGTTTCATAAGCCATAGCTACAGCTCTTTCAACTCCCCAACAAAAACCGAAGGCTTTAGCCAACTTAATATTTAGTCTACCTTTAGTGTAAGTAAAACCATTATCTCTAATAGAACTTATCAAATCACTTTGGTAAGCATCTTCTAACGCCTGAGCTCTTTTTGTTGGAGAATCGAAACCTCTTCTATTATATCTATCAGAATGATGAAGGGATCTTCTAAAAGCTTGAGTGTCCATTTAACTATATTACAACGTTTTAAATAATTTTTCGTAAAAAAAAAGAAACCTGACATAAGTCAGGTTTCTTAAATCAATTTTCAGTTAGATTATTTAGCAGATGCAAAGTCTGGATATGCTTCCATTCCATGCTCTCCTATATCTAAGCCTTGAGTCTCTTCCTCTTCAGATACTCGGATTCCACCGAATAATCCTCCAATTACAGACCAGGCAATCCAGCAAGTAACTAGTGTCCAAATAGCATAAGCTGCGGCACCAAGAGCTTGAACTAGAAGAAGGGTTATACCTCCACCATTGAACAATCCCATACCTGCTCCATCACCTTGTACAGCTGTACCCCAAAGACCGATAACTACAGTACCCCATACACCACAAACTCCGTGAACAGAGAATGCACCTACAGGATCATCAATCTCAGCGGCATCAAGTGCTGCGACAGAAAATACAACAATAATCCCACCTACTAGTCCTGCGAACCAGGCTCCAGCAAGAGTCATATCACCACAACCAGCAGTGATACTAACCAAACCAGCAAGGATTCCGTTAATTATCATTGTAAGATCAGGCTTACCAGAAGTTAATGTTGAAACAATAGTTGCACCAATAGCTCCAGCTGCTGCTGCCAAAGTAGTTGTTACAGCAACATATGGAACCCATTGATCCATAGCAAGTTGAGAACCGGGGTTAAATCCATACCAACCTATCCATAGGACTAATGCACCTAGAGTAGCTATGGCCATATTGTGTCCTGGCATAGCTTGTGGTTTCCCATCAGAGTATTTGCCAATTCTTGGTCCAAGAAGCATAGCTCCTACAAGACCTGCCCATGCTCCAACTGAGTGAACAATTGAAGAACCAGCGAAGTCAACAAAACCTAAGGAATCAAGCCAACCACCATTCCATTTCCAGCTACCAGCAATTGGATATATAAATGCAGTTAATACAACAGCAAATACAACAAATTCTCCAAATTTAACTCTTTCAGCAACAAGACCGGAAACGATAGTTGCCGCAGTTCCTGCGAATGCAGACTGGAACAAGAAATCAACAGTTGGGACTAATCCAGCGTCAGTAACCATATCAGCGGTAACTGTTGGATCAAAAAATAAGCCTCCAAAATAAAGCCATCCGTCAGCAACGCTTCCTCCGTACATTAATGAATAGCCGATAAACCAATAAGAAGTTACAGCTAGAGCAAATACAAAGAGGTTTTTAGCAAGGATGTTTACTGCGTTCTTAGAACGACACATACCTGCCTCAACCATAGCGAAACCGGCGTTCATGAAGATCACCAAAATAGTAGCGATCAAAAGCCATAAATTGTTAGCAAGAAAAGCTGCATTCAACTCAGGTAAATCAGCTGCATGAGCTGAAAGATTAAAAATACCTAAACCAAACAAAGCTAGGGGAACAGTTGCAAGCCACAACATAGAGCGGTTTGAACTAAATCCTCGAATACTCCTCAAAAGGAGCATAGGTCCATTAACAAGACTTGCATCTTGTAATTTGGACCTAGAGCGCCTTTGAGGCGTTTGCAAAGCAGTGGTCATAAAAAAAAATTAGATCTGCAAAAAAACAGTTTGTACTGTTTCCTTTCAAATTTAAATTTATTCAAAAAACTTATCAGTGTCTAGTAGTTGTTTATACCAATTTTATAGTTGCACCCCAAAACATTATTTGTTAGATTTGAAAATTATTTTTTTAGAATTTCAAATTATCAAGTTTTTTTAATTATTTTAAAGGTTTAATTCCATTCCATGTTACGTGATCTTTATGAAATACAAACGAACAAGGGATGGTAATCATGCCTGCTCTAGAAGATTCTCTAAAAAGCTTGCCATATATGGGATCTGCATCATCTCCAGTAGTAAAAAATTCTGCATCTTTTCTAGTTATACAAGGTACTAAAATGCTTTTACTTTCAGGAATCAGTTCTTTTAATTCTTTTAAGTGTTTTTGGCCTCTTTTCGTTACTGTATCTGGGAAAAGAGCTACATTTTCTTTAATCCAAGTCGTATTTTTTACTTCAATATAAATGTTACGTTTATCAGGATTTGAAGATTTTGTAGTCAAAAAAAAGTCAATTCTGCTTTTTTTATCTTTTCCATAGGGGATTTCTGATTTAATTGTCTCTATTTCTCCTATTATTTCGTTTAGCAAATTTTTCTCAATAACCTTTTTGATTAACTTATTTGCAAATAAAGTATTAATACCCACCCAAACCTCTTCATTTTTTGTATTTAATACACATATCTGTTCCAATGTAAAAGGTAATTTTCTTGTTGGAGAAGAGGAAACACTTATTCTTACTTTTGCTTCCTCACTCAAAAGACCCTTCATTGGGCCAGTGTTAGCACAATGAGCAGTTACTACCTTTCCGCTTTCTAATTTTATATCTGCAAGAAACCTTTTATACCTCTTGATTAAAACCCCTTCAATTAATGGATCAAATTCAATTATCCGATCATTCATAAATATGTCTTTAATTAAAAATCAAATATAATTGAAACTTCATCATCTTGAAAAATTTCAGATAAAGCTAAATGAATTCATTTTTAAAAAATAATGTTTTTTCGATTTCATTTGGTACTAGTCTTAGTAAATTAGCTGGATGCCTAAGACAAATCTTGATAGCTGCAGCTTTCGGGGTTGGGGTTACATACGACGCATTTAATTATGCCTATATAATTCCAGGTTTTTTGCTAATAATCATTGGAGGAATTAATGGCCCTTTACATAATGCAGTAGTTGCAGTTCTAACCCCTCTTGACAAAAAAAATGGAGGAATAGTTCTAACTCAAGTAAGTATAAAACTTTCAATATTATTATTATTTTTAGCTGTACTAGTTTATTTTAATTCCGGTTTATTAATTGAATTATTAGCCCCCAATATAAGTAACGCAGCTAAAGTTATTGCCACTTATCAATTAAAGATACTTACACCTTGTATCCCTTTATCTGGATTCATAGGTTTAAGCTTTGGCGCCTTAAATTCTCGAAGAAGATTCTTTTTATCAAGTATAAGTCCAGCCATAACAAGCTTATCTATTATTTTTTTTATTTTATTTTCTTTGAGTTTCAACCAAGAAAACACATCTTCAAATTTACTTGCCAAGACGGGATTACTTGCTTTTGCAACTTTAATAGGAACTTTTATTCAGTTTGTCATTCAAATTTGGGAAATAAATAAAATCGGCCTCTTGAGATTAGATTCATCTTTCAATTCATTTATAGATGAAGAGAGGAGGATTTTCAAACTTATTATTCCAGCATCTATCTCATCAGGTCTAAGTCAAATTAATGTTTTTATAGATATGTTTTTCGCTTCAAGTTTTCAAGGAGCAGCATCTGGACTGGCTTACGGAAACTTTCTTGTACAAGCCCCCTTAGGCATATTATCTAACTCTTTGATATTGCCATTACTTCCAAAATTCTCCAAATTGAGAAGTGATAAAGACGATAGAGGTCTCAAAAAAAAATTGATATCTGGAATAGAGTTGTGTTTCTTGACTTCTATTTTTTTAGCCGGATTTTTCATAACATTCAATAATCAAATCGTACAATTAGTTTTTCAAAGAGGATCTTTTGATTATTCAGCGGCCTCACAAGTAAAGAAAATATTAATTGCTTATGCAGTTGGCATACCTTTTTATCTATATAGAGATTTATTAGTAAGAACTTACTATTCAATAGAAAAAACAAACTTTCCTTTTAAGTCTTCATTTGCAGGGATAATATTTAACATTTTTTTTGATTGGTTTTTAATTGGTGGCCCAATTAAGAATTTTGGGAATCTTTCTCCATATAATTTTGGAGTTGTAGGAATAATTTTATCTTCAGTAATAGTCAACTTTATAGTTTGTATTTTGCTTTCTTTTAATCTGCGAAATGAAGATATCCATTTACCTAACTTGGATTTATTCAGGAAAATCAGTCTTATGTCATTAGCAGCTTTTATAGATAGCACATTTTGTTTTACTATTCTCAAAACTATGAATAACTCCAATTCAAATCTCGGAGAATTCTTATTATTAATATTTGGATCTCTAACTTTTTTTGTAATTTATTATTTACTTACAAAATATTTCAAAGTAAATAAATATTGAGTTTATAAAAAAGATTTAGTTTTCAAAAAAATTTTCCAAAATCTCCTCTAATTCTAGAATTTGTGAGGAAGTGATTAAATTAATAAGTGGAATACTCTTAACACCATCTCCTACTTTTACATTGATGGCTTTCAAACTTATTTTTGCAGCCTCTAATGGGCCTCGTTCTTTATTGCTTATACATTCAATGGCAAGATGTCTAGCTAGACCAGCATCTCCAAGATACAAATTCCACTTTTCTATCTTTATAAAAACCTTTTCTGAAATAATATTTTCTAGATCACTTATTCGTATTTGAGAGTTCATGAATATAAAATTGATTTAACTTGATTGTTTTGAAGTATCTTTAGGTTTTTTTATAATCACGAAAACCAAATGAGAGAACAAAAGAACTGACCAGAAAATTGCAAAATTATTAAAATAAATAATTTCATATTTAATTTCTTTTAAAAGCCATGTGCCACTTACAATCGCAGTGAATATCATACAGTGAATGACAAAATTTACTATTCGAGAAAAATGTTTGTAGATAGGATCTTCTAAATCACCATTTCCATACCACTTTATTGGCATATTAATAATAGATTGTTAACAATAGATATTTTACCCGAAATCTAGTTGACTAAGAGACCCTGCAACAGAGATATTACATAATTATGCGCCTGTAGCTCAGTGGATTAGAGCACCTGACTACGGATCAGGGTGTCGGGAGTTCGAATCTCTCCAGGCGCGTTTAAAATTCTGAAATATTCTTTTTATATTTTTCTAAAAATATCGTCTATATTATGAATATTACTTATCAAATTCAATGAATATCCTTCAAAATCTTAAAGAAAGTGATCCAGTAATATTTGATTTTATCCACTCAGAAAAAAATAGACAAGAAACTCATCTTGAGTTAATTGCAAGTGAAAATTTCGCATCAAATGCCGTCATGCAGGCTCAAGGTTCCGTCCTTACTAATAAATACGCCGAAGGATTACCCCAAAAAAGGTATTACGGGGGATGTGAATTTGTTGATGAAATTGAAGAATTAGCTATTCAGAGAGCGAAAAAATTATTTAATGCAAATTGGGCTAATGTTCAACCCCACAGTGGAGCTCAGGCGAATGCTGCTGTTTTCCTAAGTCTACTTAAACCTGGCGACACAATTATGGGGATGGATTTATCTCATGGTGGACACCTTACTCACGGATCTCCCGTAAACATGAGTGGTAAGTGGTTCAACGCAGTTCACTATGGTGTAAATAAGGAAACTAGTGAATTAAATTTTGATGAAATAAGAGAGTTAGCACTAGAAACAAAACCAAAATTGATCATATGCGGATATTCTGCTTATCCAAGAACAATCGATTTCGAATCTTTTAGAAATATTGCAGATGAAGTGGGTGCATTCTTAATGGCTGATATTGCTCATATCGCTGGTCTTGTAGCAAGTAAACTTCACCCAAATCCAATTCCTTATTGTGATGTAGTAACTACAACGACTCATAAAACATTAAGAGGCCCTAGAGGGGGTCTTATCTTGTGTAAAGATGCAGAATTTGGAAAGAAATTTGATAAAGCTGTTTTCCCTGGAACACAGGGTGGGCCCTTAGAACATATTATTGCCGCTAAAGCAGTTGCATTTGGCGAAGCTTTACAACCAGATTTCGTTAATTATTCCCAACAAGTAATAAAAAATGCCAAAGTTCTAGCTTCAACTTTAATAAATAGAGGTATCAATATCGTGAGCGGAGGCACTGATAACCATATTGTTTTACTCGATTTAAGAAGTATTAATATGACTGGTAAAATTGCTGATTTGCTCGTAAGCGAAGTGAATATTACTGCGAATAAAAATACTGTTCCATTTGACCCTGAATCACCTTTTGTGACCAGCGGACTTAGGCTTGGTACTGCCGCGTTAACTACTAGAGGCTTTAATGAGAATGCTTTTGCTGAGGTTGGCGAAATTATTGCTGATAGATTACTTAACCCAAACGATTCACAGATCGAAAGTCAATGTAAAGAAAGAGTATTATCATTATGTGATCGTTTTCCTCTTTATGAAGGCAAACTCGAAGCATCAATCAAATGAGTCCTAATTCCAGGGGAGTTGAAATTCTTTCTATTGGGACGGAGCTACTTTTAGGAAATATCATAAATACAAATGCTCAATGGATTTCCGTACAGTTGTCTCAATTAGGCCTGAACCACTTTAGGCAATCAACTGTAGGTGATAATTGTGATCGAATTATAAAAATAATTCAAGAAATATCAAAAAGAAGTAATCTTTTAATTACAACGGGTGGCTTGGGACCAACCCCAGATGACTTAACTACTGAAGCAATAGCCAAATCTTTTAATGTATCTCTTTTTGAAAGACCGCACTTATGGGATGAAATTAAACAAAAACTCTCAAACTCAAAGCTAAAGGACGATTCCTCTATCTTAAGGAAACAATGTTTCTTCCCAAAAAATGCTCAGATAATTAATAACCCTAGAGGCACTGCCCCGGGGATGATTTGGGAACCAATAAAAGGATTTACTATTCTTACTTTCCCAGGAGTACCCAGTGAAATGAAAACCATGTGGGAAGAGACGGCATATGATTTTGTTAAAACCAAATTCTCAGATAGTTATTCCTTTTTTTCAAATACTCTTAAATTTGCAGGCATTGGAGAATCTAGCGTTGCAGAAAAAATTAACGATCTATTACATCTTAAAAACCCAACTGTTGCTCCATATGCAAACTTAGGAGAAGTTAAACTCAGAATCACAGCGCGAGCAAAGAATGACCTAGAAGCAAAAAATATAATTAAACCTGTAAAAGAAAAATTAAAAAGAGACTTTTCGAAATTTATTTTTGGAGAGGATAATGATACTCTTCCTAGCGTTTTAATAAAAGAATTAACCAAGAGGAACCAAACTATTGTTTTTGCTGAATCCTGCACCGGAGGACTTCTATCTTCATCACTAACATCAATATCAGGCTCATCTCAAGTTTTTCAAGGTAGTATTGTTTCATATAGTAATGAGCTAAAAAATTCATTACTAAATATTTCGGAAGAAAAGCTTACAAAATATGGAGCTGTTTCTGAAGAAGTTTGTGAGGCCATGGCAATTAATGTAAAAGAAAAATTAGGAGCAGATTGGGCAATAGCAATTAGTGGAATAGCTGGTCCTAACGGAGGCAGTCAAGATAAACCGGTTGGACTTGTCTATATCTCAATTTCAGGACCGAATAATCATATATCGAATATAAAAAAACTATTCAATTCAACGCGAAATAGAATAGAAATTCAAACACTAAGTGTAAATGTGTGTTTGAACAGCCTCAGATTAATCCTATTATCAAATAGAGAGTAACTATTTTTAAAAATTGAGTCAAGATACCCTATTTGATAAAGTTTGGGATTTACATAAAGTTTCAAGTCTTCCTGGAGGATCTGATCAAATATTTATTGGTCTTCATCTTATTCATGAAGTTACGAGTCCTCAAGCATTTGGCGCTTTAAAAGACAAAAACTTAAAAGTAAAATTCCCTGAAAGAACCGTTGCCACTGTTGATCATATTGTTCCAACAGATAATCAAAGCAGGCCTTTTAAAGATAAGCTCGCTGAACAGATGATTGAAACACTTGAGAAGAATTGCAGAGAACATAAAATAAGATTTTTTAATATTGGTAGTGGTAATCAAGGAATAGTTCATGTAGTAGCACCAGAATTAGGGCTAACTCAGCCAGGAATGACAATCGCTTGTGGAGATTCACATACTTCAACTCATGGAGCTTTTGGTTCAATTGCTTTTGGGATAGGTACAAGCCAAGTAAGAGATGTTCTTGCTACACAAACCATAGCCATGAACAAGTTAAAGGTTAGGCAAATTTGGTGTGAGAATAAACTATCTAAAGGTGTTTATGCTAAGGATTTAGTTCTTCATATTATTAATAAACTAGGTGTAAAGGCTGGGGTGGGTTTTGCATATGAGTTCGGAGGGCCTGCGATCAACGCATTATCAATGGAAGAAAGAATGACCATATGCAATATGTCTATTGAGGGAGGAGCAAGATGCGGCTATATAAACCCTGATGAAAAGACCTTTAGTTATATAAAAAACAAATTATGCGCACCAAAAAATGAGGATTGGGGGAAAGCACTCACATGGTGGCAATCACTAAAAAGCGATGAAAATTCAATTTATGATGATGTAATTAAAATAGATGTTTCTAAAATAGAACCGACTGTTACCTGGGGTATTACTCCGGGACAAAGTGTAGGCATTAATCAACAGATCCCCCTTTTAGATGAATTATCCCCAAATGACAAATTAGTTGCTGAAGAGGCTTATGAATATATGAGTTTTAAGCCAGGACAATCAATAAAAGATGTTCCAGTAGAAGTTTGTTTCATAGGCAGTTGCACAAATGGGCGAATCAGTGACTTAAGAATTGCAGCTAAAGTGTTAAAAGACAAAAAAGTATCTAAGAATGTAAAAGCATTTGTAGTGCCTGGTTCAGAAAAAGTTGCCAAAGAAGCAAAACAAGAAGGTCTTGATCAGATATTTAAGGATTCTGGATTTCAATGGAGAGAACCAGGCTGCTCAATGTGTTTGGCAATGAATTCAGATAAGCTAATAGGTAATCAAGTTAGTGCTAGTTCTAGTAATAGAAATTTTAAGGGTAGACAAGGATCTTCCAGCGGGAGAACACTACTCATGAGTCCAGCAATGGTTGCTGCTGCTGCAATTAATGGCAAAGTCAGTGACGTTCGAGAATTTATCAACCAATGAAATCCAAGTATCTCCAACCAATTGGAAAAATTAAAAAAATAAACGGGCAATGTATTTCCTTGATTGGTAACGACATTGATACAGATCGAATAATTCCAGCGCGTTTCTTGAAGTGTGTTAACTTTGATTCATTGGGTGAATCTGTTTTTGAGGACGACAGAAAAACTTTAAAGGGAAGGCATCCTTTCGATCTAGAGGAAAACAAAAATGCCAATATACTAATTGTAAATAGCAATTTTGGGTGTGGTTCCAGCAGAGAACATGCCCCCCAAGCACTTATGAGATGGGGCATAAAAGCAATCATAGGAGAGAGTTTCGCCGATATTTTTTACGGCAACTGTATTGCAATTGGAATCCCATGTTTTACGCTGCCTAAAACATCCATAGAAGAAATACAAAACTATTGCGATAATCAATTTTTATTTTTAGAAATTGATCTGAACAATTCTTTAGCAAAATCAAAAGATTTTAATTTTAATCTTGAGATTAAGGAAAGCTCAAAAAAAATGTTTTTATCAGGGGAATGGGATGCAACTTCGACACTTCTTGAAAATGAAAATCTTATTGAAGAAAAATTAAATGATTTACCTTATTTAAAATTTAATACTCCAATATTGTAGCTATTTAAATCCAAAGAGATTAAATGAAACGCCTCCTGCTTGATTATGAGGTTGATAAAAAATACCAAATTCATAAGATCTTTTTTTCCAATTAACTAATATTTTAGAATCTATAAATTTTCCGTAGTCACTAGAATCACCATCTAAGTTTAATGTCCCATTACTCTCAAAAATTATTGGTCCAAAAATTTGTTGATCAAAACCAATATCTAAAGTCAATTTTTCAGATATTTGATCAAATTTAAATACACTTTCTCCATTTTTAAATTTATAAAAAGGAAAAATACTAATTCTTGTATAGTCAAAGGCTTTATCTTGGAAATTACCTAAAATTAATTCTGGACCAAAACCCAAACCAATATATTTTTGATGTTTTCCATCATCGTATAGGGAATATAATGCTGACATTCTTGTATTTAGGCTAAGTCCCTTTTGAATTGGCTCATAGATATACTCATATGAACTATCAATAGTTTTATTTTTAGGTTTATCAACACTTAATGGAATGTTTTTATCTAAAGAGTAAAACAAATTACCTTTTAGACTACCAACTAAGTTTTTACTAATTAACTCCTCTCCTTTTAAATGCGCTAAACCTAAAGACAAAACTTCAAAATTGGTAGTGCCATTTACTTCCCAAGTATGTTTCTTTTCTAATTTTGAACCATAACCTAAATAAATTTCAGCCTCCCCTAATGAACCATTCCATACTCTATCTCTATAAACTCCATAAAAACTTTTATCCCATTTATCATTTAAGAAATTAATTTCTTTCTTCAAAAGAGATTTTAATCTAAGTGCATCAGGAAATTTATTACTATCAAGAGAATTAATTTGATTATTTATTTCCAAATCCCAGCTATTAACCTCCCCTACTATTTGAGATTCAAACCCAAAATAGTCAGCCAATTCAGCACCTCTTTCTTTCTTTTCTCCAGTTATTGAATCGCCATCCTTTACAAAACTCTTTGTATATCCATTTAATGAACGTTGAATTAAAAATTGTGGTTCTAAATCAATAAAAAAATCATCAGCTAAATCTATAGAATTTAGTTTTCTTCCAATAAACAAACCATCTTTATCTAACTTGTCATAACCTAATGTCCAACTAGCTTTTGAATCAAGGTTGTTTTGTTCAGCTTTAGTAAGCTTTCTATTACCAAGCCAAAATGGGATTGAAATATTTTCATCTAAAACTAAATAGTTCAAAGAAGACCTAAATCTTAATTCATCTTTGAAAGAGCGAACTTCCAATGAATTAATCTCAATTTTTACTTGTTTAAATTGAAGGATATCATTAGAAAATATTGCTTTATCACTCTTCCACTTTTCCCCATCAATATTAATTTTTTCAGAGGAAAAAATCCAATTATTCACTTTATCAGGAGTATTTAAAACTACCTTTTTTTTAAAATTCAGTAAGTTTTGAAGCTTTTGAAAATCTGAATCATAAAAATTTTCTGATAAGTCAGTAATTAATTTATCAGAATTTATAGAGCCTTTTACGTCTAATAAATATCCTTTTTCATTTTTAAAATTGTATTCAAGTTTAGACATTTTGAATATTTGCTCACCAAAAAACAAAGTTATATTTCCTTCAGCACTAATTTTTTTATTTAGCTTTTCATAAATTAATTTATCAGCCCTAAGGAGTTTACCTTTGTATGAGACAGATACGTTACCCTCTGCAAATAGAACATTATTTATTTCAGACTGTTTATCTGATTGGATAACTACCTCATCTCGCTTTGTATTTAAGTCAGCTATAAGTTGCTCTGAATTTTCCTCTATAGGTTTTTTTTCTAAAGGAATTGTCTGAAAATAATTAATTAATAATGGATTTGATATATTTTTATTTTTAAGTGTTCTAGCCAGACTTAGAAGATTAGCTTCATTATTTTCAATTTCATTAATTTTATGAAATTCAGCAGATCTTGTTGTCTGTATGGAATTAATAAATAAAAGAAAAGAAACTATTAATTTTTTTGATATTCCTGAATTCAAAGTCAATCAAGTTAAATGATTAATCTTGAGGACTTTCTAAATCTTTTCTGTTTGGTGTTCTAGTTGGATCACTAGCTAAAAATCCAAAGAGAAATATTCCTACAAAGAAAAAAACAATAGTGTAAACAGAAATTTTTAAGGCAAGCATAGAATTACGTGTGCTAACAGATTTATATCCTATTAAATTTATATTTAATTTACGGAAAAAGGTTTACTTTTTGTATTTTTGGAAAATTTTGAAATACTTTGGTGGAAACTAATCATCATGATCATCCCAAGGATCTGTAAGTTTTGCAGCTTTAGGTCCAAATGCAGTCCATAACCCAAAACCTGTTAAAGCTAGAAGTAAAGCCAGAATAGTTACTGCTATAGAAACAGCAGGATCTGGAGCGGATGATAAAGTTTGCATCAATTTTGCTAAGTTTGTAAACAATTTATGTATAAGTTCTTATACAATAGCGAAATAATATTCGATTTTGTGAATTCAACATGGGCCAAAAAACAGCATTAGGAAGTCTTTTAAAAGCAATTGGAAATTCTGGTCAAGGAAAAGTCGTACCTGGCTGGGGAGCAGTTCCTGTAATGACAGTCATAGGTCTGTTACTATTAGTTTTTTTAGTTATTCTTCTTCAAATTTATAACCAATCCCTGCTACTGCAAGGCTTCTCAGTAGATTGGAACGGAAATTAATTTTCCGAAATTCCCTAAAAAGTCTATTTAAAATAAATTTAATATTACTTATTTAACTTTTAGAACTTTTGTTTTAATTAACTTAGTTATATTTTGAATGAATATTTATAATTCTCAATGAAAAGAGATTTAGAAATTCGTCATGAATGAAATATATTTAATAGGTTTGGGGAATCCTGGGAAACAATACTCGAAAAGCAGACATAATATAGGTTTTTTGCTATTAGAAAACCTATCAAAAAAATATAATTCGAATTTTATACTAAAAAATAAATTGAAAAGTTCTTGCTCAGAATTTAAAATCAATGATTTGACTTATAGATTATTTTTACCAAATACGTTTATGAATAATAGTGGTGATGCGGTCAAAGCAATAATAGATTGGTACAAAATTAATTTAGATCAAATTTTTATAATAGTCGATGATAAAGATCTTCCTCTAGGGAAAATAAGATTTAGAAAAAAAGGAAGTTCAGGTGGACATAATGGTCTTAAAAGCATAATTGAAAAATTGCAGACTAATCAATTTAATAGAATCAGAATTGGTATTGGATCCCCTAAATCTGTAAAAGGAAAAAATAATTTCAATACTATTTCACATGTTTTGGGCAATATTTCTCTAGAAGAAAACTCAATATTGGATAAAGTTTACAAGAAAGTAATAGAATCACTCGAACAACTAAATTGTAAAAAAGAAGAATATATAATTAACGAATTAAATTCTTTTGATAAAGACCATATTTAAGAAATGCCTTTCAAACCAGAAACAATAGCTAATTTGATTATTAAAGAATATTGCTTCTCAAAAAAGCAAATTAAGGGAGTAGTAGAAGCTAGTCAATTTAAATGGGATTTTACATGGTCTTTTAATAAAGGTAAATTATTAGTGAATCCTCCACTTGGAAGAGCCTTAATTGAGAATGCATTATTGAGATTTTTATTGAAAAAAGATTATGAACTAGAAGCAGGAAATGAATATAAATTTACTATTTCAGCCAAGTTTTAAAATCCATATTTTGATTTAAAGTAAATTGAATTCTGCAATAATCCTCCAAAATTATCAACGCCGATATCGCATCGAGATTCTTATTAAGAATAAAAACCTCCCTTGGAATTAAACACTGCAAGCCTCTAACTGGAAAGAGTTCGAAATATCTTGCTTTTGCTCTATAGGTAGTATTTTTTTCTTCAAAAGTTATTATTTCCTTTTTAAAAAAATCTAGTTTTCCTCTAATCTCTCTACTAGTTGTACCATTCCCAATAATAATTTTTGATATATTTTCGGAGGTATTTAAATTTCTAACATATCCCTCGAGTAATTCGCTTTTAAGAATAATGGCTTTATAAACTTTTTTTTCACTTATTTCAGCTAAAACCAAACCACATTTAGATTTACCAGGATCTATGGATAGATATTTAGACATAAAAAATTTATAATTTAGTGATATTCAAATCAACAATTATTGGGTCAGCAGTTTTACTATCTTGTAAAGATACAACATCTAATCGATATTTATTGTTTTGATTTATCTTTAATGAATCTCTTATTTTGTTAATAAAGTTCCCTCTTGTCTTAATTTCGTTAACAATAGATCCTCGTAACTTAATTTCATCTCTTGTTTGACTCAACAAATTTTTAATTTCTAAATTAATATTTTTATTCTCAAAATCTTTTCTTTCGAGAATTTCGCTTGTAATAACTTCTCCTCTTCTTAAGATGAATTTATTTTGGAGCAACTCTGGATATACAAAAACAAAATCATCTCCTTTCAAAATATTAGTTGCTGATTTAATCAATATGATCCAATCTCCCTCTTTTGAGGTTACTTCTTCAATTTTAGAAATATCACTAGGTCTCCATAAAAGAATATTTTTTATTTCTTTTTTAGTAGGCTTTACAATTTTATGAACATATTTATCTGCACTATTATAAATCTTTCCTAAATCTATTTTTATATTTGAATTAGAAGTAACTTTTGCAATAAATAAAGTTTGACCTCTTTTAATAACTACATTTCCTCTTCTAAATTCTTTGACATCACTTTTTAGTTGATTTAATTCCTTTTCTTTTTTGATAATTTTATCTTCAAGTCTCTTTCTTTCTTCCTTCAAAGGAATAAGCGCCTTTTTACTCTCATCTAAAGTTTTTTGTAAAAAAGGAATATCTACAAAAAGTCTTTGCCTAAATTCTTCACTTACTAAGATCAATAATCCAATCGAAACTGCACTAATAAAACCTCCAGTTATTATCGTTACGATTGTTGCTGTTTTCTTTGGTCTTAATTTTAAAATACTAAATCTTGCTTTACCAATCTTCGTACCAAGAAGATCCCCAAATGGTGCAATTAGTCCTCCGAGAAATATTAAAAAAACAATTAAAATCCAAGCCACATTTTTTCATACAATCATTACATCATAATGAATGATGAATCAATTAAATCTTTTCGCAAGAGCTATAGGGTCAAAAACTGTAATCTTTTTTCTTTCAATAACTAAAAGGCCCGAATCCTTCAAATCTCCTAGTAATCTTGTAATTGTTACTCTCGTTGAACCAATAGCTTCAGCAATGGCTTGATGTGAAAGTCTTAAATCAATTGTAATACCTTTTTCACTTGCTACTCCAAAGTCTCTACAAAGAACCATTAAAAAACTTACTAATCGAGAAGACATATCTCTATGAGTAAGAGTTTCAATCATTGTTTCTGTTTGCAGGATTCTACTTGAAAGGCCCTGTAACAATAATAAACCTACTGATGCATCTTCCTCTATTGCTCTTAAAACAGAATTTGCAGGTGCTGTTATCATTTCTACTCTTGTGAATGCTATTGCATGATAAAAACGATCAGATCTATGTCCTGTCAGAAGAGATAAAACACCAAAGAGACTATTTTCTCTTAACAAAGAAACAGTTATCTCTTCACCTGACTCGTAAACTCTTGACAACCTTACTGCTCCTCTTCTTATAAGATAAACTCTCTCAGCAGGATCACCAGGGAAAAATATTGTTTTAGATCTCTCAACCATTTCTGTACTTGCACCCTCAAGACCTTTAATTACTTCCATTAAAGTTTTATTGATTGGAAAACGTTCACCAACATAGTTACTTTTACTTTGTCCGGATTGATGCGAACTCAAGCGGCTTAATCCTCGAGAAGAAGGTATCATAAATAACTTTACTATTAAAAAATTTAAGAAGACACCTCAAAAAATCTTGTAGCAACAGTAACAATTTTGAATTCTTATTGTTTTTTTTATAAACTCCTTTCTTTTAGCTTCAGTTTCTTCAATATTTTTTAAGTAAAATTACACTATATGCAGCGTAAATAAATTGTAATTATACTGCATATAGAAAAAAATCTAAGATAATGGTAATTAGTTCATCTAATAATTATTCCAAAATTAATCCTGATGCGTTAAAAATAAGTTCTGCTACCAAAATAAACTTAAAAAGATTTAAACAAAACGGGCAAATCCAAATCTATCAATCTTCTTATAGAGGAAGTTATTCCTCCATCATTAGAGACTGTCTCAGGAATGCTGCCCTTGGCAAGAAAGTACTCTTAGTACAATTTATGAAGGGAGGAGTTAAACAAGGGGTTGCTAATCAATTAAAACTTTGTGGCAATTTAACTTGGGTAAGATCATCCCATTCCTATGATCAATATCATTCTGAGGAAATCGAAAATAATAAAAATTTAGAAAAATCTATTCACGAATCTACCTATGAATTATGGAATTTATGCAAAAAAGAACTACTTTCTGGTGAAAATGATCAAATCATACTTGATGAAATTTTTCTTGCAATTGAGATGAAAATTATCGATAAAGATGACTTGATTTCAACACTTGAAAACCGAAACATAACAGGAGATGTAATTCTTACTGGTACAGATATTCCTAAAGAATTATTATTAATGGCCAACCAAATTACCCAACTTCGCTCATAAAAAAATGCTTAAAAATGATCTTTGGATAAATCAAAAAGCCTCTGAAGGGATGATAAATCCCTTCCAATCAAATTTGGTCCGGCATCTTGAGCCTAATAAGAAACAAAATCCAGTTTTAAGTTACGGATGTTCCTCTTATGGCTATGATTTAAGACTTTCATCAAAAGAATTCTTAATTTTTAGGCATATACCTGGTACAGTTATGAATCCCAAAAAATTTAATCCTGATAATTTAGAAAAAACTGTTCTTCACCATGATGATGATGGAGATTTTTTTATTCTCCCTGCACACTCCTATGGTTTAGGAGTGGCTCTAGAAAAGATGAAGGTGCCAGAAAATATAACTGTAATTTGCATAGGTAAAAGTACTTATGCAAGACTTGGGATAATTGTCAATACAACGCCTGCAGAAGCGGGTTGGGAAGGCCACTTAACTTTGGAGTTTAGTAATAGTTCAGGTGCAGATTGCAGAATTTATGCCAAAGAAGGGATCTGCCAACTACTCTTTTTTGAAGGTGATCCTTGTTCTACAACATATGAAGATAGAAAAGGTAAATATCAAAATCAACCAGAGAAAGTAACCTTAGCAAAGATCTAAAATGAGTAAAGTTGAACTTATTTCGCTAACTCCTAATGCAGAAAAAACAATGGCTTACATCGCTAGAGTAAGCAATCCAAATAATCAGAAAAATGAGGATTACTCAAAACTATTGAGTTATTGCATTAAAAATGAACATTGGAGTGTATTTGAACAGTCTTTTATGACTTTACAAATAGAAACCAACAGAGGAATTGCGGCTCAAATCTTAAGACATAGATCATTCACTTTCCAAGAATTTTCACAGAGATATGCAGACAGCTCTCAATTGGGTAAAATTCCTTTGCCAGAGTTAAGAAGACAAGATTTTAAAAATAGGCAAAATTCTATTCCAGACCTGCCTAATGAGTTAAAAAAAAGATTCAATGAAAAAATTGCTTTACATTTTAAAGCTGCTTCAGAATTATATGAAGAATTACTTGCTGAAGGAATAGCTAAAGAATGTGCGAGATTTGTATTGCCATTAGCAACTCCAACGAGAATCTACATGTCAGGATCATGCAGGTCATGGATACATTACATTCATTTGCGTTCAGCTCATGGTACTCAAGAAGAACATAAGTCTATTGCCCAAGATTGCAAGTCTATTTTTAAACAAAGTTTTCCAATTGTGTCAAAATCTCTAGATTGGTAAATATTATCCATGACTACGAGGAGAAATCATATTTTTGTTTTTTTCTTTGATTACTGAAAATTCAGCATTAAGAACTTCTTCATGAGATATTGATTCTCTCAATAGTTGATCAATAGAATCTTTTATTATTAATTCTTCTTGTTTACCAATAAAAGTAGATATTAAATTACCTTTTTTATCGAACAGATTAACTTGAGGAATACCATTTACATCAAATTTTCGGATGTAACTATTCCATTTTTGATTATCAACATTTAAAAAAACAAAATTAATATCTTTTTCATATTCCTCTTTTAAAGAAGATACTTTAGGAGCCATCTCTTTGCAAACTTCGCACCACTCAGCATAAAATTCAAGGAAAGTTGGCTTATTATTTGCAAAAGCGATTTCAGGATCAACAGATAATTCTCCAAAACTCTTAAGAAGAAAAGTTGATTGAAAAAAAAGATTTTTAAATAAAATCAAACAACTAATCACAACAGCAATCAACAGAACAACAATTATTTTCAGGTTTTTATTGAAAAGTTGTTCTCTACTCTCAGATTGCATTATGAAGACTTTGTTTATTCAAATATATTAAAGAAGTTTAATAAATAAAGAGAATGCTAATCTTTTTCTTTTTAATCAACTGATAATGTAATAAATGAATAATATTAGGATATATCTAGTTCCTAAATATTAATTATGCAATCAATCTTTGGAACTGATGGAATAAGAGGAAAATACAATAAAGAAGTAACTTATTCTTTAGCTTATAAAGTTGGTTACGCTTTAGGTTTGACTTTGGAAAATAAAAATCCAATATTGATTGGAAAAGATACTAGAGTTAGCGGAGATATTCTGCTTCAGGCAATCACATCAGGTATAAATGCAAGTGGTAAAAAATTTATAAATCTTGGAATCTGCCCTACTCCAGCTATTCCTTTTTTAATTAGACATAGACAACTAAGTAGTGGAATAATGATATCTGCTAGTCATAATCCTCCAGAATATAATGGCATAAAAATATTTGATCATAATGGACAAAAAATTACTGCGAATCTTGAAAATAAAATCCAAAAAATAATTGAAGATATAAATACAAATAATTTCATTGATACAAAAATAATTTCTTTAAAAGAAAATAAAGAGCTTATGGATATTTATATCCAAAGCCTTATCCAAACAATGGAGGCAGAGAATTTAAGCGGTATGAAAATAGTATTAGATACATGTTATGGATCTGCGACGACCTGTGCAAAAAAAATTTTTCAGAATCTGGGCGCCGATGTAAAAGTTATAAACAACTCAAAAAATGGTTTGAAAATTAATATGAATTGTGGTTCTACTTACCTTGAACCACTAAAAAAAGCTATAAACGAGAATGCTGCTGATATGGGATTTAGCTTCGATGGTGATGCCGATAGAGTAATTGGTATTGATTCTAAAGGGAATGTATTAGATGGAGATCATATCCTTTTTCTTTGGGGTAGAGAACTTATGGAACAAAAAATTCTCACAAATAATTTACTAATATCAACTCAAATGGCAAATTTAGGTTTTGAAAAGGCATGGAATAAAATTGGTGGAATTTTATATAGATCTGATGTTGGAGATAAATTCGTTTATGAGGCAATTCAGGAAAAAAAAGCAATTTTAGGAGGTGAACAATCAGGTCACATACTCTCAAAAATTAATAACTTTTGTGGAGATGGAATATTGACTGCACTTCAAATTTCTAAATTCTGTAAGAAGAAAAATATTACTTTAAATTCTTGGCTCAAAAGTAGTTTCAAACCTTACCCTCAGAAACTAACCAATATTAATTTAGATACTAATATAAATAAAATAAAGCAAAAAACTAGAAGCTTAATTGGTGAAGCCATAAAAAATATTAAGGTTAATTATTCCGACAGTTCTAGAATTTATATAAGACCTAGCGGGACAGAACCCCTAATCCGAGTACTTGTAGAGACTGAAAATGAGAAGCAGGTTCATTCTTTATCGAGAGAAATAACAAACAAACTCAGTTTGGAAATTAATAAAATACTTGATTAATTTTGAATCAGGTTTTTACATAAATATTTTCAAAAATTTTAAGTTCATTTGCAAGAGCATATTTTTCCCTATTAGTTTGAACTTTATTTGGGTTAAAACTTGCGGAATCATTGAAATACTTTTTGTCTATTTTTTTAAAATTACAGTCACTTGATATCGTGCAATCCATATATTCGAATAAATTTTTTACGTCAGTTTTAATATAAACAAGGGATCCTTCTTTCATTAAATTTGAGAGAATATTAATAAACTCTGGCTGTATTACACGCCTTTTATAATGTCTCTTTTTAAACCATGGATCAGGAAAATTGAAGGAAATACTTTTCAGATTTTTAATTATGAATTTACTATGATTATCATTTAATATGTTATGTGCATTTCCAAATACAAAATACAAATTTTTAATTTCTTTCTCTCGCAATTTTGATTTAGCTGTTTTGATCAATCTCTCACGAATTTCAATCCCTATATAATTCCAATTAGTATTATCTAAAGCTAAATCGAATAAAAACTCACCGGAAGCACAACCGATATCAATATGAAGATTTAATTTAGAATTATCAAACATTTCATTCAAAGATGGAATTCTCTCAATTTGATCGAAATATTTACTTAGAGGATTAACATGCTGTCTCATTAAATTATTATTCTATTAATCTGTGCTTATTCAAATATGTGAAATATTCACAACCATGACAATAGTAATATGAAAAAGTAACAGTTTGATGTTTAATTGATATGTATGTAAAAACAAATTGTTTTGAACGTTCTTAATCAACTTTCAGTTTGGCTCTCTTTTCAACTTTCAATAATTTTCTTTATTGGGATTCCTATTATATTATTTTTATGGTCAACTATAAGGAGAAACAAAGCTGTTAATAAGCTCCTATCGATATATTGGAAAGTATCCCTTTTATTTTTTATAAGCCTTTTCCTGTTAATAGGAAAATATAATTATGCACTGTTAGTTACAAATATTTCATTATTATTAATGACAATATCAGTTTGGTTTTGGAACGATATTAATGATGAATTAAAAGAATATAATTTGTCCTACTCTCTAACCACGACTACAAAAGTGTGGAGATGGTCGATAACTTTTATATCTCTCAATTTCTTAATTCAAAGTTTACAAAACTTAGCCTGCTTTTCTTTTATTAATTTGGGTGCATGTGAAATGTGGCTTGAGCCCTCTTCAAATTTTTATATAATTATCAAAAATTTATTTAATTTTTTGTTCGGAGCTGAATTTACTCAGCCGATAGCAAAATTCTTAGGATTATTTTCATTATTAATCTATACTTTGGGCTTGGTTCAGTGGTCAATGATTAAACTACCCAGACATGGAAGAAACTCTTGCTTTTCCGAAAATGGCAGAAATTAATTTAATAAATAATCTTGAAAAAATAAGTTCCGAGATACCTAATAGGATACTTAAATTAGAAGGTTTCATTGTAAAAGAAAATCACAAAGAAAAATTAGAAATAATTATTTTCAAAGGATTCAGTAGCTCAACAACACATCCAATTGAAATAGATTTAGAAAAGAATGTTATTGCATTTACTTATATACTTACGAATTTTAAACTTTATAAAGCACCTTTAACAGAAAGAAAAAATAATTTTATAAGAGAAAATCAAAACTCAGTTTTCTTTTTGAATCAAAAAAACTGGATTTAAGTAGATTCAAGATTAATAATATTTGAACATCTTTTGCATAATTTTGTATTTTGGATTCCATTAAAAGTTTCTTTTTGATAATGCCAACATCTATCACATTTTTGACCATGAGCTTTTATTATTTGAATTTTCCCAAGTACATTGTTATCGATAATCAGAGAATTTTCCACCAAATCAGATACCACCTGGAAGTTTGACACTATCAGCCAATCCCTAAACAAATCTACATCTTGATTGCCAAATTCTTTTAAAAAACTCAGTGAATTTTTTACAACTTTATCTTCAGGCAAATAATTAACTTCAGTTTCTAAAGCAGATCCAATTATTTGTTTAGTCCTGCATCCTTCTATAGCCTTGTTAATTTCAACTCTCAGATTTCTTAAATTTGCAATGTGCTCATTAAGAATTTGATTTTTCCATGACTGCGAAAATATTGGCCATCCTCTTTGAAATACAGATTTTTCTTTAGTTGAATATGGAATATTTTGCCAAATATCTTCAGCCATATGACAAAGTACTGGAGAAATAAGTACGGCTAAATTTTCAACAACTTTTGACATAACAAACTGACATGATCTTCTCCTAAATTGTGATTTAGAACTTACATATAACCTATCCTTTGCAATATCCAAATAAAAATTAGATAGATCTACAACGCAAAAACTTTGTAAGATTTGGAAAAATTTTGAAAATTCATAATTTTCATAAGCATTTGATATTTGATCTGTAACCTCAACTAATCTGCCTAACATCCATTGATCCAAGATAGGTAATTGATCAATTTCAAAACTATCAATTTTTGGATCATAATCATGAATATTACCAAGAAGATATCTTGCAGTATTACGAACTTTTCTGTAAACGTCTGAAAGTTGCTTTAGTATATTCGAACCAATTGGAACATCTACTGAATAATCTACAGAGCTTACCCATAGCCTTAAAACATCAGCGCCATAAGCAGGTTCAGTTTTTTTATTATTACCCCCATTAATAATTATATTTGGATCAACAACATTGCCTAAAGATTTGCTCATTTTTCTTCCATTTTCATCAAGTGCAAAACCGTGAGTTAAAACTTTCTTATATGGGGGTTTATTATTGACTGCGACAGATGTTAGCAAAGAAGACTGGAACCATCCTCGATGTTGATCTGAGCCCTCTAAATAAAGATCGGCTGGATACTTTAATTCACTTCTTAGTTCACATACAGCAGCCCAGCTGGATCCCGAATCGAACCAAACATCCATTGTATCTGTTCCTTTTTTCCATAGATCCGATTCTTTTACATAATTTTCTGGCAATAGATTCTTAACATCCCAATCCCACCAAATATCTGCCCCATGTTCACTAAAAAGTTCTTGAATATGGTTAATTATCTCGCTGTTAAGGAGAATGTCATTTCCATTTTTTTTGTAAAAAACTGGAATTGGGACTCCCCATGACCTTTGTCTGGAAATACACCAATCACCTCTACCAACAACCATAGAATAAATTCTTTTCTTTCCAGTTGCTGGCATCCATTCAACATCTTCGATTGCCTTTAAAGCAGATGATCTAAAGCCATTTACAGATGCAAACCATTGTTCTGTTGCCCTAAAAATAGTTGGTTTTTTGGTTCTCCAATCATAAGGATATCTATGCTTGTAGTTTTCTTGTAATAGAAGCAAATTATTTCCCTTTAAATATTCAATAATTAAATCATTTGCATCTTTCAGGACATTTGATCCTTTGAATTGACCAGAATATTCATTTAAGTTACCTTTTTCATCAACAACACATGTTATTGGTAAATCATATTTTTGACCTACATTAAAATCATCTATCCCATGACCTGGCGCAGTATGAACAATCCCAGTACCTGATTCTGTAGTAATATAATCGCCTCCAATAACAATCCTACAAACTTTATTTTTAGTAGGATGTTGATATTCAATATTTTCCAATTGAGAGCCTTTAAGCTCTAAAAGCACTTTGAAATCTTTATTAAATTTCTTACTTATTTCAGAAGATAAATCTTTTGCAAAAAGGAAAATTCGTTTCTCTTCATCAATGGCAAAAACGTACTTTATTTTTGGATTAACTGCAACTGCTTCATTTGCAGGTATAGTCCAAGGAGTAGTGGTCCAAATAGTTATGAAAGCATTTTTCTGAAAAAAATCTTTTTTGATATTAAGATTTTCTTCGATGCAATTTAATAGTATTTCCTCAGATACTTTAGTGATCTTAAAAGAAACATAAATACTTTTTGAATAATGTTCATCAGGGTATTCTAATTCTGCTTCTGCAAGTGCAGTCCTCGAACTTGGACTCCAATGCACAGGTTTCAGACCTCGATATATGTAGCCATTTAAAAACATTTTCCCAAATACTCCAATCTGAGCAGATTCATAACTTTTTCTTAGAGTTAAGTAAGGGTTATCCCAATCTCCCCATATGCCCCACCTTTTGAAACCCTCCATTTGATTATTAATTTGGATATGGGCATAATCTGTTGCTTTTTTTCTCAGGTTTAGAGTGTCAAGATTCTTTCTTTCATCAGATTTTAAATTCTGAAGAACTTTTAATTCAATAGGTAATCCATGACAGTCCCAACCAGGAACATAGTGAACCCTAAATCCTCTCAAGGTTTTGTACTTATTTATTATGTCTTTTAAAACTTTATTAAGGGCATGACCCATATGAAGAGCTCCATTTGCATAAGGAGGGCCATCATGTAATGTAAATATTTCGCCAGAATTACTTGAACCTAATTGGAAATCAATATTATTTTCAGCCCAAAAATTTTGAATCTCAGGTTCTCTTACAACTGAGTTAGCACGCATTGAGAATTCAGTTTTAAGTAAATTTAAAGTTTCTTTATAAGAAAAGTCTGATTTTTGTTCTTTGCTATTTTGAGATTTCATACTACGACATGAGAAATATAAGTGATCAAAAGAATTATTTAAATAAATCTAATTTATTAGATTCTTTCTTAGTTGACCTGTATTTTTTTTGGAATGTTTCAAATAACTAATTTATTTGATTTCAGACTTTTATATTATCATTTTTATCATTTCTTACCCACTTTTTTTGAGTTATTTTTTTATTTTTGCTACCAAAATTAAAAAAATTAAAAGGTTTCATAAAATTTCGAAATCCCATATTAATAGCCTCTAATATTTTCAAAAAGTTATTTTTAAATTCCAAAAAGGTGATTAATTTTTTCTTTTCTTTATCTGTCAATTGGCGCCATCTAGATAAAAAGATCTCTGTTAGATAAAAAATTACTAGTACTGTTAAGAAGAGGAAAATTACAAAAAATGATTCATCAATTGCTTTATTTTTAATAATTAATATCAAACCTATTAATAAATTTAAAAAAGCTTTTATTAAGTCTTTTGGTTTGCCTAGTTCAAGATAAATTATAGGTACAGATAAAAAAATGGTCCCAATTACGATATAGAAAATTCCCAAATAAAATATAATGCTATTCATTAAATTAACTACTTAATTAAATTATAAGAAGTTGATATAAATAAACAAACTATCTAACATAATATCTTTAAGTGCGGTCGGGGAGACTTGAACTCCCACACCCGAAGATACGAGTACCTAAAACTCGCGCGTCTACCAATTCCGCCACGACCGCTTAAATAAAATAATAATTGAAAGAGGTTTATTTTAAAAATTTTTTTTCTTAAGATGATTAATTTGACACATTCAACTTGAATTAAAAATCTCCTTAAAGAAATTTTTTATGTTTAAGCATGCAATCATCCTTAAATATTAGTTATATTATTTAAAGAATAAAAGAAACGATTTCAAACTTAACCAGTAAAAATACAACGAAAAATACTATTTCTTCAAAAACATTTAATTGGCAAAAAGAGATTAAAAATTACGTAGATCCGCCAAGTTTTTGGAATCCAACATTAGGTTTATTTTTTGGCGGTTATTTTCTTGCGTTTCTAAGCATATGGCAATGGTATAGAGGTGTTTGGCCTTTACCTTTACTTGTAGCCACTGCTTTTTTAGCTTTACATATTGAAGGTACTGTTATTCATGATGCCTGTCATAAAGCTGCTCATCCAGTTCCTTGGATAAATCAAGCAATGGGCCATGGCTCAGCTATTCTGTTAGGGTTTAGCTTCCCAGTTTTTACGAGAGTTCATTTACAACATCATATTCACGTAAATCACCCCAAAAATGATCCAGATCATATTGTCAGTACTTTTGGTCCAATTTGGCTAATTGCTCCAAGATTCTTTTATCATGAGGTGTTTTTCTTTCAAAGAAAACTCTGGCGAAGATATGAATTAATGCAATGGGGAATTGAAAGATCCATATTCCTAACAATTATCTTGGCAGGTTTGAAATTTGATTTTATGAATTTAATTTATAATTTATGGTTTGGACCAGCATTAATGGTAGGGGTCACTTTAGGAATATTTTTTGATTATTTACCCCATAGACCATTTCGATCAAGAAATAAATGGATAAATTCTCGAGTTTATCCAAGTAAATTTATGAATTTATTAATAATGGGACAAAATTACCATCTCATTCATCATCTATGGCCTTCGATCCCTTGGTTTGAATACAAAATAGCTTATGAAAAAACTAAGCCTTTATTGGATAAAAAAGGCTCCCCTCAAAGAGTTGGGATTTTTGAAAGTAAAGAAGACATTTTTAACTTTATTTATGATTTATTAATAGGTGTAAGGAGTCATAGCAAAAAGAGGGGAAAAATAAGAAAAATCATAAATTTATATCCAGGCTTTAAGATAAAAAAATTTTTATTAAAGATAGTCAACAAAACATTCATTGGAAGTAACTAACTTACTTATTCATTAATAATTTTTGGTACTTTAAAATATTTATCTTCTCTCGATGGACCCAATTCTAAAAGTTCTTCATTGCAATCAGAATTTTTCTTTTCGTCTTTTCTAAATACATTTACAACCTCTATAGCTCTCGTTGTACAGGGGACATCATCTGTATCAATTTTTTCAAGTTGTTTTATATAATCCAATATCTTTTCTAATTGATGTGCATGATTATAAATTTCATTCTCGTTAAGTTCTAATCTTGCTAAATGAGCAACTTTTTTTACTTCCTCTTTAGTTATTTTTGTCATATGTTTAATATCTTTCTTATTAAATAATAGTTTATCAAGAACAACTTATTTAAATATCCTTTGAATTTCAAATATTTTAAAAAAATAATCACATCTTTTTGAAAATCAATATCAATTGATAGCCTTAATTATTTTTCTCAGCTAAATATGTTATTAGATAGATATTGAAAAATAGAAGAAGAATTCTTTCCAAAAAATTTTTTTTATCGGCACTCTAAACTTGTTGCTCCTGATTTAATAGGCTGTTACCTCATAAAAAAAAATAATGAGATAGATCAAGTTAAAGGGGTAATTGTTGAAACTGAAGCTTATTCACAGGAAGAAGAGGCCTGTCATGGCTACCGCAAAATGACTGAATCAAACAAATCATTATTTGGCAAACCTGGCACATTTTATATTTACAAATCTTATGGGATTCATCATTGTTTAAACATAGTTACTGATAAAGAAAATTTTGCGAGTGGTGTTTTGATAAGATCAGTTTTTATCTCTAATAAATATGAAAGATTAGCTTCTGGACCTGGCCTAGTAACAAAAACATTCAGTGTAGACATTTCATTTAACTCACTTGAAGTTCTTAATAACAATTCTTTATGGATTTCTCCACGAGACTCCACTCTAGAAGAAAAAGATCTTATTCAAACTACGAGAATTGGCATATCAAAGGCAAAAAATATAAAATGGCGTTGGTATCTCAAAAATAGTAGGAGTGTAAGTAAAAGATTAAAAGGTGACAGAACACCTAAATTTCAATAATCATTTATCTTTTTAAGCGTAATGCAAATTTGGCCTCATAAACATATTCACACACTAGCTAATTTTTCAATTAAAGATTATGAGTCAGTATTTGAATTAGCTAATAGATTTGATGCACTAAAGAATGCAGGAACAAAAAAGATACCGGCCTTACAAGGGACTTTGGTAACGTCTTTATTTTTTGAAGCAAGTACAAGAACAAAAAATAGTTTTGAGCTTGCAGCAAAAAGACTTTCTGCTGATGTTCAAACGTTTGCGCCATCCTCCAGCTCTTTAACAAAAGGCGAAACAATAATTGATACAGCCATAACTTATTCTGCTATGGGGGCAGATACATTAGTTATCAGACATTCGTCAAGTTACATAACCTTTGAGATCGCAAAAAAACTTGATGCAATAAATGCCAAGACTTCGATTCTTAATGCGGGAGATGGATTACATAGTCACCCCAGCCAAGGATTGCTTGACATCTATACATTGATAAAATTCTTTTCCCCAAAAACACTGAATCCAGAGGTTTTAAATTCCAAAAAAATTTTAATAATTGGCGACGTTAATCATTCAAGGGTTGCCAGGTCAAATCTTTGGGCTTTGAGTGCATTCGGCGCCGATATAATCTTATGTGGTCCTAAGACATTAATACCTGATGAATTTATCAATTTTTTAAACACCCCCGCGCCAAATCAAACAGAAGATCCTGTTAAATCAAGAGGTTCCATAACAATTTCTAGAACATTGGAAGAATCAATAAAAATTGCAGATGCGATTATTGTTTTAAGACTCCAGAAAGAGAGAATGATGGAAAATTTACTAAGTAGCATTGATTCATATAGTTTGAATTATGGCTTAACCCCAGAGAAATTATCTTTAAATAATAAAGAAATTCCAATTCTACATCCTGGTCCCATTAACAGAGATATTGAAATTAGTAGCAAAGTGGTAGATAAATATCCTAATTGCTTAATTAATAATCAAGTTGCAAATGGTATCCCTATAAGAATGGCTTTGCTTTATCTATTACAGAAACACAACAAGTAAACTTATAGCAACTTAAGACTTTCAGTAAAGAAACCATAAAATAATCCCAATCTTAAAGAATCTAATAAAAGTACTAAAAATTTCTTTTTCCTTTCAAATCTAAAATTTCTTCTCAAAACTATTAAAAACTCAATAAAAACTACTGATAAAAAAGCGGCTACAGGATCCATGAGTTCCACAACGGCACTTACCATACCTAGAGAGCTTCCAAAAAAGTATCCGATTAAAAGTGTAATTAATGATATTGAATATCTTCGCCATGGATTACTAGCCCAAATACTTAGTGTCTGAATATTTTCCACAATTTTTAGCTGAAATTTTGTCTTTTGAGGTTTAACAACCATTTTGCATTAAACTAAGCCGCTTCAGAATTTGATTGAATTTTAGTATTTCCTTCTATTAATTCAAGTAATGCTTCAAATTGAGCCAATAACCCTCTTAATTCGCCTGGCTCAGGGAAAAGGTCATCTTCTTTTATTCCTAAATGCATTTCTCTGAGCTCTTGCCTTAAATAGCGTATGTGACAAATGACTTGCTCTCTTTTGGTTTGCGACATGATATAAATTTTTTCATCAACATTTTAAGAAAGAATATTTTTGAAAAGGAGAGTTTGCATATTTATGACTGAGAATGAAGATAAATGACCTAAAAACAATTTGAAAAGATATGAAAATTGAAAATTATCATATCCTTGAAAATATGTACTTAATTCTTTTATCAATTTTAAATAATTACTTGAGGCCTTATTATTAGAGTATATTGACTTTACTCAATATGAAATTCATTTCTGAAAATAAAATAAGTGAGGAACTAGTAAATTCTTTTGATGAAGAAATGACCTTTGAACTCGCTAAAAGGCTAGAGGAAGATAATTATATTACTCCATTTGATGGTTTAAAAGACTGGCACTTACTGAGGGCTCTTGCAATCAATAGGCCTGAATTAACGAGTAATTATACCCATCTCCTCGATCAGGAACCTTTCGATGAAAACTAAAAGTAGGGAATCCAAAATAAAGGTTCTTTTATTAATAAGTGGAAGTATTGCAGCTGTAAGAGTTCCATTATTAGTTAGCCAACTAGCGAAAGAAAATTATGAAATAAGATGCGTTTTATCAAAAAATGCAGAAAAATTAATAAAGCCGCTTTCTCTTTCTATTTTAAGTAGAAACCCGTGCATTTTAGAAAATGATCAATGGTCTGATGGTCAATCAACACCTCTTCACATAGAAGTAAGTAATTGGGCTGATATTTTAATCATCGCCCCTTTAACAGCGACAACATTAGCAAAATGGGTAACTGGAAATGCAGATGGATTGATCCCAAGCATCTTAATAGCAAATATAAAGCCAATAATTGTCGCACCAGCAATGAATTCACAAATGTGGCTAAATAAAGCTGTCCAAAAAAATTATGAGAATTTACAGAATTACGAAAATGTTTTGTCTTTGCAACCAAGTGAAGGCCTCTTAGCATGTGATGCTATTGGCATCGGTAAGATACCTCCCAATGATCTAATCCAATTAGCTCTTGAATTTATAGCTTCACATAAACAAAATGAATATCGCAAAGATTTACTTAATAAAGAAATTTTAATAACTGGAGGGTGTACCTCAGAGAAAATTGACGCGGCAAGACACATTACTAACAAAAGTTCTGGAGCTATGGGCCTACTACTTTCTCAAGTAGCGAGGTTCAGGGGAGCACAAGTAAAATATGTTCATGGTCCTCTGAAAATCGATAAGAATCTTACTGATGGGATAAAAAGATATGAAATTGAAACTAGTGTTGATTTAATTAAGGCACTTAATAATGAAATATCAAATTGCGATTATTTTTTTATGAATGCAGCAGTATCTGATTTCAAAATAAACTCTGATACTTCAGCTAAAATTCCAAAAAATCAAATTAATGCTCATTTGAATCAAAACTTTGAGCTAGTCCCAGATATTTTAAAAATAATTAGTAAATCAAAAAAAGATAACCAAGTTTTTGTAGGCTTTTGTGCTTTTACAGGATCTATCGAAGAAGCACGAATGACAATTAAAGAAAAGATTATCCAAAAAGGTTGTGATTATTTATTCGCAAATCCAATTGATCTTGAAGGCCAAGGATTTGGCTTTGCGGCACAAAATGAAGGTTGGTTATTCGACACTAATGATACGGAATACTACATTAACAAAACATCAAAAATTGATTTAGCAAATAAATTAATAACCAAAATTATTTCATTAGAAAAATAAAAAAATTTTTTAATTTGTATTTTTTTGTAATCTTAATCATTAAAAATAATGCGATAGCTTAAAATAATTCCAGTTTTTTAAAATCTAAAAAGCTACGGGTTGTTTCGAGGATTTAATAGTCCTAACTTTTATGGTCCTTTCCCTTGTAATATCCGTACTGAACTTATTAGATGACCTTTAATCTACCGTCACAGAAATTTACTGCAACTTTAATTATGAGAATCCGTTCTTTCTTAGCTTTTGTTATTTCAATTTGTATAACTTTTGCTTTCGTACCTGTTAAAACATTTGCTTTTTCTGAAAGAGGAAATGCACAATTCACAGATGTTGTTAACACAGGAAAAGCTAATGATTGCCCTACATTAGACTCGTCTCTTGTCGGATCAATATCTCTAGGGAATGGAGATAGCCTTAAAGGAATATGCATGCATCCAACAGAAGTTTATGTAAAAGTGCCAGGGACAAAACGAAAAGCTGCAGAATTTGTTTCTACAAAAATTATTAGTCCTAGAAATAACACCACAGTGACAGAAGTTTATGGAGATATAGATTCAGGAACTTTCAATGAAAAAGGTGGTATTGATTTTCAACTTATTACTGTGTTAACTCCTGGTGGTTTAGAGGTGCCATTTGCATTCTCAGCAAAAGATCTTACAGCTGATTTACCTTCATCAATTGAGCCTGGCACTGAAATTAGTGGTTTAACATTTACACCTAACTACAGAACTGGTGACTTTCTAGATCCTAAGGCAAGAGCTAAAAATACTGGTGTTGAATATGCTCAAGGTTTAGTTGCATTAGGAGGCGATGACGAAGAACTTGCAAAAGAAAATATTAAAGTTGATGTAAATGGTACTGGCGTTATTACTCTTTCAATTAACAATGTAGATTCTGACACAGACGAATTTGCTGGTACTTTTGAAGCAATCCAACCTTCAGATACAGATATGGGTTCAAAGGATCCACTTGATGTAAAAATAATTGGGGAGCTTTACGGAAGAAAGGCATAAATCCTACTTAAGATAAAAAGGGGGTTAAACCCCTTTTTTTTTTTCAAAATTTTTCTTTATCTATTTTAAAAATGGAATTACAACAAAAAACTAAAACAGATACTAATGGACTAATACCGCCTTATGGAGGGGAACTGAAAAATTTAATTATCCAAGATAAAAACCTTAAAAATGATCTTATCTCTAAAGCTACTTATGAGTTTGAATGTAGCGAGAGAAACGCATGCGATGTAGAACTTTTGATAGTTGGAGCTTTCTCTCCATTGGAAGGTTTTATGGATGAAAATAACTACAATGCGGTAATTAAAAATAATAGAAATACAAATGGGTTGCTTTTTGGCTTGCCTATAGTATTTGATTCAAATAATGAAAAAGTAAAAGCTGGAGAGACAATATTGCTTACTTATAAGAAACAAAAAATAGCAGTTTTAGAAGTAAGTTCTATTTGGGAGCCTGACAAATCCTTAGAAGCTGAACTTTGTTATGGTACTAATTCTTTAGATCATCCTGCGGTTAAGATGATTTTTAACGAGAGAGGGAGATTTTATATAGGAGGAAGAGTTTATGGTTTCGAACTACCAATTAGAGAATTCCCCTGCAAAACCCCAGAAGAAGTTAGATCTACACTGCCATCAAATCATGATGTAGTTGCATTTCAATGCAGAAATCCAATTCATAGAGCACATTATGAATTATTTACTAATGCCTTACTTTCGGATAATGTCTCCTCTAACTCAGTTGTTTTAGTTCATCCAACTTGTGGACCAACACAACAAGATGATATCCCTGGAAAAGTTAGATATTTGACCTATAAAGAATTAGAAGAGGAAATATCTGATGAAAGAATAAAATGGGCTTTTTTACCTTATTCAATGCATATGGCAGGGCCAAGAGAAGCTCTTCAACATATGATAATCAGAAGAAATTATGGCTGCACCCACTTTATTATTGGTAGAGATATGGCTGGTTGTAAGTCTTCATCAACTGGTGAAGATTTTTATGGTCCATATGACGCCCAGAATTTTGCGAATAAGTGTGCAGATGAATTGATGATGCAAACTGTTCCTTCAAAAAATTTAGTTTATACGAAGGAAAAAGGATACATAACAGCTGAAGAAGCTAAAGAGTTTAATTATGAAATTATGAAACTTAGTGGTACTGAATTTAGAAAGAAATTGAGAAATGGCGAACCAATTCCTGAATGGTTTGCATTCAAAAGTGTAGTAGATGTTCTAAGACGCTCTTAATATTGTTTTATTATTAGTATTATAGTTTTATTAAAGATTTTTTATCGTGAACAAACGTTGGAGAAACGTAGGACTTTACGTCCTAGCTGTTATTACTGTAATTTTCATTGGTACTTCAGTTTTTGATAAACCTAGTACTGAAAGTTCTACAAAGACCTTGAGATATAGTGATTTTATAGAGGCAGTACAAGATAAACAAATAAGTAGAGTACTAATATCTCCAGATAACGCCACAGCTCAAGTTGTTGAAAATGATGGGAGCAGGTCTGAGGTCAATTTAGCTCCTGACAAAGATTTATTAAAAATACTGACTGAGAATAATGTAGATATAGCTGTAACACCTACAAAATTAGCCAATCCATGGCAACAGGCTGTAAGTAGCTTAATTTTCCCAGTACTTCTGATTGGAGGCCTATTTTTTCTTTTCAGAAGATCCCAAAGTGGTAATGCTGGGGGTGGCAACCCTGCCATGAGTTTTGGAAAAAGCAAAGCTAGACTTCAAATGGAACCATCTACACAGGTAACTTTTTCAGATGTTGCTGGTGTTGAAGGTGCAAAATTAGAACTCACAGAAGTTGTAGATTTTCTCAAGAGTCCAGATAGATTTACCGCAGTCGGAGCAAAAATTCCAAAAGGAGTCCTTCTTGTTGGCCCTCCTGGTACAGGAAAAACATTACTAGCAAAAGCAGTTGCTGGAGAAGCAGGTGTACCTTTTTTCTCAATATCTGGTTCGGAATTTGTAGAGATGTTTGTAGGAGTCGGAGCTAGCAGAGTTAGAGATCTTTTTGAACAAGCTAAAAAGAATGCTCCTTGTATTGTATTCATTGACGAAATAGATGCAGTTGGAAGACAAAGAGGTGCTGGTATGGGCGGAGGAAATGATGAAAGAGAGCAAACATTAAATCAACTCCTAACCGAAATGGATGGATTTGAGGGTAATTCAGGAATAATAATTGTTGCTGCCACAAACAGACCTGATGTCTTAGATTCAGCTTTAATGCGTCCAGGAAGATTCGATAGACAAGTCACAGTAGATAGACCAGATTACGCTGGAAGACTACAGATATTAAATGTTCATGCAAAAGATAAAACTCTTTCAAAAGACGTTGATTTAGATAAAGTCGCTAGAAGAACACCAGGATTTACTGGTGCAGATTTAGCTAACCTTTTGAATGAAGCAGCAATACTAGCGGCTAGAAAAGATTTAGATAAAGTAAGTAATGATGAAGTCGGTGATGCCATTGAAAGAGTTATGGCAGGTCCTGAAAAGAAAGATAGAGTCATCAGTGACAAGAAAAAAGAATTAGTTGCCTATCACGAAGCTGGTCATGCACTCGTTGGAGCATTAATGCCTGATTATGATCCCGTAGCAAAAGTTTCAATAATTCCTAGAGGTCAAGCTGGAGGTTTAACCTTCTTTACTCCAAGTGAAGAAAGAATGGAATCTGGTCTTTACTCTCGTTCTTACCTTCAAAATCAAATGGCTGTAGCTCTTGGTGGAAGAGTTGCCGAAGAAATAGTCTATGGAGAAGAAGAAGTTACAACGGGAGCTTCAAATGACTTACAGCAAGTTGCTAATGTAGCTAGACAAATGATCACTAAGTTCGGTATGAGTGACAAAATAGGCCCAGTGGCTTTAGGTCAATCTCAAGGTGGAATGTTTCTTGGAAGAGATATGAGCTCTACAAGAGACTTCTCTGAAGATACTGCTGCGACTATAGATGTTGAGGTTTCAGAGCTTGTTGATGTGGCATACAAAAGAGCTACAAAAGTTTTGACAGATAATAGAATAGTCCTCGACGAAATGGCTCAAATGCTCATTGAAAGAGAAACTATAGATACTGAAGATATTCAAGATTTGCTTAACCGCTCAGAAGTCAAAGTCGCAAACTATATCTAGTCTTAAAAATTTAAATACTTAATGGATATTAAGGAAGATTCTTTTTCTGATTTACTACTAAAAGAATCTTTTTTTTTACTCATAAAACCTGAAGATAAGATTTACTTAAATACCTCTATAAAGAATTTATTTTTTGAAGATTTAGAAAGCTTAGTAAAATTAGGATTAAAAAATATTGAAATAAGTTGGTCAAATAACAAAAATTGGTTGGATTTTGTATCCGAAATTAAACTCAAATATCCAAAAATCAATTTAGGCTCTGCCTCCATAGTTAATAAGCAATCAATAGAAGATTCATTAAAAATTGGATTAAATTTTTCGATGATGAAATTTTGGGATAAAGATCTTTTCAATTATGCGCATTCAAAGAATTATTTATTAATTCCTGGAATTCGTAATTTAAAGGATCTTAAGGAAGCGGCAAATTTAAATTGCAACATTATCAAAATTTATCCAATAAAAAGTAAAGATAGTTCGATAGATATATTCAACTATAAAAATATTGATTTTATTGCTGCTGGAGGACTATCAATCAATGATGTAAAAACTTATAAATCTTTAGGATATAAAGCAATCGTGATTGGAGATAAAGCTATCAAAAATAAAAAATTTGATCCAAAAATATATGAATGGCTCAAAAATAATTAAATAAAAGATAAATATAATTTATTTAACAAAACTACTAATTATTCATTAAGCCACATTGAGCTTGATTCAGAAGTAAATGATCAGCAAGTACTAAAGCCACCATAGCATCAACCATAGGAACTGCTCTTGGTAGAACGCATGGATCATGTCTCCCTTTTGCTTTCATCAAAACTTCTTTACCTTCAGCATTTACTGTTTTCTGTTCTTTCCCGATAGTTGCTGTAGGTTTAAAAGCTATCTTCATCTCAATATTTTCGCCATTACTTATTCCTCCCTGTATACCGCCCGAATTATTAGATATTGTTCTTAACTTCCTAATATCATCAGATTTAATGAAGGCATCATTATGTTCGCTTCCCTTTAAATAAGTTCCAGAGAAACCTGAACCTATTTCAAAGCCTTTTGTAGCAGGCAAAGACATCAAAGCCTTTGCTAAATCAGCTTCTAATTTATCAAAAACAGGCATGCCAAGACCAGACGGAACGTTTCTTACTAAACATTCAATAACTCCGCCGCAAGAGTCTCCTTGACGCTTTAATTCCTTAATTCGCTCGATCATTTCTGTTGATACCTTTTCATCAGGACATCTAACAATATTAGAATCTATTTTTTTGAGAGAAATCTTCTCTTTATTTATATCAGAATCAATATCATGTATACGCTTTACCCAAGATAGTATTTCAGTGTTACAGAAGGTTTTTAATAATTGTTTTGCTACAGCTCCAGCAGCTACTCTCCCAATTGTTTCTCTAGCAGAGGCTCTTCCACCACCAGAACTTGCCTGAATTCCATATTTCAGATGATATGTACCATCTGCATGAGAAGGTCTAAATACCTGCTCCAAATTATTATAATCTCCTGGTCTTTGATCCTTATTTCTTACCAACATTGCTATTGGAGTTCCAAGTGTTAACCCTTCCTTTATCCCACTTAATATTTCAATTTTATCTTCTTCATTTCTGGGTGTTGTAATGTCACTTTGGCCAGGTCTGCGCCTATCTAATTCATTTTGTATCAGATTAATATCTATTTTTAATTTAGGTGGACATCCATCAAGGATAACTCCTACTGCACCACCATGTGATTCTCCAAAAGTACTAACACGAAAAATCTTTCCAAAACTACTACTCATAGAAATATCAAATGTTTATCTATATATAAACATTATATGAAACCAATTGAAAATTAAACAAAAAAAAGCCCCCAAAAAGGGGGCTTGTAAGTTTAAGAACTTTAAGCTTAACCGATAGCTGGAGCTGAAAGAGCTACTGTTGTAGACTCAGCTGCTGCTAGATCAAGTGGGAAGTTGTGAGCATTACGCTCGTGCATTACTTCCATACCTAGGTTTGCTCTGTTAAGAACATCACCCCATGTAGGAACAATCTTACCGTTAGCATCAACAACTGATTGGTTGAAGTTGAAACCGTTAAGGTTGAATGCCATTGTGCAGATACCCATTGAAGTTAACCATACACAAACAACTGGGAATACAGCTAGGAAGAAGTGAAGACTTCTGCTGTTGTTGAAACTTGCATATTGGAAGATCAAACGACCGAAGTAGCCATGAGCTGCAACGATGTTATATGTTTCTTCTTCTTGTCCGAACTTGTAACCATAGTTCTGAGACTCAGTCTCAGTTGTTTCTCTGATTAGAGATGAAGTAACAAGTGAACCATGCATAGCTGAGAATAAAGATCCTCCGAACATACCAGCAACACCAGCCATATGGAATGGGTGCATAAGAATGTTGTGCTCTGCTTGGAAAACAAACATGAAGTTGAATGTTCCAGAGATACCTAAAGGCATTCCGTCAGAGAAAGAACCTTGACCGAATGGATATACAAGAAATACTGCGAAAGCTGCTGAAACTGGTGCAGAGTATGCAACACAGATCCAAGGACGCATACCTAGACGGTATGAAAGCTCCCACTGTCTTCCCATGTATGCTGAGATACCAATTAGGAAGTGGAAAATTACAAGCTGGTAAGGACCACCGTTGTATAACCACTCATCTACAGTTGCTGCTTCCCAGATTGGGTAGAAGTGTAGACCAATAGCGTTAGATGAAGGAACAACCGCACCTGAAATGATGTTGTTTCCATATAGGAATGAACCAGCAACTGGCTCTCTAATTCCGTCGATGTCTACTGGTGGTGCTGCGATGAATGCAACGATGAAGCAAGCCGCTGCTGTAAGAAGGCATGGAATCATTAAGACGCCGAACCAACCAACATAAATTCTGTTGTTAGTTGATGTTACCCACTCACAAAACTGTGGCCAACCTTTTAACAGCGAAGAACGCTGCTGCTGAATAGTTGTCATGAGTTCGTAAAGTATGTCTCTAAAGTGAGACGTGTAAATAAAAACGGAAAATAGATTCCGCTTCGAAGATTTTAGACCAAAATCGCTAAAAATGTGTAAATATTTTTTCTTTAAGTAAACTTATTTTTTGAAAAATAAAAGAAAAGAACTTCCATGTCTTAAGATTTTCTTTGTTATTGAGGATTCAACTTGGTAATAATCGAATGGCTTCTTAACGGAAAAAGATCTAGAGAGGTAGTTGCCTTAAGAGATGCTAAGCATAGAAGACTGCAATTAGAGGCTTTTGGAGCTGTTATTTATTGGAGTGAGAGAATTTAGGTTTTTAAGGTTTAAAAATTAGCAAAAAAAATAAAAGTATTGGATATTAAATAAACTTATCTATAAAATAAAAAATCCTTATTAGTTTTCAACGATTTATTGTTCCGGTTTATTAATTTAAAGACTTTCAAACTCCTGAACCCATTGTTTTTTGGAATAAATCACTTCTTTTTTTGTATAGCTCATGGCAATTTTTTTTTCCTTATAAGCGACTTCTCCAATAAAAACTGGCCAAATCGGTTGGTCTCCATCATATTTGTGAATTATTCCTTGGCTATCCAGAAATAATGGATCTCCTTTTTTAACCATTTGCCAATCTTGGTTTATTCTCTCAGGATGAATTAGGCCATCAATATCTCCTTTTTCATCTCTTGGATAATCTATACTCCCTTGATGAACGTGAACAACTAATTCTTTTGGAAGTTCTATAAGATTGTTTTTTAATTTATATATCTCTTCCCTTAGGGAGCTAATTATTAGAGAGAATCTATTTATAATATTTTGATCATAAAAATTTTGTGCTACAGCTCCTATTTCAATAACTAGACCGCATGGCCAAGCTTCTACAAGAAAGCCTGTTTGAGCTTTATCTTTTTCGTGCAAATAAATAGGCAATCCAAATTTGTTCTGAAATAATGCAGCTAAACAAAAATCTTTGAATCTCCTACCATACAAAACAATGCAAGTTCCCATATTGGCAGTAGTAGTATGCAAATCGATTGCAATTTGACAGGGTTTAGATCCGTCAAGCCCAAATTGATCTACTAAAAAATTGGCTCTATCAATTTCATAAAAGTTATTCTTATGTTGATCAAAATTCTCAATTTCTTTAAAAGATCTATTTAAATCTACATCAATATATCTGCACCCTTTTTCATAGGCAACAGGATTACCAATTATGTACTCATACTCAATACCATGATTTAAACTATTTTCCTCTCTATTATATTGTTTAACCGCCCAAACAGGATTAATTTCATTCCCATGAGTGCCTGAAACGATAAGTATTCTTTGAACAGTCATTTTTTCTTTGAAAATAAAATTTTATGCAAAATAAATACCTTATTAAGGCCTCCAAGAAATTCTGGTATTGGTTTTGGGCCCAACTAATGAATGGCTTCGCACCATCGGATTTACATGGTAATTATAAAAGGCCTAAAGGTATAACAATTGATAATGAATACGATATTAATAATGAGAATGGACAAATTTATTTATTGGTAGGCAATTCTTGTCCATGGTGTCAAAGAACTTTACTCGTACACGAAATTAAACACTTATCAAAAAAAGTTAAGGTTATATTTTTAAAAGCCGATGTTGAGCATGGCGAATGGATTTTCAATACAAAGATTAAAGGATGTAGGAGACTTTCAGAACTTTACAAAAAAGCTAATAAAAAGATTATTTTTAGGGCGACATTACCTCTTTTAATCTGTTTTTCAAAAGATGAAGTAAATATTTTGTCTAATGAAAGTTCCCAGATTATAAGACTACTTAATTCAATAAAAATTCAATCAAAATATCAGATATGGACAATTAAAGACTGTAATCAAAAATTTTTAGATTTAATTAATAACAACATTAATGATGGCGTATATAAATGTGGTTTTGCAAGAAACCAGTCAGCTTATGAAAAAGCTAGTCAAAATCTTTTCACAGCTATAAATGAAGTTGAAAATTTACTACAGAAAAACAAAGGGGACTGGATATTTGGAGAACAGTTAACCTACGCAGATATTTACCTTTTTCCAACGCTTATAAGATGGGAATTGATATATAGCAAACTTTTCAAATGTACTGAACAAGAACTATCAAGTTTCGAAAAGATTATTGAATGGAGATTAAAATTCTTTAAATTATCTCATGTAAAAAGGACTTGCTTCGACAATGAATGGAAAAAAGATTACTACAAAGCTTTATTTCCTTTAAATCCAAATCAACTAATCCCAGTTTTACCAACACTTGAGGAAATAATGAGATTAGAGTCATGAAAAATACATAAATCAATTTCGAAAAAAAAATTGATGTTGTAATGAACACTTATTTAGTTCATAGATAATGCAATTTCATTAGAAATTAACTATGTTATGTATGTCTACTAAAGTACGAAAAGCTTAAAATGAAATCCATTGACGAACACATCCAAAAAGATCAATCGGAAATCGAATCTGCAAAAGCAGAGGGCAATCTTCCAAAGGTCAGACATTTAACTGAAGAACTAAAAGAACTTGAAGAATATAAGGATCATCATCCAGAAGACAAACATGATCCTAATGCCTTGGAATTATTCTGCGATGCCAATCCGGATGAACCAGAATGTCTTGTTTATGATGATTAAGTTTTCTTTTGCTAAATAATAAACAATAAAAAAAAGGGCTCTAAAAGCCCTTTTTTTATTTGTTAATTCTATTAGTAATCTCTATTAAAGTCGGATGGACTTCCTGTAAGCGAACATACAACCGACTCCTCATTTTTCATTTCCTTTACTTCTACAATTGGTCTTCCCATTTTCTTCAAAACCTCAATATCTTGAATAGTTTGACATCTAGCTATTATTTTTCCTTGTTGATCAAAGCAAGTATAGAAATTCATATTGTGTTTAAAGAAGTATCTTATTTATGACTAATTTTCATTATTAAATCAAGTGTATTTTTTACAAAAAAATTTTTAATTTAAGTTAGATCCTTTTCCATACTTCAGAAAGCAGTGAAGATAGACCTTTTTTTAAAGATGAAGAAATAACTAAAACTTTTTTTTTAGATAAATCTTCTAACTTTTTTGTAATTTTTTTCAAATAATCATCATCTACAAGTTCCATTTTATTCAATACTACTATCCTCTCTTTATCTAAAAGCCCTTTTCCATATTTTTTTAATTCCTGCTCAATTATCTCAAAATCATGTAAAGGATTTTCTGCAATTGCATCAATTAAGTGAACAAGTATCTTCGTTCTTTGGATGTGCCTTAAAAAATCATGCCCTAAACCCACTCCATCAGCTGCCCCTGATATTAATCCAGGAATATCCGCAAAAAGGCAACCATTCCCATCAATTTTTCTTACTACACCTAAGTTAGGTATTAGAGTTGTGAAGGGATAATTTGCGATTTTTGGACGGGCAGATGACACAGCGGAAATCAAAGTGCTTTTCCCAGCATTTGGAAGGCCTATAATCCCAACCTCTGCAAGAAGTTTTAGTTCTAATTGAACTTCCCATATCTCACCATCTTTTCCTTCAGTGAAAGATTCTGGGGCTCTATTTTGATTACTTAAATAATAAGCATTTCCATGTCCACCTCTTCCTCCAATGGCAATAGTTAAACTCTGTTTATCTTTAGTTAAGTCTCCTAAAATAATACCGGTTTTAATATCCCTTATTTCTGTACCGCATGGAACTTTAAGGATTGTATCCTCACCTGAAGCACCAGATCTCTTATTAGGACCTCCTTTGCATCCATCTTTAGCAATTATTTCACGTTTGAATTTGAAATCTAATAATGTTTGAAGATTATTATCAGCCATCAGAATAACTGAACCCCCTCTTCCACCATTTCCCCCTGAAGGTCCTCCAGCAGGAACGAATTTTTCTCTTCTAAATGAAACTATTCCATTTCCACCTTTTCCAGCTTTAAGAATAATGTTTGCTTGATCAATAAATTGCACTTAATACACTTATTAAATTATTTTTCTAGGTATTTATAAATTTTATTTTATCCACGCAATACTGCAACCAGGTCCACCCTCGTTGTTGGCAGCATCTTCAATCTTATCAACATAATTTAAACCTGATAACCAATTTCTTAATCCTTTTTTTAATTTTCCTGTTCCAATTCCATGAACAATCCATAACGGTCCATGAAATTTTCTAATTTTCTCTTCAATAATTATTTCGGCTTCATGAACTCTAAGCCCTCTTACATCAATTGTATTCTTACTTGTTCTAATTTTAGAAAAATAAAAATCTTCTCTTTTAGACTTAACCTCAATTTTTGAACTTTTGAAATTAGGCTTTTCTCCATTAATACCCTCAAAGTCATTTACAGATAATGTGCTTCTGAATGAACCACATTTAACTTCGTAAAAACCTCCTTTTTTATCTAAATCTATAATTTGTCCTGTGCTATTTAGACTTTTAATTTTTACAAAATCGCCGACCTGAGGGTTCCATGATATTGACTTTTCAAATTTTTTTTGGGTTAAATGTTCCGTCTCAATTTCCTTTAATCTTTTTCCAATAACTCTCGTATCCTCTCCATTAACATTTTTATCTCTTAATTTTTTAATCAAATCTATTACCTCTTTTTTAGCAGATACAATATGTTTTGATAATTTAGCCCTTTCAATTTCCTGGATTTTTTCAGCATTTATTTTTTGATATTCATAATTTCTCTTCAATTCATCATGTAATATTTCAGTCCTTGCAATGAGTTCTGCAGCAGCTTCTGCAGAATTTTGTTGTTTAATCCTCTCTTCTTCAAGTCCTTTAATAATACTATTAATATTATCAACTTCTTTTGGCTTTAGATAATTTGCAGCTTCATTGAGTATACTTTCATCGAGGCCAATTCTCTTTGAAATTGACAAAGCATTACTCCTCCCAGGAATGCCCCAGTTGAGTATATATTTTGGCTTGAAAGAATCCTCATCAAAGGCAACTGATACGTTTTCAAATCTGGAGTCATTATATTTTAAAGCTTTAATATCTCCATAATGTGTAGTTGCTAAAGTGATATCAGATTTATTTGCAAATTCTTTTAATAAAGCCATAGCAAGAGCACTTCCTTCAAGAGGATCTGTACCAGATCCAATCTCATCTAATAAAACAACTGACAATCCTTTCCTATTATCAAGTGAATCTAAAATCTCTTTTATTCGGGATATATGCCCACTAAAGGTAGATAAATTTTCTTCTAATGATTGATTATCTCCTATATCCACATATATATTTGGACAAAAAGGTATAACAGGATTAATAGTAGAGGGTATCAATAATCCTGCTCTAGCCATAAGTAAAGACAGTCCCAACCCTTTTAAAGCTGCTGTTTTACCTCCAGTATTTGGACCAGTAATGGCTACAACCTTAATATTTCTATTTATATGAAAATCGACAGCCACTGGAGGAGGAGATCCTTTTTTCTTATGTTCCCAAATCAATAACGGATGAGAAAAACCAATTAGAGAAATAATGGGATTTTTCTCAAAAGTAGGAGTTTTGCCTCCAATCCATTTCGAATATCTTGAACGAGTTAGAGCATTTTCTAATCTCAATAAAATGGATGCCATTTCAGTAAGATTTTCTGAATTATCACAAACAACATGGGACCATTTCTTGAGTAATTTAAATTCTTCTGATGTGATCCTAGCCGCTAAAGAAGCAATCTTATTACCTTTACTTACTACACTATCAGGTTCAAAATATACTGTATTTCCTGAAGATGAAGAGTCATGAATTATGCCTTTAAATTTATCTATATAATTCACTTTCACTGCTAAAACTGGTCTGCCATATCGATCTCCAATAGTGGTATCTTGCAAATAAGCTAAATTCTTTTGAATAAATTTCTCAACTAATGCTTTTCTTTCAAGCTTCTTAGATAATAATTCTTTTCTTAGAATAGATAGTTCATTACTAGCATTGTCTGAAATCCTTCCATTAGATTCAATGCCTTTTTTAAAAATCGTTTCGACATTCTGATGGTCAATTAAATTTTTTATAAATGATGAAATATAAGGCCTTTGTTCAAAATCTAATAAGATTTTTTTTAAATTTCTTGCTGCAGAAATTGTTTTCGCAATTTCTAACAATTCAGAAGATGAAATTACACCCCCCTTGGAACAAATTTCAATATTTCTACTGATATCAAAAACACCAGAAAAACTAATTGATTTATCTAAATTACTTTCTAGCGCAGTTATCTCAACAGTTTCATTTAAAAGTCTTTTAGATGCATCGTATTCTGAAGGAATCTCAAAACTTAAAATTGCTCGTTTACCCATTTCAGTGGAGGCGAACGAAGATAAATGCATTTTTAATGAATCCCACTCTAAAAGGTTTACAGATTCTTCATCTAAAGTGTTATGTGAATATGATTTTTTAGAATAACTTTTCTCTTGCATACAAAAAAAAAGAATCAAACATTTGATTGAATTCCTTCAGGAGGAACATAAAGCATCTCTAGCCAGTTTCCTTCAGTATCCTTCAAATAAAATGATGCTGTTCCATCTCTATGTTCATGTAAAGGTCCAACTTTTACACCAGAATTTTTTAAATCATTTTGAATATTTTCCACTTCTTTTTTATTTTCAAAATGAAAAGCAAAATGAGGTCCCGCAGCTTTGTAGCTGGGGCCTAACAAAGCAAGTCCATCTTTTCCTTTGCCAGCTTCTAAATAAGACCAATCTTTATCGTCCCAAACTAAGTTCATACCAAGCTTAATATAAAAAGATTTCGCCCTTTCGAGATTCTCTACTCTAAGTGCGATATGACCAATCCTATTAACTCCTGGAGTAAACTTCAAAACAAAACAGTGAACTTATTATTAATCTAAGAATAAACCAAATTTTTGTTAATAATGAGTTTTTAACTATCCTGCAACCATTGTGATGCATCACAAGCATGATAAGTAAGTATAAGTTTTGCTCCTGCTCTTTTAAAACTAAGCAAAGTTTCTAAAACAATATCTTTTTCATTAATCCAGTTTTTCATGGCAGCAGACTTTACCATGGAATATTCCCCACTAACGTTATATGCAGCTATAGGTTTATTTGAAAAAGTGCTTATTCTATATACAATGTCTAAATAAGAAATTCCAGGTTTTACCATCAAAATATCAGCTCCCTCATATTGATCCAATGCAGATTCAATTAAAGCCTCTTTTGAATTGGCAGGGTCCATTTGATATGTAGACTTATTATCTGGAATTATTTTTTTGCTATTTTCTCTTGGAGCTGAATCTAAAGCAGTTCTAAATGGACCATAATAAGCAGATGAATATTTTGCTGTATAACTGATAATTCCTACATCACAAAATCCTTGATTATCGAGAGCATTTCTAATTGCTCCAACTCTCCCATCCATCATGTCACTAGGGCCAATAAAATCTGCTCCAGCTCTTGCTTGTGTTAAAGCTTGTTTTTTTAAAATTTCAATAGTTTCATCATTTAAGATTGTTCCATTTTTATCAACTAATCCATCATGCCCATCACACGAATATGGGTCCAAGGCAACATCAGTCATTATTGTCATTTCTGGAATCTCTTTTTTTAATATTCGAATAGCTTTAGGTATTAAACCGTCTTCATTAAAACACTCTGCTCCATCTTCAGTCTTCAAGCTGTCGTTTATTTTTGGAAAAAGAACCACACATCTTATTCCCAATTCCCATGCCCTAATAACTTCCTTGATTAAGCCATTAATATCCCATCTATAAGTTCCGGGCATTGCTGAAATTTCCTCTTTAAAATCTTTTTCATGAATAAATAATGGATATATAAAGTCCGCAGCCTTTAAATGGTTTTCTCTTACCATTTCTCTAATTGCCTCAGTCCTTCTTAATCTTCTTGGGCGAATAATCGAGTTCATTTTAATATTATTTAAGTTGAAAAATATTTATTTAATACATTAATCGCTTGCCTTGCACATAAATCAATCAGGGACTCCTTTTGTTCAGGAAAATTAACTTAATTATTTTAAAGACAAAGAGTAAAAAGTTACAAAAATATTTTGCACAAACTTCATTTTTCACAAATTTACGTCATAAAGAGATAATATCTTTTAGTTAAGTATTTATTTTAAGGAGAGTATCTTTGAAAATAATTAATGGATTTCATCTAAAGAATGTAAGAGGCGATATTTTAGGAGGGATCACAGCCGCAGTAGTGGCTTTGCCTCTCGCTCTTGCTTTTGGTAATGCTGCGTTAGGACCTGGCGGAGCAATTTATGGACTATATGGAGCAGTAGTAGTTGGGTTTTTAGCAGCATTATTCGGCGGAACACCTGCTCAAGTTAGTGGGCCTACCGGTCCCATGAGTGTAACTGTTGCAGGCGTAGTAGCAGGCTTAGCAGCAGTAGGGGTTCCTAGAGATCTTTCTGCAGGACAAATTTTACCTTTAGTTATGGCAGCCGTAGTCATTGGCGGCTTACTGCAAATATTATTCGGAATTCTAAAATTAGGTAAATATATTACTTTAGTTCCATATTCTGTTGTTTCAGGATTTATGTCTGGTATTGGAGTAATAATCATTGCGCTTCAGATTGGACCATTACTTGGAATTAGCACTCGAGGTGGAGTAGTCGAATCTTTATCTACTGTATTTTCAAATTTCCAACCCAATGGTGCTGCTATTGGAGTAGCAATAATGACACTAGGTATAGTATTTCTTACTCCTAGAAAAATAAGTCAGTGGGTTCCTTCTCCTCTCTTGGCCCTATTGATAGTTACCCCAATATCAATATTAATTTTTGGAGATGGAGCTATTGATAGAATTGGAGAAATCCCAAGGGGAGTGCCATCTTTAAATTTCCCAAGTTTTAATCAATATTTCCCAATTATTTTCAAAGCAGGATTAGTTCTAGCAGTACTTGGCGCAATTGACTCCTTACTGACATCTCTAGTAGCAGACAACATCTCTCAAACAAAACACAATTCTGATAGAGAACTTATTGGTCAAGGAATAGGAAATGCTGTTGCAGGTCTATTTTCAGGTTTACCTGGAGCAGGAGCAACCATGAGAACAGTTATAAATGTTAAATCTGGAGGATCAACTCCAATTTCTGGTATGGTTCACTCGGTTGTGTTATTGATAGTTTTAGTTGGTGCAGGACCTTTAGCTGAACAAATACCAACTGCATTGCTAGCAGGAATTCTTATAAAAGTAGGCTTAGATATTATTGATTGGGGATTCTTGAGGAGGGCTCACAAATTATCTTTAAAAACATCAGTAGTAATGTACGGCGTACTTTTAATGACTGTTTTTTGGGATTTAATTTGGGCAGTTTTAGTCGGTGTATTTATAGCAAATATGCTCACTATTGATTCAATAACCGAAACTCAACTAGAAGGTATGGATGAGGATAATCCTTTATCAGAAGATGATCAAGGAAAAAATGCTTTGCCTGCTGATGAAAAAGCACTTCTAGATAGATGTTCAGGCGAGGTAATGCTATTTAGACTTAAAGGACCACTTAGTTTTGGAGCAGCTAAAGGCATATCTGAGAGAATGATGCTTGTAAGAAACTACAAAGTTTTGATATTAGATATCACTGATGTACCGCGACTTGGAGTTACTGCGACTCTGGCAATAGAGGATATGATGCAAGAAGCAAAAAATAATTCTAGAAAAGCATTTGTTGCTGGTGCTAATGAAAAAGTAAAAGACAGATTAGCAAAGTTTGGAGTTGAAGGCATTATTGAAACAAGAAAAGAAGCTTTAGAAACTGCTCTAAATGAAATTGCTTAGTAATCTATGGAAATAAATCCAATTCTGCAAAATGTATTAGCCCCGCCAGTTCTTTTCTTCTTGATTGGAGCAATATCAGTACTCTTTAAATCTGATTTAGAAATACCAGCTCCATTACCAAAACTCTTCTCCTTATATCTTCTACTAGCTATTGGGTTTAAAGGAGGTATAGAGATACAGAAGAGTGGTTTTACTGATCAAGTATTGCCTACTTTAAGTGCTGCAGTACTGATGTCACTTGTAATCCCACTAATTGGATTTTTAATTTTAAGAATTAAGTTTGATGTCTTTAATTCAGCCGCAATAGCAGCCGCATACGGATCAATTAGTGCTGTTACATTTATTTCCGCAGAAAGTTTTTTGGAAAGTCAAAAAATAGCCTTTGATGGGTTTATGGTTGGCGCCTTAGCTTTAATGGAATCTCCCGCAATAATTGTTGGATTATTACTTGTAAAATTCGCAGCTCCCAAAAACAGACCAAAATCAAGAAAAATGCATCTAAGCGCAATATTACACGAATCACTTTTGAATGGATCGGTTTATTTATTGCTCTCAAGCTTAATTGTAGGATTTCTCACTGCTTCAAGTAATCCCTCAGGGATTGCAAAAATGGAGCCTTTTACTGGACAATTATTCTATGGAGCAGAATGCTTCTTCTTGTTAGATATGGGAATAGTTGCTGCTCAAAGATTGCCGAGACTGAAAAGTGCAGGTTCATTTTTAATTGGCTTTGCCATTTTTATGCCTTTGTTTAACGCATTTATTGGTGTTTTCGTTGCAAGATTTTTATCTTTAGGACCTGGCAACGCACTTTTATTTGTGGTTTTATGTGCAAGCGCATCTTATTTAGCAGTTCCTGCAGCGATGAGGATGACAGTTCCAGAAGCTAAATCTAGTTATTACATTTCAACTACACTAGGTCTAACTTTCCCATTCAATATAGTTCTTGGCATTCCCATATATATGAGTTTAGTAAATACCATCATCCCATTGTCCCCTCTATAAAAATGAAAAGATTAGACTTGATATTTAGTGAAAGAGAACTAGATGCAATCATTAAAACATTAGAAAAAGCTAATGTTCCTGGATATACAGTTATGAAACACGCGACAGGCAGAGGTCCTGAAAGAGTTGTTACTGAAGATATGGAATTTACAGGATTAGGAGCAAATGCTCATGTAATTGTTTTTTGTGAGCAAGAATTAATAGATAAAATGAGAGATAACATCAGGGACGATTTAAGCTATTACGGAGGAGTTGCTTATATTTCTGAAGCAACACCCCTTTAACTTAAATAAGCAATATTTATTTCTAAGAATGAATCCAATCTACTCTTATATTTTTTCGACTATTTAGGTATCTATCAATTGACATTGCAGCAATACATCCATCAGAAGCCGCAACTACGGCTTGCTTAAATGGTGTATTTCTTATGTCTCCAATAGCCCATACTCCATCAGAGTTTGTAGACATAAAGTCATCAACAATAACTCCTCCATCTTCTTTTAAAGCAATTTGATCCCCTAAAAAATCAGTAATCGGCTTTGAACCACTCATATAGACAAACACTCCATCTAAATTTAAATTGATAGGATTTTCTTCTTTTTTATTTTTTACAACAACCCCATTCACACCCATATCATCACCCAATATTTCCAATAATCTTGTTCTACTCCAATGTTTTATATTTGAATTGTCCATCAATTCCATAGCTTCTTCATTATCTGATTTAGGATCACTTGATGTAATCCAATGCACAGTTGATGCAAATTTAGTTAAAACAGTTGCCTCTTCAATTGCCTCCTTGTTCACTCCAACAACGGCAACTTCTCTATTTTTATAAAAAGCCCCATCACATGTAGCACAATAACTTACTCCTTTGCCAAGAAAATCCGCCTCGCCCTTAAATGATGCAGGCCTACCCATGGCTCCACTTGCAAGTACAAGTGCTTTAGCTTTAAAAGTGCCTTCTGGCGTATAAACCATTTTCCATTCTCCACTAGCGTCTATTCCAAACACTTGCGCTCTTCTATAATCTGTGCCGTATTGCACAGCCTGTTCTCTCATTAGAGTAAGTAATTTCTCTCCACTTATATCAACCGGGACACCTGGATAATTAGCAATTTGATGAGTTATTGCTAAGGCGCCAACAGATGGATTTTTATCTAAAATTACTGTCTTTAAGTTTGAACGAGATGTATAAAGTGCGCAAGTACATCCGGCCGGGCCTCCTCCGATAATAACTACATCTGACTCAATGATTTCCAATTTTAAAAAACTCCTTTTTTAGTAGTTCATTAGATGAGTTCTTGGTTAGAAGATATTTTTGAAGTAAATACCTGAACCTTTATATAGATATAAGTTAAAAGAAAAAAGAGAAAAAAGCTTAATATAGAAACAAACTTACATAGGAAAAACATAAAAAATTAATTATCAAAATGATCAGTTACGTGAAATGTTCTGTATTGATCTATTATTAGATCATATCGAAAAATCAATTGCCGTTGAAACATTATATTTTTCATGACCAACTCTGATTACCTTTTAAAAGCTGCCATTAAGAAAGTAACCGAAAAATTAAACGAAATATTGGTTGAAAAAATTGAAGAAGCAACAAATATTGCTCAGGATGCTCCAGAAATTCTCAAAAAAGAATTTGATAGTTTAAAAGAATCCATAATCGAAGAGGCATCAAGACTGGAAAAAGCCGAAAATATTCAAGAAAATGAGTCTACAAAAACTTATCAAGATTCCAAAATAAAAAAAGCTTTAAATGAAATTGAAGGTATCAATAAGCAAATTGATCTCTTTAATAAAAATATAAATAATCAAATTAAATGATTTATCACATTCTTCATTATCGTTTAAAAAAATTGAAGAGGGCCTTTCTTATTTGGATAACTCTGATTTCTCTTTTAATAAATTTATGGGTAGATAATATTAGATTTACAATTTTCCAAAATAGGAAGAATGAAAAAATTAGGGTCCAAGTTAAAAGAGCTAGGTGGTTTACTAATCAATTAATAAAGCTTGGATCAGCATTTATTAAAATTGGACAATTATTATCAGCAAGACCTGATTTAATTCCTAATACCTGGATACAGGAATTGTCTAAATTGCAGGATCAAGTTCCTAATTTTTCATTTGCGCAAGTTGAAAAAACTATAAGAGAGGAACTAGGACATAAGTTTAATAAAATAGATCAAATAATATGTGATCCGGTTGGATCAGCATCACTAGCGCAAGTCCATAAGGCGACTTTGAAAGATGGGAAGAAAGTAGTATTTAAAGTTCAAAGACCTAATTTAAAAGAATTGTTTATTATAGATTTGGGCATAATGCAGCAAATAGCAGGATTATTACAGAAAAATAAGAATTGGAGTCGAGGCAGAAACTGGGTTGAGATTGCTAAAGAGTGTAGGAAAGTTCTCATGAAGGAGCTTGATTTTAATTGTGAAGCACAATATGCAGCAAGATTTAGACAGCAATTTCTTGATGATGAAAATGTTGAAATTCCTGAAGTAATTTGGGATATGAGCAGTGAAAAAGTCCTTTGTTTAAGTTATCTAGAAGGAACAAAAATAAGCGATTTAGAAAAATTACAATCACAAGAGATAGATTTACCTAAAATCGCAGAAATAGGCGCCATCAGTTATTTAAAACAATTAGTAAATTACGGTTTTTTTCATGCAGACCCTCATCCAGGGAATCTAGCAGTTTCCAATGAAGGTAAATTGATTTTTTATGATTTTGGAATGATGGGCAATATCTCAAATAATCTTCAAACAAGATTAGGGGGGATGGTTAAGGCTGCCGCTTTAAGAGACGCCTCATCACTTGTCAGTCAATTACAACAAGCTGGGCTAATTTCAAAAGATATTGATGTAGGACCAGTCAGAAGATTAGTCAGATTGATGCTTAAAGAAGCCTTAACTCCACCATTTAGTCCAAATGTAATTGAAAAATTATCTGGAGATTTGTACGAACTTGTTTATGAAACACCATTTCAACTACCAGTAGATTTAATCTTTGTTATGAGAGCTTTATCAACTTTTGAGGGAGTTGGTAGAATGCTTGATCCAGGGTTTAACCTTGTATCAGTTACCAAGCCTTATTTAATAGAACTTATGACTTCAAATAATCAAACTCCCAACGATTTAATTAACCAATTTGGAAGGCAAGTAGGTGAACTAGGATCAAAAGCTGTTGGCATTCCCAAAAGAATAGATGAAAGTTTAGAAAGATTAGAGCAGGGCGATTTACAATTGCAAATAAGAATGGGAGAGTCTGATAGGCAATTTAAAAAAATGTTTACTGCTCAAAAAACATTAGGCCATTCAATTCTTATAGGAAGCTTATCAATTGCATCTGCTTTACTTGTAACCAATAAACAAAATAATTTTGCATTGTTGCCACTTTTTTTTGCACTACCAATAAGTATTGATTGGATAAAGTGCCAATTAAGTATGAGAAAAGGCTCACGTTTAGAAAAACTTAAGCGCTAAAAAACTATATATTTTTGGGACCTAAACCTAAAGCTCCAGCGAATCTTGCTTGATTTCCCAATTCCTCCTCAATTTTCAAAAGCCTATTGTATTTCGCAATCCTTTCACTTCTGCTCAAAGAGCCTGTCTTGATCTGACCCGATCTTGTGGCGACAGATAAATCTGCAATTGTTGTATCTTCAGTCTCACCACTTCTATGACTAATAACACTGGTAAAACCAGACATTTTAGCTAACTCAATAGCTTCCAAAGTTTCAGTTAATGTTCCAATTTGATTTACCTTTATTAGGATTGAATTGGCAGACTTTTCCATAATCCCTTTCCTTAATCTTTCTGTATTAGTAACAAATAAATCATCACCAACAAGCTGAACTTTATTTCCTAATTCTTTGTTTAATTCTGACCAACCCTCCCAATCATCCTCAGCTAAACCGTCCTCTATTGAAACTATTGGATAATTAGAAACTAATCTTGAAAGATATGAAATCATTTCAGAACTATTTAAACTTTTACCTTCATATTTATAAATACCATCACTATAAAATTCAGTACTAGCAGCATCTAAAGCTAAAGATACCTGCTCACCAGGCTTAAATCCGGCTTTTTGAATTGCTTCTAACAATAAGTCCCCTGCTTCTTCGCTTGATGACAAATTAGGTGCAAATCCACCCTCATCTCCTACAGCAGTAGATAGACCTTTTTGATCAAGTAATGATTTTAATGAGTGAAAAATTTCAGTCCCCATTCTTAATGATTCACTGAAACTATTAACTCCATGTGGGACAAGCATAAATTCCTGAAAATCAAGACTATTTGGTGCATGAGCACCACCATTTATTACATTCATTAATGGGACAGGAAGGAGATTGGATAATGGATCTCCAAGATACCTATACAGTGGAACGTCTAAAGCATTTGCTGATGCTCTGGCACTTGCAAGACTTACAGCAAGGATTGAATTTGCTCCAAGGTTAGATTTATTAGGAGTTCCATCAATTTCAATCATTAATTTATCTACTGCAGTTTGATCTAAAGCTGACAAACCACATAAAGCCGGGGATATTGTTTCATGAATTTTATTAACAGCATTTAAAACACCCTTCCCCATATATTTTGAACCACCATCCCTTAATTCATGTGCCTCATGGGCACCAGTGCTAGCTCCGCTGGGAACAATTGCTCTACCACTTGCACCACATTCCAAAAATACTTCTGCTTCTACAGTTGGATTGCCTCTTGAATCAAGGACTTGCCTTGCTTCAATAGTATCAATAAGAAAATCAATAGTTTCTTTCACAATTTAATTATTACTATATAAATCCTATTAATAGCTGAACTATTTGGCTAATATCTGAAATATATATGTTAACCAATTATAATTTTTGATTTCACAACAACTTAAATACTAGTTAACCCTTTTATTAATTCTGACGTCCCTGCAACCGCTCTCATAAGCATATTTTTCAAATTCATCTTACAATTTAAAGATTATTGAATGATTATTAATGCAGATACTATTTAGAATATTAATAGATAATCAACTATATTTTTTATAGTTTATGAGAGAAACACTTACAACTAGTCCCGAACTATTTAGCGATATCAGTTGGAATCTTCTTTTATTAGCGGAAGAAACAGCAAAAAAATGGGATCATAGCGAATTTAATATTGAACACATAATTCATACATTGTTCTCATCAAGTGAATTCTTTGCTTTCATTGAAAAATTATCAATCGACCAAGATACAGTTTTAGATATAACAGAAGATTTTTTAGAAGAGACTCCAATAAATGAGTCAGATATTTTTACTATCGGAGAAGATTTGGAAATTTTATTAGATAATGCGAATCAGATTAAAAGCCAATGGGGATCGACATTCATAGAAATCCCTCATTTACTAATTGCTCTTGGAAGAGATTTAAGAATTGGAAATTATGTTTTTGAAGAAGGCAACCTTTCGATGGAAAAATTAGAAGAAGAATTAAAGTTTTTCCCAAATATTAATCAATCAAAAGATTCTTTTAATTATGAGAAAGTACTTGAAATCAATAATCAATCTAATTTTGAATCAAACAAAGAGACTTTAGTTAAAGCAGAAAAATTTAAAGAAGCTATTGTTCCATTACCCAAAAGTAAACTTCAAATTGAAACCAAAAAACAATTTGAGAAAGATGAAAATGCTCTTTCAATTTATGGAAAAGATTTAACAGAATCAGCAAAAAAAGGCTTACTAGATCCCGTTTTAGGGAGAGAAAACGAAATCAATAATTTAATGAGGGTACTCTGCAGAAGAAACAAGAATAATCCTATACTTATCGGTAATCCTGGAGTTGGTAAAACCTCAATTGCAAAATTACTTGCGCAGTTAATTGTGGACAAAAAAGTTCCTGATTCTTTAAAAGACTTTAAAATTATTTCGCTTGACTTAGGTGCTTTAGTTTCTGGGACAAAATTTAGAGGCCAACTAGAAGAAAGGCTAAGCTTAATAATGCAGGAACTTAACAATCCAAGCCAAGGAATGATTCTATTTATTGATGAAATTCATTCAATATTAAGTTCTGACAGATCTTCTACAGACATTAGCAATATCTTAAAACCCTTACTGGCTGAGGGAGAACTTAGATGTATCGGCACAACAACACCTGAGAAATTTCGTGAAACTATTGAAAAAGATCAGGCATTAAATAATTGCTTTCAAAAGATAGCTGTTAATGAACCTTCAGTAGAATTAAGCGCAAAAATACTGCAAGGTATCAAAAAGAAATATGAATCACATCATGGCATAAAAATCTCTCAAGAAGCTGTAATCTATTCTGCAAAATTGGCCGACAGATACATCAGCGATAAATGTCTTCCTGATAAAGCAATAGATTTAATTGATGAAGCAGCTGCAGAGTTAAAAATCGAATCTAATAAAAAGCCTCAAATAATTCTCCAACAAGAAAACAAACTTCATACTATTAATGAAAAACTGAATAATTTGCAAGGAGAAAATATCGAAGCTCAAGAAAAATTATTGAATATGAGGCAACAATCAGAGTCAAAACTGAATGTTCTTTTGGACAATTGGAACAATTTGCGGGAAGAAATGGAGCAATTATCTATTTTAATGAAAGAAGAAGATAAGTTAACCAAACAAATCAAAGATAAATCAAATGGAGAAATTGAAAATGATCTGGATTATTTAGAAAAGCTTGAAGAAGAGTTAAATGAAATAGAGAATGAAATACAAAAAGTTGAAGAGAACTTTAATAAAATTAAGAAAAATAGAAATTTCCCTTTTAAATATCAAGTTGAACCTGATGATATTGCTGATGTTGTCTCAAAAATTACAGGTATTCCAATTTCAAAAGTAGTTTCAAATGAACGCAAGAAATTAGTCAATCTAGAAACAGAACTAAGTGAAAAAGTTATAGGACAAGAAAAAGCTATAGAAGCTGTTTCTGCTGCAATTAGAAGAGCTCGTGTTGGTATGAAAAGTCCTAAAAGACCTATCGGATCTTTTTTATTTATGGGTCCTACAGGTGTTGGAAAAACAGAATTAGCAAAATCTCTTGCAACAGCTTTATTTGATGAAGAAGACGCACTTTTAAGATTAGACATGAGTGAATATATGGAGAAAAATGCCGTAGCAAGACTTTTAGGAGCTCCTCCAGGATATGTTGGTTATGAAGAGGGAGGTCAATTAACTGAAGCTGTAAGACGTAAACCCTATTCAGTAATACTTCTTGATGAGATAGAAAAAGCACATTCAGAAGTTTTTAATATCCTTTTACAAGTCTTAGATGAAGGAAGATTAACGGACTCTCAGGGAAGGACCGTAGACTTCAAAAATACCGTAATCATTATGACAAGCAATTTAGCCGGTAAATCGATACTGGAGTATTCACAAAAGATTTCTAAAAGTGAGGGAAAGCTAGAAAAAGACCAACAAATCTTAGATGATTCAATTAGTAATACATTGTCTTCAATTTTTAGACCTGAATTTTTAAATAGAATTGACGAAGTAGTAAAGTTTAATCCATTATCTATTGATGAGCTTCAAAAAATAATAATTTTACAAACAGAAGATTTAAAAAACCTACTTCTTGAACAGAAAATAAATATCACTATTGACAAAAAAGTTATTAATAAAATTGCAAACGATTCTTACGAACCTGAATATGGTGCTAGGCCACTTAGCAGGGAACTTAGAAGACAAATAGAAAATCCCTTGGCTGCAAAACTTTTAGAGGATAACTTCAAAAACAAAAAAAATATAACAATTAAACTTAACCCTGCTAAAAAAGATGAGATCGTTTTCAAACCTAGCTGAGGAGTAAATCAATAAGCTAAAATAAAATTAAAGCGTAAAGCTTAATTTAAAAAAAAATTTTGTGACAAGTCCTACCACTAATAAAGAACCTCTTAAACAGGATTCTCCTGAAGTTGAAGAGCCTAAAAAAAAGAATAATTTTTTTAGATCTACCTACGATGAGCTTAAACTTGTCGTGTGGCCTAACAAACAACAACTTTTTAGCGAATCAGTAGCAGTTATAATTATGGTATCTTTTTCTGCTGCAGCAATTGCTTCTGTTAGCAGATTCTATGGATGGGCAGCCTCGCAAATTTTTGGTTGAATTATCTCCCTTATATCCATTAATAAAGATCTTAATTAAGCTTACAGAAAAATGAGTAATGAACTAACTACAAGCCTTGCTTCTTCAAAAGCAAATACAAGCATCGCAAGATGGTATGCCGTTCAGGTAGCATCAAGCTGTGAAAAAAAAGTAAAAGCGACTCTTGAGCAGAGATCAGTCACTTTAGGTGTTAATAATAGAATCATTGAAATTGAAATTCCCCAAACTCCAGGAATTAAATTAAAAAAAGATGGAAGCAGACAAACTACTGAAGAAAAAGTTTTCCCAGGTTATGTCCTCGTTAGAATGATTTTGGATGAAGATACAATGATGGCTGTTAAAAGCACTCCAAATGTTATTAACTTTGTAGGTGCTGAAGACGGTAGAGGCAGCGGAAGATCAAGAGGTCATATCAAACCTCGACCATTATCAAGACAAGAAGTTAATAGAATCTTTAAGCGCGCATCAGAGAAAAAAGCTGTAATCAAGTTAGATATTGAAGAAAAAGATAGAATCATTGTAACTAGCGGTCCATTCAAGGATTTCCAGGGAGAAGTTATAGAAGTTTCCGGAGAAAGAAATAAATTAAAAGCATTACTTTCAATATTTGGGCGCGAGACTCCTGTAGAATTAGAATTCTCCCAAATCAATAAACAAAATTAATTTCTAATTGTTCTTGTTTATCGAGTAAAATTATGATTTTCTACTTCAGCTTAAATTCTCTAATCTAATGGCAAAAAAAATTGTTGCAGTTATCAAGCTTGCTCTACAAGCAGGCAAAGCAAATCCTGCTCCTCCTGTAGGGCCAGCTTTAGGACAACATGGTGTCAATATCATGGCATTTTGCAAAGAATACAACGCAAGGACACAAGATAAAGCAGGTTTTGTAATTCCAGTCGAGATTTCTGTTTTTGAAGATAGAAGCTTTACTTTTATCACAAAAACACCTCCTGCTTCCGTTTTAATAACAAAAGCAGCTGGTATAGAAAAAGGATCAGGTGAATCCGCAAAAGGCTCAGTTGGGAATATAAGTAAAGCTCAATTAGAAGAAATAGCCAAAACTAAGCTTCCTGATCTAAACTGTTCTAGTGTTGAATCAGCAATGAAAGTAATTGAGGGTACTGCTCGTAATATGGGCGTCTCTATCACTGATTGAGTTCAATACAAAATTTCTCACTATTTAGGGGAGGTTAATCAATAACCGTTTGCACCCAATATTATTATGAAAAAACTATCTAAAAGAATGGCGGCTCTATCAACAAAGATAGAAGATCGCATATACGCACCACTTGAAGCTCTTAGTATTATCAAGGAAAATGCTAATGCGAAATTTGATGAAACTATTGAAGCACATATACGTCTAGGTATTGATCCAAAATATACTGATCAACAATTAAGGACTACTGTTGCATTACCACATGGTACTGGCCAAAGCATCAAAATTGCAGTAATTACAAGCGGTGAGAATGTATCGAAAGCTAAGGCCGCTGGTGCAGATTTATTTGGCGAAGAAGATCTTGTGGAAAGCATCAACAAAGGAAATATGGAGTTTGACCTACTTATCGCAACTCCAGATATGATGCCAAAGGTTGCAAAATTGGGAAGAGTTTTAGGACCTAGAGGTTTAATGCCTAATCCTAAAGCTGGGACTGTAACTAATGACATTGCTAATGCAATAAAAGAATTCAAAGCTGGTAAGCTCGAATTTAGAGCAGATAAGGCTGGAATCGTTCATGTACGCTTTGGAAAAGCAAGTTTCACAAAAGAGGCTCTATTTGAAAACTTAAAAACTTTACAAGAATCAATTGATAAAAACAAACCAAGTGGAGCCAAGGGAAAGTATTGGAAAACTTTTTATGTAACCTCAACAATGGGGCCTTCAGTTCAAGTAGACATAAATGCTGTACAAGATTACCAACCTGAAGGTTAACTCTTTGTAGTATAATTTTAATTGCAATAATACGGCCAAAGAAAGTAGGTTGATTTAGTTATTCTAAATTTTTAATTCCTACCGAGGACTCGTCTTAAATTATTTCTTTTTGGATCTAATAAAAGCGGCCTCTTTAAAAGAACTTTGCCGCATTTCCTGCTCTCCCTAAATTACGATCCAAAAAACCTCAATGGGCCGAACACTAGAGAATAAGCAACAAATCGTTACTGAGATTAAATCTCTATTAAACGACTCGGAAATGGCTGTAGTTCTTGACTATAAAGGTTTAACTATCAAAGAGATGTCAGATTTGCGATCTAGATTGCAAACAACTAACGGCATCTGCAAAGTTACTAAAAATTCATTAATGCGTAAAGCTATTGATGGTGATAGTAATTGGAACGATCTTGAATCTTTACTGACCGGAACAAATGCTTTTGTCTTAATTAAAGAAGATGTTGGTGGTGCTGTAAAAGCTATCCAATCTTTTCAAAAAGACACCAAAAAATCCGAAACCAAAGGAGCTTTATTTGAAGGCAGACTTCTAAGCGATTCTGAAATAAAAGAAATTGCAAGTCTTCCATCTAAAGAAGTATTGATGGCAAAAATTGCTGGCGCTCTTAATGGCGTTGCAACAAAAATTGCGATCTCTATTAATGAAGTACCTTCTGGACTTGCTAGATCACTTAAACAACATTCTGAAAAATCAGAATCTTAAATTCAAAACCTAATTAACTTTTAAGAAAATGTCCGCAAAAACTGAAGAAATTCTTGAATCATTAAAATCTCTATCACTTTTAGAAGCATCTGAGCTTGTAAAGCAAATTGAAGAGGCTTTTGGTGTATCTGCTGCAGCTTCTGCAGGTGTAGTTATGGCAGCTCCTGGAGCAGCTGGCGGTGACGCAGATGGTGGCGCTGCTGAAGAAAAAACTGAATTTGATGTAGTTCTCGAAAGCTTTGATGCAGCCGCAAAAATCAAAGTACTTAAGGTTGTAAGAAATGCAACTGGTCTTGGTCTTGGCGATGCAAAAGCACTTGTTGAAGCTGCGCCAAAAACAGTAAAAGAAGGAATTGCTAAAGCAGATGCTGAATCTTTAAAGAAAGAGATTGAAGAAGCTGGCGGTAAAGTTACACTTAAGTAAGAGAAGATTTTTTCAAGCCGATATTTAAGTGTATCGGCTTCAGAAATTATGAATAGTGATAGTATTGCAATTGAAGCTGCAACAGATGGTGCCTGCAGTGGTAATCCAGGTCCAGGTGGTTGGGGTGGCTTAATAATTTTTGACGACAACAGTGAATTAGAAATAGGTGGTTCCGAGCAAAATACTACTAATAATAGGATGGAACTCGTTGCGGCTATAAAAACACTTGAGAAATTAAAAACCTATAAATTAAAAGAGAACTTCAAATTAAGAACTGATAGTAAATATGTCATAGAAGGTTATACAAAATGGATTATTAATTGGAAGAAAAATGGATGGAAAACAAGCTCAGGAAAATCAGTTCAAAACCTTGATTTATGGCAAAAAATTGATCAATTAAGAATTAATGGCCTTGTAATGGAATATGTTAAAGGCCATAGCGGTGACAAACAAAATGATAGGGTTGATAAAATAGCAACCAACTACAGCAAAGGAATATCTTTAGTAAGTAATTTAAAAGAGTCAGTATCTTCGGTAGACTTTTTTGAAAAAAATGCACCTTCTGAAATTCAGGAATTATTTTCAAGAAATGAATTAATTCAAAAATTTGCGGACAAAAAGTACTTATTAAGTTCACTAGAACTAAGTAATTTATTGGGTGAAGAAAACCACTTAAAGATAAAAAAATATTTATTGTTTGAATGGCGTAATTGGAGATTGATTCCTAAAGATAAAAAATATTGGATAATAGAAAAAAAGAATCCTGATTTTTTATGAATAAACAGAAGGGGGTATTTAAAAATCTTTATAAAAACTTGATGAACCCTATACTGAAAAAAGACTCTGGAATAGATGCAGAATACTTAACTAATTTATCTCTTAGCCTTCTATCATTTAGTTCACGAAAATATAATTGGCCTGTAGTTTCTTCAATACTGAAAAATCTAAATGAAGAATTTTCTATAGTCGATAAAAGGTTAAGTCAGAACATATGTGGAATAAATTTTTGTAATCCAATTGGTTTAGCTGCGGGTTTTGACAAAAATGGGAGTGCGGCGAATATATGGAAAGATTTTGGTTTTGGATTTGCTGAACTTGGTACGGTAACTAAATTTGCTCAAAATGGCAATCCCAAACCAAGGTTGTTTAGATTGGCAGAAGAAGAAGCAGCATTAAATAGAATGGGTTTCAATAATAATGGTGCTGAGAATCTTGTTAAAAACTTTCTTGAACAAAGAATTAAATTTAAAGAAAACAGGGTGAATACTTGTTTGGGAATAAATTTCGGCAAGTCTAAAATTACAGGTTTATCTCAAGCAAAAGATGATTATTTAACTTCTCTAAAATTATTAATTCCATACTGTGATTACGCAGCAATAAACGTAAGTTCTCCAAATACTGAAGGACTAAGAAAGTTGCAAGATCCAATTCTTCTAAAAGAACTTCTTAAAGAAATTAAAAACTTACCTAATTGTCCACCATTATTTGTAAAAATTGCACCAGATTTAAGTCTTGAAGATATTGAAAATATTTGCCAATTAATTATCGAGGAAAACATCGATGGAATAATTGCTACTAACACCAGCATTAATCGATTAGGTCTTGAAAATAGAAAGATCAGCCAAACAGGATTATTACTTTCTGAAGAGAATGGAGGATTAAGTGGAAGACCTCTACAAAAAAAAGCTAATCAAATAATAAAACATATTCATAGTATTGATAAAAACATTATTTTAATTGGCGTTGGCGGAATCGATAGTCCTAAGTCAGCTTGGGAAAGAATTTGTTCTGGAGCATCATTAATTCAACTCTATACAGGATGGATATATAAGGGTCCACAACTAGTACCCGATATACTTGAAGGAATCATTAAGCAAATTAATAAACATCAATTATCTAATATAAAAGAGGCCATTGGAACAAATTTAAAATGGGTTGAATAAAATAAGAAAATGAATAATGCATAAAATAGAACATAATGATTACTCAACACTAGTATCCATGCCAATATCAAACATAAAGCATGGAGGAAATGTATATGAAAATGCAAAAAGATTAAATTTATTACCCTCTAAAATTATTGACGCAAGTGCCTCATTAGTACCATTTGATCCTCCTCAAATTTTAATAGATTCATTAAATTCAGAAATTAAGAATCTTGGATTTAGATATTACCCTGAGAGAAACTTAAGTGATTTGAAAGAAATAATCGGTAAATTTCATGGGATAAATCCAGAAAATATATTACCCGGAAATGGAGCTTCTGAACTAATAACTTGGGCAGGTTATGAAGCATCTAAATTTGGAACAAGTTGTATTCCTTCTCCGTGTTTTGTTGATTATGAAAGATCATTAAATTGTTGGAATAGTAATTTTATACCTTGCGAATTACCAAAAAACTGGAATAATATTTTTCCTCAATCATTTCCGCTTCATCCTAAAGGTGATGTCATTTGGATAACAAATCCACACAACCCAACTGGCCAATTATGGGGTAAGAATTCATTAGAGGAAATTATAAAAAAATATAAATTAGTTATCTGCGATGAGGCTTTTTTATCAATAACACCTAACGGAGACAAAGAATCTTTAATACCATTAACCCAAAAATATGACAATTTATTAGTCTTGAGAAGCTTGACCAAAATCTTCAATATTCCTGGTATTAGGTTAGGTTACGTTATTGGTTCATCAAAAAAACTTAAGCAATGGCAAATCAATAGAGATCCTTGGCCTTTAAATTCCTTCGCTATTAAAGCGGGTATTGACCTACTAAGTAATACTAAATTCTATGAAAAATGGATAAGAAAGGTTCACAGATGGATAAATATTGAAAGAGAGAGAGTATTTGAAAAATTATCAATAATAGAAAACCTTAAGGTTCACAACTCTTCAACCAATTTTTTTTTAATAGAAAGTAAAAAATCCTTGTTGCCGAATATAAAATTCTTAGAAAACAAGGGAATATTACTTAGAGAATGTACTTCATTTAGATTTCTTGACGAAAGGTGGGCAAGAATAAGTTTGCAGAGCAAGAAAAATAATACTCTTTTATGTAAAGAAATTCAAAATTCCTTTAAAAAATAATTAAAAATTTTTTTAATTTCAATTTTGGATTTGATTTTATTATTGTTTTCCATATTCTTCTTCATAAGATCTAAAATTTCATAGTGATTTTTTCCGTTTTTTAATTTTTTTTTGAAAATTCTTTCAATAGTTTCTTCAAAAACTTTTTTAGAAATTTTATTTTGATTCATTAAAACTGATCCTCCACTCTCAGCAAGAATCATCGCATTTTTCTCCTGGTGATTATTTTTAGAATAAGGATATGGAATTAAAATTGAAGGTTTTTGAGTCTTTATTAGTTCGTTTATAGTTCCAGCACCAGATCGCGATATAACAAGATCACAGTTTTGAATTAAAGCTGCAATTTCATTAGTAAATTTTTTTTGAACATATCTTTTGGAATTTTTTACTTGAAAGAATTGTTTATTATATTCGCCAATAATATGAACTATCCGAAACTTTTTTTTCATTAAAAATTCAAGAGATTCGAAAAGAATTTGATTTATAGCTTTTGCACCTTGACTTCCTCCCATAACAACCAAAAGAGGGCCTTTACCTTTTGGAACCCATTCTGGCAAGAGATTAGATTTATAGAACTGCTCTCTTAAAGGAGTTCCAGTAAAAATGATTTTACAATTTTTTAAATAAAAATTTGTTTTCTTAAATCCTAAAAAAACATAATTACATAAAAAACCAAAATATTTTGTAACCATTCCTGGAATTAAATTTGATTCGTGAATAATGACAGGTATCTTGAGAAGTTTTGAAGCAATAATAGTAGGTGCTGATATATAACCTCCAGTTGTAAAAACTAAATTAATTTTTTTTTCTTTTAATATCCTAATTATTTTGAAAGTTGACATTAAAATTCCTATATATTGATAAAACAAAAAAATATTTTTTCTTGGTGTCTTTATATTCAAAGTCTTCAAATTATATTTTTTGGGAATATAATTTGCGTCAAGTCTTTGATGAACCCCCAACCAATGAATATTCCATTTATCTTCAATCTCTTTAGAAATTGCTAAAGCCGGAAAAATATGCCCTCCTGTTCCACTTGCTGCGACTAATAAATTATTTTTTTTAGACATAAAAACTTTAATTAGTAGAATAAAAATAACCAATGATTGATATGTTTAATTTAAACTTATTCAAAAATATAGGATTTCTTCTCTACTTATTTGTTTATCTTATTATTCCCTATTCAGCAATAACGCAAACTTTAAAAATTGATTTTATAAGAAATCTAGAAAATTCTTTAAATAATCGAGATTTAGAGTTTATTAAAAAAAATATTAGAAATGAAGAAAACCAAAATATAACAAAGCAGTTTTCAAAAATTGTTAGTGATTTCCCTGACAGCAAATGGAAGATCAAAAGATTAAAATCTAATATCCCAAATGAAGATATTTTGCGAATAAAAGTTTCTGGGGAAAAAATAGTTAATGGAGAGATATATATACTCGAATCAAATTTTGATTATTTATTTTCAATCGTAAATGGAAAAATAGATGAAGGGATTATCAAAAATTTATTCACAACAATAAGAAATGATGAAAGGAAGATAGATATTAGTTTTAAATTCCCAGACAAAGTTCTTACTGGTGCAAAATATGATATAGATATTATTCTAAATAAGCCACTTGAAGAAGTGATTATTGCTGGAGCTATAAAACCTCATCAAGTTAATTCATTTTTTGAACAAGAAATATTACTGGAGCCATTATCATCAGGCGGAATTTTCAAAATGACGAGAGCCCCTTCAAAACCAGGGATACAAATTTGGTCAGGAATCATAGCTCACCCTGAGGGAATGATTACTTTTACAAAGAGTATTGATATTGTTGATGAAATATAGCTTAAGATTCGTTTAACGCAGCTACACCTGGTAAGGTTTTACCTTCTAAAAGTTCCAAACTAGCTCCACCTCCAGTAGATATATGAGACATTTTCTCTGCTAATCCAGCTTTCTCTACTGCTGCGACTGAATCCCCACCACCAATTATTGTACAAACTTCAGAAAAAGCACTTAAGTCAGCAAGTGTAGTAGCTATTGCATTTGTACCGTCTGCAAATTTATCAAATTCAAAAACTCCCATTGGACCATTCCAAATAATTGTCTTACATTCTGCAAGAGCATTCTGAAAAACCTTAATGGAATCTGGACCAATATCGAGACCCATCCAGTTGCCACTAATTGAATCAATTTGAGATATTTTGCTATTAGCTTCCGGAGAAAACTCATCAGCCAAAACAACATCAGTGGGTAATAATAATTCTACTCCTTTTGCTTTTGCTTTTGCTTCTAAATCTTTAGCAAGCTCGAGTTTATCTTCTTCTACAAGGCTCTTTCCGACATCTAAACCTCTAGCTTTATAAAAAGTGAAAATCATACCTCCACCAATCATGATTTTGTCACACTTATCTAGTAAAGAATCAAGTACTCCTATTTTGCTACTAACCTTTGATCCTCCGACTATTGCTGCCAATGGACGTTTTGGAGAATCTATTGCCCCTTGTAAGTATTTCAATTCTTTTTCTAAAAGGAATCCAGCTACTGAGGGACTTAAATAATTAGTAACACCCTGAGTTGAAGCATGAGCTCTATGAGCAGCACCGAAAGCATCATTTACATACATATCTGCATGTGATGCTAATTTTTTAGCAAACTCAAGGTCGTTCTTTTCCTCTTCACCAAAAAAACGAACATTTTCGAGTAAGAGAACATCTCCATTAGATAAGCTATTTGATTGTGCAACTGCTTCATCACCAATACAACTGTTAGTAAGAGCAACATTTTGCCCCAACAATTCACTTAATCTTGCTGCTACTGGAGTTAATCTCATTTTTTCATTTACCTGACCCTTCGGTCTACCAAAATGAGCAGCTAAAATGACTTTTGCAGAATGATTAATTAGATATTCAATAGTTGGGATCGCTGCACGAATACGCGTATCGTCAGTTATTTGACCGTCTTCATTTAATGGAACATTAAAATCTACTCTTACAAGAACTTTTTTTCCTTCTAAATGTGTCTTATCAAGACTGGAAAGAGATAATTTTGACATTAAACAAGCTATATTTATAATCTCAAGACCCTAACGTTAATTTGGGCTTATTGGGTTAAAAAGTAGTTACTGTTACCTATGCCTTAATAAATTTTAAGAATTAACGATTATAAAAATTTTTAGTTATTAAATTTATACTAAAATTTAGAAGTAAATACTTTTGAAACTTATAAAAACTAAAAGGAATACAAAAATTTATTTGATTTATTGAAGTGGACATACCCAAAATCCAATGGTACCCAGGCCATATCGCAAAAGCAGAAAAGAAATTATCTGAAGTTATCAATAAAGTAGATTTAGTTATCGAAGTGAGAGATGCACGAATTCCTTTGTCAACAGGACATCCACACTTAAATAAATGGATAAATAATAAAAAACATATTCTTGTCATTAACAGATCAGATATGATCTCCCCGAATACAATCAATAGTTGGAATAAATGGTTTAATTCTAAAGATCAATATCCTCTTTGGTGTGATGCTAAAAGAGGAATAGGGATTAAAGAAATTTGTAAGTCAGCCAAAGATTCTAGGTCGTCAATCGACGATAGAAGACTCTCTAGAGGAATGCGAATTAGGCCAATTAGAGCCCTTACACTTGGTTTTCCAAACGTAGGAAAGTCGGCATTAATTAATAGAATCGCAAAAAAAAGAGTTGTAGATAGCGCTAGGAAAGCAGGCGTGACTCGTAATTTAAGATGGATAAAATTAGAAAGTGGTATAGATCTGTTAGATGCTCCTGGTGTTATACCTCCAAATTTAGAAGATCAAAAATCAGCACTTAATCTTGCACTGTGTGACGATATTGGAGAAGCTGCTTATGAAATAGAGAGTGTCGCAATTGGATTTATCAAAATTATATCCACTCTCAACAAAGATAAGAATGCGAATATCTCAGTTAAACAAATATCTAATAGATATGGAGTTGATATTACTAAAGGCTTTAAGAGTCCTTCTGCTTGGATCAACGAAGCAGCTTCAAAACATACCTCTGGCGATAAAAGGAGAATGTCTCATAAGTTATTGGAAGATTATAGAAATCAAATGCTGGGTAAAATTGCTTTAGAAGTCCCACTATGGAATTAAACAATCAAAATTCTTTCGGCATTGGAGAAGGTGAGCTTATAGAAATTATTTATGAGCTACCTCTTCCTATGAGGCTAGACAGATGGTTGGTAAGTAAAAGGCCAGAACAAAGTAGAGCAAGAATTCAACATTTTATAAATTCAGGTTTAGTACTTGTAAACTATAAGACTGCAAAAGCAAAGACCCCATTAAAAAATGGCGACAATATTCAAATATGGATGCCTCCTCCTGAACCTCTTATTTATTTGAAACCTGAAAAAATGGATTTAAATATCCTTTTTGAAGACGAGCACATCATAGTAATTAATAAACAATCAGGACTAATTGTTCATCCAGCCCCTGGACACAAATCTGGAACTTTAGTGAATGGATTACTTTTTCACTGTAAAGATCTACCTGGAATTAATGGGAAACTAAGACCTGGGATTGTTCACAGATTAGATAAAGATACCTCCGGATGTATGGTTGTTGCAAAAAGCCAAGAGGCATTAGTAAATCTCCAGAAACAAATTAAAGAAAAAATAGCATCACGCGAATATATTGCAGTAATTCATGGAGCACCGAAGTCTGAAGAAGGCCAAATAGTGGGAAACATTGGCAGAGATAAATTAAATAGATTGAAATATAAAGTAGTTGAAGAAACTTCAGGAAGGTATGCCTGTACCTATTGGAAATTAGAAGAAAGATTTGGTAATTACTCATTAATGAGTTTCAAACTAGATACGGGGCGAACGCATCAAATAAGAGTACATTGCGCTCACATTAATCATCCAATTGTGGGTGATCCGTTATATGGAAGATGTAAAAAACTACCATGTAAATTAGATGGCCAAGCTTTACACGCAATTAAGCTTGGACTTATACATCCAATAAATGGTAAAGAAATGATATTTGAATCAGAATTACCATTAGATTTTCAAAAATTACTAAGTGTTCTTAAAATTAAATAAGATTCAAAGATGAATTTAGAAGCGATTTTGTATACGTGTTTTGAGTTTTAGTGAATATTGTGGAACTTTCTCCTTCATCAACTATCTTTCCTTGATTCATAACTAGCAACCTATCACAAAATCTTTTAGCAATGCCCAAATCATGAGTAATAAAGATAATCGTTAAATTCATTTTTTCTTGCAAGACTCTAAGTAATTCAAGAATCTCTATTTTTACTGAAGCATCCAACATATTAACGCTCTCATCACAAATCAAAATTTTTGGTTTCAACAATAGCGCTCTGGCTAATGAAATTCTTTGCAATTGACCACCAGATAATTGGCTAGGATAAGAATTAAAAAAATCATTATTTAAGGGAAGATTCAAATTTCTAAACATTAATTTTATTTCTTTTTCGATTTTTCTTTTATCTAAAATTTTTTGAATAAAAAATATATCTTCCAAAATACTTTTAATTGTCATTTTCGGGTTCAAACTTGAAAAAGGATCTTGAAAAATAATTTGCACTTTATTGTTCTTTTTAAAAAATTTATTTTTTTTCGATGCATGATTTTTATCATAAATTTTGATTTCACCACCTCTTACTTTAAGAAGTCCAATTAAAGCCCTACATAGTGTACTTTTACCACTCCCTGAAGAACCAACTATTCCAAGAGTCTCATTCTCATATAACTTGAAACTAACTTCATTTAAAGCCTTATTCCATTTATTAATGAAAATTGAAGAATTTAATTTATACCAATGTCTTAGGTTATTTACCTCTAGAACGACCTTATCTCGAGCATTATTTTTAGTATTTGGTTCTAATACTATTTTTGAAGCATTTACTAACTTTTTGCCGATATCTGATTTTGGTGTTTGAAAAATATCTAATATATTCCCTTTTTCAACAATCGATCCCTTTTCAATTATTGCAACTTTTTTACACCACTTTGCTGCAAGATTAATATCATGACTAATTAAAATTAAAGTTGTATCAAATTCATTACATAGATGAATTATTTCTTGCATAATTTCAAAACTTGTTTTGGTATCTAAGCTTGTTGTAGGTTCATCAGCTATTAATAATTTAGGTTTCAAAGCAAGTGCCATTGCTATAGAAACTCTCTGTCTCATTCCGCCGCTAAATTGATGTGGGAAAGAATCAAGTCTAGTTTCTTCAATTCCGACTTTTTGAAAAACTTCTCTTACTAATTTTTTAATAGCTAAAGATGATTTAGTTTGATCATGTGTTTTAAATAATTCATATAAATGATCCCCAACTCTCATTAGCGGATTAAGTTTTTTTATAGAGTCTTGATAAATAAATCCAAAATTCTTTCTTCTAAATAATTGTGCATCTTTGTTGTTTATTTTCCTAGGATCTACATTAGAAATCGATAGATACCCTTTAGAAGTGGCCTTTGCAGGCAATATATTTACTAATGTTTTTGCAAAAGTGGTCTTTCCACATCCAGAAGGTCCTATTATGGCCAAATGATCTCCACTATCTATTTCCAAATTAAAATTTTTGATAATAGGTTGCTGTTTTAGACCATATTTAACAGTAAGATTTTTAACTACAATAATTTTTTCTTTATTTTTTTCCATGATTTATAGCAAATTTTTCTAGACATAAATAAAATACATCTAAAGCAATATAAAATGTCCGAGGCAGCTGCAAATTCAAAAGAAAAAAACGAAATTGAAGTTTCCAAAACTATTTTGCCTGAAAATAAAAAATATGAAAGTGAATCTTTAAATTATCAAATAAATATTCCCGATTGGCTTCTTAAAGATATTCATAATTTTGAAAAATCAAATAAAGAAAATGATGAGAATCAAAACCTAATAGTAAAGGCTTTTAAACTTGCTTATAAAGCTCATGATGGACAATTCCGTGCGAGCGGCGAGCCATACATTATCCACCCGGTTGCTGTTGCAAATCTCCTTAAAGAAATAGGTGCTAGTTCATCTGTTATTGCTGCAGGCCTTTTACATGATGTAGTTGAAGATACTGGCATTGATTTATCTGAAATAGAAACAAATTTTGGATTAGAAGTAAAAATACTTGTAGAGGGTGTAACAAAATTAGGCGGCATTCACTTTAACAACAGGACTGAAGCACAGGCTGAAAATCTTAGGAAAATGTTTTTGGCTATGGCCAGCGATATCAGAGTTGTCTTAGTTAAACTTGCAGATCGACTTCATAACATGAGAACAATTGAATGGCTAAATGATGAGAAAAAACTAAGAATAGCGAGAGAAACAAGAGAGATTTATGCACCATTAGCTAATCGACTAGGAATAAACAGATTTAAATGGGAATTAGAAGATTTAGCTTTTAAATTCCTAGAGCCTAAAGAATATCTAGATCTTAAAGATCAAATCGCCGTTAAAAGAAGTGATAGAGAAAAAAGATTAAAAGTAACTTTGAATCTTCTGAAGGAAAACTTGAATTCAGCGGGTTTGAAAAATTTTGAAATAACAGGAAGGCCAAAACATCTTTATGGCATCTGGAGCAAAATGGAAAGACAACAAAAGCATTTTCACGAGATTTATGATGTTGCTGCCCTAAGAATTATCGTGGACAATTCAGATAGTTGTTATAGAGCTTTAGCAGTTGTTCATGATACTTTCAAACCAATTCCAGGTAGATTTAAAGACTATATAGGATTACCAAAACCCAATGGATATCAGTCCTTACACACTTCTGTGATTGGAAGACATCGACCTATTGAAGTTCAAATTAGAACTACTTCGATGCATCAAATTGCTGAATATGGTATTGCCGCTCATTGGCAATATAAAGAGGGAGGTTCTCCTGCTAAAAGTAATGCCGAGAGATTTAATTGGCTAAGACAATTAGTAGAATGGCAACAAGAAGGTAATGAAAGGGATCATAATGATTATTTAGCTTCAATTAAAGAAGATTTATTTGATGAAGAAGTATTTGTAATCACTCCAAAAGGAGATGTTGTTGGTTTAAGGAAAGGATCTACCGCGATAGATTTCGCCTACAGAATCCATTCTGAAGTTGGAAATCACTGTAATGGAATAAGAATTAATGAAAAGCTTTCTCCATTATCTACAGCACTTCAAAATGGTGACTTCATAGAAATTTTGACAAGTAATAATGCTACTCCAAGCTTGGATTGGCTGAACTTTGTAGTTACGCCAACTGCTAAAAATAGAATTCGCCAATGGTATAAGAAAAGCCATCGTGATGAAACGATTAAAAGAGGTAGAGATTTACTTGAAAAAGAAGTAGGTAGAAACGGTTTTGAAGCATTACTTTCTAGTGAAGCCATGAAAAAAGTTGCAAATCGATGCAATTTAAAAACTACTGAAGACCTTCTTGCATCTCTTGGTTTTGGTGGTTTAACTTTGCATCAAGTATTAAACAGACTAAGAGAAGAAATAAAATTACAGACAGAAGATGTAAAAAATGATTCTGACTCTGAAATAGCAAAATCTCTTAAAAGTAATAATAATTTATCCACTAATCAATCTAATACAGCAGCTAAATCACCAATTTCCGGTATAGAAGGTCTTGATTACAGAATAGGTAAATGTTGTTCCCCGCTCCCAGGCGAGGATATTATCGGAACTGTGTCGCTCGGCAACCATGGGATAACTATACATAGGGAAGATTGTGAAAATGTAATACCAATTCCAATAGAGAGAAGGTTACCTGTCGGTTGGAATCAAGATAATAAAACTGGCGATAATAAGTTTCCAATTCAGCTACGAATAGAAGTAATTGATCGAGTTGGAGTTCTTAAAGATATTCTTATGCGGTTATCTGATAAAGGTATAAACGTTAGTGATGCCAATGTTAAAACTGCTTATGGTAAACCAGCTATTATAAATCTTTGTGTAGGTCTTGAAAGTTATAATCAACTTCACAAAACAATTGAACAAATTAAATCAATGGCAGATGTTTTAGATATTGCCAGAGTTGGACAAAGTTAATTTTAAAATCAGATCAATCTATCTCTTACTTTTTATCTTGTAGATAAAGAAAACAATACTGCCGCAAATCAAAGCTAATAAAATACCTACACAAGATGAACCTAAGAGTAATTTTAAGGAAAAAATTCTACCTTGTTTCCATAAGTCATCAATAACTAAACTTTTTTCAAGAATTTTATTAGAAGGATTATTTAAAAAAATCGAACCAACTTTATAGTTAAAATAATAAAGTGGAATATAAGTAAAAGGGTTGCTGATCCAGGTACCAATTGCAGCTAGAACAATATTTCCCTTAGCTATTTTCGCAAAAAATACTCCCATTAAAGTCTGAAAACCAAAAAATGGAAAGCAACCACTAAATACCCCTATAGCTAAACCTTTAGCATTAAAGAAAGGACTTCCATTCTGACTCCTAAATAATGATAGAATTTTCTTATAGGTAATATCTCTTTTAAATCTCATTCAGAAAGAAAATTTCAAAATTAAATTCTTGATAATCTTACTTAATTATCCATAACAAAGCGAGAGATGGATTCAATAGTTACTACAGAAGATACGATAGCCGCAATTGCTTCAGCTATAAGTATTGGGAAGGGAGGGGTTGCGATAATAAGAATATCAGGGAAAGACGCAATAAATTCTTGCAAAAAGATTGTTCAAACTAAATCTAAATATGCATGGAAATCACATAGAGTTTTTCGTGGTTTTATTCAGGAAAATAAACAAAATAAATTTATAGATGAGGTTTTAATTTTAGTGATGAAATCCCCAAATAGCTTCACAGGAGAGGATGTAGTTGAACTTCATTGCCATGGCGGAATTATCATAGTAAATAAAGTTTTAAAGATATTATTATCTAGTAATTCTAGAGTTAGACTTGCAAACCCAGGAGAATTTAGTCAAAGAGCTTTTCTTAATGGGAAAATAGACCTTACTCAAGCCGAGTCGATTAATCAATTAATTAATGCAAGCAATACCAGATCAGCCGAGTTAGCCTTTAGCGGGGTTCAAGGAGAAATAAAGAAAAAAATTGATGATATTAAAAATGACCTTATAAATCAACTTTGCGAAATAGAAGCGAGAGTTGATTTTGAAGAAGACTTCACAGATTTTGATTACACCAAATATCTAAAAAACATTAAAAAAGTAAAAGAAAAAATAGAATTACTAATAGAAAATGCAAAAAGAAATTCATATATTCACAATGGAATATCCATTGCGCTTATAGGTAAAACAAATGTTGGCAAAAGCTCTTTATTAAATTTGCTTGCAAAAAAAGAGAAAGCAATCGTAACTAATATTCCTGGAACAACTAGAGATGTTATTGAAGTTAATTTAACTATTAATGATATTCCAATGAAAATAATTGATACTGCTGGCATAAGAGAAACTCATGAACAAATTGAAAGTATTGGAATTAAAAAAAGTTTTGGGAAAATAAAAGAGTCAGATTTTATAATTTATATTTATAGTCTTGAAGAAGGATTTAATGAAGAAGACAAAAAAATAATACAAGAAATTCCCAAAGAAAAATTAATTACTATTTTGGGCAATAAAAAAGATTTAATTGATTACAAAAATATTAATTCAAATGAGTTAAAAAACACAATTCTTATGAGTATTAAGAATAATGATGGTGAAAGATTATTAATAGACACAATTATAAAAAAATGCGGATTAAAACAAGTAGAAAATATCAATATATTTTTAAACGAAAGACATCTAACAAATTTGTCTGCTTGCTTATCTAATTTAAATGATACTGATGAAATAATTGAAAATAAATTACCATTTGATTTGTTATCAATTGAGCTGAGAGATGGAATTCAAAACTTATCTAAAATTACTGGTCAAGAATTAACAGAGGAACTTCTAGATAATATTTTTTCTAAGTTTTGTATTGGTAAATAAATTTGAGTTAAATTACATAGTGGTATATAGTTGATTCTCTAACTTCAGTTTAATTTTTATTAATTAATTATTTCTTAGTTTAGTGGATTTAAATACTCCAATAATAAGTAGAATCATTGATAATTGGATCGATGAAGATATAGGTAGGGGAGATCTTACAAGTTCCTCTATTACAGAAGAGAACGGTAATGCATATTGGATTGCAAAAGAAGAGGGTATATTCTGCGGGGTTGAAATTATAAAAGAAATTTTTAGAAAAATTGATTTAAAAATCAGTCCAAAATTTAATATCTCTGATGGAGATCAATTTGTTAAAGATCAAAAACTCTTAGAAATATATGGGCCTTCAAAAAGTTTGCTAGCTAGTGAAAGAATAAGCTTAAATATAGCAATGCATTTATCTGGAATATCAACATACACAAAGAATCTTGTAAATAAGTTAGAAGGTACAAATATAAAATTAGCAGATACTAGGAAAACGACTCCTGGCTTAAGAATATTTGAAAAATATGCATTCAAATGCGGAGGTGGAGTCAATCATAGAATGGGATTATACGATGCAGCTATGATAAAAGAAAATCACATTGCATGGACAGATAATCTTAATAATGCAGTAAAAAAAATTCGACTAAATTCGCCTTTTACAACTCACATCATAATTGAAGCCGAGAATATCGAACAGGCAAAAGAAGCAGTATTAGCAGGAGCAGATAGTGTCTTATTGGATGAACTTAGCCCTGAAATAATCAAAAAAAACGTTCAAGAATTAAGAGATTTATCAATGATTAGCTTAAAAAAAGAAGTAAATAAAAATTTGATAATAGAAGTTTCTGGAATTAACCCTGAAGAAATTAGTAAATATCTAATAAAAGGTATTGATTTGATTTCAACAAGTTCTTCAATCACCAAAAGTAATTGGATTGATTTGAGTATGCGTTATATTAATTAATTATATAGATAAATAATTGAATAATTAATGCTAATCATTTTTAAAGAATTAACAAAACAATTTGAACAATCTCTTTTAGATAGTCTTGAAAAAAATGATAAAAAAGGAGAATTCGAAATTCTTCGAAAAAATTTAATTACACAATCATCAAAAGAGGAATTTGGTGATTATCAATGTAATGTTTGTTTGAGTTTATCAAAAATATATAAAAAGAACCCCAGAGATATTTCTAATGATTTTATTAACCTTTTAAATAAAAATATAAGCATATCAAAATTATGTAAGAGTCTAGAAATAGCTGGACCTGGATTTATAAATATAAAATTAAAAGATGAGGTTCTAATAAATGAAATTAAGTCAAATATTCAATGCAATAGGGCTGGCATACCTCTAATTAGAAAAGATTTAAATAGTGGTTTGTCCAATAAAGTTATTGTAGATTTTTCTAGCCCTAATATTGCTAAAGAAATGCATGTAGGGCATTTAAGATCAACAATAATAGGTGACTCAATATCTAGAATTTTCGAGTTAAGAGGTTATGAAGTATTGAGACTCAATCATGTTGGTGATTGGGGAACACAATTTGGCATGCTTATTACTCAGCTCAAAGATTTATATTCAAATGATCTAGAAGAAATAGGAAAGATCAAAATAAGTGATTTAGTTGAATTTTATAAAGAATCAAAAAAAAGATTTGATAACGAATCTGAATTCCAAAAAAGATCTAGAGAGGAGGTAGTTAAGTTACAAAGTGGAGATATTAAATCGATTAAAGCTTGGAAATTATTATGTGATCAATCAAGGAAAGAATTTGATGAAATCTATAAAAATTTAAAAATAAAAATAGAAGAAAGAGGTGAATCTTTTTATAATCCCTTCTTAAAATCAGTTATTGATGATTTGAATTTAGAAAAAATATTAGTAGAAGATCAAGGAGCAAAATGTGTATTTTTAGATGGGATGACTAATAAAGAAGGCAAACCTTTACCGCTAATTATTCAAAAAAAAGATGGGGGTTTTAATTATGCCACTACAGATCTTGCTGCTATAAGATACAGATTCAATAAACCTCCTAATGGCGATGATGCTTCAAGAATTATTTATGTAACTGATCATGGGCAAGCAAATCATTTTGCTGGAGTTTTTCAAGTTGCAAAAAAAGCAAAATGGATCCCAGAAAATTGTCAAGTAGACCATGTCCCTTTTGGGTTAGTTCAAGGAATTGATGGTAAAAAACTAAAGACAAGAGAAGGTGAAACAATACGCCTAAAAGATTTATTAAATGAAGCAGTTAGAAGAGCAAAAGAAGATTTATTGAAAAGATTAGAAGATGAAGATCGTTATGAAACCGAAGAGTTTATAGCAAATACTTCAAGAATTATTGGATTAGGAGCTGTTAAGTATGCAGATTTAAGTCAAAATAGGATTACCAATTATCAATTTAGTTTTGATAAAATGCTTTCCCTAAATGGTAATACTGCTCCTTATTTGTTATATACACTTGTAAGAATTTTAGGAATTAAAAGAAAAAGTAATTTTGTTTATGACTATAAAGATTCTGAATATATAAATTATGAACATAAATGTGAGTGGAAACTTATCAGAAAATTACTTAAGTTCGATGAAGTCATAATCTCTATTGAAAAAGACTTAATGCCAAATAGACTGTGCAATTATCTTTTTGAACTATGTCAGACTTTTAATAGATTCTATGATCAAGTCCCAATCCTCAAAGAAGAAAAAAATATAAAAATTTCTAGACTTAATTTATGTGACCTAACTGCAAAAATACTAAAATTAAGCCTAGAGCTACTAGGAATTGAAACTTTAGAAAGAATGTAATGAATGATTTTGATCCATTAAATAATCTTTTCCCAAAACCAAGAGAAGAAATAATAAATATGCAGTCTTACTCTGCACCTTTAGAAAATAGAAGAAATTTACTCCGCTTAGACTTTAATGAAAATACTTTAGGTCCAAGTCCTAAGGTTTTAGAAGCATTACATGCGATAAAATTAAATGAGATTTCAATTTATCCAGAATATAATTTATTAAAAAAATTTTTATGTGATAAATATCTTGATTCAAGAAAATTTGATATTAATGAAATAGGAATTTTTAATGGAGCAGATGCTGCAATTAATGCAATTTTTAATTGCTTTGGAGAAAAAGATCAAATATTTCTTACCACAAATCCAACTTTTGGTTACTATTCTCCTTGTTCAGAAATGCGTGGAATGAAGAAAATAAGTTGTTCTTATGTTGGAGAAAATTTTCTATTCCCCATTGAAGAATTTACGGATATAATCAAAAAGAAAAATCCAAAGTTAATATTTATTTGTAATCCAAATAATCCAACAGGAACAGTTTTAAGCTCTAAAGAAATAATTAACTTAGCTAATATCAATCGAGATTCATTGATAATTGTTGATGAACTATATGAAAAATTTAATGGAGATAGTCTTCTTGAATCGATAGATTTTGAAAAGAATCATAATATACTAATAATCCAATCTCTCTCAAAAACAGCAGGTTTAGCTGGTTTAAGAATAGGTTTTACTTTTGGCAATAAAAGTTTAATTGAGTACATTAATAAAGTTACAGGACCATATGATGTAAATAGCTTTGCTATAACAGCAGCATTAGCAGCTCTTAAAGACAAATCATATATTGATAATTATGTTTTAGAAGTAAAAAAAGCAAGAGAATGGATTTTAAATAAATTCAAATCTACAAAAATCAGAACTCACTTTAGTGGAGGTAATTATTTCTTAATTTGGCCAAAAAAAGATCCTAAAATTTTAATAAAAGAGATGAGAAAAAAAGGTATTCTAATTAGAAGTATGGAGAACAAAAAAGATATTGGGAATTCCATAAGGGTTAGTATTGGAAATACAGAACAAATGATTTTTTTCTGGAACAATTACAAGGAATTAGATTTAATAAATTAGTTACTAAAAATATAAATTGTATTTTGATCGATTTTTTGAGGCTCTATTTGAAAATCATTTCCAACATATTTTACTTTAAAATCTTTCATATTTTCGATAAATAAATCTGCATTTGAGAAATCACAGTCTTTAATAATTTGTTTGCCTGGGGCAAAATGAACAGGAATAACTACATTAGGTTTTAAAATTTTAACGATTTTCGAGGCCTCTTCTCCATCGTAAGATTTTATTCCTCCACCAATTGAAATAAATAAGATATCTGGGCGAGACAAAATAATTTGACTATTAATATCAACATCACCAGCTGCTCCTCCCATATGAACAATTTTAAGATCACTCTGCTCCCAACTCCAAACAGTTGCCATCCCAAATCTTCTGCCATCTAATCTGTCATGTGGAACAGAAATTCCATTTAATAAAATATCCTCAAATTGATAGATTCCAGGATCAACAAACATTAATTGATCATTTGGGTTATATCCCTCATCTAGGAGCCTAGAACTAGCCAAAATAAAATCTACATTTAGTTCATTTGGCTCCTTTAAATTACTTGCACAACCTGTTGCTTTAAAAGGATTTATAAGGATCGATTTTTCTGCACTATTAATTAAAAAACTACTATGCCCCAAACTTTTTATTAATAAATTCCTTGCTAATAATGAAGTAGGTAAGAAAAAGCTAAATAATAAAAAAAAGAATAAGTTTTTAATTTGAAAAATCATAATATTAATTTTTTTTTATTTTACTTTTGTTCAGCCATTTTTAGAAAATTACTAATTAATTTATGACCAAATTGTGTCAAGACACTTTCAGGATGAAACTGTACCCCATGTAAATGTTTATATTCTTTGTGCGAAATAGCCATAATAGTTGAGTCTTCTAAAGTCGCAGTTATCTCAAAACAAGATGGTAAAGAACTTGAATCAACTATAAGACTATGGTATCTAGTAGCCACAAATGGAGTCTCTATATCTTTAAACAATCCTTTTTGATTATGAAAAATTTTAGATGTCTTACCATGCATAAGTTCTTTACCAACTACAACCTTCCCTCCAAAAGCTTGGGCCAAAGCTTGGTGACCTAAACAAACTCCTAATGTGGGAATGTTTTTAGATAATTTTTTTAGTATTGGTAGACAAATTCCAGATTGATCTGGATTGCCAGGACCTGGAGATAATAGGATGCCACTAGGATTTAGATTGATAATTTCTTCTATAGTAATTTCATCATTTCTTTTCACTATTAATTCTTTAGTTATTTCATGCTCAACTGAAAGTTCACCTAAATATTGAACAAGGTTGTAAGTAAAACTATCGTAATTATCAATAACAAGAAACATATTTATATGAATTTAAAATAACAACTTTATTTTAGGAAAAAAGATATATACAGCAATAATAACAGAATTAATGGAAGCCAATAATACTGCTCCTGCAGATGTGTCTTTTGAAATTTTAGCCAAAATACTAAATTCTTTTTTTACTACTAAATCAACTATTGATTCAATAGATGTATTTAATATTTCTAATATTAAAACAGACATAATTGCGGCAATCAAAATCACATAATTACTTAGACTAATGTGCAATAAAAAACCAATTATTAAACTTGTTACTGCAAAAATTAATTGAATTTTAAAATTTCTTGAAGTTTTTAATACATAACTAATTCCACTGAAAGCATATTTAAAACTAATAAATACATTCCTAGAAGTTTTGTATGATTCTTTTCTATTTTCTAAAGAGTTTATTTTTTTTTCCATAGATTTTTAATCTAATTGAGTAATTAAATATTCTTGAAAACTTAACATATTTTCTAAATCAAGATCATTATTATGTTCCCATCCTAAAAGATGCAAAAATCCATGACTAGCCAACCAGAGCATCTCATTATAGATTGAATGTTTATATTCATAAGATTGCTCAAGTGCCATCTCTAATGATATAAATATGTCTCCCAATTCTATGTGATCTAAATTATCTAGAGATTCATCAGAAGTGATTGGAAAAGATAGGACGTCAGTTGGACCATTTTTTTGCATCCACTTCTTGTTCAAAGAAGCAATTTCTTGATTAGATATTATCTGTAAGCCTAATGAAAAAGATTTTTTTTCAAAAATAAAATTTGGCAATGCATAATCGTGTTTTTTTAATATTGTATTTATCCAAGATAAAAAAACTTGTTCCCAAAAAATAGAGTCAAAAATAAGTTTGGTTTTAGTTTCTTTTAACTTATTTGAAAATTGAGAAAAATCATTACATTGAAAAACTAAATCTAAATTTATTTCAGAAATAATTTTTTCTTTCATAAATTATTACACAGGAATATTGGGCTTACCTATTGTGGCCACTAATATTAAAATCCCAATTAAAATTAAAAAGGTTATTGAAAAATGAGAAATACTTTTTGAACCCTTCCTTACCATATTTCTCATTGCAAGCTTTATAAAGCTTGGAGGAGCAACTTTTTTTTCTAAATTTGCGTTTTTATTTTCCATTTTTAGTCAATAGATTCTTCAGAAGAAATATTCATGCGTAATAGTTCATGAATAAATGGTTCAAGTCCACCATCTAAAACACTATCTAAGTCGTTGGTCTCCTTCATAGTCCTAAGATCTTTTACCATTTGATAAGGATGGAAAACATAATTTCTGATTTGATTGCCCCATGCAGCTTCCACAATATCACCTTTAATATCAGCGACTTGAGCAGCTCGTTGTTCTTTAGCAATCACAAGTAGTTTAGACTTAAGAAGTAACATAGCTTTTTCTTTATTTTGTAATTGAGATCTTTCTTGAGTACATCTTACTGAAATCCCTGAAGGCAAATGAACAATTCTTACTGCTGTTTCTACTTTATTAACATTTTGTCCTCCAGCTCCACCGGATCTACTTGTTGTAATTTCTAAATCTTTTTCAGGTATGTCAAGTGAAATTTTATCATCTAATTTTGGCATAACCTCTACCCCTGCAAAGCTGGTTTGTCTTTTGCCATTAGCATTAAAAGGTGAAATTCTTACTAATCTATGAGTACCTTTTTCATGTTGCAGATAGCCATATGCATATTTTCCATCAATTTCAAAAGTTACACTTTTAATCCCTGCTTCTTCTCCTTGAGATAATTCATTGATGATAAGGCTCATTTGATTATTATCTGCCCATCTTGTATACATTCTCAATAATATCTCTACCCAATCCTGTGCATCTGTTCCACCAGCACCGGCGTTAATAGACACTACTGCTCCTTCCTTATCGTATTCACCACATAACAATCTTTCAAATTCCCATTTATCCAAATTCTCTCTTAATTTCTTTAATCCCAGCTGCGATTCTAAAATCATTTCCTCTTCGGGTTCTAGAGAATAAAGCTCAAGAGAGGCATTAGCATCAGAAATAAAAGTTTTCCATTTGTCTAACAATTCGAGTTGTGCTTTAACATCATCAAGGATTAACATTTGCTTTTTAGCTTCTTCTTGATTATCCCAAAATTCAGGCTGAGCAGAAATTTGCTCTAACTCTTTCCTTTTCGCTTTTAATCTTGGAACGTCAAAGACAATCCTGAGCATTACCCAGGCGCTCTGTTAGTTCCGAAAGATCTTTTTTGAAATCTGTAATATCTATCAAAATAGAATTTAATCGTTATTTATAATCTAACAAGCACTTTTGTTTAATAGTATAAACTAAGTATTATTTTAAAAAAATGTCCAAAGTTGAAATTTATACTTGGCAATATTGCCCATTCTGTATTCGAGCAAAATCACTACTCAAGAAAAAAAATGTAAATTTTACAGAATATAAAATAGATGGCGACGAAGATGCCAGAGCATTGATGATTGAAAGAGCTGATGGTAGAAGAACATTACCACAAATATTTATAGATAATGAGGGTATCGGAGGCTGCGATGATCTCTTCGCATTAGAAAATGAAAATAAATTAGAAGCATTATTAAACTAGATCTTATGAAATTTCTATTCGTAATAGATCCAATTAAAAATATAAATCCCTTAAAAGATTCAACTGCTGCTTTAATGCAAGCATCATCAAAAAAAAATATTGAAATCTGGAGTTGTACTCCTCAAGACCTGGAAGCTAGAGGTGATGAAGTATGGGCATCTTCCGTAAAAGTTGAAGTAATTCCATGGATTTCTTTCAAAGAGAATGATTGCATACCTCTCGCCGAATTTAATTGCATTTGGATGAGAAAAGATCCTCCTGTAAATGAGGCTTATTTATATGCAACCCATCTTTTAGAAGTTGCCGAAAGAAAAGGAGTAAAAGTAATAAACAAACCCTCATCGTTAAGAGCGTGGAATGAAAAGCTAGGTGCTTTAAGATACAGCCACTTAATGGCACCTACAATAGTTGCGAGTAAGGTAAAAGATCTTATTAATTTTGCAAATATAAATAATGAAGTAGTTATAAAACCTCTAGGAGGAAAAGGTGGTCAAGGTGTTATAAGGATAAATAAAAATTCTCCAGGAATTAAATCAATCATTGAATTAATCACTTCTCAAGAAAAATTACCCGTTATGATGCAAAAATTTATTCCTGAAGTCATAGAGGGTGATAAAAGAATAATTATCGTAAACGGAGAAGCAATTGGATCAATAAATAGGATTCCTCAAGGAGGCGATTTTAGGAGTAATTTAGCGATGGGAGGCAAGGCTGAACCCACATTATTAACAGAAAAAGAAAAAAGTATCTGCTCAGAATTATCTCAACACTTCAAAGATGAGGGTTTATTTTTTGTAGGAATTGATGTAATAAATGGAATGCTTAGCGAGATTAATGTAACCAGCCCAACAGGTTTAAGAGAAATAGAAAATTTATCCAATAAAAATGTTTCAGAGGAAGTTATTGAAAAATTAGTAGAAATTATCTAGGGTTTTTAGCGCAAAATATCTGTTTTACTATAGATTCAAATTTTAATTTAATCTCATCTATTTCTTTCTCTAAAACGGAGCCAGAAACTATACCTGAACCTGCAGTAAATTCAATATTTTCTTCAATACATCTTGCACCTCTTATTGCCAAAAGAAATGAAGCATTGCCTGATGAATCAACCCAACCCATTGGAGAAGCATAATTCCCTCTAGGAAAAGACTCAAGAGTGTTTATCCAATCCAATGCTGCATCTTTTGGGTATCCACAAACAGCTGGAGATGGATGTAAGTTTTTAAGCAATTCAAAAGGACAAATATTTTCAACTTTAGAGAAAATGAGTGTTTGCAAATGAGAAATATCTCCAAATGAATTTACCTTGATATCACTTTTTTTAAAGTTTGTTATTTTTGAAACTTCTAAAGATTTAATCAAATGTTGTATTACATAATTATGTTCCTTTAAGTCTTTAGTACTTTTTAGGAGTTTCTTAAAATTTGAATTAGTAGAGATAGTTCCAGCAAGAGCCTCTAAAGTTAAATTAGGTTTAGAGAAAGAAAATAATTTTTCTGGAGATGCTCCAAACAAAATATCCTTACAATTCCTTTTCCAAACGTATCTACAGGTATTTGGTTGCTTCTTTTTAAATCTTTTTAAAATTTCTACTAAATCTAATTTATTTTTAAGCTTTATTTTAATCCTATTCGCTAAAACTATCTTTTCGAGGATATCTTTCTCTACTAATTGAATTCCTCTATTTACTACTTTTTTCATGTTTGTTTTAGAAGTTTCTAAGGAGCGTGAGAAATCATCAATAAAAGGGGAATCAAAAATAGTTTTTAAACCAGATGATTTTATTAATTCTGAGCCAGAATTAATAACTTGATTTCTAATTGTCCATATTTCTTCAATTAATGTTCTTAATGATGATTTACCTTCAACATGACCATTGATTCTTAACCAGCAATTCTTGCCACTTTTAGTAATTAATATTTTTGGCAAAATTGCTTCCAAACTAGGGATATCTGTAGGTAAATTATTATTATTCAAATTTTCAGAGAAAGAAAACAAATAAATTATTTTTGAAAGTGCAGAATTATGCGATTCATTAGTTAAGTTAATTAAATTTTTAAAATTCTCAGAATTAAACTCTTTTGCCACCTCAAATCTTTTTGGGCCATCCAGAGTAACATATTTACACTTCTCGAAAGCTATATATGAAATGCCATCAGATTCCTCCCAAAATGAAGAAAACGGATATTGATTTATTAACAATTCATAAACTTGAAATAAATCAATACAAGGAATCTCAATACAAATACTTACTAATCCAGAATTTTCAACTTTCTTATCGAAAGAGGAAAATACATCTTTTAAAAAATCTGTTAAGTTTAAATCATTTTTCATTACTTATTGAAAATAACTAAAAATGATGCAATAAAGTAAAAAATGTAACTCAATTTATAAACTACATCCAATAATTATCTAATTTTGCGTGTTAATTAAAAATGGAAGAAGATAAAAAAAAATTATGGAAAAAAGCAATAAAATGGCCTCTTTATTCTGTGGCCATACTTCCAGTTTTAATAACAGGGGCTTACTTGCTCAATCAATATGAAGAGGTAAAAATTTATAATTTGATTTCATTTACTTTAGCTGCAGTTTTGATATTACTTTGGGAAAATCTAACTAATGATTTATACGACGCAGAAACAGGAATCGATGAATTTAAATTCCATTCAATTGTAAATCTTGTAAAAAATAAAAAAATAATTTCATTTATTGCATATACATCTTTAGTTATTGGTTTATTAATAATTTTAATTATTTCAGTATCAACAAGTATAAACATTTTTATTTTGGTGGCAGCTTGCTGCTTCTTAGGATACTTATATCAAGGTCCTCCTTTTAGATTAGGCTATCAAGGTTTAGGAGAACCATTATGCTGGCTTGCATTTGGACCTTTTGCGTACTCTGCAGTCTTAATTGCGTTAAATCCGTCTAATATTTACTTCGAAGATATTCCATGGAAAGTTTCTTTATTACTTGGTTCAGGACCTTCCTTGGCAACAACTCTTGTGTTATTTTGTTCTCATTTTCATCAAATTTCTGAAGATAAAAAGCATGGGAAAAATTCACCTTTAGTTCGCTTAGGGGCAAAAAAAGGTTCTCAATTTGTGCCTTGGATAATTTTTACAATATATATTTTTCAACTTTTCACAATAGTTTATGGATTTATTCCAGTTTTTTGCATCCTTTATTTGCTTAGTTTCCCTCAAGCAACAAGACTTATAAATTTATTAAAATCTTCGTATACAAAACCTTCTGCAATAAAAAATTGCAAATTCATCGCAATAAAATTTCAAACTCTTAATGGAATTGGTTTAATCACAGGATTAATATTTAATTACTTACTAAATAAATGAACTTAATATTTCAAAAAAAATCTTATAGCTTTAAGTTATCGGCCAAAGTAGAAAATTCTAAAACCAATTACCATACAAAATCGGGTTGGATAATTAAATTAATAAGTAATGATAAAAAAATAGGGTTTGGAGAAGTTTCACCGCTACATAAAAAAGACTTAAAAAAGTGTACGAAACAACTAGATATGATCCCTGAGTATATAGAGGAATTTAATTTATCTGAGCAAATAAATATTTTTCACCCATGCATTCAATCTGCAATAAATTCTGCATTAGCTGAGATTAATGGAAAAATAATTTTTAAAGAAAACTACTACTTTGATGAAATTGGTAAAACAGCCATATTGTTAAATCATGAAAATGTAGTTTCAGATCTAAATGATATTAAAAAAAGATATTGTGATATTGGAAAATCATTAACCTTAAAATGGAAAGTAGCACTAAAAAATAACCATGAGGAAGAAGCAAAATTAGAAGAAATTTTAAGCAAAATAGGTAATAATATTAAGTTAAGAATAGATGCTAATGGTTCTTGGGGAAGAGAGATAGCTAATAGATGGGCTGATATTTTGAAAGATAATAAAAATATAGATTGGTTAGAACAACCTCTCTGTGTTGATGATATTGATGGAATGACAGAACTAAACAAAAAAATTCCAATAGCTTTAGACGAATCACTTTTAAAATTTCCAACTTTGATTGATGAGTGGAAGGGTTGGCAAATTAGAAGGCCTTCTCAAGAAAATAATCCAGTTAAGCTTTTAAGAGAATTAGAAAATAAAAAAGCTTTAATATCTATAAGTACCTCATTTGAAACTGGAATAGGAAAGAGATGGCTCCATCATTTATCTTCTCTACAATTGCAAGGACCAACACCAAAAGTTCCTGGTTTAGCAATGAATAAATTCCCTAATTCGTTTCTATTTTTAAATGAAGCAAAAACGATATGGGATCAACTATGAAAAATAAAATTCATACTATTGAAGTTGAAAATAACGAAACTCAATCTGTAGAAAAAATAATTGAAAAAATTAGAGATAATAAAATTATTTATGTAAAAAACAAATTTTATGAAGACAAAGATGTATTAGATTCAATTACTGAAAATGGGCCAGCAATTATCTTAAACAGTAGTGGGAGTTCTGGAAAACCGAGACAATGTTTTCACCATTTAAATAATCTTAAATTATCTGCAACTACATCAGGTCAATGGCTAATAGAGCAAGGATTTGAATTACAAAACTGCTTAATTTTAAATACTTTACCCCTGAACCATATAAGTGGATTAATGCCAATTTTTAGAAGTCAAACTTGGGGATGTGATTGTATTAATATTTCTCCGAATTTGATAAAAAAAACTCGAGAACTTTTACTTTTCACAATTAAATTTAAAAAAAACAAAAAACACTTGATTACATCATTAGTACCTACCCAATTACAAAGACTTTTAGCTCAAAAAGATGGAATTAGTTGGCTAAAAATTTTTGATCTAATTTGGGTAGGTGGAGCTTCAATTTCAGACGAAACTGCAGAACAATGTATAAAAGAAAAAATAAAATTAGCACCTTGTTACGGCGCAACTGAAACTGCAGCAATGGTTACGAGTTTAAAACCAAAAGAATTCTTAATGGGTTTTAAAAATGTTGGAGAAATACTACCTGATACAAAAATAAGAATTAACGCACAAGGATTAATCGAAATAAAATCAGCCAGAATTGGAATTGAAATAATAGATTCTTTAAAAACTGAAAATTTCAAAAATAAAAATGGGTGGTGGCAAACAAGTGATTTAGGTGAAATTAAGCAAATCAATAATTCTTACTATTTAAAATTTGTTGGAAGAAGTGATAATGCCTTTAATTCAGGAGGAGAAGTTGTTTTCCCTGAAGTAATTGAATCTAGATTAAATGATTTCATTATGAAAGAAAATATCCCAATTAATAAATTCAATATTGCGAAAGTATCTAACAAATTATGGGGAAATAAAATTAAAGTAATAGTTGAATTTAGAGAACTTACAAATGATAAAAATATTGAAATTTCTTTAAATTTATTAAAAAATTTTTCTCAAAGTTGGCCTAAACATGAAAAGCCTGAAAAGTGGATTGTTAAAAACAAAAATAGCATTACAGAAAAAATAAACTATAAATTCAAAAAATAATAATCAGCATTCTTTTAAATTTGTACTCACATTAGAAGCCTCTATCCATCTTTCTAGCTGATCGGGAATTTCTATTTTATTTCTTGAATCAACATCTAAAGAACAGTGTATAATTTTCCCTTCGGCTACTTTATTTCCATTTTTTATAAAAAAGCTATTTACTTGGAACAAATGAGTATTAATTTTATGGGGGGCAATTTTTACTTTTAATAAATCTCCAATTTTTATAGGCACATGAAAGTTTGCTTCACAATTTACTATTGGAAAAATAATTTGACTTTTACGTATAGAAAAATCTGGAAAAATATCGTTACAAGGGATCCCATAGATTTCAATACTTTCTTCCCAAGCTTCATGCGACCATTTTAATAAGTTATGAAAATGAATTACACCTGCAGAATCACAATCACCAAACCTTACTTTCTTCTGCAATATTAGCCAGTCAGAGGGGTTCATTTAAAGAAATTATCTATCAACAGATCCCATAATGACATCTATTGAACCAAGGATTGCCATAATATCAGCGATTTTGGCACCTTTAAGAATATGAGGCAATATTTGCAGATTATTTAAATCAGCTGCTCTAATTTTAAATCTCCATGGGGTAACTTCATTATTTCCTTGAATAAATACACCTATTTCCCCTTTGCCGGACTCTAATCTAGTATATAATTCTCCGTTAGGAATTTTAAAAGTTGGAGCAACCTTCTTAGCGACATATTGATAGTCGATACCAAATATTTCACTTTTCTTATCTTCAGTCGCCATTCTTTGAGCTTCTAAATTTTCTGTTGGACCTCCTGGAATCATTTTGCAAGCTTGGCGAATGATGCTTAGTGATTGTCTCATCTCTTCAACTCTTACTCGATATCTCGCGTAACAATCACCTTCTTTTTCTGAAGCAATCTGCCAATCAAAATCGTCATAACATTCATAACTATCGACTTTCCTTAAATCCCAAGACACCCCAGAAGCTCTAAGCATTGGCCCAGATAAAGACCAATTAATTGCCTGGTCTCTTTGTATTGTTCCAAGACCTTCAATTCTTTTTCTAAAAATTGGATTATTTGTTATTAATTTCTCGTATTCATCTATCTTAGGACCGAACCAATTACAAAAATCTATACATTTATCTAACCATCCATATGGAAGATCACATGCGACACCACCTATCCTAAAGAAATTATTGTTTATTAGCCTTTGTCCAGTAGCAGCTTCCCAGAGGTCATAAATCATTTCTCTTTCTCTAAAAATATAGAAAAATGGAGTTTGAGCTCCCACGTCTGCTAAAAAGGGACCAAGCCACAAAAGATGATTGGCAATACGATTAAGTTCGAGCATAAGAACTCTGATGTAACTAGCTCTTTTAGGAACTGGAATATTAGCTAATCTTTCAGGAGCATTTACTACAATAGCTTCATAAAACATTCCTGCTGCATAATCCATTCTGCTTACATAAGGGACATACATTACATTTGTCCTGTTTTCAGCTATCTTTTCCATTCCCCTGTGTAAATATCCAATTACAGGCTCACAATCAATGACATTCTCACCATCAAGAGTTACAACTAACCTTAAAACCCCATGCATTGAGGGGTGGTGAGGGCCAAAATTGACCACCATTGGTTCTGTTCTAGTCTCTAGCTGAGCCATTCGAAATTTTACTTCTAAATAAATCTTAGTCGAAAGTTATGCAAACTGACCTATCTGATTCATCTTTTTTCAATCATAAATCAGTTATGACAGATGAGATTATGGCGTCATTAGAGCATTACCCATTAATACATCACAACCAACTTAAAGGAATAGACGCAACTTTAGGCGGAGGCGGGCACTCTTATCATTTATTGAGAAAATATTCGGATTTAAATATAATTGGACTTGATCAAGATCCATTCGCAAGAAAATCAGCATCACAAAAACTTGATGAATTTAAAAATAGGATTGACATAAGGGCTTCAAATTTTGCAGATTTTGTTCCGAAAGAAAAAGTTTCTTTTGTGATTGCAGATCTTGGAGTAAATAGTAATCAAATTGATAACCCTAAAAGAGGATTTAGTTTCCAAAAAGATGGTCCACTTGATATGCGCATGAATCCTTTTCTTGCAATTGATGCAGAAAAATTAATTGAAACTTTAAACGAAAAAGATCTAGCTAACCTAATTTATAAATATGGAGATGAGAGATTATCAAGAAAAATTGCTAGGAAAATAAAAATGGATTTAAAAGAAAATGGGAAATATTCTGGGACAAAAGAGTTAGCTTATTCTATTGCCGGCTGCTTCCCGCCAAAACAAAGATATAAAAAAATACACCCAGCAACAAGAACATTTCAAGCACTAAGAATTGCCGTTAATAAAGAAATTGAAGTATTAGAAAAATTTTTACAAGTTGTCCCTGAATGGCTTCTACCTGGTGGAATTGTCTCAATTATTAGTTTTCATTCCCTGGAAGATAGGTTAGTTAAAAGCTCTTTTAAGAATGATCAAAGACTAAAAAACCTGACAAAAAAACCAATAACTCCCTCTGAACAAGAAGTCGAACTTAATAAAAGAGCAAGAAGTGGAAAATTAAGAATTGCTCAATTAAAGAGCTAATAATTATTAACGTAATGATTTGATCGTATTTGTAAGAATATGAATTGCTTGTTGTATATCTTTTGAATTAGTGCTTAATCCAATACTTAATCTTATAGAAGATTCTGCTTCTTTAAAAGATCTACCTAAGGCTAGTAAAACATGAGATGGTTCACCATTACTGCATGCAGATCCACTAGAACAAATTATTTTAGATTTTAAAAGTTTATGAAACTTTGCTCCGTTTAAATTCAATATAGTCAAATTTAAATTGTGAGGTAATCTTTTTTCGATGGAGCCATTAATTAATAAGCCAGAATTATTTTCCAACAAACCCTCCAAAAGGTTATTTCTATACAAAAGTAATTTCTCAGCGTTATTTTTTTGATTACAAACTGCTATCTCTATTGCTTTAACAAAGCCAACTACTAAAGGAAGAGGCAATGTACCAGACCTGAGACCATATTCCTGACCTCCTCCAACAATTAAAGGCTCAAGATGAATTGCTTCATCAATTAAAAGAAGTCCTATCCCTTTAGGACCATATATTTTGTGAGAACTCATCGTTATCATATTCACTTCTGATAAAAGATCATCTAACTCGATATAACCTAAACATTGGGCAAAATCAGAGTGAAAGGTTATCCCTCTCGATTTACATATCTTTGAAATATTCCCTATGGGCTGAATTACTCCTATTTCGTTATTTGCCAACATTACACTAACCAAAAATGTATCTTCTCTTATATTTTTTTTGAATTGTTCTTCTGAAATTAAGCCATCTTTCTCAGGTTGAATTTCTGTAACCATAAATCCCTCTTTTTTGAGTTGATTTAATGGCTCTAAAACAGCTTTATGCTCTGTTTTTAAAGTAATAATATGTCCATATTTGCCTGTCTTTCTATAATAATTTCTAGCAAAACCTAATAAGGCTAAGTTATTAGATTCTGTTGCCCCACTTGTAAAAATAACTTTTTTATTCTTAAGAAATAAATTTTGTTCTATTTTTTCTCTTGAAGACTCTAATATAGCGCTCGCGTTGATGCCCGCCAAATTAGATTTGCTTGAAGGGTTAGAAAATATCTCACTCCAAAAAGGTTTCATAGAATCAACAACATCTTTTGAGCAAGGAGTCGAAGATTGATAGTCTAGTAGTATAGGAGTTGATAGCATTATGTTTAGTATATAAAATTCTCTTTATTACTAGAAAATCAAATTAAAGAATTTAAAAAAATGAATGAAATTAATCAAATAAATAATGAACCGGTAAGAAAATCAAGAATTTTATTAGTTGATGATGAGCCTGGTTTAAGAACAGCTGTAAAAACATTTCTAGAAGATGAAGGCTTTGAAATATTTATTGCAGTTGATGGAGAGGATGGTTGGGAAAAAGCTCAAACAGTTTTTCCCGATTTGATAATTAGCGATATTATGATGCCTCGAGCTAATGGTTATGCTTTATTAGAAAAAATTAGAGAGGATGAAAAATTAGGAGGAACTCCAGTTATTTTTCTAACTGCAAAAGGAATGACCCTTGACAGAACAGAAGGTTATCTTGCAGGAGTTGATGATTATATTTCCAAACCTTTCGATCCCGATGAATTAGCTGCGAGAGTGAAAAATGTAATCAACAGACAAGAACGTTTACTAAAAGAAGCAGCAAGATTTGCAGATGTTGATGTAAGCAAAATGGCGAAGCAAATTACTGAAATAAAATCTATGCTCACAGACCAAAATCCAACTAATTCAGAAGATAAAATAAATCTCCCAAGTTTTACTCCAAGAGAAGAAAGTGTACTTCAACTAGTAGCAGAGGGACTGATGAACAAGGAAATTGCAAGACAGCTTGAAACATCTATTAGAAATGTTGAAAAATATGTAAGTAGACTTTTTATCAAAACAGGTACCTCTAGCCGAACCGAATTAGTTCGTTATGCACTTGAAAATCGTTTAGTGAAATAAATTATTTAATTTTTTCGAATTCAATTAGTTTTGAGAAATAAAAAGGGGCTTGATTTAATTTCTTGTTGACCACTTTAAATCCTCTTTCTTTAGCAGCATCAATAATGCCCTTTTCTTTTAATGTGTAGGCTCTAGTAGTTTTACTTGGCCCAGGAAATAATTTCCCAATATTTTTAAGAAGAGCGAGAATTGGAGTATAAGGAGCAAAGCTAACGATTAGTTTTTCTTTGCTTAAATCACATAGATGCTGGACCATTTCTTCTGCGACCGGTTGAGGATAATGAATAAATACATCCAAACAAACTACAACATCGAATAATCCTTTTAATTTTTCCAGATCACAGACTTCATATTTGATCTTACCTTGATTCAAACCTAACTCACTAATTCGTTTCTTTGTTTCTTTAATCATTTCAGAAGAAATATCGCTCACCTGTAGATCTTTTATGCCAAGTCTTAATAGAGGTATAGATAGACTTCCTACACCACATCCTGCATCACAAAAACTTTTTTTTGTTAGTTCAGGATAATTTTTGATATATGAGACGACATCATCTACAGTTTTTTGATGTCCTTTCCTAATATTTTTCTGAACTGTATTAATTTCATCAGATTTGCTGTAAATTTTATTCCATCTTTCAAAGCCAGTGCCATTAAAATACTCCCTAACTTCCCTTTTTTCGATAATCTTATTTGACGTCATAATATCCTAGAAAAATTTATCCTTTTTATACTAACTAACTGGCGCCAAATTAATTGCACGCCATTATAGGAAAGAATTGATTTGTTATTTTGTCAGAATTAAATTCTAAAGATATTTATAAAATTGCTGTCGTAATGGGTAGTGATTCAGATCTACAAACATTGAAACCTGCAATTGACATCTTAAAAGAATTTGGAATAAAAACTGAAGTTTGTATACTTTCTGCTCATCGAACACCTATTGAAATGATGGAATATGCAAAAAACGCAGAATCAGAAAACATAAAAGTAATAATTGCCGGTGCCGGTGGTGCTGCTCATCTTCCAGGAATGCTGGCATCCATAACTTGCATTCCCGTCATTGGAGTACCAGTCGAGAGTAAGACACTTAAGGGGATTGACTCTCTTTTATCAATCGTTCAAATGCCAGCTGGAATTCCCGTTGCAACAGTTGCAATTAATGGAGGTCAGAATGCTGGATTATTGGCAATAGAGATCATCAGTTTATTTGATGAATCCATAAAGAAAAATTTAAAAGAATTCAGAAAAAATCTTCATACAAATGTAAGAACTAAAAATAGTAAGTTATCAACTATTGGAGCTGACAATTATCTACAAAATAAATGAACTAATATTTTTCTATTAGTTCTTTTTAAGAAAGTTTCCTTCTTTAAGGTAATTAATAACTTTTTCAACGGAATCATTTAAATCTAACAAGCCTGTATCAACAACAATTTCTGGATTATGAGGAGCTTCATATGGACTAGAAATGCCTGTAAATTCCTTAATTTCACCCAAACGAGCTTTCTTATAAAGACCTTTAGTATCCCTATTTTCGCAAACTGTGATATCTGCGGCACAATAAACTTCAATAAAATCCTTAGATCCAATAATTTTTCTCACCTTATCTCGATCGCTAATAAACGGAGAAACGAAAGCTGTAATAGTTATTATCCCTGCATTCATAAATAAATTCGCAACTTCTCCAATTCTTCTAATATTTTCTTCTCTATCTTCATCCGAAAACCCAAGATCTTTACATAAACCGTGTCTAATATTATCACCATCCAACACGTAAGTCGAAAAACCCTCTAAATGTAAAACTTCATTTAAAGCGTTGGCTAAAGTACTCTTACCAGAGCCAGATAAACCTGTAAACCAGATAACCATTCCTTTATGACCTCTCATTTTCTCTAACTTTTTTCTATCAATGGTTAAATTGTGCCACTTAATATTGGTTGATTTTGCTTGTTCTTGTTCTTTCATTTTTTGAATAATCAAAATTAAAAACCCATCCTAACCCTTGCTTCATAAATTATGAAATCCCTCTTTACGAAGAAACTCAATCGATTTTGATACCATATCTCCCTGTAACTGGATATTACTATCAATTATTGTTCCTCCAGTACCACAAAAAACTTTAATTTTTTTTAGTAATTCTTTTAATAAGATTTCATCCTCTGTTCCTAAACCATTAATTAAAGTGACAGTTTTACCTTTTTTACCTTTTTTTTGTTTTGAAATATTTATTTTTGATCTTTTATTAAAAGTATTTAACTTAGCAGTTTCTTCAGATTTGTTTTTTTGATTATCAAATTCGATCCAATTCTTTTTTCCCATTATTTTGAATTTATTCTATAGTTAGTTAATACTTATTCTAAAGAAAAAGTGGTAAGTACATTTTCTCGCAAAGATCAAAATTATAAAAATGAAGATTTAAATCAACCCTCCAAAGAGGGAAGATTTGGGCAATATGGTGGTCAATATGTTCCTGAAACGCTAATGCCTGCTCTTTTTGAGCTTGAAAAAGCTGCATCAAATGCATGGAAAGATAAACTTTTTGTAAAAGAATTAAATCATCTACTTAAGACTTATGTAGGCAGAGAAACACCACTTTATGAAGCCAAAAGACTTACTGAACATTACAAAACAAAACAAGCAACTCCAAAAATATGGCTTAAAAGAGAAGATTTAAATCATACTGGTGCTCACAAAATTAATAATGCCCTTGGACAAGCTTTATTAGCAATAAGGATGGGTAAAAAAAGAATAATTGCAGAAACTGGAGCAGGTCAGCATGGAGTTGCTACGGCTACTGTTTGTGCAAGATTTGGCCTGAAATGTATTATTTATATGGGTGCTGAAGATATAAAAAGGCAATCCCTTAACGTCTTCAGAATGAAACTTCTAGGAGCTGAAGTTAAAGTTGTAAATTCTGGCACTGCAACACTTAAGGATGCAACCAGTGAAGCCATTAGAGATTGGGTTTCTAATGTTGAAACGACTCACTATATTTTAGGATCAGTTGCAGGTCCACACCCTTTCCCGAAGATTGTAAGGGATTTTCATGCAGTTATAGGAGAAGAAACTAAAAAACAATGTCTGGAATCCTTTGGTTCTTTACCCGATATTTTACTTGCTTGTGTAGGTGGTGGATCAAATGCAATGGGACTTTTTCATCCTTTCGTTAAAGAAAGATCTGTACGACTAATTGGAGTTGAAGCTGCTGGAAGCGGAGTTGATACCGACAAACATGCCGCAACTATTACTAAAGGATCAGTTGGAATTTTGCATGGATCAATGAGTCTTCTTTTACAAGATGATAATGGTCAAGTACAAGAAGCTCACTCAATAAGTGCAGGTTTAGATTACCCAGGAGTAGGGCCTGAACATAGCCACTTAAAAGATATAGGTAGAGCTGAATATGGATCAGTGACAGATCAAGAGGCTTTAGATGCTTTAAGACTTGTTAGTGAACTTGAAGGAATTATTCCGGCGCTTGAAACGTCCCATGCCTTCGCTTGGTTGGATAAATTATGCCCTACTCTTGAAAAAGATACTCATATAGTTATCAACTGTTCTGGAAGAGGTGATAAAGATGTTAATACTGTTGCTTCTTCATTAGATATTTAATCAGTATCTTGGAATTGATGGGTCAATATATCTACTCCATCCATCAATCCCCTCCTCCAAATTCCATATTTCGCTCACAATATTATTATCTAAGCACCATTGACAAAAGTTATAACTTCTTATTCCTGCATGACAGCTAACTACAATTTCTCTATCTAATAAATCAGCAAATATTTCTTCAACGTATTCAAATGAGACTTTACTAATTGGTACATGTAGAAATTCTTTTGAGAAACGAGCTAGTTGAAGCTCTGACTGTTCTCTTACATCAATCAAAACTGGATCTTCTTTCTCAGAATTGAACCAATCATTGAGACTAGAGGCATCTATAGATTTTGGATAATTTCCCAATTGAGAGGATAAATTATGAATTATTTACAATTTAATAAATTAAGTTGCAGTAGGAAATTTATTGTTAAAAATAAAAATAAACATTTATAATGAGATATAGAGTTATAGCAATTATATTATTATTTTCTTTATTATTTTTTTTTGGTTTTAAAAAAATTTCTGATAATAAAAATAAAGGGAAAACTACGAATATTGAGCAACTAAAAATCTTAAAGTATATTCCTGAAAAAAATAAATTATTATTTATTTCAAATTTAGATAATTTTAATATTGGTAATAATAATGAAAAAGATAAAAATCGAAAAAATCAAGATAACTTTTTTTTAATAAAAGATTCTATATTCGATTACTTAGGCATTGATCTAGGAAACAATAAATTAGAAGATATCTATGATAATGAACTTATAATCTCAACTTTTGAGAATAATAAAAAACTTAATGATGATATTTTGATTGTTTTTAAAATTAAGCCAGAAAAAACAATAGATGATTTATTAAATTTGCCTTATAAAATTGATCAGGTTGATGAATTAATTTCAATTAATAGAGAAAATAAAATGAATTTCCTCAAGTCTATATATCGGACTGAAGATAATTATATAATTGCTTCAACAGATCAAAACTTAATCAAAAATAGTATTAACTCCAGTAATCATTTTAAAGAAAAAAAATTTGAATATGAGGGAGAACTTTCTGGTCTTAAAAACGAAAAAAATATATTATTTACAAATAACTTTTTGGAAAGCATATTTTTTAATAAAGAAATTTTTACTGAGAATAATGGAGATATCATTGCTACAACATTTGATTTTAAAAATAAACATTTGTTTTTAAAATCATATTTGCTAAATAATAAAAAAAATCTTGATATTCTCTCTTACGAGAAGCTAATTAATGAGGAGAATAAAAATAAAAATAATCCTGAAGTTTCAATTTTTAGTGATGTAAAAAATTTTGACAAATACATTAAACCTTTAATAAATGATTTTGAACAAAGTTTTTTTGAAGATTTTAATCATAATTCTAATCAAAACATCTTAATTCTCAATTCAAAAAAAGATTGGCTTATTACATTTGAAAAAAATACTGAAGATCAATTTGATTTAAGTGCTTTGAAAAAACTAAAAGATTTCAATAAATATACTTTGAAACAAAAGGAAAATATCTACTCGATATATTCCAAAGATATTCTTGAAGAAAAAGACGATGTAATCAAAAAATTAACTTTTGAAAATATCTATTCAATAGAATCAGGAGATTTACAATTCATAAGTAATTATTTAATTGATAGTGACAAACTGGAAACAATCTCAAAAAAATTTTTTCATCTAAAAAGTAATAAAGATAAATCTGCTTTTCTTTATACAAAAGTTGATACCAAAGATAAAAATTCCAATAAAATTGAATATCTTTCTGATTTTGAAGATCTTAATTTTCTTATTAGAAATATTTTAAAAATATCAAATGAAGAATCTCTAGAAATCATAAGTCAATCTATTCCAGAAAAAAATCCAATTCTTTATACAGAAAAAAGTTTAAAAATCCTTTAATTAAATTTATTCAAAGAAGCTTCAAACACTATCAATTTAAATTCTCGTGAAGTTAATAACTTGTGGTTAATTAAAAATTATTTGTCTATCTTTAATCTATAAGTATTTTATATTGAATTAAGAAATTGGATAGCAACAAACTAATTTTAAAACCAGGATTAGAGGGTGTCCCAGTTACTAATTCATCCATATGTGATATTGACGGAAATAAAGGAAAATTATTGTACAGAGGCTACTCCATTGAAGAACTATCCAAAAAAAGCAGTTTTTTAGAAACTGCTTATCTATTGATTTGGGGTCAATTGCCTACTGCTATTCAACTTAGAGATTTTGAACAAGAAGTACAGATGCATCGAAGGTTAAGTTTTAGAGTGAGAGATATGATGAAATGTTTCCCTGCGACAGGTCATCCTATGGACGCTCTTCAATCTAGCGCAGCTTCTTTGGGGCTTTTCTATTCACGTAGAGCAATAGATGATCCTAATTACATTTACAACGCAGTGATAAGACTAATAGCAAAAATACCCACTATGATTGCTGCGTTTCAACTTATTAGAAAAGGACAAGACCCTATTCAACCTCGTGATGATTTAACTTACTCATCAAATTTTCTTTACATGCTGACTGAAAAAGAACAAGATCCTATAGCCGCAAAAGTTTTTGATAGGTGTTTAATTTTACATGCCGAACATAGTTTAAACGCAAGTACATTTAGCGCTAGAGTGACCGCGAGCACTCTTACAGACCCATATGCTGTCATCGCATCTGCTGTAGGAACCCTTGCTGGCCCTCTTCATGGAGGAGCAAATGAAGATGTGATTGCAATGTTAGAAGAAATCAAAATTCCAGAAAATGCTGGGTCTTTTTTAGATAATGCAATAAAAAATAAAAGTAAGATAATGGGCTTTGGCCACAGGGAATATAAAGTCAAAGATCCCAGAGCAATAATTCTTCAAAAACTTGCAGAAGAACTTTTTATTAGATTTGGAGCAGATGAAATGTATGAAGTTGCTAAATCACTTGAGGCAGAGGCAATACCAAGACTTGGACCTAAGGGTATATTCCCTAACGTGGATTTTTATTCTGGCCTTGTTTATAGAAAACTTGGTATTCCTCGTGATTTATTTACTCCAATTTTTGCCATATCCAGAGTGGCTGGTTGGTTAGCTCATTGGAGAGAGCAACTTGGAGCAAATAGAATTTTCAGACCATCGCAAATCTATACAGGTTCAGCACCAAGAGATTGGATTAGCCTAGAAAACAGAGAATAATATTTGCAGCTTTTCATAAAAAACACACATATTGTTTGTGAAGAGTTAATCTATTAAGTAAATAACATAAAAATTTTGGAATACGGATTAGATCTCGAATATAGTTTTAATGAATTCTTAAAAGGTTTTGGCCTTTCCAGCGAAATCGCTCATATAATATGGCTCCCTCTTCCTATGCTTTTGGTTTTGGTAGCGGCAGTTGTTGGCGTTTTAGTAACAGTTTGGCTTGAAAGAAAAATATCTGCTGCTGCTCAACAAAGAATAGGTCCAGAATATGCTGGAGCGCTTGGCGTCCTCCAACCAATTGCAGATGGTCTTAAGTTACTTGTCAAAGAAGATATTATTCCTGCCAAAGCGGATGGGATTCTCTTCACTGCAGGACCTATATTAGTTCTTGTCCCAGTGATTCTGTCTTGGCTAATTGTTCCTTTTGGACAAAACCTTTTAATAAGTAACGTTGGCATTGGAATTTTCCTATGGATTGCTTTAAGCAGTATTCAGCCAATTGGCCTTCTTATGAGCGGATACGCATCAAATAATAAGTATTCTTTATTAGGAGGTTTAAGAGCAGCGGCTCAATCAATAAGTTATGAAATTCCTTTAGCTTTATCCGTACTGGCTATTGTACTAATGACAAATTCTCTAAGCACTATTGACATTGTCAACCAACAAAGTGGTGCTGGAATCCTAAGTTGGAATATATGGAGACAACCAGTTGGTTTTATAGTCTTTTGGATTTGTGCTCTTGCAGAATGTGAGAGACTTCCGTTTGACTTACCCGAAGCTGAAGAAGAATTAGTTGCGGGATATCAAACTGAATATGCAGGAATGAAATTCGCATTGTTCTACCTGGGTAGTTACATTAATTTAATTCTTTCCGCTTTATTAGTATCAATACTTTATTTGGGAGGATGGGGTTTTCCTATTCCAGTTGAATTAATAGCTAAGTTTCTTCATTTACCTATTAATGCACCCTTTATTCAGGTTTTCACTGCATCAATAGGAATTGTAATGACTGTACTGAAAGCATATCTTTTAGTTTTTATTGCAATATTATTACGTTGGACAACTCCTAGAGTAAGAATTGATCAACTCTTAGATCTAGGATGGAAGTTTCTTCTGCCCATTTCTCTTGCTAATCTTTTGATAACAGCAGGATTAAAACTTGCTTTTCCGCAATTCTTTGGTGGTTAAATTTAAGTAAAAATACTTAAATTTAAAATTATTCCACTAAAATAAAATAACTAAGAAAATTTTTCGAAATGAACAATTTCCTTCAACAAATAAATAGCTATATCAAAGAAGCATTTAATGCTGGCAAATATTTATACAATGGTATATCGGTAACTTTTGATCATCTTCGAAGAAGACCAGTTACTGTTCAATATCCATATGAAAAATTAATACCTTCTGAAAGATATAGAGGAAGGATACATTATGAATTTGATAAATGTATTGCTTGTGAAGTTTGTGTGAGAGTATGTCCCATAAATCTCCCAGTAGTTGATTGGGTAATGAATAAAGAAACCAAAAAAAAGGAACTTAGAAATTATTCAATAGATTTTGGAGTTTGTATTTTTTGCGGAAATTGTGTTGAATATTGCCCAACTAATTGTCTGTCAATGACAGAAGAATATGAATTAGCTACTTTTGACAGACACAATTTAAATTTCGATAATGTCGCACTTGGCAGATTACCCACAAATGTTACAACAGATCCTTCAGTTAAACCTCTAAGAGAACTTGCCTATCTTCCTAAAGGTGTCATGGACCCTCATGAAATCCCAGCTTCAGATGCAAGAGTTGGTAAATTACCGGAAGAAGTTTATGATTGGATGAGGCCTGAATCCAATGAAAATAAAGATAAAGTTTCTAATCCAAACAATTAATTCAGATTAATTTATGTCAATTGCCATAACAACACAATTTATTTGTTTTACAGTTTTATCTTTAGTTGTAATTATTGGAGCACTTGGTGTTGTGTTGCTCGAAAGTATTGTTTATTCAGCATTTCTGCTTGGTGGAGTTTTCATGAGTGTTGCAGGATTATATCTTCTATTAAATGCAAGTTTTGTTGCTGCAGCTCAAGTTTTAGTATATGTGGGTGCAGTGAATGTATTAATAATTTTTGCAATAATGCTAGTCAATAAAAAAGAAGATTTAAAGCCTATTAATGACATTAAATCGAGAAGATTTATATCAACATCGATATGTTTAACCCTTCTAAGCCTCTTAATAAGAGTTGACTTGACCAATGTATGGAGCTTATCAAGTCCTCAAAACTCTATTGGAGAAGAATCAACTATTAGGATTGGTGAACATCTTTTTAGTGATTATTTACTCCCATTTGAAGTAGCTTCAGTCTTACTTTTAATGGCAATGATTGGGGCTATTGTTTTAGCTAGAAGAGATGTAATGAACAAAGATATTTCGACAGGACTACCTGTTGATCAAGAGTTAATTGAAAAATCATCAGAACCATTACTTACAAATAAAAATTAACCTTTTGTATTTCTTATTATGAATTTAGAATCAATTCCTCTTCAAGCTTTTTTAATAGTTTCTTCAGCACTATTTTGCATTGGTATTTGGGGATTATTAAATAGCAGAAATGCAGTCAGAGTTCTTATGAGCATTGAGTTAATGCTCAATGCGGTGAATATAAACTTGATGGCGTTTTCTTCCTATATTGATAATAATTTAATTCAGGGACAAGTTTTTACAATTTTTGTGATTACTGTTGCTGCCGCAGAAGCAGCCGTTGGATTAGCTATATTGTTATCTCTTTATAGGAATAGGGTGACTGTCGATATGGAAAGTTTTAATTTATTAAAATGGTAAAAGCATTAAATGAAACTTTCATTAGTGCTTATTGTATATCGTTCAGATAGTTCTATAGCTCAAGAGGCTTCAAAATTCTGTGAAGAAGTTCTTAAAGCAAAAAATATCAAATCAAACAGGATTGAAAGTAATTTTCATAAAGATGAAATTGAAAAATATTTTTCTAATTCAGAATCACAACCAAATATTGGCATAGTTCTTGGTGGAGATGGAACCTTCCTTAAATGTGCAAATGCATTAGCTGATTATGATATTCCTTTATTAAGTATTAATATTGGAGGTAATTTGGGTTTTCTTACTCAAGAGAAAGAATTTTTATTTGACAAATCTTTTATTGAAATCCTTGAAAACGAAGAATATTTAATTGACTTTCGTAATAGATTAAATTGTAATATTTGTATTGAGGGGACAAGTTCTGAAAAAAAAATCATAAAAAGCTACAACGCCTTAAATGATTTTTATTTTAAATCCGTTGAAGAAGATATTTCTCCGACCAACCAAATACAAATTGAAATAGATAATGAGAAGGTGAATGAATATAAAGGTGATGGATTGATTGTATCTACAACCACGGGTTCAACAGCCTACTCAATGGCTGCAGGAGGTCCAATAGTACATCCTAGTATAGATGGAATGATTATTAACCCTATATGCCCAATGAGTTTGGCTAGCAGACCAATCGTCATACCTAATACAAGTAAGGTAATCATTAAGCCAGTAAAAAAAAGTAAAGGGGAAATTAAATTATGGACTGACGGTTCAAAATGTATGACCATTAAGAAAAATTATTATTGTGAGATCAAGAAAGGAAAATCACCCTGCAAAATAATAAAGTTTAAAAAAAGCACAAGTTACTACAATACCTTAATAAAAAAACTAGATTGGAAAGGCGATTTGTCTCCAAAAAATTTCAAAAATTAAATGGCCTTTGAGATAGAAAGAAGATTTCTTATAAAAAATGATAATTGGAAAGAATTCATAAATAAAAAAGTTTATATAGAACAAGGATATTTTTCCAAAAGTTTAGATGGTTGGATTACTAGAGTAAGACTTATAGGCAAAAACTCTAAAATTACACTTAAAAAACATATCAAGGGTTTTACCAACTTTGAATTTGAATACTCAATTCCACGAAGCGATGCTGAAACAATAATGTCAAATCTTTCAAACACAATTAAAAAAGATAGATACTTTCTAGAAATTGAAAAAAAATCTTGGATTATAGATTGCTTTAAAGAAAATAATTATCCACTTGAAATTGCAGAAATTGAACTTTCCGATGAAGAAGAGGATTTATTGCTACCATCCTTTATTTCAAGAGAAATTACTGGGCTGACAGATTACTCCAATTTCAGTCTAGCTAACAATCCTTTTTCAGAATGGAAAGAAGAATATTTAAAAACTTTAAAAAGTGACTAGTCGAAAGAGCCACTCATCCTTTATATTTTCTTTATATTTAAGCAAAGAATTTTTTATTTTCTCCAGATGTATGGTCTTTACGACAAAGAAGGAATATTGAGATTTGTTGATTCAGACAAGGATGCATGTATTGCATATGCTGAACTCTTCGAATTAGGTTCTACAAATTATTGTCTAATGGAACTAGAAAATGATACAAAAAAAAGTAAAGGGTAATACTAATCTTGATCAGAGTCTGGTAGTGTACAACAATTAAACCCATCTCTACAAATCTTTCCGTTGTCCATTGCCCAATTCAAGAGTGCTACTCTGTTTTTAGAACCAGTTTTTGTAAACATATTACTTACATGATTATCAACAGTTCTTTTACTAATAGTTAGTTTTACCGCAATTTCTTGATTTGTAAGCCCATCAGCTACGAGATCAATGATTTCCATCTCCCTTGCTGAGAGACCCATCATATCAATGTTGTTTACTTCTTCATCAACCATTTGCATTTAAACAGTTCCTTTTTTATATTAATTAAGTTTAGCAATCTCAGTACACTTGTTAACCAACTAGGAAACAAAAGCAATTGAAATCAAAACTTCAGCAGATTTTAGAAAAAAAATCCAAGGTAATTACGGCAGAGTTAATGCCGCCTAGAGGTGGAAGCCCCATAAGATCTCTTAAGATAGCACAACTTTTGAAGGATAAGGTACATGCAGTTAACATTACTGATGGAAGTAGGGCAGTAATGAGAATGTGCAGCTTGGCAATGTCCAAACTATTACTGGAACATGGAATAGAACCAGTCATGCAAATATCTTGCAGAGATCGTAATAAAATTGCTTTACAATCAGACATTCTTGGAGCAAATGCTTTAGGAATTAAAAACATTCTATGCATTACTGGTGATTCAGTAAAAGCCGGGGATCAACAAGATGCCAAGGCTGTTCATGAGTTTGAGTCAGTAAGATTACTAAAACAAATTCAAGCCTTCAATAAAGGAATTGATCCTACTTTTGGAGAACTCTCCGATAAAAAAACATTTATTTTTGCAGGTGCTGCAGCTGATCCCAGTTGCAGAAATAAAAGAAGTTTAGAAAATAGAATGAGAAAGAAAAAAGAGGCTGGGGCTGGATTTATACAAACTCAAATGGTTATGAAAAAAGAAAATTTGATAGAGTTTTGTGAACAAATTACCAACCCTCTCGACATGCCTGTAATTGCAGGTGTATTCCTATTAAAGTCTTATAAAAATGCTCTCTTTATAAACAAATACGTGCCAGGGGCAAACATCCCTGAAAATATCTTAAATCGTCTAAAAGATGCTAAAGACCCATTACAAGAAGGTATTAAAATTGCAGCTGAACAGGCTCATGATTTTATTAATATCGCAGATGGTATTCATCTAATGGCCGTAAAATCAGAGCATTTAATTCCTGAGATAATTGAAAAAGCTGATCTTAGTCTGGAATATTAATCAAGTCAGTACCTAATAATTCTGCCATAGCTTTCTGCTGAGGTGATGGCTCAGTCAAATCAGCTCTTCTTGAATCTGCTATTAACCAATCTAAAGATGCATCTTGCAAATCAAAATGATCTCCATTTTTCCCAACACAATATTTACCAAACACTAACTTATCCATAAGTCTTACACCTTTACCGATTTTAGAATAATCAAAAATAATTGAGTTATCTATAGTTGCTCCCTCGCAAATACAACAACTTGGTCCAATCATGGAAGGGCCAATAATTGTTGCTCCATCCTCGATCCTAGTCATGCCTCCTATATAAACTGGCCCGATAATATTAATATTTTCCCAGTTAGCCGCTACATTCAAACCGGTAAAAACTCCTGGTTTTATTTCCTTACCTGGTATTTGCACTTGTCTCACCTTACCTTGTAATACATTTCTAATAGCACTCCAATAATCAGGAACTTTTCCAATATCTACCCATTCAAAATCCATTGGTAATGCAAAAAATGGTAAATTCATTTCAACAAGTTTAGGAAAAAGATCAGCTCCAATATCAAATTTCTCTGCTGAAGGTATGTAATTAAAAATTTCAGGTTCGAAAAGATATATTCCTGTATTTATAGAGTCACTTAAAGCTTGATCAACTGTTGGCTTTTCCTGAAAAGCCTTTATTCGTCCATTTTCATCAGAAACTACGACACCATAACTTGATACTTGATCTTTAGTTACCTTCTTTGTTATTAAGCTCGCAATAGCTCCTTTCTGCTTATGTTTTTTAACAGCTTGAGTTAAATCTAAATCAACTAAAGCATCACCACATAAAACAACAAAAGTTTCATCAAAGAAATTTTGAAAATCTTGAATTTTTTTTAATCCTCCTGCGGATCCCAAAGCATCACCTATTAATTCTCCATCTTCAATTCTTCCCTCAAAACTATACGCAATTTCTACTCCAAATCTTTGCCCATCCCTAAAATAATTTTCAATTTCTTCAGCCAGATGAGAAACATTTACCATTATTTCCTTAAAGTTATGTTCTCTTAAAAGTTCCAAGAGAAACTCCATAACAGGTTTTTGCAAAATCGGAATCATCGGTTTCGGAATAACATGCGTAATAGGCTGAACACGTGTACCTTTACCTGCCGCAAGTATCATTGCCTTCATGAATTCAAAACCTCTTTTTAAAGATTATACGTTATTACTAATAAGCTCCTAAACAGCAGAAGGATAAGTCTTAGATACATCAAGATTATCTATGGGCAATTGAGCTAAGCCTCCTTCAGGAATTATTCTTTTAATTTGAATTGGTCCATATAAGTAGTTAATTTGTTTAATTTCAATTTTATTTTCAGATGATAAAAATAATAAGGCCCAAAAAACCCCCAAACGATCTTTATCTAAATCATTTTTTACAACAGTTTGCCATTTCTCAACTAGATATTCAAAATCTGTCCACTGTAATGCTTTTTCCCACCCTTCAATAAATTTACCTAGTGCTTTAGTGGTTTCCGGTAGTTTCTCACGATGCGCTAATGATTTCACTTGAGAAATTAAAGCTTTATCTGAATATTTTTTATTTCTTTTTCTCTTCATTAGTAGAAGGTCTTGGGTTTCTATAACTTCAGCAATAGACTCTAACTGGCTTACAAGTTCTCCCAGAGTGGTTGTACGTTTGAGAATTGGTTGTGCTATTGATCTTCTCCTTAGATATTTTTCAGGATATTTTGGTATATCAAATTCTTGGTCAATCCAATCTTGATCATCCAAGTCAAAATCATCTTCAAAATCGGAAGAATTGTCTTTGAAAACATCAGATTCCAAAACTTGAGCCTTTAAATTAACTAATACGGAAGCAGCAAAAAATGCTTCACTTGTCTCAGATAAATCCTTTTGATAGGAACTTTTACTATTTGATTTGCTGCAAAAAGATTGTGAATATTGCTCTAAAAAACTATCAATTACACTTATTACATCAATATCCCATGGATCAAGATCACCTTTACCTGCGGCGTCTTGAAGAAACTTAATCAACAATCTAGGCCCTAATTGTTGTCTATGAACAGGGTTGTAGTTAGATATTTTTAAATTGGTAATAGCTATACATAAGATATACCCTTAATTATTTAATGCCAAACAATATCGCATTAATTTTAAAAATTATATAGTAGGAGCTTTTAGGATCTCATTTGCTTTAGTGCCTGAAAAAATATTTGTTTTCACAGCACCTTTAACTGCAGTTAAATCTCGATCAACCAAATTATTGATAGATGCAATGTAACTTTCAGTTACTAATCTTGGGTACAGACCTATACCAATAATCGGTAAAAGTAAACAAGCAATAATATAAACTTCCCTTGGCTCTGCATCTATAAGTTTTCGTTCTTCGATCAATTTAGGATTTTCTTTACCAAAGAAAATTTCTCGTAACATTGAAAGTAGATAAATAGGAGTAAGTATTACACCGATAGCAGCTAAAGAGGCCATAACTACCCTGAACGGAAGTGTATAAACTTCATCAGTAACAAATCCTGTAAATACCATCAATTCCGAAACAAATCCACTCATGCCAGGCAAAGCTAGAGAAGCAAGCGAGCAAGCAGTCCATAGGGCAAACATGATTCTCATTTTTTGTCCTACACCACTCATTTCATCAAGTTTAAGAGTCTTAGTTCTATCATAGGTGGCACCAACAAGAAAAAATAAACTTGCACCGATTAATCCATGACTAACCATTTGCAGCATAGCTCCACTTGTTCCAAGGCTACTAAAACTACCTATACCAATAAGAACGAAACCCATATGACTAATCGAACTATATGCAATTTTTCTTTTAAGATTTCTTTGAGCAAAAGAAGTTAATGCAGCATAAATTATATTGACTACCCCTAGAACTATTAATAGTGGGGCAAATTGAGCATGAGCAACGGGTAATAATTGTGCATTGAATCTTAAAAGAGCATATCCTCCCATCTTTAATAAAATTCCAGCTAGAAGCATATGAACAGGAGCTGTGGCCTCTCCATGAGCATCTGGAAGCCAAGTATGAAGAGGTACTATTGGTAGTTTCACTCCAAATGCAATTAAGAGCCCGACGTAACATAATATTTGGAATTTTTGACTAAAATCTTGAGCTGCCAAGTGAGAAAACTCAAAGTTAGGAATTTCTGTACCATAAAAACCCATTGCTAACGCAGCCAAAAGAATAAAAATAGAACTACCAGCTGTATAAATAATGAATTTTGTTGCAGCATATTGTCGATTTTTGCCACCCCATATAGCAAGTAATAAATAAACCGGAATTAACTCAAGTTCCCAAGTCAGAAAGAATAAAAGCATATCCTGTACTGCAAACACAGCGATTTGACCACCATCCATAATCAATATTAAAAAGAAAAATAACTTTGGTTTGAACTTGACTGGCCATGCAGCAAGAACTGCTAAAGCAGTTATAAAACTAGTCAATAGTATTAATGGCATAGACATGCCATCAGCACCAACAGACCAAGTAAGACCTAAATCCGGGAGCCAGCTAATATTTTCTTTCAGTTGGACATTTTCATTACTAATATCAAAGCCATTTATATATGAACCTACAGTTATTAAAAAAGTTATTAATGCAATAGACAATGCAAACCATCTAACCTCTTTGCCATCACCTTTATCAGGGAAAAAAGGTATCACAAATGCACTACCAATTGGGAATAAAATTGAAGCAGATAACCAAGGAAAATTAGACATTCCAGCTCCCAAAGTTCCCAACATTTGTGTCGCAAAATGTGTATAAAAATAAGTACTCAATTTAATAAGAAATTTATCTTAAATAAAGTCTAGAAATTTTCTGTATTTTTTCACCCCAATGGACAGTGAAGACACACAATTGTAATTAAGATACTTGAGGAGATTGAATACCAAATATGGCAACTAGTAGAATTACGCCTCCAAAAACAATAAGCGCGTAAAATTGAGCCCTACCAGTCTCAAAATATTTTAAACCTTCTCCACTTCCTAAAGTTACAAGTCCAGTAAGATTTACGACGCCATCAACAACTTTAGAATCAACCTCTAAGACTTCTTTAGCAAGTTTTCTACTACCCTTAACAAAAAGTTTTTCATTAATGTCATCTAGATACCATTTATTGGATAAAAATCTGTTGATACTAGGAAACTTCTCGGCAAATAAAACTGATAAATTAATTTTTTTCACAAAATATGCCTGATAAGCAATAATGATTCCAGCCGATGCAATAAGAACTGAAGCTGTCGCTAAAGGCAAAAATTCTTTTAATTCAAAAGCTTTTGCAGCAGTCTCTGCTTCTTCAGGATCTAGTAGATTTGCAATTTTGCTATCCCATGGAAGTCCCATAAAACCAATAATTAGAGAAGGTACAGCTAGAAATACCAAGGGAAATGTCATTGACCAGGGTGACTCATGAATAGAGCCATGCTTTTCATGTAGTTCTTCATTTTCTTCATCTTGGTTTATTTTAGAGGCTATTAGAAGCTCTTTTTGCAATTCTTTATTTTCTCCCCTGAAATCTCCTTCAAATGTCAAGAAATAAAGCCTAAACATATAAAAAGCAGTCATACCAGCGGTTAGAAGTCCTACAAACCAAAAAGCTGGAAATGATATAAAAGCATTTCCGAGTATCTCATCTTTACTCCAAAAACCTGCCAATGGTGGAATACCACTAATTGCTACGCAACCTATTAAAAATGTTGTTGATGTATATGGCATTTTTTTTCTTAAACCACCCATTAATCTCATATCTTGAGCTAATACAGGCTGATGGCCAACTACTTCTTCCATAGCATGTATTACTGAACCAGATCCCAAAAATAGCATTGCTTTGAAGCAAGCATGAGTCACTAAATGAAAAATTCCTGCTACTGGCGCTCCACAACCCATTGCAAGCATCATATACCCAAGCTGAGACACTGTGCTGTAAGCTAAACCTTTTTTTAAATCCATTTGGGTCAAAGCTATAGAGGCTCCTAAAAAACAAGTAATGGTGCCAACTAAAGCAATAATGAACTGAATAGAGGGGAATATTGAGTACAAAGGTTGGAGTCTTGCTACAAGAAATATTCCTGCAGCAACCATTGTTGCGGCATGGATAAGTGCAGAAATAGGTGTCGGGCCTTCCATTGCATCAGGCAACCACACATGAAGAGGAAACTGAGCAGATTTTGCCATTGGCCCTAAAAAAACTAAAAAACAAAGGAGTAAAGCAGCCCAAATAGGTATCGAATTGTCAGATATTGATTGAGAAATTCCAGTGGCTATTTCATTAAAATCAAAACTATTTGTTGCCCAAAATAGGCCAAGAATTCCTAGTAATAAGCCAAAATCTCCCACTCTATTAACAACAAATGCTTTTTGTGCAGCGTGGGCAGCGCCATCCCTGTCATACCAAAAACCAACCAACAAATAAGAACACATCCCAACTAATTCCCAAAAAACATAAATTTCTAATAAATTCGGACTAACTATTAGTCCCATCATTGAACTACTAAATAATGCTAAATATGTAAAAAATCTGACATAACCTTTGTCATGCGCCATATAACCATGAGAGTAGATCATTACCAGCAAAGTTATAGTCGTTACAAGAGCAAGCATTACACTACCCAAAGGATCAAGGACAAAACCCATCGGAATAATAAAATCCCCAGCACTAGCCCATACAAATAATTTTTCTACAGATTGATAACCATTAACTTGTTCAAAAAGAGCTTTGTAACTAATTGCCGCAGAAATGCCAACAAACGAAATAAGACCTACAGAAACAATTTCTCTGGAATTATTAATTTTCTTGTTAATACTTATTAGGCCTAAACCAGAAAGCACTGCTCCAATAAGTGGGAAAACAGGAATTAACCAGGCAATTTCTGAAGCTTGAGGCATGTTTTAAAAAACTTATATTTAGATTTTAAACTGTCAATTGAAAAATTCAGACAAAAATGATGAATTAAATGTTTTAACAGCAATATTTATGTACTGATGGGACCACCAAAGTACGCCAATAGCGACAATTATACCAAGCTGAGATAATCTAAAAAATTCTTTCATCTTAAATTCTTGCCTCCCTTCAAGAATTGCCATGAAAGGGATTATGGAAGTATCTTTTTTATATTTTTCAAATTCTTCCCCGAATCTATTTGCCAATCTTTTATCACCATGCCAGATTGCAAAAAGATGATGCAAAATTAAGCCAATAGAAGTTACTAATGTGAATGATGTGCCAATCCATAAAGTATGAGCAACACACCAAATTATCTGACCAAATGCTTGAGGATGTCTAGTGATTCTCATTATCCCAGTTCCATAGATTCTTACTTTAGGTTTTAAAACCGAGGGGATTTCTAGCAAATTGTAAGTAGCGGGATATAAAAATAAAAAACTTAATGCAGTTAAAAACCAAACCATTACAAAAACAAGATTATTACCTTGAAAATTCCATAACCTGATTCCGTCATATCTATGAGCTAAAAAATAACTAATCAAGATAATTGCAGATGGCAAACTTAAAAAAACAAAACACAACCGCCATAACCTTGGACCCATAATAGATTCTGCTTTGGTTCTTAAAGCAGCTCCACCACTATGAATTACTGCAAAAATCAAAATCAATAGCAAGATTATTAAAGAAGTTTTATGAGTCTCCATACATTTAAATTATTCAAATAATTTTTGTTCTTAACAAGAATACTTCTTAGCATTAGAATTATAAGCAATTGCAGGCATAATAGATGCCAGAATTACCATTTACACTCGACCAATTAAGAATACTAAAAGCTATAGCAGCTCAAGGCAGTTTTAAAAAAGCTGCAGACCTCCTGTATGTAACTCAACCTGCCGTGAGTTTACAAATACAAAATCTAGAAAAACAACTTGAAATCACAATTTTCGACAGAGGTGGCAGGAAGGCTTTATTGACTGAAGCAGGCAGATTATTACTTGAATATTGCGAACGAATTTTGAATCAGTGCGACGAAGCCTGCAAAGCTATTGAAGATTTAAATAGCTTAAAAGGTGGAACACTTGTGATTGGAGCCAGCCAAACAACGGGAACTTATTTAATGCCCAGAATGATAGGACTATTTAGACAAAAATACCCTGATGTATCTGTTCAACTTCAAGTTCATAGTACTAGAAGAACTGGTTGGAGTGTCGCCAATGGCCAAATTGACTTGGCCATTATTGGCGGACAATTACCAGGAGATTTAGAAAATTTGCTACAAGTAATTCCATATGCCACAGATGAATTGGCATTAGTTTTACCCTCTAAACACCCACTTTCGACAAAAAAAGAGCTCTTAAAAGAAGACTTATACAAATTAAATTTTGTAACATTAGACTCTCAATCAACAACAAGAAAAGTTGTTGACAAACTGCTTCAAGATTCTGGACTTGATATTCAAAGATTAAAAATTGAAATGGAACTTAACTCTCTTGAAGCAATCAAGAATGCAGTTCAGTCAGGATTAGGCGCATCCTTTTTGCCTGTTGTTTCAATTGAAAGAGAACTATCTGCTGGGACAATCCACAAAGCATTCGTTGCCGACCTAGAAGTTAAAAGAGAACTCAAATTAATTACTAATCCGTCACGATATACATCGAGAGCATCAGAAGTATTTAAGAAAAATATTCTGCCACAATTTGCCAGTTTAGAAAGTCCTTTAAGGCATATATAGTTCTGATCAAAACTGAATTGCTTCTTTATTAATACCTACTCCTCCATCTTCGGCTTGTCCATCGCCTTTAATTATAAATTTATTTTCATTTACATCAGTCTGGTAAACGCACTTAACTATTGGCTTATCCCTTATAGATCCAATGTAAGCAAAAGTATTCATCCTTTGCTTACATTCTCTTACATCTTCATTACTAATTGCGCCTTGTTTTTGTAAAACTGTCCAATTCTCCCTTCTAATCACACACCCCGGTTGAAGAGCTGGTTGCGTTACAAAACTCGTAGATGGATTCAGAGTAGTATACATTTCAACATCAATCACAAAAGCACTAGCTCCCCATTGTCTACAAAATTCAGGATCTGGAACAGCCATATCTAATTGTTGTTGACTAGCTATATTTCCCTGTCCGCCGTCTGTTGTACTTGTGATAGCACTCCCAATACCAACTCCTAAAATGAGTACTCCCGCAAGTACAGCAATAGTTCCTGAACTTAAGTTGATCTTTTGTTCAGAAGAGGCAGGCAATCTGCCATTTATTTGTCCGTTAGGATCAATATCTCTTGAACCTCTTGGATTTGAAGGATAATAATTTCTATTTGAGCCTCTCCTTGGCCTTCTATTTGAGGATGATCTATTCACAGCACTTCATTTGTCTTTGGTAAACCCATTGAATAATTCATTACTCTACATTCAGGGTTGTAACTTAGCTGACCATTTTGAAGCAAAAATTTGATTAAACCTTCGATTTCTGATCCTATTTTTCGAAGTTCATAATCATCTAAATCCTTTCCTGCTCTTTCTTTGATTAATTCATTGAATTTTTCATTTATTTTATTTAGAGAATCTTCACTCCAAACAAATTCGTTATCGGGATCTAAATCAAGCGTTAGCTTGTTGGGATGAAACTGTAATTCCTTATCAACTACTTCGGCAGTAAAAAGTCTTACATGTCTAGTAGTCGATTTCAAAAGCATTTTTTCCATAATTTTACAAAATAATCAACGAAAAAAACTATTATGTTCTAACTTTAATGTAGCTTATTAGTAAGTGTTTATTTATTTCTTGATTTAAGAATGCGTGTTGTAATTGCTGGTGCTGGTTTAGCGGGTTTATCTTGTGCTAAATATTTAGTTGATAATGGACACATCCCAATTGTACTCGAAGCCAGAGATGTTCTAGGTGGCAAAGTTGCTGCATGGAAAGATGAAGATGGAGATTGGTATGAAACTGGTTTGCATATATTTTTTGGTGCCTATCCTAATATGTTGCAACTTTTCAAGGAATTAGATATTGAAGATAGACTTCAATGGAAAAGCCATTCAATGATTTTTAACCAGCCATCAGAGCCTGGTACTTACAGTAGATTTGACTTCCCGGACATACCCGCTCCCGTTAATGGAGTTTCAGCGATACTGAGCAATAATGATATGCTTTCATGGAATGAAAAGATTCTATTTGGATTAGGTTTAGTGCCTGCAATGTTAAGAGGCCAAAAATACTTAGATAAATGTGATACGAAATCATGGACAGATTGGCTTAAAGAGCACAATATTCCGGAAAGAGTTAATGATGAAGTTTTCATAGCCATGAGCAAAGCTTTAAATTTCATTGGGCCGGATGAAATATCATCTACAGTTTTATTAACAGCATTAAACAGATTTTTACAAGAAAAAAATGGTTCTAAAATGGCATTTCTTGACGGAGCCCCTCCAGAAAGACTTTGCCAGCCAATGGTTGATTATATTACCGCTCGTGGTGGAGAAGTTCACATGAATAGCCCATTAAGGCAAATTAACCTTAATGAAGACAGCACAGTTAAAAGCTTTACTATTGCCTCTTTAGATAAAAATGAAAAGAAAGATCTAACGGCAGATGCTTATGTAAGCGCAATGCCTGTAGATCTCTTTAAATTAATGATCCCTCAACAATGGAAAGGATTAGATGCTTTTTCAAAATTAGATGGTTTAAATGGTGTACCAGTCATTAATATCCATTTATGGTTTGACAAAAAATTAACAGATATCGACCATCTACTATTTAGCAGATCACCACTTCTTAGCGTTTACGCAGATATGAGTATTACATGTAAAGAATACGAAGATCCAAATAGATCAATGCTTGAATTGGTTTTCGCACCAGCTAAAGATTGGATAAATAGAAGTGATCAAGATATCGTTGATGCAACTATGGAAGAGTTGAAGAAATTATTCCCAACACATTTCATGGGTGACGATAAGACAAAATTAAGAAAATATAAGGTAGTTAAAACTCCAAGATCGGTCTATAAGGCAGTTCCTGGATGTCAAGATTTCAGACCTAGTCAAAAATCCCCCATAAAAAACTTTTTCTTGGCTGGCGATTATACAATGCAAAAATATTTAGCCTCTATGGAAGGAGCTGTTTTAAGTGGTAAATTATGCGCGGAATCAATCAACAAAGAGTATTCCAAAAAACCTCAAAATGTTTCTAAATAACATTTACAAATTTCTTAAATTCAGCTAAAACTTTTTGAAAAATTCAATTTCTCAACTAGATCAAGCATATGAAATATGCAGAAAAGAAACTCAACAATGGGCTAAAACCTTTTACTTGGGAACACTCCTATTACCTCAAGAAAAGAGAAAAGCTATTTGGGCTATCTATGTATGGTGTAGAAGAACTGATGAAATAATGGATAGCGTGGAAGCCTCAACCAAATCGCAAAATGAGCTTTCAGACAATTTAGATGAATGGGAAGAAAATACTAAAAATGTATTTAAAGGGAATATTAAATCTGAATTAGACTCAGTTTTATTAGATACTATTGAGAAATATCCACAAAGTATTCAACCTTATCTAGATATGATAGATGGCCAGAGAATGGATCTCAATAAATTTAGATACAAAGATTTTGATGAATTAAAACTTTATTGTTATAGAGTCGCAGGGACTGTTGGTTTAATGACTCAGAATGTGATGGGGATTGATAGCGCTTATACATCAGCTCCTTGGAGCGCCATGCCTGACCCCTCTGAAGCAGCTATAGCTTTAGGAATTGCAAATCAGTTAACAAATATATTGAGGGATGTGGGAGAAGATAGACACAGAGGAAGAATTTATCTCCCGCAAGCGGACATTGAAAAATTTAATTATTCTGAAGAAGAACTTTTAAAAGGAAAAATAAATAAGCAGTGGAAAGCACTTATGGACTTCCAATTAACAAGAGCTCGCGAATGGTTCCGAAAATCTGAGGATGGTATAAAGTGGTTATCTTCTGATGCAAGATGGCCAGTATGGACTTCTTTACGCCTTTACAGAGGGATTTTAGATTCTATAGAAAGATTAGATTATGATGTTTTTAATAATAGAGCTTTTGTAAAAAATTCAGTAAAAGCTCTTGAGATTCCAATATCTTTTTTAATTTCTCGAATTAAATAATTATGCAGGAGTTTTTTGGTTAGCCAACAAATCTTTTAATTTAGATAGTTCTCCAGCCCATCTTGGATCAGGAGCTTCTAGGTTAGGAGCATCACTATGAACAATTTTCTTAAATTCTTTTCTTTTCTTATTTTTGTTTAATTTTCCATTATTTCTTTTGTTTGAAGCAGAATCTTTCTTTTCTGATAGCTCTACTCTTAATTTAGAACCATTAAATTCAAAACCGTTTAACTTTTGAATTAATAAATTGGCATTATCTTCATTATTAGATGTTGCGAAACCAAACCCTCTGCATTCCTTAGTTTCCTTATCTAGTACTGCTTTAAATCTAATCGAATCAGAAACTGACTTTAAAAGTGTATCAAATTCTTTCGGATTAAATCCTTGTGGTAAGTTGCCAATGTAAATGCGAATGCTCATAAATTTTAAAAATGATTTTGAAGTCTGAACTTCTAAACAAAACTAAGCTATGTGTATTTAATCACATTTTGGCGCATTTTGTTCAATCCATCGCTTTGCTTTATAAATAGCTTCATCAAAATTATTCAATCTCTTATAGGCAAGTTCCTTAGAAAGATACTGTAAAAGCTCTCCTAAGATAGGCCCATCCTTTATTTTCAAATTTTTTTTAATTACGTCACCATTAAGTAAGTTTGAAGGATGAAATAATTTATCATCGTTATCACGCCATCTATGAAGCCAATCTAATCGTAAGTTTTGAGGTAAATAAAAAATAAAAGATGGGAAAAACATCTCTAATTCTTTATGTAATGCAAATCTGTCTGATTCAGTTAATTGAGAGATATTTTTTTCCTCCAACAAAAAGTGCCATTTCCGTAATAACTTAATTTTTGCAATTTCAGCTTTACTAAAATTAAATTGCTCTAGAGATCCTTCATCTAAAATTTGGGCTATCAAAAATAATGGTAAATATCTCTCTTTTTCTTCCTGATTAAATTCTGCATAATTAATTTTCTCTAAGTCCAAAAAAAAAGAATCTTTAGATAGATTATCAGTGCCAAATATATTTAATTTTTTTATCAGCAACACTGCATCAAGAGAATTTGCTCCATGTACAATTTTCTGTATTTCATAATTAATCCTCTCTTTAGCAACAAGATATAATGTCTGTTTATTTTTTTTAATAAAAGTAATTAAATTAGGATCAATTTTAAAATTCAATTCTGAAACAAATCGAAAACCCCTTAATATTCGTAGAGGATCATTTAGTAAATTTCTTTCAGAATGAGTTCTAAGCAAGGAAATCTCTAGATCTTTAAGACCATTCAATGGATCAACCAAACACTTCTTATCAAATAAAAAAGCAATTGAATTAATCGAAAAATCTCTAGAACATAAATCTCCTTCAATCGTAGATGAAACCTGATTAGCAATATCAATATAAATATGATTGAGAATAATTCTCACCACTTCTCTTTGTTCATCTAAAATTATAAATTTTGATCCAATATTTTCTGCAATCTTTCGACCAATTTCAATTGCATTACAAGGTACCACAATATCAATATCTACCTTTTCAGGCTGTCTTCCCAAAATAATATCCCTTATGTAACCACCTACCAAATATGATCCTCTAGGTAAAAAACCTAACATAAAATTCAAATTATGAAATTTTATACTTGTTTCTAATTCATCAATTATTAGTGTATGATCTTTGAGAATGCTACTTTTCATTTTTTTATTTATTATGTGCATTTGCATCAACTGTAAATGGGTTGATAGATGTATCACATATCATGATGTTGAGAATAATCATGGTGTTGATCATATTTGTGATCTACCTGATTTTAAAGCAAAAAAACCATTCATTCATGTCAATATAGTTAAAGATAATAATGGTGATTATAAAACTGATTGGGATGTTCAATCTTGTGAAAGTTTTGAAAATGAATTTGGTAAATGGTCTAAATGCAATCCAGGTAAGGAATTACCTGTTTAAAGGTAATAGATGACAGTTAAACTCAAACAAAGAGAAAATTACCCTACATTAGTGATTCATAGCACAGACAATTCTTTTTGCTTCGGGTATAGAAAAAACAATAACCTTAAATTTGATGAATTTTTTATTAAAAAATTTGATAATGACCTTTGCAACAACTTAATTAATGATCTTAATAAATTCATTTCCAAAGAAAATTTACAAAAAATAAATAAGTTATCTGTCAGCATAGGACCAGCAAATTTTAATGCTTCACGACTGATTGTGGTTTTAGCAAGAACTATCTCACAACAAATAAATTGTCCTCTCGACAGTTTTAGTTCATTTGAAATAATGGCAAAAAGAATTGCATCAGAAAATAATATCTTTATAAACAAAAAATCATTCTGGATTTACAAAAAATTAAAACGAAAGGGTTTTATTGCAGGTAAATATGAAATTTGTCATAACGAAAAAACCCCCTCGGATCTTATTATTCGAGAAACAGTTTTACCCAAAGTTGTGAAAGAACTTGAGAGTAAAGAAATATTGTTTGAGGCTATTTATGATGATAAAGAAGATTTAAAAGAACTATTAAATTTATCAAATAAAAATTTATTAAATTCAAATGTAGATTCTTGGAAAACAGTTTTGCCTCTTTACCCTATTTCTCCAATTAACTGAATATTCAACCAATCAAATTATTAATTTTATCTTTAAGAAGCATTGTCACAGAATGCAGATCATCTCTTGATGAACTTTGTGGAGGTTGAACAGGTTTTCCCACTTTAATTACTATTTTTGAAAATAAAGGAATACAGAATTTAAATCTTATTAGTCTATGTGAATTAACTATTGCAACAGGCAATAATAATTTTTGATTTTTAAAAGCTAGTAATGCTGCACCTTGTTTAGGCTTATTCACTCGACCATTTTTTTGACGAGTACCATCAATAAAAATTCCAATAGAATTATTGTCTGATAATTTTTTACATGCTGTTTTAATTGTATTTTTATCAGCAATTCCTCTTTTAACAGGATACGCTCCACAAGCAGTGATTATAAAGCCAAGAAAAGGAATTTTAAAAAGCTCTGCCTTAGCCATAAAAGATATATTACGTCCAAGGGCATGACCTAACAAAGGAGGGTCAAGTAAAGAACCATGATTAGAAACCATGATAAAGGAATCTGTTTGAGGAATATTTTCTCTACCTATTAAATGACCTTTAAATACAAACTTATAAATAGGAAATACAAAAAGCTTGCTAACTAATTCATAAATTAATTGTTGAATAGTATGATTTTTCATTCAAATTAATAAAATATTTGATCAGAAGATGATACTTGAGAAATTTTTACATCTTTAAGATGTCTTTTCACTAAACCGCTTAGTACATTAGAAGGGCCAATTTCAACAATATGAAGATCACTATCTCTGGCCATTAAATCCATAGTTTCGCGCCACCTCACTCCATTACACATTTGCTTTTCTAATCTAATTTTAAGCTCGTTTGAATCACTACAGAGTGAAGGTTCATAATTACTTATAACTGGGAAAGATGGATTATTAAATTTAATCTTTTTTAAATACTCAGAAAATTTTAATGAAGGTTCATTCATAAATGGTGAATGAAATGCACCTGAAACATTTAATTTCAAGAATCTTTTACAAGAAATTTCTCTTGATAAATTATCTAATGCTTCAGTAGATCCTGATAAGACAACTTGGGAAGAGCTATTATCATTGGCAATTACAATATCATCAATTTTTTGAACTAATAGATCAAGTTGATCTCTATCAAAACCAATTACTGCTGCCATAGATCCTTTCCCGGCATTTACCATTAATTGCGACCTTTCTTTTATAAGAGAAACACAATCTTCGAATGAAAAAACATCCGCACAATATAGTGCAGTAATTTCTCCTAGACTATGACCAGCAACATAATTTGGTTTCAATCCATTTTCCTTTAATGCATCTAATAGGATTGATTCAATTAAAAAAAGACAAATTTGTGTATTTATTGTGTTATTTAAATCAAAAAGAGGATTTTTTAGTTCAGTATCTAACTCACAAATTTCAAATAAATTCCTCTCAAATATCTCAGATGCATAACTAAACCTCTCTTTTGTGTTGGGCAAATTTTCAATTTGTTTTGCCATTCCGATTTTTTGCGAACCCTGTCCAGGGAATACCCATGCAACTGTCATAATGCTCCTTTTTTTTAACCCCATTTAATGAGGGCTGCACCCCAACTTAACCCAGCACCAAAACCACTTGTGGCAATAATATCATTTTGTTTAATTCTATTATTTCTAATAGCCTCATCCATCACTAGTGGAATTGTTGCTGCTGAAGTATTACCATATTTTTCTAAATTGCTAAGAATTTTTTCTCCAGGAATTTTTAACCTGTCTCCTACAGAATCCAATATTCTTTGATTAGCTTGATGCAATACAAGCCAATCAACTTCATCGGAAGAATAATTCATTTTTTTAAACAAATTTTCAAGAATTATCGGGACTTCTCTAACTGCAAATTTATACACTTCCTGACCATTCATTTTGATTGAAGAAAAAGCTCCACTTAAAAAATCAATGTTATCAATTATTGAATCCTTATTATTTTTTGATGGAAGATTAAGAAAAGAACCCCTTTCTCCGTCAGTTCTCATATCAAAACCGATTAAATTATCAAATTCAGTAGTGGCTTCAATTGCTATTGCACCTGCACCATCTCCAAAGAGAATACAACTTCTTCTATCATTCCAATCAACAAAGCTTGATAGTTGATCTGCTCCTATAACAAGAGCCCTTTTAAAAGTACCCACTTTTAAAAATTGTGAGGCTGTAATTAAGGCAAATAAAAAGCCACTACATGCCGCAGTTAAATCGAAAGCAACAGCATTAGCTGCCCCTAATCTAGCTTGAATGGATGGCGCTGATCCAAATAAATCATGCGGAGTAGAAGTAGCTAAAACAATTAAATCAATCGTTTTAATATCCCAATTAGCCATTTCTACAGCGTTTAAAGCCGCCTTATAACCCATCTCAGTAACATTATCTTCTAAGCTAGAAATTCTTCTCTCAGAAATGCCTGTTCTAGATTTTATCCATTCGTTGCTTGTATCAACCTTTTGGCTAATTTTTTGATTGGTTAAAATTTGATCAGGTACATAACTTCCGCTTCCTTTGAATGATACTCCAATCTGATTTAAATTTAGTCCTTCCAAAAGAGTTTTTTAGTTACTTATATTAGTCAAACATAAATTTGACTCAATATGTTTTATGAATTTAAAACTTGAAGCTTTTGAAGTTGATTTAAATTGTCCATAACACCATGGTTAACTGCAGAGTGAGCCAAGCGAAGAGCACTAACTACTGATAAAGATTTGCTACTTCCATGACCAATAACGCAAATTCCATTTACCCCAAGTAATAAAGCTCCTCCATGTTCGGCATGATCTAACCTTTTCTTAATTCTGATTAAATTACTTTTTAAAAAAGCAGAACCAACTTTCCCCCGCCTTCCACGTGGCAGCTCAGATCTCAAAATATCTAATAAAACTCCTCCAACAGATTCAAGAAATTTCAATAATATATTTCCGGTAAATCCATCACAGACTACTACGTCGAAACTACCTGATAATACATCTCGGCCTTCACAATTACCTCCAAAATCAAAACTTTTTTCATTAGAAAGTAGTTCAAATGTTTTAAGAGATAAATCATTACCTTTACATTCTTCTTCTCCAATATTTAAAAGGCCAATTCTCGGTTTCTTTACCTGTAAGACATCTTTTGCATAAATATTACCTAAAAGAGCAAACTGATGGAGATAAGATGGTTTACAATCAGTATTTGCGCCAACATCTAAAACTAAAACAGGACGAGTTTGATCCCTTGTCGGGAATAATGCTCCTATAGCAGGTCTATCAATTCCTTTCAATCTACCAATTCTAAATATGGCAGAAGCCATCATTGCTCCCGAGTTCCCAGCTGAGTAAACAGCCTGTGCTTCATTATTTCTAACCAAATCCATTGCAACATTTATACTTGCGTTTTTCCTTTTTCTGACTGCAGTAGCTTCCTCATTCATTCCTATAGGATCTCCACTATCAATTAATTCAAGACGATTATTTTCTATTTCTTTTTCAAGTAATTCTTCTAAACCGATTTTTTCTGCTGCTTTTTTAACGTTTTCAATTTTGCCAACAAACTTAATATTTATTGGAAATCTATTTATCGCTTCAAGACAACCCTCTAGTATTGGCCCAGGAGCATAATCTCCGCCCATACCATCAACTGCAATCCAAATTCTATTCGAGTGCGAATGCTCTTCTTTTTCTAAAAAATTATCATTGTTTTGTAATCTTTTTAATGGGTCAAAAACTAATGGCTGTAAAGTATTTTTAGCTATTGAACTAGCATTTGAAACTACACTACTTGCAGTATTTACAACAGATTCAGCACTTGAAACTACATTGCCTGCAACATTACCTGCAACATTGCTAGCTGTGCTTACTACAGACCCAGCACCAGAAACTACATTACCTGCAACATTACCTGCAACATTGCTAGCTGTACTTACTACAGACCCAGCACCAGAAACTACATTACCCGCTACATTACTAGCCGTTACTGCAGAACTAGCAGCAGTATCTACTATTGAAGTTACTGCCGAGTTTCTTTTATACCAAATAACTAATCTTCTGATAGCTCTAGGCTTGTTAATTTTATGTACAGTTTCTTTCCCCATTTATTTACCGTCATAAGGAGCAATATCAACAATCCTTTGAAAAAGATATCCTGTACCCCTTGCTGTTAGTATCAATTCTGGATTTGCTGGATCTGCCTCAAGTTTCGATCTTAATCTTGATATGTGAACATCCACTACTCTTGTATCTACATGTCTCTCAGGAGTGTATCCCCAAACCTCTTTTAAAATTTCTCCTCTACTAAATGGCTCGCCTGACCTACTTACCAAAAGCTCTAAAAGACTAAATTCCATACCAGTCAATCTAATTCTTTCATCGCTTTTAAAAACTTGTCTTCGATTTGTATCAATTTTGATGTCAGTAACCAAAATTAATCCTGAATTAGGCATTCCAGGAAGTTGTTCTTTATCAATTCTTCGTAGAACACACCTTATTCTAGCTTCTAATTCCTTAGGACTAAATGGTTTGACAACATAATCATCGGCTCCTAATTCTAAACCCGTAATCCTATCCGCAACATCTCCTAATGCAGTTAACATAACAATTGGGACATCAGAATCTTTTCTTAATTCTTGACAAACTCCATAGCCATCTAACTTTGGCATCATGACGTCAAGTACAACTAAATCTGGCTCATAATCTTTAAATAACTTTAGTGCTTCTTTGCCATCACTTGCAGTTACAACTTTGTAGCCAATCATGGAGAGGCGTGTCTCCAGAATTCTTCTAATACTTGCCTCGTCATCTGCGACAAGTATTGTTTCTTTAGTTTGACTAGATAGAGCCATTTGTTTCTATTAGCTAATCAGTAAGAGAATTAATTATTAACCTAATCTAACTTGTAGAGGGGCAATATCCCAAACATTCTAGTTCTATTATTTAATTCAAAAACTAAATGTCTAGCAAATTGTCGACTTTTATTTGTCAAAATTGCGGAACTGAAACTTCTCAATACTTTGGGAAATGTCTTAATTGCAACTCATGGAATTCCATTGTTGAAGAAATTAAAAACAAGAGCTCAAAATATCAAGATATAAAAAATAGTAAGAAAGCTATACCTTTTAATGAAATTTCATTTAAAAAAATATCAAGATTTACTACAGGATTCAAGGAATTTGATCGAGTTCTTGGAGGTGGAATAGTCCCTGGATCTGTTGTTTTACTTGGGGGAGAACCAGGAATAGGTAAAAGCACAATAGTTCTTCAGTCAGCGGGGAAAATATCTCTTAATGAGAAAGTTTTATACGTAACTGCAGAAGAATCTTTAGAACAAGTAAAAATTAGATGGGAAAGATTAAATCAAAAAAGCATTGATTTAAAAATTTTTGCAGAAACTAATCTATCTCTAATAATTGAAGAGATCAAACGTTTAAATCCAAGTTTCGCAATTATTGATAGTATTCAAGCCATCCATAATCATGAGATGCAAAGTTCTCCGGGATCAGTTTCACAAGTTAGAGCATGTTCATCTGAATTACAAAATCTTGCAAAAGACAATAATATTGCACTTCTAATAATTGGTCATGTAACCAAAGATGGTGCTTTAGCTGGTCCTAAAACTCTAGAGCATCTAGTTGATACAGTAATCAACTTTGAAGGAGATAATATTTCCTCACATCGATTTCTTAGAAGTATAAAAAATCGATTTGGGTCGACCTTTGAAATTGGAATTTTTGAAATGCTTGAAGAGGGTTTACGAGAGATAAAAAACCCGAGTTCAATTTTTACAAATAAAGAAAATATTTCAGGTGTAACAACTACGATTACAAATGAAGGCACTCGACCATTAGCTGTTGATATACAAGCACTTGTAAATAAAACTTTCTACAGTAACCCAAGACGAACTACAACTGGAATTAGCATAAATAGATTACATCAAATTCTTGCTGTTATCGAAAAACACGTAGGTATAAAATTATCTGAATTTGATTGTTATGTAGCTACTGGTGGGGGTTTTGAGATTAATGATCCTTCATCTGATTTAGGAGTAGCAATATCAATTTTATCAAGTTTGAAAAATATTCCTCCTTTGGCAAATAGCTCATTTATTGGGGAATTGGGTTTAAGCGGTCAGGTTAGAAAATCGAATAACCTTCGAACAAAGATAGAAGAAGCTGTAAGACTAGGGATCAAAAATGTTGTAGTGCCAAAATTAGAGGAGGAGCTAAATAATAATTTTCAAAATTTAATAAATATCAAAGAGATTTCCAATATTAAAGAAGCAGTTGACTATTCTTTATCTGAGTGAAAAGTATTATAGATACATATCGATTGAACTTCTTCCTGAGTTTTTCAACCAGTTCTCAATATCTAGGTATCCACCTGGATATAATCTAACTGCTTTAGACCAGACTTCAGCAGCTTTATCAAACCAAATATCTCTCTGATCTAGATCGCCATTTTGCTCAGCATATCTGCCCCTTTTTTCATAAATTAATCCTATATTTTTGAGGCATGATGGCTGTTTGGGATTCTCTATTAATGCTTTTTCATAAGTTTCAATAGATAAATCTTCTTCTCCGTTACTCATATATATTATTGCCATATTTTTTAAAGTCTCACCCCTATCAATTTTATTTTCTTCGAGCAATAAACTCTCTTTGTAATATTCTAATGCTTCGGAATAATCCCCATTATTTTGTGCAGCTAGGCCATCTCTATAATAAATGTATGCCTTTTTTTCTTTCTCTGCAATAGGCATTATTTTAACTATAGATTCGGCAATTACAGTAAAAGCTTTATCAATAAAATTGTCTCTGTTTTGATTACTAGGCACTTCTTTAATTCTAATAAAGTTAATATAGTAATTTAAAAAATAATTATTTAAAAAGTAAATTACATTTATTATTATAGTTAGAAATGAATTTAAGCATTAATTTGCTTCTAAAGAGAAAAATATGGAGAGCATTCAATTAAGCATTACAGGTATGAAGTGCGGAGGTTGCGTTAGTACTGTTGAAAAATTATTGAATAATTCTGATGGTATTGAAAATGTTTCTGTTAACTTACTCACTGAAAGTGCATATTTTGAAATTACCCATAATCATATAGATATAGAAACAGTTCTCGAAAATCTAAAAGATAATGGTTTCCCATCCAAAATTTACATAAATGATTTTTCAAAAAAAATAAATAAAGCAGAATTAGAAAAAAAAAAGAAGTGGAATAATCAATGGATAAAACTTACTTTTTCCTTATTACTTTTATTATTTTCAGGTTTAGGTCATCTTGCAGAAGGAAGTTATATAAATTCCCCAATATTAGGTAATATATTTTTTCACGCATCACTAGCAACATTAGCCCTATTCCTTCCTGGCAGAGGAATAATTATTAATGGCTTTAAATCATTTATTAAGAACCGTCCGAATATGGATTCTTTAGTTGCTCTTGGAGTAACTAGCGCATATACAACAAGTATTCTATCCCTAATATTTCCTGCCACTGGTTTTCCTTGTTTTTTTAATGAACCAGTTATGCTTTTAGGCTTTATACTGATTGGGCGTTTCTTAGAAGAAAGAGCAAAATACCAAACTGGTTCATCTATTGGAGAGTTATTAGATCTTCAACCTGAAATGGCAAATATCTACACAAAAGATAATCAAATAAAGTCTATAAGAGTAAACACTTTAAAACCTGATCAAGAAATTCAAGTTTTAGCAGGAGACAGAGTACCTGCTGACTGCATTGTTACTCAAGGTAATTCATATGTTGATTTTTCACATATTACTGGAGAATCCAAACCTATCGAAGTAAAAAAAGGCGACAACCTATCTAATGGATCTTTAAATCTAAATTCAACTCTTAGACTTAAAGTACAAAAGGTCGGTGGAGATTCATCTCTTGCAAAACTAGTAAGCCTTATTGAGTCTGTAAACTCTAGAAAGCCAGGAATTCAAAGAATTGCTGATGAAATTGCAGGCAAATTTACTTACTTTGTGCTTATTTTTGCTTCATTAACTTTCTTCTTTTGGTGGAAGGGCGCAAGAAACATTTGGCCTGATTTATTAAGTAATAATCATCAATTCATAACTCACTCGAGCCACACACTTCATAGTTCGCTTGGTAGTAATGCTGAGAATTTCCTGAGTTTAGCGATTCAATTGTCAATTGCTGTTTTAGTAATAGCTTGTCCTTGTGCATTAGGTTTAGCGACTCCTACTGTAATAACTGTCGCATCAGGTAAAGCAGCAAAAAAAGGAATTTTATTTAAAGGAGGGGACAAAATAGAGATGGCTTCAAAAATTAATCACATTATTTTTGATAAGACAGGTACTTTAACAAAAGGTAAGCCTTTCATTGTTGACTACAAAAATACCAATGATAATTCATTTTTATTAAGAATAGCTGCCAGTTTAGAGAAGGAAAGCAGACATCCAATCGCGAATGCCTTAATTCAAGAGGCAAAAAAACAAAATTTAAATCTATTTCCAATAAAAGAAATTTTCACTCATTCAGGTAGAGGTATTTCTGGAGAACTTGATTCAGTTGATGGAATTATTAATATTGGCAATGTTGAATGGCTAATAAGCAAAGGAATAATAATTGATAGTGATGCAAAAAAAGTCATTGATAATGAAGAGACAAAAACGAACACCATCATTGGGGTAAGTGTCAAAGATAAATTATTAGGATTTATCTTGTTAGGAGATTTACTCAGAGATGATTCGATTAAAACAGTTCAAAATTTAAGAGATAACAAATTTAAAATCAATATTTTAAGTGGAGATAGAAAACAAACAGTTTTAGCTTTAGCAAAAAAAATTGGTTGTAAAGAAACAGAAGTAGCATGGGATCTTCTGCCTGAAATGAAGCTAAAGACTATTGAAAATCTAAAAATCAATAATAAAGTAGCAATGATTGGCGATGGTATTAATGATGTTCCAGCCTTAGCGTCCTCAGACTTAGGGATTGCGGTGGGATCAGGGACTCAAATAGCCAAGGCAAATGCAGATGTAGTACTAATGGGAGATCAACTAAATGGATTACCTTACGCCTTAAATCTTGCAAAAAAAACTATAAAAAAAATAAAACAAAATCTAACATGGGCTTTTGGTTACAACTTAATAGCTATACCTTTAGCCGCAGGAATTTTATTTCCTAAATACGGTATTCTTCTTACACCCTCAATAGCAGCATTATTGATGGCTACTAGCTCTATTACAGTTGTATTTAATGCTTTATCCTTGGATTAAATGAAAGGAAAATTTATCGTTATTGAGGGTATTGATGGATGTGGTAAGACTACCCAAATAGATGAACTATCCAAATGGCTACCTCATAGTGGTCTTATAAAGAGAGGGTCTAAATTAATTACTACAAGAGAGCCTGGAGGTAGTCTTTTAGGACAAAAAATCAGAGGACTAATTCTTGATAATAATGAAAAAAACAAGCCTTCATCGCTTGCGGAATTATTGCTTTATTCAGCGGATAGAGCTGAACACGTTTCCAAAATTATTACACCTGCTTTAAATAACAATGATTGGGTAATAAGTGATAGATTTTCCGATTCCACTTTGGCTTATCAAGGTTATGGAAGAAATATAAATTTAGAAATAATTAAAACTATTGAATCTATTGTGTGTCAAGGAGAATCTCCTGATCTAACTTTCTTCTTAGAAATTTCTCCAGAAGAGAGCGTATTCCGAAGAAAAAATGAAATTCCAGATAGGATAGAATCAGAAGGTATTAGATTTTTAGAAAAAGTAAATGAAGGCTTCAAACAAATTGCCAAAGAAAAAAACTGGAAAGTAATATCTGCCTCACAAAACGTTCAAACTATTTCTACAGAAATTAAAGAGACCGTACTAAAAAATTTTTCTAATAAAAAATGATTGAGGTTAAAAAAAATAATTTTCAATTTAATCCAGAAGTCGATATCTGTCTTAACAATATAATTAAAAACAAATCGTTTTCTAATGGTTATATATTTTGTGGTGCTGAAGGAGTAGGTAAAAGGCAAACTGCTCTTCGATTTATAAAAGAGATTTTCAAACAATCTTCACAAAGCGAGAATATTGAAAAGAGAATTATAAACAATAATCATCCTGATTTCCTCATTATCGAACCTAATTCTCTTTTGGCAACTAAAAGTTCAAGAAGTACAGATCTCGAAAAAACAACCACAAGTGGATCTGAGATTATTAAGATTGCACAAATACGTAATATCAAAACTTTTCTTGGGCAAAAATCAATCAACTCAGACAAAAAAATTGTTTTAATTATTGATGCCCACCTTCTAAACGAAGCAGCTTCAAATTGCCTTTTAAAAACCTTAGAAGAACCTAGTAATGGTATTTTTATTTTATTAACATCAAAATTAAACCTTCTTTTAGATACGATCATCTCAAGATGTCAAATAGTTAGATTTCGATCTGTTTCTAGTAAACAAATAAAGGCTATTTTGAAAGATTACTTAGATACTTCTAAATTAAATATTAATACAAAATTCAAATTGGAAGATTTAATAAACTCTGCCAATGGATCCCCAACTCAATTATTTAAAAATATTGAAATTTTAAATGATTGTTCAGATGAAATCATAAGAAAATTAGATTATCCAACAAAAAATTGTGTTGAAATATTAGAAATATCTCAATTAATATCGGAAAAACTAGAAATTTATCAACAAATTTGTTTAGTTAATTTAATTCAAACTATGTGGTGGAGAAAGACAAAAAATATTAGTTTAGTTAAGAAACTCGAAAATTTAAAATATCTCTTAAGAAAAAATATTCAACCAAGGTTGGCATGGGAAGTTACTTTTTTAAAAATATCAATGGAAAATATATGAAGTTTAATCAATTACAGAATTTATTAAATCAGGATTTCTTGTTTTAACAAACTCCTGCTTTGCAGTTTCAACTTGAGAACCAATAGGTAATTCAAGACAATAACCAGCTCCATAAACAGTTTTTATGTATATAGGCTTACGTGGATCAGGCTCTAACTTAGTACGTAAATGTCTAATATGCACTCTTATTGTCTCAATATCATCATCAGGTTCATATCCCCATACCTCTTTAAGAATCAATGCTGGTGATACAGTTTGTCCATGTCTTTGTAAAAGACAATGAAGTAATTCAAATTCAAGATGAGTTAGTCTAACCGGAGATTCAAACCACATAGCTTCGAATCTTTCAGGAACAAGGGTAAGAGGGCCATAATTTAGAATTTCTTGCTGATTACTAGAATTTAACTGTGCTCTATTTGTTCTCCTTAATAAAGCTTTTATACGTACATGTAATTCTTCTAGATCAAATGGTTTCGTGATATAGTCATCAGCTCCAGAATTAAAACCAGTAACTTTATCTTTAAGACCTCCTAATGCTGTAATCATTAAAATAGGAATATTTGAAGTTCTTTCATCTCTTCTAAGGCGTTGACATAAAGTCAATCCATCAACACTTGGTAACATTAAGTCTAAGAGAATTAAGTCTGGTGAATATTGAAGTGCTAATGCTTGGCCTTTAATTCCATCTTCAGCTTTTTGGACTTCAAAACCAGAATGTTCTAAATGCCTAGATACTAAATCACGCATATCACGATCATCTTCAATTAAAAGGATTGAAATTTTCATATTTACCTACTATTAAAATTAAATAAATTTTAGTAATATGATTCTCTCAATAATTTAGGAAGATTGCTGAATTAATGTAAACAATTTTATCAATCAATTATATCTATTAAGTCAATAATAGCAGCGTATTAGAAAGAAAAAACGAATTTAGAAATCATTCAAATTTTATAATTTCTTTTGATTTTTTTTAGTATTTCTTAATAATTAGAAGAATATTTACAGAAATGCATTACTAAAAGTGCGTACTAAAAATATTTAAAAATCAAATTACGAGATTTTCTCTAAGTTTTCAAAAAGATTAAAACTGTTTTAATAGTTTTTGAAATTTTATAAGTGTTTAAGCTAATGATTTTTGTCTATATTAAAAAAAATTTATGTATTCATGAAAAAAAAGTTATTAATCTATTCTGATTTATCGAAAAAACAACTGGAAAATCTAAAAGAATTTTATATTCAAAAAAAAGTTGAATCTATGAGTCATGAAGCACTTAAAAAATATGTACTAGAAATCATTTCACATCAGATAAACGATACTATTGGTAAAGAAGAAGAAATGGAGGCATGGAGAGAAATGTCAGATTTTTTTGGAGAGGAATTTGAACTAATTCTTAATGAGATAAAAACAAAATATAGCGAAGATCCAAACAACCTAGACCAAGAAATAGATCATCAGAAAGAAAGATCAGCATTACTTGAGAAAAATAACATAGGTCAAGCGAAAAAGGATATGTGGGATGATTAGTATTTAGTATTTGCTGAAAAGAAAAATTTTGATCTCAATAACAAAAATATATATTTACTATATGTACAAACAAAATATAAGAAAAAAATTTTAATTGGCATTTATTAATTATTGTTGTTCTAAATACTGTTATTAAAAATACAATTTTTATAAGAATATATTAAGAAACAATCAACAGTTTTGTAATACATAAAGTGTTCTAATAAATGTTCTTAATACAATGAATGAATAAGTCCTATAAACTCCTACATTTATTTTTTCTTTCCCAACTACCTGCTTTATGTATTAGAAAATTCATGTATATCCTTTTTCCTTAATTAAGGATATATTGTTAGACTAATATGTCTATTTAACTCATAATTGTATATTCTTTATTTTCATCAGTTGAAAAACAAAATATAAGAAAAAAATTTAAGTTTTTATGTAAATAATGAGGAAAATTAAGAATTACTTTTTAGATCTTTTTAATAAAAGGATATTTAGGTTTTTTGGAGTTGGAATTATTGGAGAAATATTTTATTTATTATTGTTTTCATTATTTACATTATTAAATTTTAAAAGTACTTTTTCTGTTTTACTATCTGGAATAATTTGTATTTTCTTTAATTCATATATGCATGCCAAATTTAGTTTTAGGATGGATTTTCATTTCAAGTTCCTTTTTCAATATATTACTATTCAATTATTTTGTATCTTTAGCACTTACATCCTTAGTTTTTTATTTGTTTGGATAGGTATGAATAATTTATCAATTGCGTTTGCGACACTAATAATATGGGGAACTTTATCATTTGGATTAATGAACTATTTAGCCAAATGAAAAAGTTTTAATGCTTCTTCTGGAGGATTTTGAAGACTATCATCGAAATTTACAGCAAAATTTCGACAAGTTTATTGATAACCTTTTATCACAGCTTGATATTCTCCATAAATCCTATTAGATCTAATTAATTTATCTTTTTTCACAGACTAAAAAAAGTGAAGTTCCGAAAGGAAAATTAATATATTTTTGAAATAAGTTTTCAATTTTTAGCACCAGTATCAAAAACTTATTAAAAAATTTATTCGGCAATCTCACAGATGATTTACCTTTATTTAAAGAGGGAATTAAATAATCAATTTTTGCTTTTAAATAAATTAATGGTGTTAAAAAAGTATTCCAATAATGTAATTGATTAACTATAAAACCATTTTTAATGGCAAGTTTCCTTAAACCTGTTAGGTTGAATCTTCTTACTCCCATGACATTTAAATCATGAGAACTTTTTAAACAAGATAATGCAGCTACGTTTAGGATTAAAATACCATTAGGCTTAAGTAACTGTTTGATATTTTGAAAACTTTCTATTGGATCAATATCTTTATGATAAAGAACATCCATACATAAGACTACATCATAAATCTCATTGTCAATTTTTAAATTATTTAAAGTACATTTTTGTACTGACAATTTTCTTTTCTGACAAAATTCAAACCCTATTGGATGAGGTTCGCACCCGCTAGCTTTATTTATGAAATCATTCTTTTTCAACTCAAATAGCAATCCACCTGTTCCACAGCCAATGTCAAAAATATTAAATGAATATTTTTTCTTCTCTGATTCGTTTCGTAAAACCTTTTGGACTTTTGATAATCTATGTTTAAACCACCAATGATCCTGTTCGACTTCGCCCATAGTTTGATATTCTAAGTCATTCATTTTTAGCCTCCCAAATTCCCTCCTTTAATATTTTACAAACTCTTTGAACATCTCTTTTCCTTAAGTAAGGATTTATTGGTAAGCTTATAATCTCTTGAACTATTTTTTCAGTATTAATTAACGAATAATTATTATTTGATAAAAAAGGTTGCTGGTGACATGCTTTCAAATAATGAATTCCTACGGGTATTTTCTTTGCAAGACAATATTCATATACAAAGTTTCTTATTTCCTTTTTTATTCTTATTACATACAAATGGTAACTATGTAGCCAATTATTACCATCCTTAGGAATAGATATTAAATCTCCAGTTGATAGTAGCTCTTCAAGATAAATTTTATAAAAATTCGCTACTTTTCTTCTTTGAGAAATCCTTTTTTTAATGTCAATAAGTTTTGAAGAAAGTATCAAAGCTTGTATTTCATCTAGCCTACTATTTACTCCTTTTTGCACAGCATAACGCGAATTATCCCATCCATAGAATCTTAATCTTCTTGAATAAGTCAATTTTTCTCCTTGTGTTTTTGATATGAATAATCCTCCATCACCACAAGCTGCAAGATTTTTTGTTGGGTAAAAGCTAAATGCTGATCTGTCTCCAAAAATACCTACGGGTTTTCCCTCATAGAGGGTGCCAAAAGCCTGAGCACAATCTTCTATTAATGGTATCTTGAAATCTCGACAAATTTTCAATAAAGATTTTAGGTCGCACGCCTCTCCATATAAATGAACTGCTATCAAAGCTTTGATCTTTGAATTATTGCTTAATTTATCACGTAAATCATAGGGACTAATTGTAGAGAACTTATCTCCTACATCTATAAAAACAGGAATAGCACCTATTCTAAGAATCGCTGCTACTGTTCCATAAGCTGTATGTGAGGGTACTGCAATTTGATCATTTGTTTTTATATCGCAAGAGAGTAGAGAAAGTTCCAATGCATCAGTTCCAGTGGCTACTCCAATAACTTGCTCTGCATTAATATCTTCACCCATCCAATTCGCAATATTTTCTTCGAATTTCTTGACTCCCTCTCCTAGTATTAATTGTCCACTTTGTTGAACATATTTTGAAGCTCTTACGAAAGAACGATGATAAATTCTAGATTCAGTTTGAGGATAATTAAATCTACCCTGCAAACCACTATTCATAATACTCATAAAATAATTGAATTTATTTATTTTCTAAAAAAGATAGTTCCATTAAAAAACATATATCTTTTTTAATTTTACATTATTCTGGAAATCAGCAAAAAATGGGGTTTTGCAAATCTGTTTTGAAAAAAATAATTCGATTTTAATAAGTTTGGTCTAAGTTTTTTTTTTTCTAATTTTAGTGTTAAATAGAAATATTAATTATTAAAAAAAATTGAATAATCTTAAAGATAATTATTATGATTTTTCTATAATTATTCCTGTTTATCATTCTGAGCAGATTATTCCCAACTTGCTGTCCAGATTAAATAAATTAAAATCAAATAAAAAATGGGAAGTTATATTTATAGATGATGGAAGTTCAGATAATAGCTATGAATCATTAATTAAAAATTTGCAAAACACATCTCTGGAAGCAACATTAATACGTCATACTCGTAATTTTGGAGATCATGCTGCAATTCTTACTGCATATAGGCATGCGCAAGGAAAATATTTTATTAATATTGATGATGACTTGCAAAACCCTCCTGAAGAGATTATCAGAATTTACAATTATGCAATAGATAAAAAAATTGATGTCGTATATGGCGATTATATTATTAAGCAACATTCTCTTTGGCGTAACATAGGAAGTAAATTTGCAAATTTTACTGCAAATTTATTACTTGACCTTCCTAAGAAACTTTACTTGTCTAGTTTCAGATGTGTGAGGAGAGAAATTGCTCTTAAAGCTGCTGAATATAATGGACCTTTTGTTTATATTGATGGTTTGCTTTCACAATTAACACAATCAATAGGATCATTAGCCGTTAAACATGATAAGAGAGTAGCAGGAAAAAGTGGATATACATTAAGAAGGCTAATAAGGTTATGGTTAAATATTTTTACAAATTTTTCACTAATGCCTCTTCGTCTAGCCACAATTTTGGGATGTTTTATGGCATTCACTGGTTTTATTGGAGTAATAATTGTTTTAATTGAGAGCCTAATTAATGGAATTATAGTTCGAGGCTGGTTGTCAATTATTTGTGCAACACTTCTTTTCGGAGGTATTCAGTGTTTTTTGATTGGAATTTCAGGTGAGTATCTTGGGAGAGTTCTTATGATAGTTGGAAGTAAGCCACAAAGTAATATTAGAAATATTTATAAGTATTCTCCAAAAAGCTCAAAACAAAACAAGTAATATGCTATAAAAGTAAAATTTAATGAAAATATCTGTAAGAAAAACCTGCTCTGTCTGCGGAAGCAATAATTTAGAAAAAGTATTGGATTTAGGCGATCAGCCATTATGTGACGACTTAATAAAGATAGGCTCTAAAGAAAAATCAAATTTATATCCTTTGCAAATATTTTTATGCACTGAATGCTACACAGCCCATCAACAAATTGAAGTTAGCAAAGAAGTTTTGTTCCCTCAAACTTATCATTATCGAGCAGCAAATACTCCCAGTGTCTTAAGTGGAATGCAAGAATTGGTTAACGAACTATCTACAGTTTTATTTACAAAAAAAAATAACTTAACAGTAGTTGATATAGGTTGTAATGATGGCTCATTATTGAATTTATTTAAAAAGTATAAATTTAAAACAATTGGAGTTGATCCAACCGATGCGATAAAAAAAGCTTCAAAAAATCATAGTACTTATCAATCATATTTTGATATAAATACAGCAGAAAATATTATTAATGAGCATGGAAAACCTGATATCATTACTTTTACAAATTCGTTTGCTCATATTGAAAATCTGCAAGGACTTTTGAAAGGAGTCGAAGTCCTAATGTCAGAAGAAACTATATTGGTTATTGAAAATCATTATCTAGGAACAGTATTAAATACTGGACAGTTTGATACTTTTTACCATGAGCATGTAAGAACTTATAGTGCAAAATCCTTCGAGTATATAGCAAAATCTCTCTCTGCATACATTTGGAAATATTCGTTTCCTGAAAGGTATGGAGGAAATATAAGAGTATTTATAAGTAAGAAAAAACCCATAAATATCTGTTCTACTTTAGATGAATCATGTACTTCTATGAAATTTGAAAAATTGTCAGTTTTTATCTCCGACTGGAAAAAAAGAAAATTAATGGAGATTGAAAATTATGTAAAGCTTACTAAATCTCCAATGACTGGGATAGCATTTCCTGGTAGAGCATCGATACCAATCAACATTCTCAAATTGGATAAAGAATTACTTTCTGCTACTTATGAAATTAAAGGTTCTTTTAAAACCGGTTTTTATATACCTGGAACTAAAATACCAATATTACCAGAAGCAGAATTATTTCATAAAGATGAAAAACCTCCAACGGTATTAAATTTGGCTTGGCATATAGAAGCAGATGTTATTCAAAATTTAAAATCAAACAGTTATACTCCTAAACTCTTAAATATCATTTAATAAAATTAAGTAGTTAAAGTTTTTCATGAATATACTTTTAAAAAAAAATTATTTAGGCTCGATGTATTTTAGGATTTTTTGTTATCTCGTAATATCTATCATTTATTTTATTTATATGAGCGAAAAATCTTTGCTCGGTATTGAGTGGCTAGATTTTTTTAGAAAATGGGTAATAAATATTGTTAATAACATTAATCCCGATTTTGATGGTTTTTATTTTGGATTTACTTCAAGAGATTTTATCAATGAATTAGGAGATGAAATTTCAAATAATAGAGTTTATATTTTGCCAATATATCAGAATCTCCATCTGAAATTACTTTCTCTTTTTGGAGGAGAAAATGCAATAATTTTTTATGGCCAATTATTAGATAAAATTGCGGTTTCTCTTTCTGGATTTCTTACAGGTGAAATCATATACGTCTTGTGTATTACTGCAGAAAAATTTAGTCGCACTTTAATCGCAATAACATCATTCAGCTTCTTTTTAACTTCTCCATGGTCATACAGAATGTTATTAGCCCCATGGCAAGAAGTTTATTTCTTATTATTTTTACTTTTAGCGATTTTTTTCGTACAAAGAAAAAGATATAAATTAGCTTTATTATCATATACCCTAGCAGCCTTCTCTCAATATCAATGGTCTTTTATATTAAGTTGTCTCTTTTTAATTTCATCCTTGGCAAATAGATTTTCTAGAAAAAATAGATCTCAAGGGCTTTTTTTACCAAATCAATTGATGAAGCTTAAAAATCTCATTCTTTTGATAAGTATTGGATTATTTCCAACTTTTTCATTATTTTTGCAGAAATTTCTCCTTAATTTATCCTCAAATAATTTTGTCTACGGAGGATCTAATGTAATGTTCAGAATTGGCCTTGATTCTCCAGATAACATAAATCATGGAGGATGGTTGGCGTCGTTTCAATTTTTAGGCGGTAATAGAGTTTCTTCCTGCTTAGAGAATATTAATATTGATTCTTTGATGAGTAGTATGACTTCAAAGATATTTCTTTTGAATTGTCTATTTAGTATTTCTGGAATGGTCATATTATCGATTATAAGCATCATTGGTTATGTGAAATTTTCCAATGCAAATAAGACAGATAGATGGTTCCTTATGCCTATATTCTTGGTATTTTTTACTTTTTGCTTGGTGTTTCAACAGTCATTCGCTGCTCATTTACAAGGATATTCATACATCTTTGGTTTTATATATGCCTGTGGCCTGGTTTATTTCGCAAGTTTTGTATTTAAAAGATTTTTTTCTTTTGTCCCCTCATTATTGCTTTATATACCTTTTTATTTTGGGGTTATACTGACTCATATAAGAGTGAGTTTTTTAACAGGATTAAATGGCTGATTAGGATGTTTAAAAATTTATTAAAAAGTATATTAAATATGAATCTCTTTATTAATATATCTGTTTATAAATTGCAAAGGGAAACCTTTTTAGGAGAATAGTTATTTTTTAATTTTAATAATCACTACTATATGGTTGTTTTAATAAATAGGAGCTTTTAATGTTTGGATAAATTTTTAATGAAGGTTTTAAGTATTAAATACTCTATAACTCCAAAATTTAATTTTGATTATTATTTAAAAATAAACTATCATCTCATCAAAAGTCTTCAGAAGAATTATCTTTATATGTTTATTTTTAAAATTAGGTAATTACTATACATATAGTTAAATTTGAAAATATATATATTAAAATTTATAATTAAAAAATGATTCACAGAAAAGGGATAATTTTAGCGGGTGGAAGTGGAACAAGACTTTCCCCAATAACTAATGCCATTAGTAAACAGTTAGTGCCGATATACGATAAACCAATGATTTACTATCCATTAACAACCCTGATGATGGTTGGTATTAAGGAAATAATGATTATTACTACTAAACGAGATGAAAAAGCTTTTAGAACTTTATTCAAAAATGGGAATCATTTAGGTATTTCAATAAAATATGCTATTCAAGATAATCCTGATGGTATACCTCAGGCATTACTAATAGCTCAAGAATTTATTGGTGATTCTCCAATTGTTCTTGTTCTAGGTGATAATATTTTTCATGGGAGTAATTTAATACAATCCCTAAAGGAAGCCAACTTAGACGACGAAAATTCAACTATATTTGCTTATCCAGTTAAAGATCCAGAAAGATATGGAGTAGTTGAATTTGATGGAAACTATAATGTTTTGAATATTGAAGAAAAACCAAAAGATCCAAAAACAAATTATGCTGTCACTGGTCTATATTTTTATCAAAATCAAGTAATTAAAAAGATTAAAAATCTTAAGCCTTCCAAAAGAGGAGAGCTTGAAATTACAGATCTTAATCAATTACTTTTGTCAGAACATCGACTGAAAATTCAATTATTAGGTAGGGGTGCTGCATGGTTAGATACTGGAACATGCGATTCACTTCACGAAGCCAGTAGTTTTATAAAAATAATAGAACAAAGACAAGGTTTTAAAATAGGTTGTCCAGAAGAAGTTTCATGGCGGCAAAAATGGATTTCTGATCAGCAACTAATCAAGTTATCAAAATCCCTTTTAAAAAGCGGTTATGGGGAATACCTTATGCAATTGATAGACTCATCTAATTCAAAAAATAAATATTTATTAGGTAATACTCCTAACAGCATAAAATCTTAAAAATAAAAAAAATAAATGACTGTACTTTTAAAAAACCATTGCAGAGTCCTCATAACTGGTGGTTATGGTTTTATAGGAAGTAATCTGATAAGAAAATTACTGCTAAATTCTTCATTAAACATTTTTAATGTTGACAAATTAGGTTATGCCAGCGACCAGTTTGCAATAAATAATTTACTATCTAAAATGAAAAATGAACAAAAAGAAAGATATAAATTTTTTCATATTAATCTTTGTAATCTTAAAGAAATTGACGAATTAGTTAACTCTGTTAAACCAGATCTAATTTTTCACTTAGCAGCTGAGTCGCACGTTGATAGGTCAATTCAAAGTCCATCAGATTTTATTGATAGTAATATTATTGGTACTTTTAATCTTCTTTATTCTGCAAGAAAATTATTTGATTCTTTTTCTGATGAGGATAAAAATAAATTTAAATTAATTCACGTTAGCACTGATGAAGTTTTTGGAACTCTTGGACTAATGGGACGGTTCTCAGAAATTTCACCTTATTCTCCTAGAAGTCCTTATTCTGCAAGTAAGGCTGCTAGTGATCATTTGGTTAATGCTTGGAATCATACTTATGGATTGCCAACTGTAATTACAAATTGCAGTAATAATTATGGCCCTTGGCAATTTCCCGAAAAATTAATACCATTAGCAATTAATAAAGCGATTAATGGTGAAAACATACCACTATATGGCGATGGCTCAAATGTGAGAGATTGGATCTTTGTAGATGATCATATTGATGCATTAATAATGGTTGCATCTAAAAAAGCATTAATTGGAAAAAGATATTGTATAGGAGGATCAAACGAAAAAACAAATAGAGAAGTTTTAGAAACTATTTGCGAAATATTAGATAAATCAATTTCAAGAGTAACGTCTTTTAAAAAATTAATTACAAATGTAAAAGACAGGCCAGGACATGATTTTAGATATTCAATTGATTCATCTTTGATACAAAATGAATTGGGTTGGGCGCCAAAATATAGTTTCAAACAAGGTATTGAAAAAACTGTTAAATGGTATTTAAAGAATCTAATTTGGTCTCAAGAAATCTTAAAAAATGTTCATCATAATAATTAAGTAAAATTAAAAATATTTAACTTCATATAAAAACTATTAAAGCTGATGCCAAAAATTTATTTTTAAAAATTTAAAGAAAAAGATTTACAAGCCTCTTAATTAGATCTTATGAATATAAAATTAGTGAATAAAATTCTTTCTAAGATATATTTATTTTAATGAAATAATAATCGGAGATTTTTAAAGATTAAACCCGATGATGCATATAGAATATTTTCAAATTAACTCAGTATTCCAAAGAGTAATAAAAATATTTCGACAAGTACTTATTGCTTTTCTAATTATTCCTAATAAAAATCTAATAATGCGATAGAAGTAGACTCGCTATCAAGTAAGTTTTTATTCATCAGAAAAATATATATACGTGAAATAATATAAGAAATTTAATAAATCTTTTATTTGCTTCTAGTTCAATTTATGGATATTAAAAAAAGAGACTTGTGAAGTCTTTTAATAATTTTAAAATTTTTATTAAACTCCCCGGGCGGTCGAGCATTAAACAAAATATGTCTTGATATGAAACAATATGTCATGACATATATGAAAAAAATAAGAAAATGGACGAATATTTTGACGAATAAATTAGTTTTTTATTTTTTTAATTTTTTCTAAATTCCATTTATCAAATATTAATTTCATTTCTCTTTCGTAATATCTTACTTTCTTTGAGAAAGGTAGTTGTTGAACAATTATCCCAAAGGGGAATTTAAAAAAAGAAGAAACATAAACAATATAAAACTCGATAAATGAAGGTTTTGGTGGGATCGGTAAATTTTTTACATATGCCCAATCAATGCATGGTTTTAGTTGCTCATCACTAGCGATAATATTTTTTTTACATCTCCACCAAGAGAATAGATAAATGCAAATAAAAATCGGTAGAGGAAGAAGTCGCAACATTAAATATCAAAGATTATTTTCTTTTCATTAATTCTATAAATGATAGTTTATTTTTTATGGAAATTCTTGATGATACCTCAAAGCACTTCTACTCGGGTAATAATACTCTATGAATTTCAAGTTAATAGGAGGACAATATAGATATAGATCTAGGAGGTCTTATGAAACTATTCAATCAATTCAATGTCCTTCCAAGATACCTAACTGCATTTAATTATGCAGGGTTAAACTTGAATGAGACTCCACAAGAACTAGAAAAATGTAATTCTGAGTTTCAAAACTTTTGGGATAAGGAATGTAGAAAACATCCGACTAATCAGAATTGTTTAATTTATTGCGACTGAGGATAAAAACGTGAGAAATAGCAGGAAAAGTGACTAAAAATCTGGACGAATATTTTTGCTAAAAGATGAATAAAAAGACGAATAATGGACGAATAAAATTTCACTATAGTGTCATTATTCGTCTAGACATTTTTCATTGAGAAGGTAGTCATAGGCAAAAAAAAGTCACCTTTTAGGTGACTTTGCATAACTTTGCATGACTTTTCGAGACTTTAAAACTCCCCGGGCGGGATTCGAACCTGCGACCAATCGATTAACAGTCGATCGCTCTACCGCTGAGCTACCGAGGAATATAAAATGAATTTAACTCTTTAAAGTGCCTTATGACAAGTAGATTAATTAATTATTTTGAAATTTTGATGGTTCTTGCCATCTAGATAAAATACCATTTTTTAATTCTGCTACTGCATCAGCATAAGTTAATTCTTCGTAACGGTGAGTGATCCATAAAGCGGATAAGGGTTTTTTATGGTCACTTGTTAGATTTTTAATAGTTTTTAAAACTTTTAATTGGCTGTTTTGATCAAGTAAAGCTGTAGGTTCATCCAAAAGAATAAGATTTCTATTACTTATAAGAGCGCATGCAATAGTTAAGCGTTGTTTTTGCCCACCGCTTAAAGTATGCACTGGCCTTTTTTCAAAACCATTTAGGCCTACCTTATCAAGCACATATTCAATTTTTTTATTAATTTCATAATTACTTATATCTTGATTAATATTAATAAGCAGTTCACTCCTGCAGTTTGGCATCAATATTTGATGATCAGGATTTTGAAATACCATGCCAATGTTTGCTTTAGAATTAATGATTCCATTTTTGGGTTTAATAATTCCATTAATTAATTTTAAAAGAGTACTTTTTCCACTTCCATTTTTACCAACTACCATCCAAAATCCAGATTGTTTTATTGAGAAATTACATTTAAAAATTAAATTTTCCTCTTTCCCTGGATATGAAAAAGAGACATCTTTGAAATGAATATGAGGTATTTCATTTTCAAAATCATCTCTCATTTATTAAATCAATCTATGTTTAGAGAAAATCCTGGTTTTTTAGATCCTGTTGCTACAGATGATTTTTCATACATCTGCACAGAAATAATTTCTTGAGCTCTTACAGCAATTAATTTATCTTGGACTTTGTCACACCTTAATTCAATCAACTTTGTATTTTCTAAAGTTTCATTCATAGAATTTTTTATTTCATCATAAATTCTCCGAACATCATCAAGTTCTTTCTTCTGAATTGAAAGTGGAAAAGGTGAATATCTGAGACTTAGTTCCAACGAATACATAATAATTATCAAAACACACTTACATAATAATAAATATTCTTCCTCTGAAAGTTATTTTAATTTAAATTCTTTTGGAAAATTATATAAAAGATCTTTAAATCCAATTATTATATAAATAGGAGATTTAATTTTGCAATTTAAATAATTTTTTCATGGAAATAGCAAATGATATAACTTCTCTAGTTGGAAATACCCCGTTAGTAAAATTAAATCGAATCAGAAAGTATTTTGATTGTTATCCAGAAATAATAGCTAAGCTTGAAAGTTTCAATCCATCTGCTTCTGTAAAAGATCGAATTGCTTATTCAATGTTATGTAAAGCTGAAGATGAAGGATTGATAACGCCAGATAAAACTACGTTGATTGAAGCAACAAGTGGAAATACTGGTATAGCACTAGCGATGGTCGCTGCAGCAAAAGGCTATAAATTGATATTAACTATGCCTGATACGATGAGTATTGAAAGAAGGGCTATGTTGAGAGCATATGGAGCTGAATTACAGCTAACTCCAGGGGAGGAAGGAATGAAAGGAGCCTTAGACTTAGCTAATGATTTGTCTTCAAGCATTGCAAATAGCTATCAATTTAATCAATTTGAAAACTTTGCTAATCCAGATATTCATGAAAGAACAACGGCTCAAGAAATATGGGCCCAATCCAACAACAATTTAGATGGACTTGTTACAGGAGTAGGAACAGGAGGAACAATTACTGGATGCGCACGTTTTTTGAAAAAAGTTAATCCAAATTGCAAAATTTATGCTGTAGAGCCAAAAAAAAGTGCTGTCATTTCTGGAGAAAAAGCAGGATCTCATTCAATTCAAGGAATAGGAGCAGGTTTCGTACCGAAAGTACTGAATACCAAATTAATTGATGAAATTATAAAAATAGATGACGATGAAGCATTTTATTATGGGCGTTTATTAGCTCGATTAGAAGGTCTTTTATCTGGCATCAGCAGCGGTGCAGCTCTGGCAGCAACTATAAAAATTGCTGAGAGAAAAGAATTAATAAATAAAAGATTGATAGTTATTCTTCCAAGTTTTGGTGAAAGATATTTATCAACAGCAATGTTTGAATCGAATACTCCAATTCAAGCCAGAAAAGATGGTTATCTTTAATCCATAATTTATAAAAATGGAAAAAAATTTATATGAAGAATTAGGTCTCAAAAAAAATGCAACCAGAAATGAAATTAAATCTTCATATCGTTCTTTAGTTAAGAAACATCATCCTGATGCAGGCGGGAAAAAAGAACGTTTTATTGCAATACAAAATGCATGGGAGACTCTAAATGATCCTATCAAAAAAGAACAATATGATAGAAGTATTTTCTCTTCCAGTTCATCATTTGATTCATTAAATGAAAATTGGGAAGATAAATTTAATTCAAAAAAATATAATTCTTCAATTAAGGACAAAGAGGTGGAAGCTTGGATCAAAGAAATTTATACGCCAATCACTAGATTAATTAATCAAATAATTAAACCTTTGAACAACGAAATAAAAGAACTATCTGCAGATCCATATGATGACCAACTAATGGAAAATTTTTGCATTTACATTAGTATTTCACAAAAGAAAATAGAAAAAGTTGAAAAAATTTATAACAAACAAATAGTTCCAAAGTCTATTTCAGCTTTAGGCCTCGATCTTTATCATTGTTTTTCACAAGTTAAAGATGCACTATCAGAATTTGATAGATATACACAAGGATATGTAGATAATTACTTATTTGATGGTAAGGAAATGATCAAAGAAGCAAAAAGAATCCTATCAAAGATGTCTACAGAGAAAAAAAATAAAAATTTTTAGATACAAAACTTTATTGCAAATATTCTTTAAGTTGTTCTAATTTCAACCAAACATCTGGAACAGGTCTGCGCCATCGAATCTGAGCATATTCATCTTTGACTGAGAGAATCTCTCCAGGACCTTCAAACACATAATTAGGTAAATCGTGATCACTAGCTAGAGCCTCGATACTTTTTATATACTTTTCTCTATCGACAAAAACTAAGCTTCCTTTCTTGAGAGGTTTCTTTGGAATAGAATCTGTCATAAAAAATTCAAGAAAGTTATTTGAAATCTATCATACAAAAACTTGTTTGAAAAATATTAAAAAAAATTCATACCGGCATAATAATTACAAACCTCTAAAAAATTTAATAGCCTTAAATGATAAACATCAATATGATATGCGTCTTTTACTACTTGGCTGCACTGGATTTGTTGGGAAAGAATTAGTTCCAACACTACTCAATGAAAATCACGAAATATACATTGTAAGTAGAAAACCCATAAGTAAATTAAAGGTTGATTTAGATTTCAATAAGTTTAAGTTTTTTCAAATAGATTTATCAAAAGAAAAAAACTGGAATAACGAAAATCTTCTAAATATTTTAAGAGAGACCGATGGAATTATTAACCTGATGGGAGAACCCATAGCAGAAAAAAAATGGACTTCTGAACAAAAACAGGAGATTGAAAATAGTCGTATTAACACAACAACATTTATGATGAAGACACTTAAAAATTTAAAAATTAACCCAAAAGTCATTATAAATGGATCAGCAATAGGTTATTACGGTACAAGTTTGTCTGGGGAATTCACTGAAAATAGTATTGGAGGAAAAGACTTTTTAGCTAATCTTTGCAAAAAATGGGAAGCAGTCGCTGCTGAAAAACCATTTTTCTCAAGGTTAGTTATTTTTAGAATTGGCCTAGTTCTAGAGGCAGATGGAGGAGCATTAGGAAAAATGCTCCCTATATTTAAAGTCGGATTAGGTGGACCAATTGGAGATGGTAAGCAATGGATGAGTTGGATTCATAGAACTGATTTGTGTGCATTAATTACTCAAGCATTAGTTGATAAAAAGTATTCGGGAGTATTTAATGCTGTTGCACCAAATCCAGTATTAATGAGAGAATTTTCCCAGACTTTAGGCAAATGTCTGAATAGACCTAATTTACTTCCAGTACCTGGAGCGGTTTTAAAAATATTGTTAGGAGATGGAGCAAAAGTTGTATTGGAAGGACAAAAAGTAATAAGTAGTAAACTCAAAAATTATACTTTTAAATATCCTCTTCTTGAGAAAGCAATTTACGCCTCCACCAAGAATTAATACCGTTTACTAAAGCACCAATAATAAGAATTGTTATCAATGGAACTATAAGAGGATTCCAAACTGTCTGAATAAAATTAATAAAAATAAATATGCCATTAAATTGCATGATGATTGCAAAAATAAAAAATATTGCAAAAAAAATGACTGTAAATAAATTTATTAATAACAAATTATCGATAATTTGTTTTAACTTATTTTGATTATTCTCCCTAGTCATTTTTTATAACAATATTCATATCATCAACCATTTTAAGACAAGCTTTGTTTTCACCCAGTCTTTTTTTTGCATTTTCATTACATGAGATCATAAACTTCTTATTCAGCTGTAAAAGGTATATTGTTTTTATGATCAATTTTATTGTCTGATTGATTTGATCATTCTTATCTTTATAATTAGTGGCACAAAAAACATATTTTCCAAGCAAACGTCTTTGCGCTTCTGCAAAAGTTTTTGTAAATTGTGGACCTTTACCTTCAATCTGAATAACCGGTTTTCCTAATCCAATCGCTTGCTCTGCTGCTGTTCCTGCCATGCTGATACAGCATCTACTTTTCAATAATATTTTGTCAAAATTATTCCAATATATATTGACTTCTAAAAATTTATATTGGAATTTCAAGAGATTATTATCTTTTATATTTTCTATTTTAAACCATCCTCTTTTTTGAAATATCTCCTTTATTTTTAATGAAGATAGAGAATTAACTATTGCAAAATTAAACTGAATTTTTTGAAAATATCTTAAATCTGACAATACCTCTAATACTTCTAAAATAAAAACAAAATTATCTAAAATCTCAGGGAATCTACTTCCTGGAAATAATCCAATACTAAATTCAGTTTTATTTAATTCTTTGTTTCTTGGGAAAAACTTATCCATAAATGGGTTGCCTAAAAAAGACACTTTCTTTTTTAATTGCAATGTTAAATCATTCGCTGTAAGGGAATCTCTCGTATATATTTTTTTTGCTTTTTGTGAGAGCAAGAAAAATTTAGAAGGCCATGGTAATTTCAACTTCCCTTCATAATGGCTGGAATAAGCAACTAGATATGTAAAAAAATCTTTCTTACAAACCCATGCAAAAAAAACTGGCACAATATCTCCAACTACAAAAAAATAATCATATTTTTTTTTTATTTTAAAAGTTAAATATAATTTTTTTAAAACATAAAATATTTCTCCGCCTAATATCTCAGTAAGTCTTCCTTTGAAAGAATTATAGCCAATTCCTCCAGTTCTAAATTCTTTAGTTTTACCGATAATCTTAATTTGTTCTTTTTCGTAATGGTTTCCCATACCAACAATTGGCAAAGCATGAACAGAATAACCACTTTTTACGAATTCCTTAGCTATTAAACTGCCAGATAGATCTTCTCCATGCCCATTACTTAGTATTAAAATCTTAAACAATTTAAAATTCCAACCATTTTTTTACTTTAGTTAACTCAGGCCAATCTGGATATCTACTTAATCCGTCTTCAACAGATTCTTTCAACTCACTTTTGACATCTGGCATCATCATAGACATTTTTTTTATTAACTCAATATGATCCCTAACACCTTTATTATTGGTAGCCAAAAGAGCTAAAGACAAATTCATTCTTGCTTGTGGATCTTGCTGATTTAATCGAACAGCTTGTCTGGCAGCTGACAAAGCTTCTTCATTATTTTTCAAAAGTAATTGAAGCCATGATAAACAAGTCCAAGCAGCAAAATGATTTGGAATTTGCTGTATAATTTTTTGAAAATCTTGAACGATTGGAATTAAATCTTGCCCTGCTTTATATCTTGATAAAGCTGCATTAAAATCCTCTTCGATGGGATTAATTTCGTTATTCATTATTTATTAAACTGCAAAGGAGCTTCCACAACCACAAGTTTGCGAGGCATTGGGATTTACAAAATTAAAGCCACCTCCAATTAATTCCTTACTAAAATCTAACTGCATTCCATAAATATATAGAAGACTTTTAGGATCACAAACCACTTGAAAGCTTTGATCAGCTTTTAATGAATAATCATAAACTTTATCATCGGGATTTATTTCATCAGTTCCTATAAAATCCATCGTATAACTCATACCACTACAACCGCCTGATCTTACTCCTACCCTTAGTGCTTTTTTATCACTTTGACCCTTTAATAAATTTGAAATTTGTTCTATAGCATTATTCGTAATTAAGATACCTTTGCCATCATCAGAATTTTTAATTTCCTGTTTAACTTCTAAATTTTCCATAAACGAGGGATTTCTACTATTTATAATATAAAAACTTAACCGATAGGATGCATAGAACAAACGTTATCCAAACTTGATTTGTTATAATTCTAAGAAAAAGTGAAAATTGCAATAGTTGGTTCTGGATTAGCTGGTCTTACAGCAGCAGTCAATTTAGTTGATGAAGGTCACGAAGTAGAAATTTTCGAGAGCAGGTCATTTTGGGGAGGTAAAGTGGGAAGTTGGGAAGATAAGGATGGCAACCACATAGAAATGGGTTTACATGTATTTTTTTACAATTATGCAAATCTTTTTAAATTAATGAAAAAAGTGGGAGCTCTAGACAATTTACTCCCGAAAGATCATACTCATCTATTTATTAATAATGGTGGTAATTTAAAATCTTTAGACTTCAGATTCCCTCTAGGTGCTCCATTTAACGGACTTAAAGCTTTTTTTACGACAGAACAACTTACTTGGTTAGATAAGTTCAGAAATGCCTTAGCTTTAGGTACAAGCCCAATAGTTAGAGGATTGATAGACTATGACGGCGCAATGAAAATAATTAGAGATCTAGATAAAATTAGTTTTAAAGAATGGTTTTTAAACCATGGTGGAAGTGAAAAAAGCTTAGAAAGAATGTGGGATCCTATCGCATACGCTTTAGGTTTTATTAATTGCAAAGATATTTCAGCAAGATGCATGCTAACTATATTTATGATGTTTGCTTCAAAAACAGAAGCCTCAAAACTTAATCTTTTAAAAGGTTCTCCGCATAAGTGGTTAACTCAACCTATTGTCGACTACATCACAAACAAAGGAGCAAAAATACATCTAAACCATAAGGTAGAAGAAATCATTTATGAAAAAGAATCTTCCTCTTATTCAGTAAATCAATTAAAAATATCTTCTCCTGAAGGAATTAAGGCAGTATTTGCAGATAAATTTCTAGCTGCCTGTGATGTTCCTGGAATAAAAAAAATAATTCCAAAAGAATGGTATCAATTTAAAGAATTTGAAGGTTTAAAAAAACTTAGAGCTGTAGCTGTTGCCACAATCCAATTAAGATATGACGGGTGGGTTACTGAATTACAAAAAGATAATACTGGAAACGAACCAATTGGACTAGATAACCTTCTCTATTCTGCTGATGCCTCTTTCAGTTGTTTTGCTGATTTAGCACTGGCAAGTCCAGCAGACTACAGAAAAAAAGATATGGGATCGCTTCTCCAATGTGTTTTAACTCCTGGCGATAGATGGATGGGAAGATCCACAGAAAGGATTACAAAAGAAATAGATAAAGAGGTTCGCCGTCTATTCCCATCTTCAAAAAACCTTAAATTGCTTTGGAGTAACGTGGTACAAATTCCACAATCACTCTATAGAGAAGCTCCCGGTATGGAACCTTTCAGACCCGATCAAAAAACATCTATATCTAATTTCTTCATGGCTGGTAGTTATACAAAACAAGACTATATAGACTCTATGGAGGGAGCTACAATGAGTGGACATTTAGCTGCCGCTGCAATTTTAGAGAAGAAAGCCGAATTAGCAAAAAATCTTGCAGTAAGTTAATTCATGGGTACTTGGCTAAAACATGAAGTAATAACAGTTGTTAATGCGCCTCTTGAAAATGTATGGGATACATGGAGCGATTTAGACTCAATGTCACTTTGGATGAGCTGGATAGAATCTGTAAAAACAGTTGATGTAGAGACTAATACGTTACCAGATTTAACAGAATGGACTTTAGCTGCAAATGGTTTTAGGTTTAAATGGAGAGCTCAAATTATAGAAAGGGTCGAAAAAAGGAAACTTAAATGGAAATCTATAGGTGGTTTGCCAACTGAGGGATCAGTAGTTTTCGAAAGTAACAGTGATCAAATCACAACAGTAAATTTAGCCATAACTTATGAGCTACCTAAAATGATTGCGCGTTTTATGGAAGAAAATATTTTAGGCAAAATGGTTACAAACGAATTACAGGCCAATATTAATAGGTTCAAAGATTTAGTTGAAAAGAACTATACAAAAAATTTGTCTAACTAAAAATATTAATTGCTTCATCAAGTAGTCCTTCAAAAGTATATTTTTGTGCCTGACCATCAACTCTTCCAAAAATCTTGTTACATTTTTTTGTTGTTTGAGGTCCAATAGTTAACAACTTAATTTGATCAAAATATTCCAACCAATGTTTACCAAGTTTTTTTTCTAGTAAAGAAGCAGCATTTGATACGGTTTTACCGCTTGAGAAAAGAATTGCATCGACTTTTCGATTAGAAATAATATCAATTGTTTCTTCGGGAATTGAGTCAGGACATCTAGTTTCATATGCAGCAACCTCAAATACACGAGAACCAGCCTTTCTAAATTGATCTGCAATTAGATCCCTACCACCTGTTTGAACTCTTGGTACAAAGACTCGTAGTCCATAACCAGATATGGGGAAATTATCAATTAAACTTTCAGCAACAAATTCTGGAGGTATGAAATCAGCCTTAATCCCAAAATCATCAAGAGTTTTTGAGGTTTTTTGCCCGACTACAGCGATTTTTGTTTTTTTAGAACACTCTTTTAATGAACTATTAAAATATCTAAGTCTTTTATCCACAAATTTGATCCCATTACTACTGGAAAAAATAATCCAATGAAAATCATTGATTTGATTTAATGCTTCGTCAAGAGGATTAAAATCATCAGGATCACCAATACTTATTGCGGGCAAATCAAATACATTAGCGCCCTTGCTTGTGAATATCTTTTTTATATCCAATATCCCTTCTTTTGATCGAGTGATTATTATATTTCTTTGATCAAGGGGTAGATCAACTATTGGCATCCTTATCCTCACTATTTTTGTCTTGAGTTTTATTTTTTAATTCATCGAGAAGTTTCAAGACTGATAACCCTTTATCAAAAACAACATCTTCTTTGAAAATTATCTCTGGCACTCTTCTCATCTCGATTCTTTTACCTAAACTATGTCTTATGGAGCTTTTAGCAATATTCAAATTTGCCACAATCTCTTTCCTTACTTTCTCTTGAGCAGTTGAAGTTATGTAAATTTTACAGTGTTGCAAATCACCTGATAAATCAATCTTAGAAATATTGACGAAATGATCTCTAATAAGATCATTTTCTAAATCATTCTGCAAAATAAGGGTTATTTCTTTCTTCAAAAGAGAAGAAACTTTTGCAAGACGGTAATTATTTGGCATTATGGTTGTAAGTTTATTGGGTTTGTCATCGCTTGCAAGACAAAATAAACAGTTATGAAAGCACTTAAGACAGAAGATATCAATCCTACTATTGTGAGAGGATTTGATCTATTTTTGAATAAAGGTTCAAGCAAAGCAACAAGTCCCCCAACAATGATAGATATCAAATACTTTGGATATCTCGCAACATTAGAGAAAAATTCGCCCATCAGCTCCACAAATAGATTACTTTTTTAGCTAAGTTTTAACAAACATTAAACAGCATGATTACATTATATCAATTTAGGCATAGTGCTTTTTGTTTAAAAACAAGAATGGCTCTTCATGCAAAAAAACTACAATATCGAGTTGAAGAAGTAACACCTGGAATAGGCCAATTTGAAATCTTTAAATTATCAGGTCAAAAACAAGTACCTGTAATAGTAGATAGTAATGATCAAGTTATTAATGACTCTTCAAATATTTGCGAATATATAGATAAAAAAAATGATAACAATCCACTTTTTCCTGAGGACCCAATATTATTTGCACAATGCAAACTAATTGAAGACTGGGCAGATACTACAATGGCTACAACTTGTAGAAAAGCTCTAATAAAATCTGCAATAGAAAATCCACAGCTAAGAACTGCATTACTTCCAGATGAAATACCTTCTTCAGTTAAAAGTATTGTTGATAAATTACCTTTTAAAAATCTTAGTAAAATTTCTAATGTAATTTTGTCTTCTACAGATAATTTAGAACTCCAAAAATTACTGGAAGCTTTATCAAAATCCTTGATCAACAAGAAATATTTAGTCGGAGATAGTTTATCAATTGCAGATATTTCAATTGCTGCTCAATTATCCCTTCTTAAATTTCCAAAGTCTGCAGGACCAATTCTTTCAGGAGAGGGGAGCCAAGAATACATAAACAACCCTTATTTAGAAAATCTTTTCATTTGGAGGAACAACTTAGAAGAATATCTTTTTAGTGCTAACTCTCAATAAATTCAAACGTCAATTTATATTTATTTGTATTTATAGCAAGAATAGAAGGATCACCAACTTTTGAACCATAAGAAGCAACATATTGCACTCCACAAATTGATGGTTTGATTGAATTATCAACTTCCAAAATTTCTTCGGAACATTTTTGAAATTTACTAATGGTCTCTACCTGATTAATCCTTGAAGCACCTGGCTTATGTGCAGTTTGTATAACTAGCTCATCTGCGAAAAAAATATCATCATCTTGGATCTGATTTCTCCCTGTAATTCTTGAATCGATATAAAAATCATCTTTTAAATAAGTAATTTGATTATTAATAGATTGAGGATCATTTACAACCTTGATTAAGGTATCACCAAATATTGCTTTTCCAATAGATTCAGAATTTTTTGCACGATTTCCAACAACTAAATCTGAATCATTCTTAAAGAAATTTACTTTATAAATAACTGGCTCTTCTGAATCATTAATTATATCTTGAGAAGTAACAAGCCAATTCCCCTCGAACCATTGAGGATAAATTAAATCCTGAGAAGTATCCGACAATTTAAAATTTGGTAAATATAATTCTGGCCATTGATTTACACGATTTTCCAAAAACTCTCGTACATTAGAATTTACAGAAGCAAAAGAACTTTCTAAAAAAATTCCTTGAAAAATCAAGCAAAGAATTAATCCAAGCAGAATATTCATTATGTCAAATCCACTAATAAGAGCATCAGATCATTATGTATTATTAGAGCCAGATTCAAAAGAAAAAATTGTATCAAAGCAAGAAGCAATTTTATGGTTAAAGAATTGGCTCAGTAAGACAGAAGCACAAACAATATATCAAAATATAGAAGGTCCTGATAATGAATTTTTTGAAGAATTATTAGAAAGCACTTATGAATTAGAAATAAAATTAGGATACGTTATAAAATGGTTTGCAGTAAGAATTGAGCCAGATTAATTAATTAATTAATTAATTAATTATTTCTTTATGAATTGCATTAATTATTTTCATAGCGACTTCTTCAATATTTTCCCTTTTTACTTGAATTCTTAAATCTGCTTGAGAATACAAATTTTCTCTAGAATGAAAAATGCTCATATATAAATCATTCAGATTCTTTCCCTGAAGAAGTGGTCTATTTTTAATTTCATTTTTCAATCTTTCAATTGCTATATCTTTGTCAAGATCTATCCAAGCAATTATTCCCTGCCTTAAGATTCCCCAGTTTTCCGATTTGGTAACTATTCCTCCCCCAGTAGAAATTACTAATGAAGGAATTTTGATAGTTTCTTTAAGGCAGCTTGCTTCTAATTCACGGAAATTATTTTCTCCTTCATCATTAAAAATTTGATTGATTGATTTTTTTGCCAACTTCTCTATTAACGAATCTAAATCAATATATTTATACTTCAATAATTCAGCCAGCTTCAAACCAGTTTGTGACTTACCAGAACCCATCATTCCTATTAAAAATATGCTTCTGCCCTTTAAAGTATGAACTGTTTTTTTGATAATAGATTGTTCCATAAAGACAAAAGCGTATTTAAAACCTTAAGATAGTATTATCGCAGAAAGCTATGACTTCTACACAATCCAAACCATTACATGGCAAAGGACGTGAATGCGTCATAACTCGACGTGCCTGCTTTAGTTCTAGTCACCGTTATTGGCTTCCTGAAAAAACCCCAGAAGAAAATTTATCTCTTTTTGGAAATTGCAGTATTGCACCAGGTCATGGTCATAATTATGAACTTATTGTTTCAATGGGTGGAGAACTAGACTCTGATGGAATGGTACTTAATCTCTCTGATGTAAAACACTCTATTAAAGATAAGGTTACTGGACAATTAGATTTTCGTTTTTTAAATGATGTCTGGCCTGAATTTAATATTAATAATCAAGAAGGTATACTTCCCACAACTGAAGCATTGGTAATGGTTATTTGGAGTCGTCTAAAAGATGATTTACCTCTTACAAGTCTAAGGCTTTTTGAAAACCCTAATTTATGGGCAGATTATTTTGGAAAAAACATGGAAGCATTTTTAACAGTACAAACTCATTTTGCAGCCGCTCATAGACTTGCAAAAGAAGAGATTTCCTTTGATGAAAATAAAAAAATCTATGGGAAATGTGCCAGAGTTAATGGACATGGTCATAACTATCTTGTCGATATAACTGTAAAAGGAGACATTAATAAAAGAACCGGAATGGTTTGCGACTTATCTGCACTCCAGGAGATAATTAATGAATTGGTTGTTGAACAACTAGATCATACTTTTCTAAATAAAGACATCGAATTTTTCAAGAATTGTGTTCCAACTGCTGAAAATATAGCTTTATATATTTCTGATATTCTTAAAGATCCAATACATGAACTTGGTGCAACATTACACAAAATAAGACTCCAAGAGAGCCCAAATAATGCTGCAGAAATTTATGTTGATCAAAAGCTAACCAATTCATTTAAGTTGAAACTTGAAAATAGTTTAGTCTCACAAACTTGAGTATCCCAAGAGTAATAATTGTTATAGCATCTAGTCTTGATGGGAGAATTGCATTTCCCGGAGGTGGAGAATCGCATCTAGGAAGCGAAGAAGATAAAAGAATGTTAAATCAACACTTATCAATGGTTGACGCCACCATTTTTGGTTTAGGTACTTTAATAGCTCATCAATCAACTTACCTAATTAAAAATCTCTATGGTAATGACGAAGTAACATTATCAAAAAAACAACCAATTTCTATAGTTGCCTCAAATAGCAAAAAATTTAACAGTAATTGGGAATACTTTCGTCAACCAATTAGAAGATGGCTAATAAGCTCAAGTAAAGTTGATAATTCGTCGAATAATGACTTCGAGAAACAACTCTTTTTCGAAGATTCATGGAGTAAAACTTTAATTTCACTTAAAAAACAAGGGATAAATGATCTAGCTCTTTTAGGAGGTGCAAAACTTATAAATTCATTTATAAAAGAGGATCTAATAACAGATATAAAAATTACAATAATTCCACAAATTATTGGAGGTAAATATACATGGATACCTCAAGAAGAAACAAATGAGATTTTTAATCTCAAAAGACTATGGGAAATAAAATCAATTAAAAATTTAATGAATAATGAAATCCATATTCATTACAAAAAAATTTGAAAAAGATTCCATAATAAATGAACCAAAAAATACATAAAGTTGAAGTCAAATTGTCAATCAAGGAAATATCCAAGGAGATATGGAATGAATTAACAAATGAAATCAAAAATCCATTCTATGAATGGACTTGGCTTAAAAACCTTGAAATATCAAAAAGTGTCTCAAGAGAAACTGGTTGGCAACCTCTATATTTTGTTGCTTATAAAAATGAAGAAATATTAGGAATTGCTCCACTTTTTTTAAAAAATCATAGCTATGGAGAATTCATTTTTGATCAATCATTTGCAAGATTGGCTCAAGAGCTGAATTTAAATTATTACCCTAAATTAATTGGAATGAGTCCTTATAGTCCTGTAAATGGATATCAATTTCTTTATAAAAAAAATGGAGATAAGAAAGAAATTACAAATTTACTCATAAACCATATCGAAAGCTTTGCGATTACAAACAAAATTTTAAGTTGTAATTTTTTATATATTGACGAAAGCTGGGGCAACCATCTTAAATCTTTGGGATACCATAAATGGATAAATTCCAGCAGTGAATGGAGAAATAATGGAGAAAAGACATTTGATGACTTTCTTTGTAGATTTAACTCTAATCAGAGAAAAAATATAAAAAAAGAGAGAAAATCAATTACTAAACAAGATGTAAAAGTAGAAATTTTTAGTGAAGATGATATCAACCAAGAAATCCTCAAAAAAATGCATAATTTTTATGAACAGCATTGTTCTAGGTGGGGAGTTTGGGGAAGTAAATATCTAACATCTACATTTTTCGAAAAAATTGTTGCTAATAAAAAAAATATTTTACTTTTTAGTGCATCAAAAAATGATTCAAATGATATTTTTGCCATGTCGATGTGCATTAAAAATAAAAACAACTTATGGGGTAGATATTGGGGAAGTCAAGAAGACATATCTAATTTACATTTTGAATTATGCTACTACCAGCCAATTGAATGGGCAATAAAAAATAGTATCCATTTTTTTGATCCTGGAGCGGGGGGTAAACATAAAAGGCGGAGAGGGTTTTTTGCAAAAAGGACCGTTAGCTTGCATAAGTGGTTTGACAAAAATATGGAAAATATAATTTATCCTTGGCTAAATGAAGTTAATAAACAAACCCAGAAGGAAATTGAATTTGAGAATAATTCTATACCCTTTAAATAAAAAATTATATGGCTTTTCTAAAGTTTATATTAGTAGTATGCGTTTTTATTAACCTCTAATAATGGATTCTAGTAAAAGTTTAGATGAAAAAATAAAGATTGATAATAATCTATCCAACAGATATATAGATTTAGATCCAAACGGTTATTTTATTATAAAAGTAGATTTAGAAGAAAATAAAATAATTTTAGAACACTTTTTAAATAACATCGATGAAGAAGGCTATGCTCTTGACCCAGAAACAAATGAACCAATTAAATGCGACTCTCAAAATAAAAGAGTTAGTAATGAAATTTTTAAAGGTACTAGTGCGAAACAACTTGGAATATTGATTACTGAAGAAAGAAATGACTTAATAACCAGATTCGATCATGCTCTATATTTAGGCCGGGAACTACAAAAAGCAGAAGAATGTTTATACAAAAAATTACCATATATCCAAGATTAAGAAATTAAACGAAAAAATCTAATCTTTTCATCTGATGTTAAATTAAATAAAAATAAAAAAATTAATGAACATCATTTTCTATATTGCATTTATTGGTTTTGGTTTTGGAGCTGCTTTCGCATTAGATAAGCTCTTAAGAGCAGTTAAATTAATTTAAAAACTACAAAATTTTAATAATCTCACCATACAAATCATATTCATCGGCAAAAGAAATATTTGATTCAACAAATTTACCAATATAATTTTTCAAATCATTTTTATTATTGATAGATAAAATCACATTTCCATCAATTTCAGGAGCGAAATTGTAGGACCGACCTATTAATTCGTTATTATCTGATATTTTTTCTACCAAAACTTTCATTTTTGAACCAACATATGACTGATTTTTATCTTTAGAAATATTTTGTTGAACTGAAATAACATTATCTTTTCTTGCCTCTGCAACCTCTGGGAATACTCTATTTGGCAAATCAAAAGCTGCAGTTCCATCCTCAGGAGAAAAAATAAACACTCCTACATGATCAAATTTGTGCCTATACAAAAATTCCAGAAGATGTTCAAAATGTTCTTTTTTTTCTCCTGGGAAACCGACAATGAGACTAGTTCTTAATACAGCAGATGGAATTTCTTTTCTAATTTTCTCCAAAATTGATTCATTCAAAGAAGCCTGCCAAGGTCTATTCATACTCCTCAACACATCTGGATGACTATGCTGAAGTGGTAAATCAAAGTAAGGCACTATATTCTCTGAATCTTTGAAGGCTCTAATAACTTCATCAGTTAAACCCGTTGGATAAGCATAATGTATCCTGATCCAAGGAATTGGAACTTTAGAAAGCTCATTCAAAAGTTTGGCTAATGATGGTTTTCCATAAATATCTTGACCATAATTAGTTGTTATTTGACTAATTAATATGATTTCTTGTATTCCCTGCTTTGCAAGACTTTTGGCTTCTGAAACTATAGATTCTATTGTTCTACTTCTTTGGGGACCTCTCAATTTAGGAATAATACAAAAAGCGCAATTATAGTTACAGCCTTCAGCAATACGAAGATAAGCAACAAATTTGTTTTTATCTACAAAACGAGGCATTTCCTCATTTGCAATAAATTCAGGTATTTTTGAAACTTCATTAACGATTTCCCCTTTTTCTACTCTGTCTAAAACCTTGGCTATTTTTTGATAATCTCCAGTTCCAACCAAACCTTTTATTTCAGGGATTTCTTTTAGAAGTTCATCTTTAAAATGCTGAGCCATACAGCCTGCAACTATTACTTCCTTTCCTTGATTTGTATATTCTAGAATTTTTCTAATAGATTCTTCTCTAGCTGTTTCAATAAAACTGCAAGTATTTACAACAACAACATTTGCATCATTTATATTGCTGTCAACGTCATAACCCTCTCTATATAGTAAGCCTTGCATATGTTCAGTATCTACAAGATTTTTCTCACAACCAACATGACTGAATGCAATCTTAGATAGTTTTTTTTCTTTTATATTGAGACTATTTTGTTTCACAACTTGAAAAATAAGAATTAAAAGATTTAAAAAGCATTTTGTAATATATTTTTCATGCCAAGATAATATTAGGATAGATAATGTAAATAACAAACTTTCGTTTTGTATGGCCCTTAAGACTTTAAACAGAAGAAATAAAAAAGATTTGAAATGGCCAAAAATCATAATCGGAATTCTTAGCACTATAGGCATAGTTGATACAGGTTCTATTACTTTAAAAAACTGGGGATTATTTACTTCGCTTTCATGCCCAGGGATACAAAATGGTTGTGAAACAGTTTTAAATAGTCCTTGGGGTACTTTATTTGAAAATAATCAAGTTAATATACCTCTCTCATTAGCTGGATTTATAACTTATTTATCAATATTAGTTATCACAATAATACTTTCGCTTAATTTAATTTCCCCAAAAGAAAAACTAAATAAGTTTTTATGGTGGTTATTATTTCTAATATCTTGTTCATCATCAACATTTAGCTTTTTATTAATCAATATAATGTTTTTTAAGATTCAAGCATATTGCTTTTTTTGTATACTTTCAGCAATCTTATCGTTTTCTATCTTTATAATTTCTATGATTGGAGCAAAGTTTGAAAGTAGAGAACCTATGATTTTTAGAGGTTTTATTGTAGCAATTAGTGTCTTGCTAGGAGGCTTAATTTGGTCTACAAACGTTGATCCCTCTAATGCTATAAATGTTGCAAGCCCCACTGAAAATGTATCGCCAATAATTACCACTTCAAGCTCTCCCCAGAAGGTAAAATTTGCAAAATTTTTAAGTGAAAACAACATTTTTATGTATAGTGCATACTGGTGCCCGCATTGCCACGATCAGAAACAATTATTTGGTAGGGAAGCAGTTAAAGAATTAAAAGTAGTTGAATGCGCTAAAGATGGTAAAGATAATGAGTATGAGCTATGCCAAACAAAAGGAATTAGTGGATTTCCTTCTTGGGAAATAAATGGAGAAATCATCAGTGGTACTCGCGACTTAAATGAATTAGCCGTAAAGACGGGCTATCAAGGAGATTCTAATTTTTAATAAACCTCTTCTGAATTTTATGATCTAACTTTTGTCTAGTATGGCATTCCCAATTTTTATCTTTAGCTGGAAAATCATCTCTATAATGGCCTCCTCTACTCTCTTCTCTAAAAAGACAAGCTTTTAATAAGGTTATGGTGGTTATTTGTCTGTTCTTTAAATCCAGTAAAAGATTAAGTGCCCTCCTATTGCGCTCACTAAGTTTAATTTTTTGATGAAATTCTATTTTTTCAAGAGTACTTAGTAAAGCATTTTTTTGTAGTTGAGAAATATCATCTTGAATATTATTTAAAAATTTACTCATATTTGCCTTATTTCGAGATACTCCTAAATTTAACCAACATAGTTTTCTTAGTTCATCAATTTTTTCAGCAATTCTAGAAATTTGACCTTCTTTAGGATCTTCAATATCAAATTCTTTAAATGATCTATCAAATTTTTGAAATTTAGAAAAGTCATTTAAAACAATTGAAGACATTTTTCTTGCGAAAACAAGACACTCCATCAGTGAATTGCTTGCCAGTCTATTAGCACCATGCACACCTGTAGAAGCGACTTCTCCAACGGCATATAATCCTTTTCTTGTTGAAGATGCATTTAAATCAGTTTTAATGCCCCCCATCCAATAATGAGCTGCAGGAGCTACGGGAATAACCTCATTGAGAGGGTTAACACCATAATCCTGGCATCGACTTAAGATCGTGGGGAAGCGCTCTACGATTTTTTCTGGGTCAATATACCGAAGATCTAAGCCAACATGATCTACATTATTATCATGCATATTTTTCATAATTGCTCTACTTACCTGATCTCTAGTAGCTAAATCACGATTTTCAAGATTTTTAACTGGACTTTCACCATTTTTATCAACTAAAATCGCTCCTTCTCCTCTAAGTGCCTCAGATATTAAGAAGCAAGGTGCGCCATAAAATTTTAAAGCGGTTGGATGAAATTGCACAAACTCTAAATCTTCGATAGCAGCGCCTGCTTTCCATGCAAGAGCAATCCCTTCTCCAGATGATTGAGCAGGATTTGTTGTATTAGTAAATAAGTGACCACCCCCACCTGTAGCCAAAACAACAGCTCTCGATTGAATCCAATATAAATTTGCTCCATCAAGAACCTGAACTCCTCTACATTCTTTATTTTCAATGAGAAGCTCAGTGACTCTTACACCCCTGCAGTGAAGAATATTTTTATGATTCTCAATATGATCTTCTAGAACTTCAACTAAGGCTCGTCCAGTACGATCTTTAACATGTAAGACTCTTCTTCTTGAATGGGCTGCTTCCAAGGTAGTAGCTAGTTGATCAGCACTTTGATCAAAAATCATCCCTAAATTCTGCAACCTGTCTACACAACCTGGAGCTTCTTTAACCAACATTTCTACAGCTTGAAAATCACACAGCCCATCTCCTGCTTTTAAAGTGTCCTCAGCATGAAGATCAAATGAATCATCTTGTCTAACAACAGATGCAATTCCTCCTTGGGCCCATCTACTGGAAGATACCTTACTAGTATTTCTATTTAGAAGAAGCACTTTTAAATTTGCAGGTAATTCAAGACAAGTCATAAGGCCAGCAGCTCCAGCACCTACAACTATTACATCCCAATTATTTATTGGTATCGGTTCTTGCGAAAATGGAGGCCTTAACATTAAACCAATCCACTAAAAGTTGGTTGAAGAATTGCTAAAACAATAAAAATACCATCAACAATTAATGTCGTTTGAATTACATAACTAGAAACTAAAAGTGCTTTACCACTAGTAGTATTGATTGTTGCTGAATCTAAAATTTCTTTTGAAATAAACCAAAGTATAAGAGCAACAAAAACAATAATAGATAGAGATTTTATTTGGATAAGACTCTCTGAAGTTTTTTGAAGAATTATAGGTGCATTTTCAGAATCTGCTGTAATCACCTGCTTCCATTGATCCATAATTCCGATTAAAAATATTGTAATGTCGGTAATTGCGGTTCCAAATAAAGAAGAGATATAAAAACTTGAACCTATTTTCCAATTAGTACCAAATCCAATTAAAGCTAATGGGAGAACTACAGCCTCAACAGGTATATGTAAAATAGGAAATGGGCTTAACCATCCCCAAAACAAACATCCACCAAGCCAACTACCTGATACACCAAGTAATAATGAACTGACAATAAACCACTTATTTGATCCTTTCTGATTCAAAACAAATGCCACTAGGAGAATAACAAAAGTAAAACAAAGAGCACTTATTGGTTCTAATCTAACCCAAGGAGCTTGAACAAAAATAGGTAAAATTACAAAAAAAGAAGACCATAATCTTAAAGATATAGGATTTGATAAAAAACTATCTTCGTATGAATCAAATGTATTTTGCAATTCATAGTTCAATTTATCTTTCACTTCTAAATTTTTTGTAATTAATTCTTTCAATGAAAAAGGTTATTTTAATTAATCTAAATCGTGTTTTAGAAAACTGCGAATGACATATTTTAATAAATTAAAGGCCCATAATTTCAAAACTATATTTAGTTTTTTAAAAGTATTTAATACACTTTGAGTCATATATAAGTTTAGAATAAATATAAATAAGAGTTTGTGGCCTTAAATTGTGTGGCAAGAAATTAATTACACAGAAGATCCCAATGATCTTTTGGTTCCTAACATTACTTATAAAATAAACCCTGCAGAAATTGAAAGTATTGAAGCTAATTCCATTGCTCAAGAAATAGGATTTGAATCAGGTGATTCAATTATTAGTATTAATGGGAAAAAACCAAGAGATTTAATTGATTATCAAATTCTCATTAGTGAAGAATTTTTAGACATATCAGTTTTAGATAAAAATCATGAAATTCACAATATAAATATTGAAAAAGATCAAGACGTTAATTTAGGTATAAATTTTAAGGATGCATTATTTGACTCAATCAAGCAATGCAATAATAGATGTCCATTTTGTTTTATTGATCAACAGCCAAGTGGTAAAAGAAAAAGCCTCTATATAAAAGATGATGACTATAGATTAAGTTTCCTGTATGGCTCTTATCTAACTCTAACGAATTTAAGAAAAGAAGATTGGGAAAGAATTGCTATGCAAAAACTATCCCCACTTTTTATTTCAGTTCATGCTACTGATCCCGCCACAAGAGAAAAATTATTAAAAAATAAAAAAGCAGGAGTGATCCTTGATCAAATTTCATGGTTTGAAAAAAACTCTATTCAAATACATGCTCAAATTGTTATTTGTCCAGATATAAACGATGGAGATATTCTTGAGAAATCAATTTTAGAACTTGCTGAATTCTACAAAAAAACCTCTAAGACAGTACTTTCAGTTGCAATAGTTCCTGTAGGACTTACAAAATTTAGACCTGAAAATGATGGATTGAAATCAATAAACCCAGAATACGCAATAAAAACTATTAAACAAGTAGAGAGAATTCAAGCCTCTCTACAAATTACTCATGGGACTCGTTTTTGTTGGCTAGCAGACGAATGGTATTTGATTGCTGGTACAAATCTACCTAGTTACAAAACCTACGAAAATATGCCACAAGAATCTAATGGGGTTGGCACTATTAGAAACTTTCTAGAAACATTAAAAGAGAAGTCTAAAAACCTACCCAAAAAAGTAAAAAAGCCAAAAAAAATTAGTTGGATTGTAGGTAAATTAGTCTATGAAGCCCTCATTCCTGTAGTTAAAAAATTAAACTTAATTGATGGATTGATAATTAATTTATATGGTCTACCAAGTATTTATTGGGGACAAGAGCAAGTTGTAACTGGACTCCTAACGGGAGAAGACCTGATTCATGGGCTGCAAAATAAAGACTTAGGAGAAGCTGTTTACATCCCATCTATTATGTTAAAAATTAATACTGATTTATTTTTAGATGATAAAAATATCCAAGAAGTTGAAAATCAATTAAATACCAAAATTCACGTTCTTGATGATTCAAATGATATTATTAATACTTTGATTGGTTAATCGAATATCTTCGATACTATAAAACATGCTTAGAAGAATAATAAATCCTATCTTATTCTTACCAGTTACTTTTAGTATCAACTCTGTTAATGTTCTTTCGAGCGAAACAAAAAATTATATTGATAATGTTCTAGAAGAAAGAGTAAATATTACTTTTGTTGATTATCAAGAAATAGAAAAACTTGTATTGAATAATCAAGAATTAAAGTCATTACAAAACTTAGTAGCCTCAGCAAGCTTTAATCTTTCCAGTCAAATTGCCAAAAGGTATCCTTCCTTAGATTTCCAAGCCAATGGGCTACCAAAATATGTTGCAGGTAAAAAGTACAATAGCAATTCACCTAATTTAAAAACATCACAATTTACTGCTAATCCATCCCTAAATATCAAATGGGATGTAATTGCCCCGATTAGAGGATCCGAAATTGAAATTGCCAAAACAAATTACAAAATTGCAGAAAATAATTATGAGATAAAGAAAAAAGATTTAATTCAAGAAGCAAGAATCAGGTATCACAAATACAAAAAGTCATTTCAAGATATTCAAAATAAACAGTTCACACTTGATTTATCATTTACAAGTTTAGAAAATGCTCAAGCGAAGTTAGATGCTGGAATTGGTACAAAATTTGAAGTTCTTGAAGCAGAAGCTCAATTATCTCGAGATAAACAATCACTTAATGAAAAGAAAATAGAACATGAAATTAATAAAATTTCTCTCAAAGAGATTCTCAATATTAAGGAGGATTTTGAAACTAATAAAGAGCAAAATCTAATAGGATTTTGGAATCATAAATTGAATAAAAATATAAATGAGGGTTTGGATAAAAATCTTTCATTAAAAAACCTTATTCTTCAACAATCAATCAAAAAGAGCCAAGCAAATAGTTTTTTAGCTCAAAATAAGCCAAATATCTATATCAGTAATTCATTATCTAGTACATTTTCAAAGGGTGACTCTCTAGCAACTAATATCGACTTTGAAAAATCTGGATCTAATTATACTAATACCATAAGTCTAAATTTTGCATGGAGTATTTTTGATGGCGGACAAAATAAGAAATCCTATCAATCAAAAATAGAAGAGGCAGAAGCTGAAAAATATACTTATGAAAATCTAAAAAATGTTTTAACCACAAATATTAGTAAAGCCTACTTAAATCTCAAATTAAATGAAGAGAAAATAATTTCCTCTCTTAAAGAAATTGAATCTAGCAAAGAGTCTGTAAGGCTTTCCAGACTTAGATATGATGTCGGAATATCAACTCTAAAAGATGTTCTTGTTAGACAAAGTGAATTAAGTAATGCGAAATCAAAAAATATTAATGCAATATATAATTACAATTTGAATTTAGATGAATTAAAAAGATTAACTTTTCTTGATATCAGTAAAAATTGTTTGGTTAGTAATAATACTAAAATTAAAAATAAAGGTTCTATTTGCAATATAAAATGATGAATCCACCAAATTTAACTAATAAGCAACTAAGTAAATTAGATTCTTTATTTGAATTAGTTAGTCAACGTCAGCAAAAAGATTTTGGAAATATTAACGCCAGCAATAAAGCAGATGGATCATTATTAACAAGTTGTGATTTATGGAGTGACAAAACAATAGTAGATGGCTTAGCTTCAATAGCTCCAGGTGAGGGCGTCCTTAGTGAAGAAGGGCAAAAGTTAATTCCAAACTCAAAAGCTTATTGGGTGGTCGATCCACTCGATGGGACAACAAATTTTGCAGCAGGTATTCCTTACTGGTCTATATCAGTGGCAAGGTTCGTTGATGGTAAACCGCAATCTTCTTTTTTAATAATTCCTACATTGAAAAAAAAGTTTGTATCCATTAAAGGTAAAGGAGTTTGGTTAAATAATCTCAAAATAGATCCTAGCCAAAATAATCATCAAAGTGAATGCGTTTCTTTGTGTAGTAGATCAATAAAAATTTTACAAAAAAAACCAAACTCGGTATTTCCTGGCAAAATCAGACTCTTAGGTGTATCAAGTTTAAATCTTACAAGTGTAGCGATGGGACAAACTTTCGGAGCAATAGAATCAACCCCTAAGATATGGGATATTGCCGCAGCCTGGCTTCTATTAGAAGAACTCAATTGCTCTATAGAGTGGTTAGAAAGAGATCCTTTAAATTTAGTTCCTGGAGAAGACTTGAGCGATGTTAATTTTCCATTAATTGCTTGTCGATCTATAGAAAAAGTTGGAATTTTAAAGCCATGGGGCAATTTATTATTGGAAAAATAGTTGCATCATAAAGACATAATTCCTTGAAAAATTTCTTAATTAGATACAATAAAAAAGCATAAAAAAAAATATTTGAAGAAAATAAATTTGCAGCACAGCTCAACTTGGATACTTAAGAGTTTGTGGGGAGCTTGTGAGAGATGGAGTAAATCTGACTGCATTGATTTGAGTGCTGCATTTGCATATTACACACTACAATCCTTTTTCCCGATTCTTCTAATTTCACTCTCAATAGCATCATGGTTCCTAGGAAAACAAGAAGGCTTGGACCAACAAATAATTGCTATTGCTTCTCAACTTTTGCCACCTTCAGTAGTTGAATTAGTAGAAACAACGTTATTTAAATTAATAGATCAAGGTTTTGGGGCAGGTATTCTAGGGGCTATGTTTTTGCTATTTACAGCAGGAAATGCATATTTATCTCTCCAAAGAGGCTCAGATAGACTATGGGAGGACGAAATTCCTTCTAAAAAAGTAAATGCTGCATGGAGAGAGCAAGCTTCTAGATTTCTTAGAAATAGAATTGAAGCTTTTTTGATAGTATTCTTTATTGGTTTTTTAATGGTACTAGATCAGATTAGTGCGAATCTTAGAATGATCCCTAGTAATGTTTTAGAAAATCTTTCAAAATCCAATAATTTAATTTCAGATATATTACTAAAGTTACCTCTATTACAAGTTGGTAAATTTGCAATACCAGTAATTGGATTTTCTTTAATGGCTCTTTTACTTCAAGCCCTCTTACCTAGTAGAAAAGTACCTTTAAAACCACTTCTACCTGGATCTTTTCTTATTGGAATTGGCCTAACAACGTTGAACTTAGCAGTAAGCAAAAGTATACTCTCGCTTGGCGTAAGATTTCAAGCTTATGGTTTTATCGGAGGATTTCTTGTACTTACCTTGTGGGTCTGGCTTCTAGGAGTAATTTTATATTTTGGACAGTGTTGGAGCGTTGTTATTGCTAGCATGTCAATAGCAAAAAAAACAAGATACAAGAAATTTTAAAATTGTGAACTATTTTCTTAAAGCTAATAAAAATTTAATTACTTATTTCTTGATATTACTTTTAGTTGTTCCATTTGTTGGAATAAACTTTTTAATTAGCTTTCTTGGCAACATAATATTACTTTTATTTCTAATACCTTTATTATTATTAGTTCTAGTGTTTCTAGGTTTTAATTATTACAAGTCAAAAATAAATACCTGTAGTAACTGCGGTGCAATATCCCTAGGTTTGAATGAAATCTGCATGAACTGTGGTGCAGATTTAGAAAATATTAACAAAAAAGATAAATTAGATCAAAAACCAAGTGAAAGTACCGTAGAGGTAAAGGCAGAAGAAATAAAATAAAACCTAACCAATTCCAATTTGTCTTAGGATACTTTGCCCAGTAATTAATTCAGTACCAAGGCCAATTAAAATACCCATCATTGCCATACGGCCATTCCAAGTTTCAGCAAAATTTACGAATCCGAATCTTGTCTGATTTTCATCATTCATGGTTCACTACAGATATATAGATTATTTTAACGTTTTTGGGAAGAATTTATGAAAAATAATAAATTAATTATTTAACATGCCTAACACCATCAACAGGTCTATACTCATCTCCAGTTAATTCCTCATATACAATTGCTGGCAATCCTGTATCAAACATTGTTTGCAAAGCTTCTTTAAGCATTGGATTCCATCCTCCAGTACTAATTTTCCCATGCCTTACTGTCCAATCCCAAGTCCCTTGCAAATCTCTAGGTATTCTGCCCTCTCTATCTCTTCGAGCAACTAGATCTAAAGATTCTACTAATCCAACAATAATTGGATTTTTACCATATGAAGGGGTAAGACTTAATTCAAGCCTAACAGGATCTTCTTTGACCATTTTTAATCGAAACCTTGGAGGTAATTTGAGAGATCTTATGACCGCTGAGACGATTTTTGTTCTTAATTCCAATTTTTTCCTTAAATGTAATTTGATTAATCAGTTGTTGAACCTTTTTCTTCTAATGTAGAGTCATTATCATTCGAAAATCTTACTGTTAATAGTTCCTCTTCTGTTATGTTTCCTGATTTATCTAAAAGTTCTGGATGTATTGTGTACTTTTTTTGTTTAAAACTGGAAGTGCTAAAACTTTTATTTTTATTATCGGATATACCCCAACCATTAGACATTACTTTAAAAGCTTTCCAAACTAAATAAGTTAAGGCTGCAGAATATATGATTGGAAATAGGATGGTCATCGAACTTATAGATTAGTGATTTATACTTTTAATATCATAGCCCGAAAAAAATAAATTTAGCTATTTTAAGTTAATAAATTATTCTCTATATTCAATTAATTTATTTAGTAGTTATATTTAGGCTACACTGATTTGGTGTATTAATCTCTCGAAGAACATAAGAAATTCACAATTGAAAAGTTACATCCAGAAGCTTTTACTATTTGCCTCATTAAGTTCAGTGGGCATTACATGTCCTGCAAAAGTAATATCCCAACCAGTAAGTAAACCAAAAATTAATGAAGTTAATTTATATTCAAACAAATCTTTCATAACTAAAGCTGTAGAAAAGACGGGTGCAGCTGTGGTGACAATTGATACTCAAAGATATATTAAAAAAAGAAATTTTCCAAGCAATTCTCAACTATTTCTAGACCCATATTTTGAAAGATTTTTTGGATTAGATTTACCTAATGACAATCGACCAAGGATAGAGCAAAACCAAGGAAGTGGATTTATATTTGCTGATGGGATTGTAATGACAAATGCTCATGTTGTAAATGGATCAGATAAGGTGATAGTTGGTTTAACCAATGGCAAAAAATTAAACGCAAAACTTATAGGGCAAGACTTTTTTACTGATTTAGCTGTGCTAAAGATTGAAGGGAAAGGACCTTGGCCAAAAGCAAAATTGGGAGATTCTTCAAAGATTAAAGTTGGTGATTGGGCTATAGCAGTTGGAAATCCATTCGGATTAGAAAATACAGTTACTCTTGGTATTATTAGTAATCTAAATAGAAACGTTGCTCAATTAGGAATTTATGATAAAAAACTAGAACTGATACAAACAGACGCTGCTATTAATCCTGGAAATTCTGGAGGTCCACTATTGAATAGCGATGGTGAAGTAATTGGTATTAATACCTTGATAAGATCAGGTCCAGGCGCTGGCTTAAGCTTCGCAATCCCAATTAATAAAGCTAAGGAAATCGCCTATCAACTTATAAAAAATGGAAAAGTAATACATCCTATGATCGGGATTAGCCTAATAGAAGAGAGGAATTCTGAAAAAACAAATAATGTGGTAAAAGTTGGATATGTAGTGCCGAACAGTCCAGCTGAAAAAAGTGGAATCAAGTTAGATGACATTTTAATAAAAGTAGGCAATAAAGATATTGAAACCGCATCAGACGTTATTGATCAAATAAGTAAAAACGGTGTCAATAAACAAGTAAATATATTATTGAAACGTAGAAATCAATTTATTAAATTAAAAGTAATACCCACTGATATAACTAATCTACAAAATAACTAAAAGATTTAACTTTCATTCTTTTTAAGTATTTCTACACACCTAGAAATACATATACCATCACTGATATCACAGGTAGCAATGCATTCAAAATAACTTTCAATAGGATCAGAAATTTGAAACTTTTTTTCTGGGAAATCGTAATTTTTCATGAAAATTATTAAAACTTATTTTTGTATTTTTAGACTAATCAAGGAAGGTAAACTATGTAAAGATAAATGAGTGATCATGCTTAGCCAAATGTAAACTTTATTAAAAGGAATCAAATTTCTTTCAAATATAATTACTTTTTAATTACAAATATTTTTGTTTTTTATTTTTTTCTAAATAATATTGGTAGTTACCATCATATGAAAATAACTTTGAATCTTTAATTTCAATAATTCTATTTGCAACCTTTGAAATAAAATACCGATCATGAGAAATGATTAATAATGAACCTTTATAATTTTTAATTGCTAATTCTAAGTTTTCCTTAGATTGCAGATCCAAATGATTAGTTGGTTCGTCCAAAAGGAGGAAATTACTAGGATTAATAATCATGAGCGCCAAAGCTAATCTTGCCTTTTCTCCCCCACTGAGTTGTTTAATATATTTAAATACAGCTTCATTTTGAAAGCCAAAACCCCCTAAGAATGTTCTAACTTTTTTTTGGGACCATTCTGGAGACTTATTACATATCAAATCAATAACCCTTTCTTCAAGTGAAAGTGCTTCAGCCTGATTCTGTTCATAATAGCTTGAAATTATATTATGTTTACCAAGATTAATTTCTCCAATTTCAGGAGATATTTTTTTCATAATAATTTTAAGCAATGTAGATTTGCCGCAACCATTAGGTCCCAATATTGCTATTTTCTCCCCCGAAGAAATCTTTAAATTAATATCTAAAAAAAGAATTTTATCCTCGAAACTATGAGACAAATTTTTGATATTAAGAACCAATTTTCCTGAGCGAGGGCACTCTGGAAAATTAAAAACAGGACTTTTTGATTTTGCTTTAGGGGCCTCAATTTTAGAAATCTTTTTTAATTGTTTTTCTCTACTCTTTGCTTGAGAACTTCTAGTTGCACTAGCTCTAAATCTATCTATATACAGCTTCTGTAACTCAATTTCTTTTTGTTGTAATTGATATGCCTTATTTTGAGATTCTTCATTTAAAGATTTCTGTTCGACAAAAAAAGAATAGTTCCCATTATATGTTTCAGATGTTCCTCTATCTACAAAAATTATTTTTTTACATAATTTATCTAAGAAATATCTATCATGGCTAATTATTATAACTGCAATTTTAAGCGATGATAGATATTCTTCCAGCCAAAAAATAGTCTCTAAATCTAAATGATTAGTTGGTTCATCCAGTAAAAGTAAATCAGGTTTTTGTAAGATTATTTTTCCAAGTGCAACTTTCATCTGCCAACCACCTGAGAAATTGCCAACTAATTTATCAGCATCTTCTATAGAAAAGCCTAATTTTGGTAATATTTTTTCCACATCAGATTGCATTTTATAACCACCTAAAGCTTCAAATTTTGCTTGATATTTTGCGAGTTCATTTACAAATATTTCAAGTTCTTCGGAATTTTTTTTTATATCCAATGATTTCATTTTATTCTCAATTTCTAAAAGTTTTAAAGCAACAACTTGTATATCTTTAAAAGAACTTTCTAATTCCTGTCTCACTGAAAAATTCAAATTACAATCAAACTCTTGCTTTAAATGAGCAATTTTAGGATTTCCCTCTTTGATGATCGTTCCACTTGTTTGCTCTTCCTCTCCAATTAAAATCTTAAATTGAGTTGATTTACCTGCACCATTAGAACCAACTAATCCAACTTTTTCTCCTTTCTTAATCTCCCAACTAATATTTTTTAAAACAACATCTGTTGAATAAATTTTGCTTATACCTTCAAATCTAATCACTGTTTTAAAATAGAATTTACAAAATCTGTGGCTTATTTACTAAAAAATATTTTGTGGAATAAAATTAAATTATGAAAAGAATAGAACAAATTGCAGTGATTTTCATAGCTGCAGCTCTTGCAATTCCAAGTTATTGGTTTTTTTGGACTTTGGCTGGAGGGGGTGGCTACAACAAAAGAATAAAACCTATTCCAAATCAAAATAATAATTATTCGAAACCTTTTTCTAAAGACCTCCTCGCGCCTTGATTAACCACATTTTAGTTGCCTCATCATCAATAGTGCTCAAATATTCAATAACCTCTTCTTTAGTCACAGAAATATTTAACTCGTTGCCAATATCGCATATTTTATCTAAGGCTTTTTTTGGATTAGTTAAGGCTGTCATAAACAGACTTTGTTTCTTTTTGGAATCGTTGGCTATTAATTTATAGAGCTTTTCAGCATTACTAGACATGTTTTTAAAATCTATTTATTAATAGATTATTACTTCAAGCTACATTTTGTTCATTATATTTATTATTAGATAAATCATTATCCACATCTTTTATCTCTTTTGCAGAAGCATCAGCCATACTTCTTGCATCTAAACATAAAACTTTTCTTAGTTTCGCAAAGTTAGCTGCGTGGGATTTTCTGCCATCTTTTTGAGCATAATACTCAGATTGCTGAAGAATATGGTGAAGATGAGTTAATAAATATGGACTAATTACAGCTGATACCAAAACATCACTATTTTCACTATCGTGAAATTCAGAATTAACTAATCTTTTTTTCGGCTTATCAATTATCGACCTTTTAGGAGAATCAATTTTTCTTGAATTTTTCATGGGACAATAAAACAATTAATTGATACGGACATAAATTTCCTTACTAATAATATACACAAAGATAGTATCCTTGACTAACTGTGTATACTTATAAGTAACAGTTATCAACATTGACTCATGGCTACCCGCCAAAACTCAACTAATGGGAAGCCTAAATCCCCCAGAATTCAAGTAGTCCTTCCGGAATTAATATGTGAGCAATTAACTATTTTGGCTGATAATGAATCTAGGACAGTAAGTAATATGGCAAAGGTGTTAATTCAAGAAGGTATAAAAAAATATTTCGAAAAAGAAAGTAAAAGACCTGTTTCAGAAACTAATTTAAATACTGATAAATTTAGAGATGAACTTGAAAAACAAAGCATCAGAAGACTAAAAAGAGCTCCTCAAAGGATTAGATACTACAAAAAATCTGATTAAAAATAATTAATTTTGAGGCAATTTCTGTAAATCAACAGTTTTACCCATGACTACCAAAATATTTCCTCTTTCCAAAATATATTTTGCTGGAGGATTAACTGTTAACTCTTCAGCAGGTCCTGCGGCAAGAACATTAACTAAATAATTTTTCCTCAAATTTAAATCTCTTAAAGATCTTCCTATAAATTCTTCTGGAACAGTTATTTCATCTATACCAGTTTGATTATCTAGTTCCAATCTTTCAATTAGGTTTGGTCTTACTAGTTCTAAACCTAATCTTTCTCCTTGCATCCTAGATGGGAAAACAACTTTATCTGCACCTACTCTTTTTAACATTTTTTCGTGCAAGTCACTGGTAGCTCTCGCTATTACTCTTTTCACTTTGCTACCTTCACTATCCTTAGCAATAAGAGTTGTAGTAATACTGGCTTCAATAGGTTCACTAATACCCACCACAACAGTATTCATTTCAAGTATTCCCGATTCCTTCATAGACTCTTCATCAGTGCAATCTACAACTCTTGCTTCTATCGAAGGTTCTAATTGCCTTAAATCATCAATAGCTTTTTCCGAATAATCTGCAGCCAAAACATCTGCACCATTACTAATAAGTTCTCTGCAAACTGCGGTTCCAAATCTTCCAACGCCGACAACTGCAAAAGTGAGTGCTTCATTTTCTCTCTTTTGAGACCACTGCCACCAATCAGCCATAATAAAACTCAGTCAATTCTAAACATATAGATCAGCCCTAGGATAGCCAATTCTCTTTTGTCTATCTATTCTACTCTTATAAAGAGCCTGCCAAAGAGCACTTAAAAGCAAAAGGATCCCAAGTCTGCCCACAAACATTCCCACAATAAGAATAAATTGACCAAAATGATTTAATTTTGCGGTTAAACCAATATCAAAACCAACTGTTGCAAATGCAGAGATACAAGTGAACAGAATTTCTAGAAATGTGAATGATTCTTTTTTAACAAAAGTATTAGTTGTACTTAGCAACATTGCCATTAAAAGAACAAAAAGCAAAGATCCAACTGTTATTCCAACTGCCTTTAGAATAACTTTATCTGAAATTAATCTATTGCTAATAATTACATCTTTCTGACCTCTTAAAGTTGATCTAGTTGCAGCCATTAAAGCAATAAATGTAGTTGTTTTTATGCCTCCACCAGTACCTCCCGTACTTGCTCCAATAAACATAAGCGTCATTAGTAATAAGAGACCGGTATCTGAGATAGAGTTTAAAGAAATCGGAAAATTTGTAAAGCCTGCAGTTCTTGCACTAACTGTTTCAAAGATAGATGACATTAAACGTTCAAATAAATTTAAATCACTAAAAAATTGACTATTTAGCAATGATTCAGTGATAAAGAATCCTAATGATCCGAAAAATATTAGAGACAAACTTGTCCTAATAACTAGTCTGGAATGAAGGCTTAATTTCTTATAAGAAAGATTTTTTTTATGACTCCAAATATCATCAATAACCCGCCAGCCCAATCCACCCATAACAATGAGAAAAACAAAAACACTATTCACCAAATAATTTGTTCTATAGTCTTGAAGACTATTTGACATTAACGAAAATCCTGCATTGTTATATGCAGAAATGCTGTGAAAAATAGAGGACCATAGTCTTTCCCAATTATTCTGAATATCTACAAATCCAAAAGAATATAAAAAAATTGCGCCAAAGGATATGATACAAGTCGCAGTTATAGCAATGCTTTGAAAAGTTCGGCCAATTCCTCCAACTCCGAATTCATCCAGAGTTTTTCCTTTATCTAATCTAGTTCTTAGCTTTGTCCCTTTTACAACGAAACCTTGTAGAAATGTAGTAATCGCCATCAATCCAAGACCACCTGATAAAAGCATAAAAGCCAAGAAAACTTGACCAAAGAAATTCAAATCAACACCAATATCAATAATGGTCAAACCAGTAACCGTTATGGCAGAGGTAGATGTAAAAAATGCCTCCCACAAACCAACCTTTGAAGATGAACATAAAGGGGAACTTAAAATTAAAGTTCCGAAGAAAATAATAACCAACCCTGTAACGATAGTAAATTGAGGTACAGATAATTTTCTGTAAGCATCTTTTAAGCTGTAAACTTGACTTCTGAATTGCACTTTAGTTATCTGAAATTTAAAATTATCAATGCTGGCACTATAAGTGACATTATAATTGTTAATCCAGCTCCGTATTTTGCGATATCAAAAAATCTATATCTTCCAGGACCATAAACCATTAAATTTGTTTGATATCCCATTGGAGTCAAGAAAGATTGACTTGCTCCAAATAAAACAAGCATTATTAAAGCATTGGGTGAAATGCCTAAAACATTTGAGAATTCAATAGCAACGGGCAAAATCAAAGCAACCGAAGCAGCATTACTGATAAATTGAGTAAGGATAACGGTCGATACAAAAATTACTACAAGTGCACAATACATAGGCAAACCATCAAGAGCAAAATTAAGATTGAATGCAATTAAATCTGCTAATCCTGTTACCTGCATAGCAACACTAAAACAAGATAAGGATCCCAGCAATAAAATAACGTCTAACCTAATTGATTTTTGTATCTCTGCAGGTCTTAAACACCCAAAAGCAACCATTGCAATAACTGCTAAAAGAACTGAACCTACTAATGGGATATCAGTAACAGAAGGTAAAACAACCATCCCTATTGCAATTGCAATTGATATTGGTTTTTTTATCAAGACGGGTAAATCATCTTCAAATTGATCTAAAACAAGCAAATCATTACTGGATTGCAAACCTCTTATTGAATCTAAAGGCGCTTGCAATAATAAAACATCTCCAGCCCGTAAAACAGCTTGGCCTAATCTCTCCTGAACAGTTTGTTGACCTCTTCTTAATGCCAAAACTGTTGCATTATGACGCTGCCTAAATCTTAATTCTCTCAAACTTGCACCAGCAAGAGTTGAGCCAGCCGGTAATAGAGCTTCAAACGTTTTAGAACCTTCATCATCTGAGAAAATATTAGCTCCGTCAAAAGATGTTTTATTTTCTCCCAAAAGAATGGTGTGTTCCTGCTGCAGCCTAAATAAGTCAGCCCTTGTAACGCGGATTATTAATCTATCATCAGGTTCAATCTTTATATCAGCCAATGGAGGAAGAATAACTTTCCCATTTCGTTGCAATTCGAGAACATCAACGTCAAATCGTCTTTGCAATCTACTATTTCTGACAGATTGTCCAACTAATTCTGAAGAAGAGGGAATAGTAACTTCAGTAAAGTATATATTCATATCCCCATTTTTAATAAACTCCTTATCTCTCCCTCTATCTGGCAAAAGCACGTCAGAAACTAGGATCATATAGGTTGTACCTATTAGCCAAACAGGAATTCCAATTGAAGTCAGACTAAATAACTCCAAAGCGCCATAACCTAATTGTTGACTAATATCGCTTACAAGAAGATTTACTGAGCTACCTAATAATGTCAGAGTTCCACCTAGTAAAGTCGCAAAAGAAAGAGGTAATAAAACTTTTGATGGCGATATATTTCTTCGCTCGCACCAACCTTCAATCAAAGGTAATAAAGATGCCACTACTGGAGTATTAGGGACAATTCCAGATATTGGAGCAATCAAAAAAGCGATTAAAGAAATTAATTTCCTTGGCGTTCTAATACTTTCAGAAGAAATCAATTCTCTTACTCTATCTAAAGCACCGCTTTTGAATAATGCAGAAGAAACTGCAAATAAACCCATAAGGGTGATTAAGGAAGGGCTGCCAAATCCAGCTAAAGCTTTTTCAGGAGAAAGAACCCCTGTAGCTATAAATATGCCAACACATAACAGACCAGTCAATTCTGGTGCAATAGTATTTTTGATAAATAAAATTATTGACATTATTAAAACAACTACCGTTATAAACGCATCAAAATTACTACTAACTACTGAAATTAAATTCATATAAAACTTATTTAACTCAATATACCCAAAAACAATATTTCAAAAAAGTTTAAATTGAATTATCTTTTTTGAAACTTTTGAAAAATAGATTTTTTTTGAAATATCCATGAAGATGCAGATTTTAAGCTTTCCGTGATATCAGGCAACTTGGAGGCATATATAAGTCTTCTTGCCTCAAAAGCCAATTTGCCAGATAAAGTAACCCCAAGCCCAGAAATTGAAGCTTCACCTGTACCTAAGCTAATCATTTCACCATTGTCCTGAAATTCAAAAGGTAAAGGATCCTTTCCTTGAATTAAAAGTTCTAGATTTTTAGCTAGATGATTTCCTTCCTGCATAGCAACTTGAGCTGTTATGGGTAAATCCTCCATTCCCTCAATAATTGAAATATCACCAATAGCAAAACAGTTTTTATGGTTTTCTATTTGCAAATTATTATTTACTAAAATTCGTCCAAATTTTTTTGTTATTTGATCAGTTTCTAAGTAAGACAAATTAGGTTTAACACCTGCAGTCCAAATAACGATATCTTTATCCAAGGAAGTTATTCCAACCTCACTAGAAATACTAATCTTAGTTTCTGAGACTTCTTTAACAGTAGAATTCAGAAGAACATTGATTTTTCTTTTTTCTAATGCCTTCTCTGCTTGTTCTCTATTAAAAATTTTGTTTTTATTGAGGATTTCGTTTGATTTTTCTATTACATTAATTTCAAATTGATATTTAAATATATCTTTAATTTTGCATGCCAACTCGATGCCGGATGGACCACCTCCAACTATGAATAACTTTTTATGCGACGCAGTATCTTGTGATTTTTTTAAAAAAGCATTTAATTTATTTAGATCGTGAACATCATTAAAAAAATAACAATTTTCATCTACACCTTTTATAAAAAAACTATTTGGAATAGATCCTGTACAGATGACAAGATACTGATAACTTAATTTTAAATCATCACTAAATTCAAGAATATTTTCTTTGAAGGAAATCTTGGTTAAACAATTTCTTAAAAAAGTTATACCCGCATCAGAAAAAATATTTGCAAATTTTGGGGTGGCTTCCCAACTGCTTATTTCTTTACTTAAAACTTCGTACATTAAAGGTTTAAATATAAAGTTAGTTTCAGAATCAACCACAAGAATTGGTAAAGAAGGATTAAGATTCTTTAAATTCAAAGCAAATGTCATACCTGCAAAACCTGCTCCAACTATTACTATTGGTTTTTGTATTGATTTCATTAGAGAAATATTGTTATACGTAAATGTATTATTAAACTATACGAATAATTTTTAAATTGAGCGAAATAAAATTCAACTCATAACCAAACAGAAGAATGATTGAAAAAATCCACAAAGATATTCCAACTAACTTGAGGAAATATAATCAAGAGCTAGTAGATATGAAGCCTCAAGAAATGCTTACATGGGGTTATGAAAAGTATGATAATCAATTTGCTATTACAACAAGTTTTGGTATACAGTCATCAGTACTTTTAGATATGGTAAGTAAATTATGTCTACAAAAAAAAATCAAAATATTTTGGATAGATACAGGTTACCTTGCTCCAGAAACATACCATTACGCTGAAAAGCTTATTGATAATTTATCCTTAGAAGTTGAAGTTCTACAAAGTGAATTATCTCCAGCAAGAATGGAGGCCAAATACGGAAAACTTTGGGAAACAAATAAAGAGAGTGATTTAGATAAGTATCATGAATTAAGAAAGATAAAACCTTTGGAAAATGGTCTAGAAAAATATGATATTTTCTGCTGGGCAAGCGGTGTTAGATCAAGTCAAACAGAAAATAGAAACAAAATGAAATTGATAGACGTAATACGTCAAAGACTCTCTTTAAGACCTTTATTAAATTGGACAAATAAAGATATTTTTTATTATATGGAAGAGAATAATTTACCTGCCCATCCACTTTTTATTAAAGGTTATTCTTCTGTAGGCGATTGGCATTCAAGCAGTCCCGATAGTATTGAAGCAAAGGGCAGAGATACAAGATTTGGGGGGATTAAACAAGAATGTGGAATACACACTAATAATTAAATTGATCATAAAACAATGGTCTCCAATATAAATTTTTTATTAGTAGGTAATAGTAGGCTTCATTGGGCAAAATATTCTAAAAATCAATCTAAATTCTTCCATACCAAAAAAGAGCAAAAAGTTCCCGAAAATATAGATCTTGATAAATTAATTTGGGCTTCAGTAGGAAAACTACCAAATTTTTTTCTGAAAAAAGAAAATGAAATAAAAACTAAAGATATTCAGTTATCAAATCTTCCTGATTATTTTGGAGTTGATAGAGCTCTTGCCTGTATTGCCGCTTTAGAAATTATTAAAAACCCTCTTAAAAAAGATTTGCTAATTGCAGATTTTGGAACAATATTATCAATAACAAAATTTAAGTCGAATGGATCTATTATTGGAGGTCAACTGCTTCCAGGTTTCCTGACACAATTAAAATCAATGGAACAAAATACAAAAAATCTTAAAGTTCCCAAACAATATGATATTCCGATCAAAGATTTTTTAATTAATACAGAAGAAGCAATCTTAAAAGGAGTAATCAACTCTCTTACTGGCGTGATTAATAGTTTATATAATCCCGAAAAGGATATTTTAATAATCTGTGGAGGAGACTCCCAATTACTCACAAAATCTCTAAAGACTCAAAAAGAAAATATTATCAATGCTCCTAATTTAGTTATGGAGGGGATGATTATTCACCACCTGTCCACAAAAAATTAGCTTAACCCTAGGTCTGCAATTATATGATCAGCCATTATTGCTGCTTTTACCTTTAAGTAAATTTTTTCGATGTTACCTTGAGTGTCAATTAAAAAAGTATTTCTCATCATTCCCATATATTCTTTTCCCATGAATTTCTTCAATCCATAGCTATCGTAATCAGAAGAAACTTTGAAGGGTTCAGGATCAGTTAAAAGAATAAAAGGTAAATTAAATTTTTCTATAAACTTCTGATGAGATGATGCATTATCCTTACTAATGCCAAGCACAACAATATTATTTTTTTGGAGTAAATCCCAATTCTCTTTAAAATTACATGCTTCTTTAGTACATCCTGGAGTATTATCTTTTGGATAAAAATATAGTATTATTCTTTTACCTTTAAAATCACTAAGAGAAACTTCTTTCTCAAAAGAATCTTTTAATTTAAATTCTGGTGCTTTGTCGCCAACCTTAAGAGCCATTGAAATTATTAAATGAGTATGAATATAAAATACCAAAAATTTGGTTTTATGAGATTAAAGGTGTGCAAGATGTCGCAACTATAGAAGAAATTCAAACTGCAAAAAACCTAACAAATTCAAGATCAAAGATATTCTTAGAAACAAGAGCCTATTTGCGACATTCACTTTCAACACTTTTTGATTTAGACCCCCTGGATATTCCAATTAATGCTCATCCTGGAGAACCTCCAAGTTTACCCTCTGGCATGGGAAATATCAGTTTAAGTCATTGTAAAGATGCCATTACTATTGTCTGGCATAAAGGCAAAATAGGAATTGATATTGAGAGAACAGATAGAGATTTTAACTATTTAAAATTTGCAGAAAAATATTTTTTTCATACCAATAAATCAATACATAATAATTATTTGACAAAAAATATGATATTAAATCAATGGTGTGCTGTTGAAGCGGCTATAAAATGGGATCATGGGAAATTAGCTAAAGACATTAACCATTGGCAATTTTTTGAAAAACCAAAAAAGTTAATTCATAAGAAGAAAAACATACATTTAAATTATTCACAGATTAACTTCCATAATTGGACTATAGCTTTAGCCTACGAAGAAAAAACTTCTTTTAATCCTGAGATTATTTGTTGTTCGAAAAATTTTTAGTTTTCTTTTCTTCTAAGCAGTTCTTCATATTGAGTTTTTTCCCATCCATTATTACTTGGTTCCCATATTTTTAAACCTTTTAAGGATTTGGGTAAATATTCTTGTACGACGCAATTACCCGGATAATTATGAGGATTTACATAACTATTAGAATTATTTTTTAAATGAAGTGGAACATAAAAAGCATTGGTAGATTTGATTGTTTCTATTGCTTTAAAAATACTTTTTGTGCTATTACTTTTTGGACACATAACTAAATATAAAGAAGCCTGGGTTAAAAAATATAATCCTTCTGGAAAACCAACTCTATCAAACGCATCAGAACAGGATTGTACAACTACTATGGCATTTGGATCAGCTATTCCAATATCTTCACTGGCAGATATAAGTAGTCTTCTGAAAATAAAATTAGGATCTTCACCAGCCTCCAGCATATTCGCAAGCCAGAATAAAGTTGCATCTGGATCAGAACCTCTTATGGACTTGATAAAGGCACTTATCACATCGTAATGATTTTGACCATTTTTGTCGTAAACAATATTTTTCTTTTGGATTGCATCCTCTGCTATTGAGAGATTAATATTTATTTCTTTAGCATCATTTTCAGCAGCTGTTTCTATTGCCATCTCTAGCGCATTGATTAATGTTCTTGCATCTCCACCAGAAAATTTAATTAAATGACTTATAGCATCTTGAGTTAAATAAACCTTTTTTGAATCTTTTTTATTAGAGTAGTGAGATATAACTTTTTGTATTATTTTCTGCAAATCATTTTCTGCCAGAGGAAGCAAAGTAAAAATACGAGACCTGCTAACAAGTGCTTTATTAACAGCAAAGAGAGGGTTTTCAGTTGTAGCTCCAATAAAAGTTATAGTTCCATTTTCTATGGACGGTAATAAAGCATCTTGCTGAACTGCTGTAAATCTGTGTACCTCATCGATAAATAAAATTGTTTTTCTTTTTGAATTTATTAATCTATCTTTTGCATTAGCAATTTCATTTCTTAATTCTTTAACGCTTGATAACACTGCATTTAACTTAATTAATTTTGAACGAGTATTAAAGGAAATAATTTCAATTAGAGTAGTTTTTCCAACACCTGGAGGGCCGGAAAAAATAAAATTACTAATCTTATCGTTTAATATTGCACTTCTTAAAAGCGAATTCTCATTCAAAATTGGTTGTTGACCAAAAAAATCATCCAAATTCTTTGGTCTTAATTTATCTGCCAAAGGTGCATTATTTTCTATTTGAGAATAATTAGTAAATAAATTTTCTGAATGCATATAAATAAAATGAAAAAATAATTTTTTTTCAATTCTATGTAATTACTGTAGGAGTTTCCATTTGAGTAAGTTTTGAAATCTTTAATAAAGCGTCTAAATCATTTATTAATGGTCTTAAAGCGATTTGCGGATTTAACGAAAGATTCTGTTGAGGATTAAAAAATTTCTCAAAGTAAAGTCTTAATGTTGCACCCTTAGTTCCAGTTCCAGAAAGGCGCACAATTACACGAGAATTATCATCAAGGACTAATCTTATACCTTGATTTTTACTTATGGAATTATCAATGGGATCTAAATATGAAAAGTTATCTGCAACTTTAACTAAATGGCCAGCAAAACTATTTCCTTTTAAATTTTCAAGCATAGAAGTTAGATTGCCAAATATTTGATTGGCAATATTTGAGGGAATTGCCTCATAATCATGTCTTGAATAATAATTCCTACCAAATTGCTTCCAATGATTCTGCATCAAATCACTTACCGAACATTTTTTCTCAGCTAAAACTTGTAACCAATACAAAACTGCCCATAGTCCATCTTTCTCTCTCACATGATTACTACCTGTTCCGAAACTTTCTTCTCCACATAAAGTAATTAAATTAGAATCTAAAAGATTTCCAAAAAACTTCCAGCCAGTAGGCGTCTCAAAACAAGGTATATTTAATACTCTGGCAACATTATCAACCGCTGAGCTGGTTGGCATGGATCGTGCAACACCTGTAATACCATCTTTATAACCTGGGACACATTTTGTGTTAGCAGTTATAACTGCAAGGCTATCACTAGGATTTACAAAACATCCACTTCCTAAAATCATATTCCTATCTCCATCTCCATCACATGCAGCACCAAAACTATAAGATTTTTTATTTAGTAATAAATCAGCCAAGTGGGATGCGTAAGTAAGATTAGGATCAGGATGTAAACCTCCAAAATCTTTTAACGGGTTACCATTCATGACACAATCAGATGGAAGACCCATTTTTTCAACAAAAATATTTTTTGCATATGGGCCTGTAACCGCATTCATTGCATCAAAGATTAACGAGAAGTCTTTTTTTAAAAAATCACTAATTTGATCAAAGTCAAAAATTTTCTCCATCAGATTAGAATAATCTGTTAATCCATCAATAATTTCTAAGGTGGTTTCACCGTAAGGATAAGTTCCATATTCACTAAAATCAGGTAATTGAATTTTACAAATTTTATAACTAGTGAGTAATTGTGAAGCCTTGAAAATGTTATTAGTAATTATCTCAGGCGCTGGGCCTCCATTAGAGATATTCAATTTGACTCCAAAGTCGCCATCAATCCCACCTGGATTATGGCTTGCAGAAAGAATAATTCCACCAATAGCGTTTTCTTTTCTAATTAAATGTGATGTCGCAGGAGTAGATAATAAACCGTATTTTGGAACAATAACCTTTTGAACTTTATGAGCAATACATATTTGTACAATTTTTTCTATTGCTTCAATATTGCCATATCTGCCATCACCGCCAACTACTAATGTTGAACATTTTAAATCTTCTAATGATTGCAAGATTGCTTCAATAAAAACTTCTAGATAATGTTCTTCCTGAAACTTTAAAGTACTTTTTCTTAATCCAGAGGTACCTGGTTTTTGATCTAGAAAAGGAGAATTGATATTAATTACACTAACTTGATTCATATTTTTAAGAAACTTCCAAAAATCTAACTAAATTAATGAGGCATTTCGGAAGTTCTTAACATAGCGATAAACCATAATGATGAAATTAATAATGCACTAATAATTCCATAGTTAACACCAAATTTAGAAATTGTAATTGGAACTATTAGTGGAAACGTTAATGCCCCAAACAATGGAGTAAAAGCTACAATTTTTTTTAGCATTAATTTAATTGATCAAAACCATTCAGTCTCAGCATTATCTTTTTCATTAGTATCGTCAAGAGGTGTTGTTCTATCAAATTTCATTGAAATACTTTTTTCTTGCTCACCAGATACATCAACAGCTTTAATATCATATTTTTGAGTCCCGTCTCTAAATGGAACTTGAATTCTAAAAGTACCATCTGCAGCAAGAGGTACATCTTCTCCACCTATAGTCAGTTTTGCAGAAGGCTCTGTAGCTCCATAAACAATTAATTCAGCATCAGCGACGAGCCAAAAAGATCTATTTTTAACAATTCCGCTTCCAGAATCATTCAAGCCTGATGACCATTTACCAGCACCTGAGTCTGTAAGATTATCATTAAGGTTTGTTGAATTTACGTTTTCCATAAATTCTTCAGAACCAACTTTTCTTCTGAGAGGAATGTTAGTTGCCGCTTGGTATAATCTTTCATGCATACCATTTTGTTCTGAGGCAATAGAATTAGAAATATCTGGGATTGACTCAGAGGTAGAATCTAAATTAAAAGGTACAAATTTATCAAGAATTTGCTCAGAAGGATGAGACCCAGGGACATGGCTTATCGAAGAAAATGCCAATGACATCCAGTTAAAACCATATTTATAACCTAATTCAACTTTATAATCTCTATCTGCAAGTGGGATTGGCAAGTACCATTCTGTACTGTAACTATCAACTGCTATCTCCCTTAGTGTTCCTTGATTCAAGTTGCTTCCTTCAGAACCAGATGCATCAAATAATCTTAAACATAACTTATTAGCTCCCAAAGACTGTGCTTTTTCTCTATCTGCATCAGAAATTTGCCAGAAAACATAAGCCCAATCTGGATCTCTGGGAAGAAAAACTACGTTTGTTTTAACTTCTTCACTACTGCTTAAAGCATTGGACTCGAAAGTTTCTTCAGATTTTGACTCAGGGGGTGTAGTGTATGTTTTTTTTGTAGATTTTTCTTGATATTTGAGTATTAAATCAACTAAAACAGCTTTTGTTTTGCGACTGTATAGAGGAACTGATAATTTACTTGCTTCTTGACGTAATTGTCTGAGGGTAAGTGAGAGTAATTGATCTTTATTCATGATCCCATCAGCCACTTTAAAATCTCCGTTTTTGTTTGGGATCAGTATGTTCTTTTTTTTTTGGAATTGTGTGTCTTTTTGCCCTGTCGTCAGGATCCTCTGACTACTAAAAAATTATCAAAATTGATATTTCTCTTCAAAACAATTGGTATCAAAGCAATTAATTAATTTTCAGGAATTTGTCAAATGTAAATTAATTTTCTTTTTTTTTAAATTTTATTACCTGAATTTGTTAACGACTCAACAAAAATATATTTTTTCTTCGGGATCAATTAAAGGAGGATTCAGCCTTTTTCAACTAGAAGTACTAAATCATCTATCTCTAAATCCTCAATATTTTTACCAATTTTTTTTGAAAAAGCACTTAATTTTCTCGAAGTAGACTCTAACTGTTCATAAAAAAGATCACTAAATTTTTTATCGTCAAATTTTTTAGATTGGTTATCACACCATTCTCTCAGGGGATTTTTATTTCGATATTCCAAACTATTATCAAAATTGATAATTTTTAAAATTTGAAGGCAATGAGCAAGAATTCTTAAATGATGTTTCTGTATTATAGGTAGATCAAGATTATCAATTTCTTGAATAGTTTCTATGTTTAATAGGTTAGACAGGGGATCAAGATGATTAGACATTAATTTTTAGTTTTAATAAAGGAAAAAAACTCAATATTGGGGGTATCTTTCGTTAAAGTATATAAAGCTAATTGTAATAAGTTATTTTTGATAACATGGTCAACGAAAATTTAGTTAAAGATGTAGTAAAAGAGCCTTACAAATATGGTTTCGTTACTGATATTGAAACTGAAAAAATAGCAAAGGGATTAAATGAAGATATCATAAAATTAATTTCACAGAAGAAAGAAGAGCCCAAATTCCTTCTTGATTTTAGATTAAAAGCCTTTAAAAAATGGCAAAACATGAAAGAGCCTGATTGGGCAGAATTAGGATATAACAAAATCGATTATCAAGATATCATTTATTACTCTGCTCCTAAGCAAAAAGAGAAAATTTCTAGCTTAGATGAAGTTGATCCTAAACTTCTTGAAACTTTTGATAAATTAGGGATACCCCTCACAGAGCAAAAAAAACTCACAAATGTAGCAGTAGATGCTGTCTTTGATAGTGTTTCTATAGCCACAACTTTTAGAGAAGAACTTGCTGAACATGGAGTTATATTTTGCTCAATTAGTGAAGCAGTAAAAAATCACGCGGATTTGATTGAAAAATATTTAGGTACAGTAGTTCCAGCTAGTGATAATTATTTTGCAGCACTAAATTCAGCAGTTTTTAGTGATGGTTCTTTCGTTTATATCCCAAAAGGTGTTACCTGCCCTATGGATCTATCTTCCTACTTCAGAATTAATAGTGGAGATTCAGGACAATTCGAAAGAACACTAATCATTGCTGAAGAATCAAGTTCTGTAAGTTATCTTGAAGGTTGTACAGCTCCAATGTTTGATACAAATACCCTACATGCAGCAGTTGTAGAGCTTATTGCATTAGACGACGCATCAATAAAATATTCAACAGTACAAAATTGGTATGCGGGTGATGAAGAAGGTATTGGCGGAATTTTTAATTTTGTCACCAAGAGAGGAAAATGTTTAGGCAAGAGAAGTAAAATTAGCTGGTCTCAAGTTGAAACAGGGTCGGCAATTACATGGAAATATCCGAGCTGTCTTCTTTTAGGGGAAGAATCTGTAGGAGAATTTTATTCAGTGGCTCTCACCAATAATCTTCAGCAAGCAGATACCGGCACAAAAATGATTCATATTGGTCCCAATACCAAATCAACCATTGTTAGCAAAGGTATTAGTGCAGGTAAATCAAAAAACAGCTACAGAGGTCTTGTCAAAATGGGAACAAAAGCAACAGGATCAAGAAATTACAGTCAATGTGATTCAATGTTAATAGGGGATCAAGCTTCTGCAAATACGTTCCCTTACATCAAATCCCAACAACCTAATTCTGAAATTGAGCATGAAGCAAGCACATGTAGAATCTCAGAAGACCAACTTTTTTATCTCCAAAGTAGAGGTATAGAATTTGAGGAGGCTGTATCTATGATGGTTAGCGGTTTTTGCAGAGATGTATTTAATCAATTGCCTATGGAATTTGCTGCTGAAGCAGATAAGTTACTGGCACTTAAACTAGAGGGATCAGTAGGTTAATTAATCAATTTCTAAACTGAAATGCAAAGTAAAATGAAAGAATCAGATCCAATTTTAGAAGTTGAAAACCTCTCTGCATCTACTGATAATCTTCCAATTTTAAAAGGGGTTTCACTTACTGTCTATCCTGGAGAAATCCATGCCATTATGGGAAGAAATGGATGTGGCAAAAGTACTCTTTCGAAAATCATTGCAGGACATCCCTCGTATAATATTACAAATGGCGACATAAAATTTTTAGGTGAAAACATAAACTCTCTAGAACCTGAAGAGAGATCTCAATCAGGAATTTTTCTTGGTTTTCAATATCCAATTGAAATTCCAGGTGTAAGTAATCTTGAGTTTCTAAGAGTTTCAACTAATGCAAGAAGGAAATTCCTCAACAAAGAAGAATTGGATACTTTTGATTTTGAAGAATTAGTTAAAGAAAAGTTAGAAATTGTGAAAATGGATCATGCATTCCTATCAAGGAGTGTAAACCAAGGCTTTTCCGGAGGTGAAAAAAAAAGAAATGAAATTCTGCAAATGGCTTTACTTGAGCCTAAAATAGCAATATTAGATGAGACCGATTCTGGTCTAGATATCGATGCTCTAAGAATAGTGGCATCAGGAATTAAAAAAATATCTAATGAACAAACTGGAATTATACTTATCACCCACTATCAAAGATTATTAGATGAAATTAAACCAAATTATGTCCATGTTATGTCAGACGGACAAATTATAAAAACTGGTGAGAGTGATCTTGCTCTAGAGCTTGAAGAAAAAGGGTATGAATGGACTGATAACTTTATAAAAAAGACATAAAAAAATGGAAATTATTGAAAAAATAAAAACTAATAAATCGGATGAAAACCTAACAGAAATACAAAAAATCTGTCTTCACAAATTACAATCAAGTCCTCTCCCTAATCCTAAAAGTGAACTATGGAGACTTTCAAATAAATCAAAATTTTCAAACTTTTTAGATTACTCAGTTAATGAAAAAGATTCAAAATTTGATACTCCATATCCGAAAGATTCTCAAAGTACTATTAGATTAATAATTGGTGAAAATTGCCAAATTAAATTAATAGAAAAAAATTATTCAATACAGCAATTAAGTGAGGATGAATTACAAAAATATATCAAGGAACAGATATCTTTTTTTAAGCAAAACGAAAATTGGAGTGACCTACTAAATCTTTCTTTGAGTTGTAAAAATAATATTTTGGGATTAAAAATAAATGGATCAAAAATTCCTCCTATTGAAATTTTTAGTCATTCATCAAGTAATTCTTTAAACGCAAAAACTCTCGTTATATTTTTAGAAAAAAATTGTGATATTGAATTATTACAAGTAAATCTTGGTAAAGAAAACTCTTCATTATCGCAATCAACTTTCTTTTGCTTAAATGAAAATAGTTCCGTAAATCATGGTGTTGTTTCTTACGGTGAAAACAGATCAAATTTATTAAATTCTCTCAATGTAATTCAACAAAAAAATAGTGCATACAACTTAGGATCTTTACATTTCAAATTCAATTACGCGAGATTTGAAATTAGTATTAAACAATCTGCGGGAAACGCTAAGACAAATATCAAAGGTATGCAAATAACAAAAAAAGATGAGCAAATTTCAACCTATACAAAAATAGACTTTAATGGCCCAAATGGATTTCTAGATCAAATTAATAAATCACTTGCTGATGATAAATCACATGCAATATTTGAAGGTTCAATAATAGTTCCGAAAATTGCCCAGAGAACTAATGCTTCCCAATTAAGCAGAAATTTACTTTTATCAAATCTCGCGCAAATAGATACCAAACCTCAATTAGAAATAATTGCTGATGATGTCAAATGCAAACATGGAGCTACTATTTCGCAACTAAATGAAGAAGAACTTTTTTATATGCGAACAAGAGGGATCACATTAACAGAAGCAAGTAAACTACAATTAAGTTCTTACTTTCAAGAAATAATTTCATTTATTCCCATTTCAAAAGATAGATGGGATTTGCTTGATAAACTTTTAAATGAGAATTAATGGAAACGATTCAAAATTTTCCTGAAATAACGAAGAAAGACTTTCCTCTTTTAAATAAGAACTTAAAAAGTAATGAGCAAATTATTTATTTAGATCATGCTGCGACAACACAAAAACCAATACAAGTCTTAAAAAAAATTAATGAATATTACAAAAACTTTAATGCCAATGTACATAGAGGGGCACATCAATTAAGTGCTAAAGCAACAGAAGAATTTGAAAATGCACGATATTTAATTAGCAAATATATAAAAGCGAATTCAACAAAAGAAATTATTTTCACAAGAAATGCTACTGAAGCAATCAATCTAGTAGCTAGATCATGGGGCGAATATTCATTAAAAGAAAACGATGAAATTCTCTTATCAATAATGGAGCATCATAGCAATATTGTTCCATGGCAAATGGTTGCAGCAAAAAATAAATGCAAATTAAAATTTATAGGTATAGATAAAGATGGAAAATTAGATATAGACGACTTTAAATCAAAACTAACATCTAGAACTAAACTTGTTAGCCTAGTACATATTAGTAATACTCTAGGTTGCTGTAATCCAATCAAAGAAATAACTAAATTAGCTAAACAAAAAGGTTCTTTAGTATTAATAGATGCATGCCAAAGTTTGGCTCATCAAAAACTGGATGTGATTGATCTTAATATAGATTTTTTAGCTGGATCAGGACACAAACTTTGTGGCCCTACAGGTATTGGTTTCCTCTGGTCAAGAAAAGAAATCCTAGAAAAAATTCCTCCTCTCTTTGGAGGTGGCGAAATGATTCAAGATGTTTTTGAAGAGACAAGTACTTGGGCAGAACTACCACACAAATTTGAAGCTGGAACTCCAGCCATTGCAGAAGCAATAGGTCTTGCAGAAGCAATTAATTATATTAACAATATTGGATTGAATGAAATTCATGAATATGAAAAGACTATTACTAAATATTTATTTGAAAAATTAACTAAAATAGAAGATATTGAAATCATAGGTCCATCGCCAGAGATAGATCCAGACAGAGCCTCACTTGCCACCTTTTATATAAAAAATATACATTCAAATGATATTGCTGAAATTCTTGATTTAAAAGGAATTTGCATAAGAAGTGGCCACCATTGCTGTCAACCTCTTCACAGATACATTGGAATTAAATCAACGGCTAGGATCAGCATGAATTTCACAACCAATAAGGAAGAAATTGATATGTTTATAGAAAAATTAAAAGATACTATTAATTTTCTAAAAATCAATTCTTAAATATTCAGAGCATTTTTTAAAAATTCCTGAGATTTTTGCATTACTAATTCTTTATTTTCAATATTTCTAAAACCATGCCCTTCATTATCAAAAAAAATAACTTCTGAATATTTATTATTCTGAATCAAAATTTCTTGAATTTTCAAAGTTTGTTTATATGAAATAACTGTATCTTTTTTTCCATGAAACAATAAGATAGGTTTTTTTATTTTGTTAATATGATTTATTGGTGATCTATTTATATAATCATCATGGTTTTTTGCATAATTTCCTACCAAAGAATTTAAATAATCTTTTTCAAACCTATGAGTGTTGTAATGCATATCCTTCAAATCAATAACAGGATATTTACAAATTGCTGCTGTAAAAATAGAACCATATAATAAACAATTAAAAGCAGTTAACCCACCAGCACTATTCCCAAAAATTACTACTTTTTCACTATCAACTTTATTTGATTTAATCAATTCAAGGGCTAGTGCTTTGCAATCATAAGAATCAACAATACCCCATTTATAATTCAACCTCTCTCTATATGCTTTGCCAAATCCTGATGATCCTCCATAATTGACTTCAGCAACAAAAAATCCTTTAGATGTCCAATATTGAACTTCAGAATTATATGATCCATCAAAACATGAAGTTGGTCCGCTATGTGCTCTAACAAGGAGCGGTGGCTTTCTAAATTTTTCAACAAGCGGCTTATAAAGAAAAGAATGGGTAGATTGAGCCTCAAAACCTTTAAACCAAAATGTTTCAGGTTTTGAACAATCTTTTATATGATCAAAAAATATCTGCTCAGAAAAATTTGATAAAACTTTTTTTGCAAAATCAATTTCAAATACAATTCCAAAAAAATCAGATCCATAACCTTTAAAAAGAACTTTTTCCTGAAAAACACTGAAATCACTTATTGAGGTAAAAGGAGTAGAAAATTCTTTAACAAATTCAAGATCTTTATATTGTTCCACTATTAAATTATTTTCTTTTTTTGCTAAGCAAAATAAATTTTTTATATTCCCTGAAAAGAATGTTATTCCAGTTACCCATTGTGGTGCTCCATATTCAATCAAGTCTCTCTCTACTCTTTTCTTAATAAAAATATTCTCAATTTCACTAACATCTAAAAACAATAAGTTCCACCATCCAGAACTATCTTCAGAACATACCAAATGTGTTTCACTTATCCAATAGGGTTGAAAAAAAGAAACGTTTTTTTTGGAATTTATCAAGTTATTTTTGAATTTTTTTATTTTTTGTATCTTGCCATCTAAATTTATTTGAGCAAAAAACAGCTCATTTTTCTCCCAGGGCATATAAGGAGTATCCCACTCTATCCAAGAAAGTAAGTTAGCAGATGTATTAGAAGATAATTCTCCAGCAAAATTTTTAAATTTTTTTATTTGATTAATATCTTGTTTAGTTTTTTTTAAATTTAAAGAAAATAAATAATCTCTATTATTTATTTCGCAAATACCATACAATACATTTTTTTCAGAAATGACAAATGAAGAATCAAAATTTCCATCAATTGATTTAGAGAGTTGCTTAGGTTCTTGAATTGAAACGAGATATTTATTTTGGCTTCTATAAGTTGACGTTGCCTCTTTAAAAATTTGAAACCATACTGCCTTGGTAATCTGATCTATCCATATCAAATAAAAATTATTTTTAAAATTTATACATTTATAAGATTTACCACCATATCCATGAAAATTATTTTTAATATTATATTTTTTGCTTGTTAATTTCTGAGGAAACGCTCCTTTGTCATTAAATGGTCTTGCAAAAATGGCATTTTCATTTTGACCTTCACCAACAACATCAATCCAAAAAATGATATCCCTAATAATAGTTAATTCCTTAAAAGCTTTTTTTTTAGATTCAGTTTGCCTAACTTTTAACTTATCATCATTACTCATTTAAAAAACTATAAAGAAAGTAAATTAAAGTGCTAATATTTTTATAGCTAAACTCTTAATTAAAAACTTTTTAACGTGGCAAACCATTTTTCACAACTTGCAAAAAAGTCAAGAACAAATGGAAGCTCAGAAAAAATTTCAAAAGAACAAACAGGTAAGCCATCTCTAGACATTTATAAACTTGGTGATGATGTATTAAGACAAAATTCTAAAAGAATAACTAAGGTTGACGAATCAATCAGAAAACTTGCTAGAGAAATGCTTCAAAGCATGTATGCAGCTAAAGGAATTGGACTTGCCGCACCTCAAATTGGTATCAACAAAGAGCTTCTTGTTATAGATGTAAATTTTGAAGATTCAGCAGCAGAACCTCTAATATTAATTAATCCAGAAATTACAGACTTTGGAACAACTCTTAATTCATACGAAGAAGGCTGCTTGAGTATACCTGGCGTCTATTTGAATGTAGTAAGACCTTCAACTATAAAATTAAAATTTAGAGATGAAATGGGGAGACCACGTAAAATGAAAGCAGATGGACTTCTAGCGAGGTGTATTCAACACGAATTGGATCATTTAAACGGAATATTATTTGTTGATAGAGTTACATCAAAAGATGATTTGAACAAAGAACTTATAAAGGAAGGGTTTAACGAAAAAGACGTAATTTCTATTAATTAATCTAATGACAGAAACTACAATATTTCAAAAAATAATTAATAAAGAAATACCCTGCGATAAGCTTTATGAAGATGAGTTATGTATTGCGTTTAATGATATACAAGCGCAAGCACCAGTACATTTTTTAGTGATTCCCAAAAAGCCAATTGTTAGTTTATTAGATTGTATTGAAGAAGATGCAAATTTATTAGGGCATTTACTTTTTGTTGGTAGCAAAATAGCTAAATCAAAAAATTTAACTAATTGGAGAACAGTTATTAATACTGGATCAGAATCGGGGCAAACAGTTTTTCATTTACATATTCATTTTTTATCTGGAAGAAAAATGAATTGGCCCCCAGGTTAAAACTCTCGAAAGAAGTGTTTATGGGTTATAAATAAGAAAAAACAAAATGAATACACCAGATTCCTTAAATACAAAATCTAACAACTTATTCAATTTAATATCAAAAAATTGGGAAGAGCTAGACGATTCACTCAAAACTAAGTTAATTAAAATTTGGAGAGTTTTAACTTATAAATGGCAATTACAAATTTTATTTAATCTACCCTTTCTTTTATGGTGGGTATTAGATAAATCTTTTCCAAAGGTTCATAAATTCGATACAACAATAATGCATTACTTAAATTTACCTGACTGGGCACTTTCATTTATTGGTTTTGGTCAATAGACTGCTAAAAGTTATAATTTACCTTATAAAACCTGTCTAGTGATGAATAAAGCAGTTAATAATAGATCCAAAATACTTTACCAATTACAAAAATTAAGGAAGTTATCTCAGCCTTTTTTTCTTCCCATAGACCAATGTAATGGATTTCAATTCATATGGCTTTTGATTTCTCTTTTATTTTGCGTTGGTGGAGTAGTACTTGTTGGTCTTACAGGAATTATCAGTTTTTTTGAAAGCTTTCAACCAATTTTTCTTGAAAAGTATTTTGGAGGTGTAGTAAGTACTGTCAATTCAATATGGGCTGGAAGCTGGGGATTACTTTTCTCTGCCTTATTTCTAATTGGATCAGGGAGCTTTTTTAGCTTAAGACGTCAATTAAAAAACCGTAGATGGTTGCATTGGTTATTCCTTGCGATAATTGTATTAATGCTTTTAGCTGTAAACGGAATAAACGCTGGTATTGGTTTCATTGCGAGAGATTTAACAAATGCTTTAGTAGAAAAACAAGAAGATGGGTTTTATCGGATATTGGGAATTTACGCTTGTTGTTTTGCTGTGGCTCTACCAATACGTGTTTCCCAAATATTTTTTACATATAAATTAGGAATAATTTGGAGAGAATGGCTTTCAAAAAGTTTAGTCAAAGATTATATGACTAATAAAGCTTATTACCAATTAAATCCCAATGATGAAGAACAAACCGATGTAGATAATCCTGATCAAAGAATCACAGATGATACTCGAGCTTTTACCGGGCAAAGTCTTTCTTTCACATTAGGCATTTTTGATGCCCTACTAACATTTTCACTTAATATTCTTATTTTATGGAGTATTAGTACAACGCTTACTTTTTCTTTATTTGGTTACGCTGCATTTGCAACTTCTATACTTTTAATTGCTGGAAAAAATCTTGTAAAGATTGACTTTGATCAACTCAGATATGAAGCAGATTTTCGATATGGATTAGTACATATTAGAGATAATGCTGAATCAATAGCCTTTTACTCTGGGGAGAATCCTGAGCGAAGTGAAACTGAAAGACGCTTAGGAGAAGTAGTGAGAAACTTTAATTTACTGATTATATGGAGAGTAATAATAGACGTAATGAGAAGATCCATTAATTATGCTGGAAATTTCTTTCCATATTTAATAATGGCAATCCCTTACTTTAAAGGTGATATTGATTATGGACGCTTTATTCAGGCAAGCTTTGCATTTGGAATGGTTGAAGGTTCGTTATTTTTTATTGTTAATCAAATCGAAGAACTTGCAAAATTTACTGCCGGTATTGGCAGATTAGAAGGATTCCAATCAAAAGTTGAATCCATTAGTCAAACCAACCCAACAAGCAATCAAAATGTTATTTCAAATTACCCCTCAATTCTTATCAATAATGCTGACCTTTGCCCACCTGGATCAAATAAAACAATAATTAAAAATTTAAATTTGAGCATCGACAATAAGCAATCACTCTTGGTTGTTGGACCATCTGGATGCGGAAAAACATCTTTACTAAGAATGATTAGTGGTTTATGGGAACCCGATCAGGGAGTAATTAAAAAACCAAAAATTGGGGAATTATTATTCATACCTCAAAAACCATATATGTTACTTGGTTCTTTAAGAGAACAATTATGTTATCCCACAGAAGTTAAGAAGTTTAGCGACGAACACCTTACTTCTGTACTTCATGAAGTAAATTTAAAAACCTTAGTGGATCGTTATCCTAATCTTGATATCAAACAAGATTGGCCACGAATTCTTTCCCTAGGCGAGCAACAAAGATTAGCTTTTGCAAGACTCTTACTAAATTCTCCAAGATTTGCAGTACTTGATGAAGCAACAAGTGCTTTAGATATTAATACTGAAAAAAAACTATATAGTTTACTAAAGGAACGAGAACTTTCTCTTATCAGTGTTGGCCATAGACCTAGTTTAAAAGATTTTCACGAGAATATTTTAGAATTAAATGGACAAGGAGACTGGAAATTATTGACTTCTGATAAGTATAATTTTAAGGATTAACCAAAAAAATGAATTCTAAAGAAGAACAAACCAACTCAGAAGTCACTAATTTAGAGAATAAGAGTTTAATAGAACAGCAAAAAGATCCAAATTACATCAATGAACAAATTGGAGACAATAAACTAGATGAAAAATCTATAGAAATTAAAGATGAATATAAATTTGGATGGAGTAGTTATTCTGAAATAACTAATGGAAGATTTGCAATGATTGGCTTCCTTGCAATATTATTGATTGAATTATTTAGTAAACAATCGTTTTTAAAATGGGCAGGAATCTTATAATTAATCATCAAATCTAGAACTATTATCTCTTGGTTTCTTCTTATTTGTTCCAACGTTATATCTACTATTTTGATTTTTTGAACTTGATCTAGCTGATGAACTTACTCTACGCGTATCATTAGTTTTTTTTACTTGATTAATATCTTTAAATGAAGCATCTTCTACTTGAGCTGTTGAAGTTTGCTGCCTAATAGAAGATCTTGTGGGTTTCTTTCTCAATGGAGAAGAATCATCAGGCGAAGAAATATTATCTTGTTTCAAAACTGAACGATTTGTTCTAGGTCTTGATCCTGTTTTAACTGCATTGCGAGATGAGTTGCGTCTCTCACCAAAGTTATTTCTTTCTGATTGATTACTAATTTTTTCTTCAGAAGTCTGTCTTCTTCTTCTTCTTATAGGTTCCTCATTTTCAAACTGACCTTCTTCTCTTATCGATGGCCTGCTTCTACTTGCAGCTGCAGAAGGTATAGCTCTTGAAACATTCCTTCTACGCGATCTTCCCTCCATATAGTCCTCTTCAAATTCGTCTTCTTGAGGTTTAAATCTTCTTGATGGCCTTTCAGCCTCTTCAAACCTATCGTAATCTTGATTAAATCGACTTCTAGAATTTCTAGGCACATCAGCAATAGGATCATCATCAAAATAAGATGACCTTCTAGCTTGATCAGTAGCGACTCCCCTCAATCGCACACTTTCATATGCAAAAAAAACTGTGGTTCCTGCCAACAAAAACTGACCAAACTGAAGTATGGGATCTAACCTCCAGCCTTGAAAAAATAATATTCCCCCGCACAAAAGTCCTATTGCTGCAAAGAAAACATCATAATCTCTTGCTAATGCAGGTTTAAAAGACCTTAAAAAATAAAGGCCTCCACCACATACAGCGAGGACAATACCAACAATACTGGCCCAGTTGAGACTAGCATTGACCACATTCTTTCTCCAAAATATTATTTTTAAAAGGGTTACTTAAATCCCCTATATATATAGTGTACTTAAAACTTCTATAAAAACTAGCGTCTTCCAGTAGAAGTACGATCGAGAGAATCTTTCTGACTGACAAAAATTAAAAATGCAGTGGCTGGAATAACGATAAGTAAAGCGGCGGCAATAAAACTACCTATCATTCCAACTGCGGAATTATTTGCAACTTCAGCAGAAAAATCTGCGGCTAGTAATAAATTTGAGATTTGAAACACTTTTTAGATATTAAATTCTCAATTTATAATACGAATTAAATACGTTTCAATGGGTTATTTATTAAGATGAGTTAAATAATTGTGATTTCTTGGTTGTTAACTCTCTTCAAATTTTAGATATTAGTTTAGGAATTTCTCTCTCATATCTAACTATAGTTTTTCTAATAAGATTAATACTTACGTGGTACCCAAAAATTGATTTAAGTAAAGGTTTATGGTTATTAATTTCAATACCATCAAGCTCCATTCTTAATTTAACAAGAAAACTAATTCCTCCTATTGGAGGTGTTGATGTTGGACCCGTAATTTGGATCGGAGTTATAAGCTTTTTAAGGGAAATTTTAGTCGGTCAGCAAGGGCTCATAAAACTTGCATTACATTCTCATATTTCATAGAAATAATTAATTATTTATCAGTAATTTGGCAATAATTCTTCTTCTACATATTTAGTGTGTATCTTACCCTGCTTAAATTTAGATTTATTCAGTAAAGTTAGATGAAAGTTTATTGTTGTAGGAATACCAGTGACCGCACATTCATTTAAAGCCCTATTCATGCGTTTAATTGCTGTATTACGATCTTTTCCCCAGACTATTAATTTACCAATTAATGAGTCATAGAAAGGAGGTATTTCATAGCCTGTATACACATGGCTATCCACCCTTACACCAGGGCCACCAGGAGGAAGCCACCCAGTTATTTTTCCAGGTGATGGTCGGAAATTGTGAGAAGGATCTTCAGCATTGATTCTACATTCAATGGCATGACCATTTAATTGAATATCATCCTGATTAAATTCCAAATTTGCTCCGCTTGCGATTTTAATTTGCTCTGCTATTAAATCAACTCCTGTAACCATTTCAGTAACTGGATGTTCAACTTGAATCCTAGTATTCATCTCCATAAAATAAAAATTATCATCATCATCAACTAAAAATTCAACTGTCCCCGCTCCTTCGTAGCCGATACTTTTTGCAGCAGCAATAGCTGCGTTCCCCATTTTTTTTCTTAGCTCAGTGTTAATTGCAGGACTGGGAGACTCTTCTAGCAACTTCTGATGTCTTCTTTGAACTGAACAATCTCGCTCTCCTAAATGAACTACATTACCCGACCTGTCGGCCAAAATTTGAATTTCTACATGTCTTGGCTTCTTAATAAATTTCTCCATATATAGACCATCGTTACCAAAAGCTGCTTCTGCTTCGCCTTGAGCTGCTTTAAACATTTTTTCTAGATTATCAGAGTTTTCAACCAACCTCATACCTCTTCCACCTCCTCCAGCAGTCGCTTTAATAATTACTGGATAGCCAATATCATCTGCCAATTTATAAGCCTCATCAACATTTGATAACAAGCCTTTACTACCAGGTACTGTTGGAACTCCAACTGCTTCCATTGTTTCTTTAGCTGTAGATTTATCTCCCATAGATCTAATAGCTTTAGGAGATGGGCCAATAAAAACTATGCCGTGATCATTACACATCTCAGCAAATTTATCATTTTCCGCAAGAAATCCATAACCTGGATGAATAGCATCAACTCCTCTCGATGTAGCAGCAGCAAGTATATTTGGAATATTTAAATAACTCTTATTACTTAATGAATCTCCGACGCAAACCGCCTCATCAGCAAGCTGAACATGCAATGCTTTTTTATCTACAGTGCTAAAAACTGCAACGGTTGCAATACCTAGTTCTCTACAACTTCTGACAATTCGTAAAGCTATTTCTCCACGATTAGCAATTAAAACTTTTTCAACCATTATGAAAATAAAATTGAAGAAATGAAATGACTTAAAATAAAAAATTATTTGCCAAAATATTAAACAAAATTTTTTAGTGATCAGAGGACATTTTTTACAATACAACCTAAAACGTTATATATGTATAAATATTTGTTTTATGCAATAGAAAAATTATTCATAATATTCAAAAAAACTCTTTTCGAACTAAATGCTTATTTCAGCCAATAATGTATGATATTTTTAAGGTTTAGGCATCGCCCGGTTGCTGAAAACCCTTTGCGGACGTGGCGGAATTGGTAGACGCGCACGTCTAAGGAGCGTGTGGCTTCGGCCTTGCGAGTTCAAGTCTCGCCGTCCGCATTTAATGTATTCTGGTTTAACTGCAATGAAAAAAAAATCAGTTGCAGTAGTTATAATTTCCAATGGTCCTGGTGAATTGACTACATGGGTAAATCCTGTAGTGGATGAGCTTAACAAAATAAATAAATCACTATGTGATGACGATAAACCCGATCTCACCCTTAGGTTAGTCCTTGTTCCCTGCCCAAATGCCACTGGTAAAGAGTTTTTAGTTGCAAAGTCATGGAATAAATTCGAATTAATTACAAAATCCAAAAGTTTTTGGAAATTATTAATAAAGCCACATTCTTTTGCTAACTGGCCAAAAAAAGGGGTGGTTATTTTCCTTGGTGGGGATCAATTTTGGAGCATTTTATTAGCCAAAAGATTAGGTTATATAAATATCACATATGCTGAATGGGTTTCGCGATGGCCTAAATGGACCAACGAAATTGCTGCTATGAATGTAAAAGTAAAAGAGTTAATACCTAGAAGATATAAATATAAATGTAAAGTCATTGGCGATTTAATGGCAGATATCAAACTTAATAGCGAAATATCATTAAGAAATAAAGAAAAACACTACATTGCATTGTTGCCCGGTTCTAAGAAAGCAAAGCTTTCTGTTGGAATTCCTTTCTTCTTAGAAGTTGCAGATCATATCGCTAAAGAAAATCAAAATATTAATTTTATAATTCCCATTGCTCCAACTACTGATAAAAGTGAATATTTATTTTTTCAAAGCAATAAAAATCCAATTGCTAAATATTACTCATCAAAAATCAAAACAATTAAAAACTTCAAAGACTCTCATTTTGATTATGTAATTGAAACATCAAAAAATACAAAGATTTATCTAATCAAGAAACATCCTTGCTATGAAATATTAAAAGAATGTGATCTTGCAATTACAACTGTTGGAGCAAATACTGCAGAATTAGCAGCAATTAGTCTTCCAATGTTAGTCGTTTTACCAACTCAACATTTAAACATGATGAATGCATGGGATGGAATTTTTGGAGTAATTGGAAAAATTTCATTCATTAATAGATTCCTAACTTTTATAATTAAAAATTTCTATTTTAAAAAAAAGAAATTTTTTGCTTGGCCAAATATAAAAGCTAAACGAATGATTGTCCCTGAAAGGATAGGTAATATTTCGCCAATAAAAATTGCAAGTGAAGTATTATTTCTTATTAACAATAGAGAGCAATTAAAAAGTATTAGAGAAAATCTAAAAAAAGAAAGAGGCGATAAAGGTGCTGCAAAAAAACTTGCTTCTATAATTGTTAATTCAATAGAAAAACTTTAACAATTACCAAGGATCATCAATTTCAAACTTTTCTAATTTTTTATTATCTTGAACTAAATTTTGTTCATCTAGTGGTTCAATATCTAAAGTTTCAGTAGCATTTTGAATTGGTCTTTTCGAAGCAAAATTAGTATTTGATTTTTTCTTTTGCTTAAGATCAATATTGTTTTTTTCATCTATTGAACTCACACTATTTTGATTCTCGATCTGATCAGAATAATCATTATCCATATATAGCTTTTTTCTGTTATTTATTTCCTCTGAAGAACCCTTTATTTCAACATATTCAAGTTCATCTTCATAATCATCTTCATAATCATCTTGTTCAACAACTTCTTCATATTCCTCGACCAAATTGTTTTGCTGTTCTGATTCAGAACCTGAAAGTAACTGATTCTCAACAGGTACAAGATTTGCTGAGTATCCATTTGCTTCCCTTTCATCCCAAGAAGAACCCCCGACTCCAAGTTTCTCAAGTAGTCCACTACTTAGTTGCTTCAATTTTTCTTCGGCACCTTCATAAACAATAATCCTATCAGTACCACTACTTACAATTTCCTCAACAGGTATTTCCCAAGTACTTAAAACTCCCTCCCCTAAAAGCGGAACACCAACAGCACCCATGACAAGAGATATCAAATCCCCAGTCTCAATATCAAAAGAAAAGCCAAGAACTCTTCCCAAAAGTTGACCAGATTCTGTAATCACTTGACAATTAATTACCTTCCCATATCTTTCTGGAGAAAAACTCTCACTCAAAGAATCTAGGGAGTCAACTAATATGACATCTCCAACTTGCTTTATACTTTCTAAAGGCATCCATTTTGGCAAACCTGGTAAAAATCTTGTAAGTGGATTATCTCTTAGCCCCAGAGCGACCACCTCTCTTCTATCGATATCAACAACAACTTCGCCAACTACGCCTAGACGCCTACCAGTATCAGTAGTTATCACTTGAGTTCCCATTAATTCTGACCTTAACCATAAACGTTCGCTAGGAACAGAGTTAGGGAAATTCTTATTAGCAGATGTGTTAGACAAGCTCATAAATTTCTTTTTATCATTCTGACGTATAAATTTAAAAAAGTGTGTTTATGCAGCATTTGGTAACCCAAGAACTTGAGTATTCGCACCTCTTGCTTGCGCAACCCCAATTGTTCGTTCAGACGCACTAATCATAGGCCTTCTATGACTTACGACTATAAATTGAGCATTTGATGACTGATTAGATATTAATTTTGACAATCTTTCAACATTTATACCATCTAAGAAACTATCAACCTCATCTAATGCATAAAAAGGTGAAGGTTTATACTTTTGCAAAGCGAATAAAAAACTTAAAGCAGTTAATGATTTTTCTCCACCTGACATAGAGGCTAATCTTCTGACATTTTTCCCTTTAGGATGAGCCACTAAAGTTAATCCTCCTTCTAAAGGAGAATTAGGATTTTCAAGTTGAAGAAAACCATCTCCATCAGATAAATTTGCAAAAATTTCTCTAAAATGCTTATCAACTTCTGTAAATGCTTGCATAAAAGCCTCCTGTCGCATCGTAGATACAGTTTCTATTCTCAGCAATAATTCAGATCTTTCATTAGATAGAATTTCCAATTTTTCTCGCAAACCTTTTAATCTCTCAATTAATTCTTCTAATTCATCAAGAGCCAACATATTAACAGGTTCTAAGCTTTGCAGTTTTGCATTTATGATCGAAATTTCTGATTGCAAAGATTCCAGACTCTTCCCTTCATATTCTCCAAACTCCGGGGAAGGATTAGGTAAATCTTTTTTATAATTTTCTAATTTTATTTTCTCGCTTCTTATCTCTTCTTTAAGAGAATGCATATCCCTTTCAAGATATTCAAGCTTCAACAGATAGTTATTATATTCTTGCCTTTTATTTGAAATTGAAGCGTTTAATTCATCTCTTTTCCTTCTCAATAAACCTAAATCCCTCTCTAGAGAATTTTTTTGAATATCGAGATCTAAAAGTTCTTTTTTAAATTGATCTCTTTTTTCTACCCATTCATTATGAGCAATTGCGAGTTGTTTAATAGATTCCTGCAAGTTTTTTTCTTGTATTAAAGTAATTTTTAATGAATTATTGATACGCTCTTTATCTAAAGCAAATTGATTCTTTTTATCTAATAATGTATTTCTCTCCTTAATAAGTAATTCAAGTTTTTTATCAAGATTATTAAAATCGTCATTAAAAGATATTAATGATGATTTTTGATTTTTTTCATAATTTGCCTTTTGAATGGTTTGTAGTTGATTAAACTTATCGTGATAAGGCTGCAATTCATTTTTTAAAAGACCTAACTCGTTAACTAATAAATTATTAGCAGTATCAAGTTTATTTAATCTCGATTTACAATCCTCAATTCTTTGCGAGACAACTTTAAGAGAATCTTGATTTACTTCAATTTCTTTATTAAATGAGGCACAATCCTCAATAATTTGACTGCGATTAGAATTTAATTTACTTAGTCTATTATTTTTTAGTATCAAATCATTATTTGACTCTTTTAAAGCTTCTTCGATAACTAATAATCTTTCTTTTATAGGACTGGAATCATCAATATCATTATTAATTCCAAACCTATAAGCCAAATCTTTATTTAACTTACTACCTCCTGTAATAGCACCACTTACTTCTAATAATTCACCACTTAAGGTAACCAACCTATTTTTTTGTGTAGACAACCTAGCTGAAGATAAGTCTGAAAAAACCAAAGTATCTCCAAAAACATATCGAAAAACATCTGAATAAACTTCATCAAAAGTAATTAGATTAATAGCTTTATCAATAAATCCATTCTCTCTGTTATTTTCAGATCTTGAAATCGCATAATTCTTTTTTTGACTTTTAATTCTATTTAAAGGTAAAAAAGTTAATCTTCCCGCTTTCTTCTTTTTAAGAATTTCAATTGCTTTAGCAGCAATATGATCATTATCAACAACTATTTGTCCTAACCTATTTCCAGCAGCAATTTCTAATGCATATCTATTTTTCTCACTGACCTCTCCAAGTTGAGCTACATAACCATGTATACCCTCTAACCCTGCCTCTAAGAGAATCCTGAGGGCATATGAACCTCTAGATTCGTTTAAAGCTTCCTTTCTGCTTTCGAATCTAGATAAATCCTTTTCAAGCCTTAATTGCTCATTGTTTAGCCTTGATTTGGTTTTAATTAATAAATCAATTTCATTTTTTAAAGAATTAATTTCTGCGCTGTTAGTTGCCAGGTTTTTATTCTTTGTATCTGATGTCTCTTTTTTGCTTTGATTTCCTTGAAAAAGCTTCTCCTGTTCTAATTCTAAGGATTCGATCTGTGACAATATCTCATCTTTTTGTATATTATTTTGAATAGTTTCTTCTTCAATTTTCCTTTTTTTTATTTCCAAAGGATTAATTTGATTTTTTATACTTTCAAGCTCTGTATTTAATTTGATACTTTGTTTTGAGAATTCTCCAGATTCTCCAGCTGCGTCAGAAAGTTTTTTTCTGGAAAGTTTGTGTTTTAAAGTGAGATCATCAATTTGCAAGTTCAATTGATTTAAAAAATTATCATCGAAATTTTCTTGTCTCATCTTTTCTGACTCGATATCCCTCTTAGAAATAGCAATTTCATCTCTCTGTTTTTGTAATTTAATACCTTCTTCTTTATTCAAACTTGATATCCTATCAAGTTCTCTCAAGCTAGAATTAATACTTCCAATATCAGAATTAACTTTTATCAATTTATCCTCTCCTTTCTCCTTAAGCTCATTAACAAGTATTTTCAAAGCATCTTCTAAAACTGATATTTCTTTACTAATAGATTCTTTTTCTTTATTAAACAAGATTTTATTTTTTTCAATTTCACTTTCTTTTTTTTCTATAGATTCAACATGCTTAACTTGATTTTCAAAAATGAGAACTTTCTCTAATTCTATTATTTGTAATAGTTTTGCCTTTAACTCTTTATATCGCTTTGCTTTTTCACATTCTTTTTCAAGCTTATTTTTACTAGATTGCAATTCATTTTCTAAAATTTCACATCTTTCTTGTCTTTCAAAAACGTCATTTAATTTTGCATTAGTTTGTTCTATTCTTGTATCAAAAAGTGCGACTCCTGCTAATTCATCAATAAGATTTCTTCTTTCCTTATTATTCATTGATACTATTCTTGTTACATCACCCTGCATAACAACATTGCTGCCCTCAGGATCAACACTAATATCTCTTAATATTCTCTGTATTTGTAGCAAGGTACATTGTTTGCCATCAGAAGTATAAGTAGAAGCATAAGAACCACCTGGCATAAGCCTTAATTTTCTAGAAACTACCCATTCTTTTTGACCTTTATTAAGGGCAATTTCTTCTTCTTCTAGTTCCAAAGGCGGAAGGTCCTCTCTGGGAGACCAATCTTGAATATTAAATTTTACTGATACAGATGTTTCTGATGACTTACCCTCTTTAACTTTGGAGTTATTTATTAGATCTGGTAATCTTTCAGCCCTCATCCCTCTACTATTAGCCAGACCTAAACAGAATAAAATTCCATCTAATATATTACTTTTCCCAGAACCATTAGGGCCTGTAACCACTGTGAAGCCTTCTTCAAGAGGAATTTTTACATTTCCCCCAAAAGATTTAAAATTTTCAAACTCGACCTGATTGATATGTACCAATCTCAAGTCTCAATAGCTAAATAAGAATAACTAATTTGCAAAAATTCTCAATAGAAATATTACGTTTATTTATAAATGAATATTAATAATTTTTCCTTAATCTACAAGAATTAGCCGAAATTTCAAACAAGCCATAAAGAAGTTCACCATCCAAAATGAATCGATAATTTTCAGAGTCCAAGTCTGTAGAAACGTTTTTAAATATTCCATGATCAATTCTTTTTACAAAACCTCTATTATCAGAAAGTTCATGTTCTATCCTAGATAGCCATATAAGTCTATGATTTGGCTGCTTAGAAATTTCTACAGAAGCTTGATTTAATAAAGGTAGTTTTAAAAATTTCCAAGTTAAACAATCTATTCCATTTTCAACAAGAAAATCATAATGAATATCTTTAGACTTAGCATTATAAACTTCATGTTCCAGCAAAACCCATTTATCCATTATGTAGTTGATAAATAAATTAAATCTTTTTGCAAAACAAAGTTTAGATAAAGATATTTTTTATTAAAGATGGTCTCTTTTATTTAATTACCTGCATCAGGAACAAATCTTAAAGCGATGAATAGCAAACTTCCAGCTCCAGCAATAGCTGCAGCTATTAATCCAAAATCTGTAGGGATTGTGCGAGATGCAAAAATTAATGATGCAAATGTAATATCCATGATGAAATTTAAACTCATTTAATAATTCCTGTAATAGCTTAACAAAAGCTTCTTGCAGAACAGAGTAGATAAATAAAATGTAAATAAACTTTTATATGTTTTTATTCTATATAAATCCCACAATTATTTAGATAAGGGTTCCAAATTAAGAAAATGGGTCTAATCTTAAAATAAATAAGTTTGAATAATGGAGACTTATCATCCTCCCAAAGAAGCAGAAGATAAAGAAGATAACTCTAATCTTCCTGAAAGAGAGGTTCTCTCGGAAAAATGGTTACTCGAAAAAATTGACAGTTTAATACCTTTAATAAAAGAAAAATGGCCTAACATTGCACAACAAACCCTTGAAGCCACAAAAGGGAGTATTGATGATTTGGTTGAAGTAATAGCTAGCCATAGCGGAACCTCAGCAATTAGAATAAAAAGCCAACTATTTGAAATAATTGATTCAATAAGAGAAAACAATTGGGAAATATCAGAAAAAATTGAGCCTATAGAAAGTCAATTAGAAGAATTATTAGAAGAACTTAACGATACACTTAGACCAAAAATAGAAAGTCCTATAAGAAAAAAACCATTATTATCTATTGCTATTGCGGCTGGTATTGGTTTACTAATAGGAACGCTCCTAAATAGTGGTAGAAAATAATATGGAAAAACCAAAAAATAAAAACTTTGCAAATACCGCCTCGAGAATTTCAGCGATCGCAAGTTCAGTTATGGATTTGCATGTAAGAATAGCTCTTCAAGAAGTAGATAGAGAAAAAAGAAGATTAATTAGTGGTGGAATATTTTTGGCAATTGGCAGCACATTATTATTATTAGTACTAATTTGCATCCATATTATTTTCTACCTTTTTCTAACAAAATATAATAACTGGAATATTGAATATAATTTATTACTCATAATATTTATCGATTTAGTTCTTGCAGGCTTAAGTTTAAAACTTGGAGGAAAATTAGCAAAAGGACCATATCTTCCTCAAACATTAGAGGGTTTAGGCAAGACAACAAAAGCCGTTTTAGGCAAAAAATAAATTACCTTATTAAATACTTTATCCATCTACAATCTATTCCCCCATTGCTAACAGGAATTTTCAATGAAGATTTCATTTTCAAATATTTTGTTAGTTTTGGATTTCCACTTAGCAGCCAAAATTCCCAACCTGAAAAATTATTCTTTAGGAAGATTCCCATTTGTTCATATAAATATATCAATTCATTTTCATCGCCTAATTTTTTGCCGTACGGAGGATTACATATGATTATCCCAGGTGTGCAACTTAATTGGAGTGCTAAAAAATCATTATTTATAAGCTCAATATAATTTTCTAGTCCAGCTAATGATATGTTTACATTCGCCTGCTCAAAAACCTTTTTATTAATTTCACATCCCATTATTATTGGCAATTTTTCATAATTTATAATTTTATTTTTTGCCTTATTTTTTTCATTAAGATAAATATCTTTCCTAAAGTCCAACCAATTCTCAAAAAGATATACTTGATCAATATTTATGGGAACTCCAAGGTATTGGTTGACTGCCTCAATTAAAAAAGTTCCCGAACCGCACATAAAATCTATTAATGGAACTTTGCCATTCCATTGAGTCATATTTATCAATCCAGAAGCTAAATTTTCTTTTAATGGAGCATTTCCAATTGCGGGTCTATAGCCTCTTTTGTGTAAGCTCTCAACGCTGCTTTGAAGACTGAGAATTGCTTTATTATTATTTAAATGCAGATGAATTATAAAATCAGGATTAGCTAGAGAAATATTTGATCTTTTATTCCAAACTGCCTGTTGCAAATCAGTTATAGAATTTTTTACTTCAAGAGCAGTGAAATGAGTATGACTTAATGAAGATGTTCTCCCAGTCACTTGAACATTAAACGTTTTATCAAAGTGCAACCAATTTAACCAATCAAATGAATCTCTAACCCCCGCATATAAAGATTGCTTGTCATAGCAATTAAAACTTGCAATTTCTCTATAAAAACGAAAAGCTAATCTGGAATAGAAATGAACTCTATAAAAAGTTTCAAAATCACATTCAAAATTAATAAATCTTTTATAAGTATTAATATTAAAGCCGCCTAAATTTGCAATTTCTTCTGCTAAAGATTTCTCTAGTCCCTCCGGAGATGATGCCACTACATTCATATACGATAAAACTTAGTAAAAAAACTATTCAATAACCATTTTGCCTGTCAGAATATAAATGTCCAATTGGACTAGGTGATCTCAACCGATGTTTCGGACAGCGGTTCGATTCCGCTCAACTCCACTATTTGGGGTTGTAATGGTTTCGACGGGGCATAAGGAAGGTGACTGAAGCCGGCTCGGTTAGAGCAAAAACACAAATGCTAACAAAATCGTTAGTTTCTCCCGTCAAACAGCACCAGTTGCTGCTTGATCCTAAAGGAGATGGGGTTATATCAGCCTTATCAACCAAATGATACGAGGAGTCTGGAAGGACTCCACTTTTTTTAAAATAACTAAGAAGTTGTAATAGATAATTTATTAGTTTGTAAATATTGCTGCAAATGCTTGTATTAAAAAGAATTTTTTTAATTTTATAAGTATAAATACTGAGAAGATAAGTTTTAAATTAATTTATCTTATTAAAAAATCGAATCTTGCAAAATGGAATCTAATAAAAAACTGAATGACTTGATAATAAATCTCAAACCAAAAGTTATTAGATTCACTGGCGAAAAATTTCCCAATGAACTATGGAATAGTGGTTGTCAAATAAAAAAAAATAAGAAAATATCTAGCTAAAAATTTAATTAAATGCTTGAAAAAGGATTTTTAGGCATTTTTTTTAAACATTTTTTTGACAATTCCTGAAGTACCTTAAATTCACTTTTATTTAAATTCCACTTGAATACATTCGATACATCTATAACTTGAGATTTTTTTCGCATTCCAACAAGCGGAATAGCTCCTTGATAACAACACCAATTAATTGCTACTTGCGCTTGGGAAACTGATCTTTGATTTGCAATTCTTTTTAAACACCTCCGCAATTCATATGTTGGTTTTTTATAGTTTTCAAATAATGCATTACGAATAAAACTTTTTTCTTTATTCTGTTCTTTATCAGGATCAATACAAAGTATTCCAAAGGACAAAGGACTATAAGCAAAGAAATCAATATTATTTTCGTCGCAAATTTTTTTTACTTGATATTGTTTTCCTAAATCGGGAGCAAGCAAAGAAAACTGTATTTGAACACTCTTTAGGCTCTGATCTCTTTTTGCTAAAAAATTAATTAATTTCATCAATCTTTTAGGGCCTATATTTGATAAGCCTATTTGAAAATCAAAGCCTTCATCTTTTAAATCGCAAAGATTATTCAACAGGTCTAATTCCTGCCAAGGATTGTATTTTGCAGTTGACCAATGTAATTGAACTATATCTAATTTGTTATTAAGTCTTTCTAAACTTTTCAAAAAAGGTTTATTAAAACCTCTGTTACCTATTCTCCAGGGATAAGGTGCAAGTTTGGTTGCTACTTGAATTCTTTTTTTCTTTGCTGAAGGAGTATTTAGTAAAAATTTTCCTATCAACAATTCACTTCTACCCTGAAGATTTCCAGTACCGTAAGAATCTGCAGTATCAATTAGATCGAAACCTCTTAGTAAGGCTTCATTATATGTCTCACGTAAATCATCATCATTTGTAGATTGGTAATTCCAGAAAAGCTTATTCCCCCAAGACCACGTACCTAATCCAATTCTTTTCTTCACTAGCCAATTTAAATAAGGAACTTTATAAGGTTATCTAAAAATATTAACTTCTTAAAAATATTTCAAAAAATAAGTTTTAAAGCATTAAAAATCAATTTCTCTTGACATTGAGAAATTATTCTCCAAAGTAAGAGAAATAAAAATAAAAAATTGTTCATTACCGTTTGCGGACAAAAAGGGGGGGTGGCCAAGACCTGTACAAGTATTCACCTTGCTAGTGTTTGGCATTCTGAAGGTAAAAAAGTTTGCATAGTCGATGCCGACAAGAATAGATCTGCTTTAGCATACGCATCAAGAGGCAATCTTCCATTTCCAGTTTTCCCCGTCAGTTCAGCTGCTAAAGCATCAAGATCATCAGAAATTGTAATAACTGATGGCCAAGCTAGCAGTGATCAAGAAGAACTTAAACACTTAGCGTATGGTTCAGATTTAGTTATCTTACCTACAACTGCAAAAGCAAGATCAGTAGAATTAACTGTTGAACTAGCTAATTTATTAAGCAACTTAAAAGTTAACCATGCTGTAGTAATAGTAAAAGTTGATTTTAGACAGCAAAAAGCAGCGCAACAAGCCAAAGCAGCTCTAGAAAATTTTGGTTTATATGTTTTTGATACATTTATACCCTTACTTTCAGCATTTGATAAAGCAGAAGCCTCGGGCAACGCTGTATTTGAAGCTGTAGACGATTTAGGTAGATCAGATCCTCGTCGAATGACGGGCTGGTCTGCTTATTGTTCAATTGCCTCACAAATTCCATGCCTGATTTCGAAGCCCTCATCCGACACCAACAACTTAAACAACCATCAACCAATCAGCGCTTAAAAGTAGTTGATTCTCCTAACTTTGAAGAAGAAGAAAAAAACGAAGAAGCAATAATTACACAATCTGGATTATTAGTTAATTTTTTTGGAGGTTTTATAGGCTCTGTAATTGGAACTTTAACAATACTGTTTCTTTATATGAATGAATATCTACCCTTAGATTTACTAAAACTTAAGTAGTATATTCGCTATTTATTTCAACATATTTTTTAGAAAGATCGCACCCCCAAGCTGTGCCTTTTGATTCGCCAGAATTTAGATTAATCGCAATTTTTACAATATCATCTACTAAATATCTACCTTTCATTCTGGACTTAATATAGTCTGTGACTTTTTGTGGATCATATTTATTTAACTTTCCGTTTTCCAAAATCTGAGCGTTTCCAATATACAAGTCAACGTGATTTAAATTAAATTTAACTCCAGAATTACCTGCAGCAGAAATGATTCGTCCCCAATTCGGATCACAACCATGTATCGCAGTTTTTACCAAGGCAGAATTACAAATAGATTTCGCGAGCATAATTGCATCATCTGTAGTTTTTGCTCCTTGAACCAAAACTTCTAATAAACAATTTGCTCCCTCTCCATCCCTCGCAATATTTTTTGCCAAGTTCTGACATACAATATCAATCCCTTCTTGGATAATTGGAAAAAACCTTTTTTCAATTTTCTCTCCTGCATTTATTCCAACAAAAGAATCATTTGTGCTTGTCTCTCCATCAACCGATATTGCATTAAAAGATTTTTGAACCGCAATAGCAATCATTTTGTCCCATTCTTCTTTTTGAATACCCGCATCACAGGTTAGAAAAGCAAGCATTGTAGCCATGTTGGGGTAAATCATTCCTGAACCTTTTGCAAATCCTGCTATTTTTATTTTTCTACCTTGAATAATCGTCTCTATTGACACTTTTTTCAAAGTCAAATCAGTAGTTAAAATTGCTTCTGCTGCATTTTCAAAATTATTATCCTTTAAATCACTAACTAAATTCGGCAGATTTTTTACTAGATTATTTATTTGTATTGGAACACCAATTACACCAGTTGAGCACATTAAAACTTCTTCTTCTTTTATTCCTAAAAGTTCCGCAATCTTTCCTGTAGCAATTTGCAAATGTTGAATGCCAAGATCTCCTGTACAGGCATTTGCTTGACCAGAATTAATTAGTATTGCTCTTACAAAACCTGAAGTTGTTTTAATCCTTTCCTCACAAATATCCACACAAGAAGCGCGAACTATTGATTGGGTAAACATTCCACTAAAAATACTTCCTTCTGGAGCGAGTATTAGTGCTAAATCCTTTTTTTGAGAAGCTTTTAAACCAGCAGATATCCCAGCAAAAAGAAACCCCTTAGGTGTTACCTTACTGTCATCAACAAACGACCAATTGGAATCTAACTGGCTCAAACTTTTTGGTATTTTAATTCATACTAACTACTCTTTAATACTAAAGACACTAAGTAATTAGATTATTATTAATTATATGGATATTCTTCAAAAATTAAAAAACAACCAAAGAAGAATTGGTTTAACAGGTGGTATTGCAAGTGGGAAGACAACCATAACTAATTACATTAGAAAACATAAAAACATACCAATATTAGATGCAGATCATTTTTCAAGAGAATTAATCAAACCAAATACGTATGGATATAAGAAAATTTTAGATTATTTTGGAAATAAAATTATTGATAATAAAAGCAATTCAAAAAGGGAAATAAATAGAAAACTTTTAAGGAACATTATTTTTAAACATTCAGCAAGCAAGGAATGGATTGAAAAACTGCTTCACCCTTTAATTAAAGAAAGAATGATAAAAGAATGCAGTCAATACAGAAATAATCAAACTATAGTATTGGCTATTCCATTATTGTTTGAAGCAAAATTTGAAGATATTTGCACTGAAATATGGTTAGTTAAATGTCCTAAAGAACTACAAAAAAAAAGACTTATCACAAGAGATAAAATTAGCGAAAAAGAAGCATATAAACTAATAAATTTTCAATTAAGTTTTGAAGAAAAAAGAAAATTTTCAGATATTATTTTAGATAATTCGGATGATCAAAATAAATGGATAAATACAATAAAAGAGCTTCTTTAAGCTTTAGCTATTCAATTTTTCCATAAGAAGTTTATTTGCAAGTTTCGGGTCAGCTTTACCTTTTGTTCTTTTCATAAGTTGACCAACAAAAAAACCAAGTAACTTAGTTTTGCCATTTTTAAATGCTTCAACTTCATTTGGATGTTCATTTATCAGTTCATCAATTATTGGTAAAATACTTGAAGAATCAGATATCATTGCCAACCCTTTTTCTTCAACTAATTTTTTCGGAGAAATATTTTTTTGAATAAGTTCAGGTAAAATTTCTTTAGCAATTTTTCCACTAATTATATTTTTTGAAATCATATTAATCATTTCAGCAAGATTCTCAGGACTAAGCTTTAATTCACTAAAACTTAGTTTGTTTGATTTTAAATAGCCCACAATATCACTTGTTACCCAATTTGAAGCTAGTTTGGCCTCGGCACCATTTGCTACTGTTTCTTCAAAAAAGTTTGCCATGCTTATTTCATCAGAAATTACCCTTGCATCATATGCAGACAATCCAAATTGACTTACGTATTTATTTCTTTTCTGTGAAGGTAATTCTGGTAGTTCTTTAAACCATATTTCTTGTTGGGCTTTAGTTATTTCAATTGGGCCTAAGTCAGGATCAGGAAAATATCTATAGTCACTACTACCTTCTTTTAATCTCATACTTTTCGTTAATTGCTTAGCTTCATCCCATAACCTTGTTTCTTGGAGAATTTTTCCTCCATTTTCATAAACTTCTATTTGTCTGGCTATTTCATAATCACAAGCCTTTTGAATTGCAGAAAATGAATTCATATTTTTTATTTCCACTTTGGTACCAAAAGGAGCATTAGGTCCTTTTCTAACTGAAATATTGACATCACAGCGTAATGAACCCTCTTGCATATTTCCGTCTGATACCCCTAGATATCTAACTGTTCTTCTAATCTCTGAAGCATATTCAGATGCCTCTTTACCTGATCTAATATCTGGTTTACTTACAATCTCACAAAGTGCTATTCCGGCACGATTGTAATCAACTAAAGAATACTTAGAGCCAGCTAATCTATCACTTCCTGAATGGACTAGTTTTCCGGCATCTTCTTCCATATGTAGCCTTTCTATACCAATTTTTTTGATATAGGGTTCCTTGTCCTTTTCAATTATTTCAACCTCTAACCAACCATTTTCAGCTAATGGCTCATCAAATTGTGAAATTTGATAATTTTTAGGCAGATCAGGATAAAAATATTGTTTTCTATCAAATTTACAATGTTCTGCAACGTTTAAATTTAATGCTAACGAAGTTTTTACAGCATACTCAAGAACAGTCTCATTCAAGACTGGAAGAGTTCCTGGTAACCCGCAAACTACAGGATCTATATGAGTATTAGGTGCATCTCCAAAAGCTGTTGACGCAGATGTGAATATTTTACTTTTCGTATTAAGCTGTACATGAGTTTCCAAACCAATCACAGCTTCCCAAGATTCCAAATTGTTCATTATCAAAAGTCTCTTTATTAATATTATTGGATATAAAGGAAAAGAGGACCAAAACACAAATAAAAATATTAATTTTTAAATGGCACAAGAAACCAAAAATTCAATATTAATCATTGGCGGTGGACTTTTAGGTTTATCTATTGCTTATGAATTTTCCAGAAATAACTTCAAAGTTTTAGTTTTAAGCAAAAACAGAAATGAATCAGCTGGATTTGTTGCTGCAGGAATGTTAGCTACTCATGCCGAAGGGCTCGAAGATGAATTACTAAAATTTGGCCAAGAAAGTCAAAATCTAATTCCAAAGTGGATAAAAAGTATTGAACAAGATAGTAATATTAAATGCGGTTTAAGAAAATGTGGCATAGTAGTTCCTTTTAAAAACAAAGAAGATCTTGAAAAATTTCCCACTTATGAATATGGAAAATATTTAAATCACAAAGATCTTCAAACAGAAATTAATGGAATGCATTCTATTTGGAAACATGGTTTACTTTTTGAACAAGATGGTCAAATAGATAACCGAAGAAGACTGATGCGTGCTCTTGAGAGAGCATGCTCCTTGCATGGAGTCGAATTTCAAGAGGGATCAGAAGTAAAGGATTTGACATTCGAAAAAAACAAAGTTACAGGCGCAACAGTTGTATGTGCCACTGGGGAAATAAAAAAAATTAACTGCGAAAAAGCAATTATATGCAGCGGTGCTTGGAGTAAAAAGATTTTTAATAAGATTCCAGTCTTTCCTGTAAAGGGACAAATGCTATCAATACAAGGTCCAACAAATTTTTTGAAAAGAGTTATTTTTGGTCCAAAAACTTATCTAGTTCCCCGTGATGATGGACTTATTATAGTTGGAGCGACAGTTGAAAAAGATTCAAAATTTAATCAGGGTAATACTCCTAATGGAATAAAACAACTGCAACAAGGCATTCGCTCATTATTGCCAGAAGCTATTAATTGGCCACAAATGGAACATTGGTGGGGTTTTAGACCTTGCACACCAGATCTAAAACCAATAATTGGAAAATCAAAAATTGAAAATCTTTTTATAGCTACAGGACATTACAGAAATGGAGTTTTATTTTCTGCAATAACAAGTGATCTTCTTTTGAAAATAGTTCAAAATAAAAATCTCAAAGAAATAGAAAAAAGCTTTTTAGAAAAATTTAGTTTAGATAGATTTGCGATTTAAATTTTAATTTTCAGATCGCCATTTCGAATCAGAAGTTTCCCACTCACATAATTCCTCTTCGTTAAACCAAAGATCAATTTCAAATTTTGCTGTATCTTCTCCATCAGAACCATGAATAATATTCCTCCCAATATCAATAGCTAAATCACCTCTAATTGTTCCAGGCTCTGCTTCCAGAGGTTTTGTTGCACCTATTAGTTTTCTTGCACTCAAAATAACTCCTTCGCCTTCCCACACCATTGCTACAACAGGACCACTTGAAATAAAGTCTACTAAATCACCAAAAAAGGGTCTTTCTCTATGTACTCCATAATGATTTTGAGCAAGTTCTTTTGAAGGAATTAATTGCTTTAATCCAACCAATTTAAATCCTTTTTTTTCAAATCTGCCAATAATCTCAGAAACATATCCTCTTTGAACTCCATCTGGTTTAATTGCAATAAAGGTTCTCTCTTTGGTCATTTAGTTAATAATCACTCTATGTATATTCAACTTTTGGGTGGTAACTTGGCAAGTAATCATTAAAATAAAAGATATTGTTTTGAGTTATTTTCAAAAACATTTATTAATCACTAAGACATAAATTGACCAATTTTGAACCGAAAAAATTAAAGAATATTTGGACTATTAAAGATAGTATTTCGACTTATAACATAGACAAATGGGGAGATAAATATTTTTCTATAAATTCCAAAGGAAATATATCAGTAACTAAAGATATAAAATCTGAAAATAAGATTGATCTTTTTAAGCTTGCCCAAGAACTTAAGAGTAGAGAAATAAATCCTCCATTAATCATAAGATTTAACGATATCTTGAAAGATCGCATAAATGCATTACATGACTCTTTTTTTAAAGCAATAAAAACCTATAAATATAAGAATATTTATCAAGGTGTTTTTCCTGTCAAATGTAATCAACAGAAAAATGTCCTAGAAAAGATAATAGAGTTTGGTAGCCAATGGAATTTTGGTTTAGAAGTAGGAAGTAAATCAGAACTATTAATTGGCCTTGCACTTCTTGAAAACCAAAATTCATTATTAATATGCAACGGATATAAAGATAAAAAATATATTGAGATTGCTACTTTGGCCAGAAAACTGGGCAAAAATCCAATAATAGTTATTGAACAACGAGATGAGGTAAAAAGAATAATTCAAGCAGTTCAAGAACTTAACGCTACTCCACTGATAGGAATTAGAGCAAAGTTATCAAGTAAAAGCAGCGGTAGGTGGGGTAAATCTATTGGAGATAATTCCAAATTTGGATTATCAATCCCAGAAATTATGTTGACAATCAAAGAACTAAAAGAAGCAAATCTTATCAACGAAATGAAATTGCTCCATTTTCATATAGGCAGTCAAATAAGTGATATTGCTGTGATCAAAGACGCATTACAAGAAGCTAGTCAAATATATGTTGAACTATGCAAACTAGGAGCCCCTATGCAATATATCGACGTTGGGGGAGGATTAGGAATAGATTTTGATGGAACTAAAACCTCCTCCAACACCTCTACTAATTATTCGCTTCAAAATTATGCTAACGATGTAATTGCAACTATTAAGGATTCATGTGAATTAAATAATATCAAGCATCCAACCATAATCTCAGAAAGTGGAAGAGCAATAATTAGTCATTGTTCAGTTTTAATTTTTAATGTCTTAGGAACAAGCCATGTCAATTCAAAACTAAAAATTTTTGATAAAAAAAATCAACAATTAATAATTTCAAATTTACTTGAAACTTTCAATGAATTAAAAAAACTTAAAAATAAAAAAATAAATTTATCTCAAATAATTGAACTATGGAATGATGCAAAAAAGTTTAAAGAAGATTGCTTAGTCGCTTTTAGATTAGGATTTTTAAGTTTGGCAGAAAGAGCTTATGCCGAAGAACTTACTTGGGCTTGTGCAAAAGAAATTTCTAATAACCTGAATAATGATGAAATTAATCACCCTGATTTATCTGAAATTACAGAAACTCTTGCATCAACTTATTATGCAAATTTATCTATCTTTAAATCTATTCCCGATAGCTGGGCAATCAATCAGATTTTTCCAGTAGTACCAATACATAGGCACTTAGAGGAGCCTTTCTGCAAAGGCAACTTTGCAGATTTAACATGTGATTCAGATGGGAAACTAAATAATTTTATTGATAATGGAAAAATTAAATCATTACTAAATTTGCATAAGCCAGAGGAAGATAAAGATTATCTAATTGGAATTTTTATGACTGGAGCGTATCAAGAAGCATTAGGAAACTTGCACAATTTATTTGGCAGTACAAACGTTGTTCATATAGATATAAATCAAGAAAATTCATATAAGGTCAAAAATATTATTAAAGAGGAAAGTAAATCTGAAATTTTGCAATTATTAGATTACAGTTCAGCTTCTTTGGTTGAATCTATAAGAATTAATACTGAATCAGCAATTGATCAAAAAAAATTAACTATTGAAGAAGCAAGGAAATTAATGGATCAAATCGAAACTAGTCTTAGAAAAAGTAGTTATTTATCAGAATGACTATCTAATGTTTTTTGCAAATAATTTTTAGCATAATCTAAAGCATCACTTAACTTATCAATATCTTTAGCACCTGCTTGAGCAAAGTTAGGCTTTCCTCCTCCTCCTCCCGAACAAATTCTTGCAATCTCATTGATTAATTTACCTGCATGCAATCCTATTTTTACTGCATCATCACCTAAAGAAACTGCAAATAACAACTTTCTATTTTCTGGATTTGGTATCCCCCCAAGAATCACTATTGCTTTATTTCCTAAATTAGAAGTTAAATTAAGTGCTGCTGATTGCAATGAGTTCCCATCTAATCCATCAATCTGATTTACCAAAATTGAAAAAGAATTTACTATTTCTGCGGATGATTTTATAGAAGAGTATTTAATATATGCAATTTCATCTTTCATTTTTTGTATCTCTTTCTTCTTATTGATAAGCTCTGCTTGCAAATTATTAACCCTTTCAAAAAGTTGATTAGGATTTGCCTTTAACAAATCACTTAATTGATTTACTAAAGCATTTCTATCACTGAAATATTCTAATGCTGATTGGCCTGATAATGCTTCGATTCTTCGTACTCCGGCTGAGATTCCTTCCTCACTAATTATTTTGAAAGAACCTAATTCGGATGTAGTTTTAACATGTGTGCCCCCACAAAGTTCCATTGAAACTCCTGGTACATTCACAACGCGCACTTCATCATCATATTTTTCTCCAAACATGGCGACTGCTCCCTTTTCAAGAGCCTCACTCTTAGACATATTTTTTATTTCTAGGGCATGATTTTCCATAATCCAAGAGTTAACTAAAGTCTCAATCTTAGAAATTTGATCTTTAGAAATAGAATTAGAGGAATTAAAGTCAAATCGTAATTTATTAAAAGCTACTAATGAACCTTTTTGTCCAACACTTTCATCAACAACTGATTTAAGTGCAGATTGTAATAAATGAGTAGCTGTATGATTTGCAGCAGCCTTAGCTCTATTAGAGGGACTAACATTAGTCTTAACTTTTTGTCCAATAGTTAATATTCCTTTTTTGATCGTTCCATAATGTAAAAAAACATTTTTCTTTCGCACAACATTATCAACCAAGACCTCTACATCTTTTGAAAATATCGTTCCAATATCACCAACTTGCCCGCCAGATTCTCCATAAAAAGTTGTCTGATCAAGAACAATTAAAACTTTCTGACCTTCACTTGCTTGCTTAACTAATGTTGAATCCAAAAATATACCCTTTATTTCAGCTTCCGAAATGAGTGACTTATAACCATTAAAAACAGTTTTGTTAAAAAGATCTATTTCTCTCTCTAATGATCCCTCTAATGTCAAATCAATATTACTTGAAGCAGCTTTAGCTCTATCTTTTTGTGCATTCATTTCTTCTTCAAAACCCTTTACATCTACACTGATACTATTTTCTTCAGCAATTTCTACAGTAAGTTCTAAAGGAAATCCATACGTATCATAAAGTTCAAAAGCTTTAAAACCAGAAATTAATTTCTGGCCTGAAGAAATTATCTCATCTAGCAATTTCTCTCCTCTTTCAAGAGTTTCCCTAAATCTTATTTCTTCGATTTTTATCTCATTCAAAATTAAATCATTATTATTTTTTAAATCAGGATAATTATTTTGCATTAAATTGATCCCAACAGTAGCAATATGAGGTAAAAATTCATTTGTTATTCCTAATAATCTGCCATGTCTAACCATTCTTCTAATAAGCCGTCTTAATATATATCCCCTGCCGAGATTACTTGCTGCTACACCATCAGAAATTAAATGAATAACAGCTCTTGTATGATCACCAATGATTTTTAAAGAAATTTTGTTTTTATCTTCTGTAGAAAAATAATCAATATTTGCAATCTCGCAAATTTTTTGAATGATGGGAAAAATTAAATCTGTCTCATAATTATTTTGCTTTTTTTGTAGTATTTGAGCCATCCTTTCAAGACCCATGCCTGTATCAATATTTTTAAATTTTAAATCTGTCAATTTTCCATTAGGGTCACGATTATATTGCATAAAAACAAGATTATAAAATTCAATAAAACGATCTCCATCTTCTAAATCAATATTATGCAGACCCTTTTCGGGATGAAAATCAAAATAAAGTTCTGAACAAGGTCCACATGGACCTGTTTTGCCAGATGACCAAAAATTATCTTCTTCACCTAGTTTGACTATCCTATCTGGATGAATACCAATTTCATCTCTCCAAATTTTTGCAGACTCTTCGTCTTCGTGAAAAACACTCACAATTATATTTTCAACAGAAAGTTGATAAATATTAGTAACTAATTCCCAAGCCCATTGAATAGCCTCTCGTTTGAAATAATCTCCAAAAGAAAAATTACCAAGCATTTCAAAAAAAGTGTGGTGTCTAGCTGTAACTCCAACGTTTTCTATATCGTTTGTTCTGATGCACTTTTGGCTAGATGTAGCCCTTTTTGATGGTCTTTCTTTTAAACCTAAAAAAACTGGTTTAAAAGGTAGCATTCCAGCAATTGTGAGCATAACCGTAGGGTCATCTGGAATCAAAGATGCACTTGGAATGATTTTATGTAATTTTTCACTATAAAATTTTAAAAAAGCATTTCTTATCTCATCTCCAGTAACTATTTTTTTAATTAGTTGAGATGTCATTTATCCAGAATAAGAAGATTAAAAATTAAAGAAAAGCGTAATTTCGGTTATTTCGCAAAAATAATCACGCGAATTTATATTCTATATAACTAAAGTTAATTTATAAAGCTAATTATTCTATGATAGCCTCTGCCCAGACAAGTAATTCAAAATTGGCACAAACTAATAACAAGTTGACGGTTCAATCTCAAAACTTTGCTGATGATTCTTGTGCCATAAGATCTTTGGATTGGGATCGCAGTAGATTTGATATTGAATTTGGTTTGAGAAATGGAACTACTTACAATAGTTTTATTATTAAAGGCGAGAAACTAGCAATTATTGATACTAGTCACGCAAAGTTCGAAAAATTATGGTTTGAAGAATTACTTAAAAAGGTAAATCCGCAAGAAGTTGATTATCTAATTACTAGCCACACAGAACCTGATCATTCTGGTTTAATAGGTAATCTTTTAGAATTAAACCAAAATATTACAGTAGTTGGATCGAAATTAGCACTTAAATTTATTGAAGACCAAATACATATTCCTTTTAAACGTCTAGAGGTTAAGAGTGGAGAGTTTTTAAATCTCGGAACTAATCCTAATAGTGGTTTAGAACATAATATTGAATTCATAAGCGCACCAAATTTACATTGGCCAGATACCATTTTTTCATATGATCACAGCACAAATGTTCTCTATACATGCGATGCATTTGGACTACATTATTGTTCTGACGAATTTTTTGACGCTGATCAAAAAGAAATATACGATGATTTCCGTTTTTATTACGATTGCCTTATGGGTCCAAACGCTAGAAGCGTTATGCAGGCAATTAAAAGAATAGATAAGCTACCTGAATTAAAAACAATAGCTGTTGGTCATGGGCCTTTGCTCCATAATCAGGTCAATTTTTGGAAAGGAAAATATCTAGAATGGAGTAGTAATAAAAGCAAAGGCAATGATTTTGTGTCAGTCTGCTATATAAGCGACTATGGTTATTGTGATCGACTAAGTCAAGCTATATCTCATGGAATAAGCAAAGCAGATGCGCAGGTTCAATTAATTGATTTAAGATCTTCTGACCCGCAAGAATTAACAAGTTTAATTTCCGAATCAAAAGCAGTAGTCATTCCCACATGGCCAGTAGACTCAGATAACGAATTAAAAGAATCTCTCGGTACTTTATTTGCAGCACTAAAACCAAAACAATTTACTGCAGTTTATGATGCATTTGGTGGAAATGATGAACCAATAGATTCCTTAGCAAATAAATTAAGAGAACTTGGTCAAAAAGAAGCTTTCTCTCCCTTGAGAGTTAAAAATATTCCAGATCCCATTGTTTATCAAAAATTCGAAGAAGCCGGAACTGACTTGGGTCAATTGATCAATAAAAAGAAGAATATTGCCTCTATGAAGAGCCTTGATTCAAATTTAGATAAAGCGTTAGGGAGATTAAGTGGAGGATTATATGTAGTTACAGCGAGCCAAGGCGAAGGTTCTACATTTAGACAAAGTGCAATGGTCGCAAGTTGGGTTAGTCAAGCAAGCTTTTCTCCACCTGGTATTACAGTTGCAGTAGCAAAAGATAGAGCTATTGAATCATATATGCAAGTTGGGAAAGGTTTTGTTGTGAATATTTTGAGAGAAGATAACTATCAAAAAATGTTCAGACATTTTCTAAAAAGATTTGCCCCTGGAGCTGATAGATTTGCGGATGTAGATGTAATTAGCAACATCGCTGAAGGTGGACCAGTTCTCTCAGATTCACTCGCCTTTTTAGATTGCAAAGTTAGTTCCAGACTAGAGACTCCAGACCATTGGATAATTTATGGGGTTGTTGAAAATGGTAATGTTTCTGACTTATCATGCAAGACAGCAGTTCATCACAGAAAAGTTGCTAATCACTATTGATTAGACTTTTCAAATAGAGTTTTGAGACTACTTGATATCACTCAACTCAAATAGCAAATATTTTTTTTAATTTATAAGAGGGCATTTCTTTGCCCTCTTCGAGTCGTATGCACCTCGCTGTCCACAAAGTCGATGAAGTGCTTTTGACTCCTGAATTATTTCTACTCCTACTAAATGGAAAATGATAGTCGTAACAACCACAAAGCACTAATACTCGGGTAGAAATAGCCTATGAATTTCAAGTAAAAAGGAGGACAATATAAGTGTAGATACAGGAGGTCTTATGAAACTCATTACTCCTTTCACTATTCTCAATCAAAACTTCCATGAAATAGATTTGATTAGAGACGCAATGAAGAATAGAAAATTAGCAACAGAAAGATTGCATGACGATTATAGGAAAATGTATAAATATCATCAATTTGTTTAGATAACCAAAAAGATATCGCGTTCCAGTTGAAAACCCTACATTTAACAACTCATTAATGGTGCTGTTATAGGTATAATCGATTGATAAATAACGGTTTCACAAGAACTAAATGTTCTGGTCGATAGTTGAAAATCCGTTGAAAGTCAATATGACACCACTTCTCGACTAATAAGTCGCAAATTAAAACTAGAAAATAAGTCTTTAAAATGTCAGATATTAATATAGGCTTACTAGCTGAAAATCAAAACTTATCAGAATTTGAAATTAGCGAAAATTTTTCTTGTGTAAGATTTTTAGACCAAAATAAAGAAAGATTTGAACTTGAATTTAACCTTGAAAAAGGAACCTCTTTTAATACTTTTTTCATTAGAAGTCATGAAGAACTTTTTATTATTCATCCCCCTGAGAAACAATATTTAAATTCATTTAATAAAGTAATTTCTAGGTTTTGCGATCAATTTAAATTAAATAAAATCAACTTTATTTCTGGTCATATTAATCCCCAAATCATTGAAACCATAAAAAATATAAGCACCCAATTTAAAAACACAACTATTACTTGCTCGAATCCAGGTTATAAACTTATTAGCGAACTTTGGAATCAAAGAAATCCTAAATTAAAAGACTTCGTTGAAATTGACTTACCTGAAATAAACATAATCAAAAAAGAACATAATTTAGAATTAGATAACATTTCACTAGAGTTAATTCCTATTCCAACAGCACGTTGGCCTGGGGGCCTGATAATTTATGAACGTAATCAAGAAATTCTTCTAAGTGAAAAAATTTTCTCTGCTCATATTGCTTCTACAGAATGGTCTGAAACAAATCGAGTTAGCACAGAAATTGATAGGAAACATTTTTATGATTGCTTGATGGCACCAATGTCTAATCAAGTAGTATCAATAACTGAAAAAATTGCAGATTACGACATTAAAACTATTGCACCATTACATGGTCCCGCTATCGAATATAGCTTAAAAAGCTTCTTAAATGACTACATTAGATGGGGTGAAAATCTCTCAAGAAATAATCCTAAGATAGCTCTGATATATGCAAGTGCATATGGAAATACAGCCTCAATAGGTGATGCATTGGCTAAAGGGATAAATAGAACTTCTGTCGAAGTTGAAAGTATAAATTGTGAATTTACACCAAATGATGCACTTATAAAATCTATCCAAAACGCTGATGGATATTTAATAGGATCACCAACACTAGGCGGTCACGCCCCAACTCCAATAGTAAGTGCACTAGGCACATTATTATCAGAGGGTAATAGAGATAAACCAGTTGGAATTTTTGGTAGTTTTGGCTGGAGCGGCGAAGCTATAGATTTACTTGAAACAAAATTAAAAGATGGTGGTTTTAAGTTTAGTTTTGAACCTATAAGAATTAAATTCAGTCCAAATAAACCAAAAATTAAAGAGCTAGAAGAAATAGGAACTCACTTTGGAAGAAAAATTATAAAAAAAGCAAAGAAAAAACCCAGAAAATCAGATACTGGAATGATTACAAGCAAAACGGATCCAAAGCTACAAGCTCTTGGAAGAGTAATTGGCTCACTCTGCGTTCTAACTGCCTCTAAAGGCAAAGATGAGAATAATATCAAAGGGGCTATGCTTGCATCTTGGGTTAGTCAAGCAAGTTTTTCTCCTCCGGGATTAAGTATTGCAGTAGCAAAAGATAGATCGGTAGAGTCTCTTCTGCAAATAGGAGATTCATTCGCATTAAATATTCTCAGTGAAAAAGATTTTAAAGAACCTCTGAAAAGATTTACAAAACCCTTTGCGCCAGGAGAAGATAGATTTGAAGGTTTAGATATTGAATTAACTCCCAATGAACAAATAATCATTCCTGAATCCTTAGCGTGGTTAGACGCTTCAGTAAAAGAGAGAATGGAATGTGGGGATCATTGGGTAATATACGCTGAAGTACTACACGGTAATATACTAAACTCCGATAGTCTAACCGCAGTTCATCACCGTAAAACTGGTGCTAGCTATTAAATTTATTTATCTAATTTATGACTGAATCAAAAGATCTTATAATCATTACTGCTAGTTGTGGAAAAAATCTAGAACTTTCAGAAAAATTCCTTGAAAAAAGTATTGAACTTAAAATAAGTTCTGAGATACTAGATCTTACGACTCTTGATATTCCATTATTTAATCCAAGAATTCACAGCAAAGATAATATCCCAGTTGTAATAGAAGAATTAAAAAAAAAGCTTTTCACAATAGAAAAGTGGGTGATTTGTGCTCCTGAATATAATGGATCTATTCCTCCTATTCTCTCAAACTTCATAGCTTGGTTATCTATTTCAGGAGATGATTTTAGGAATTTATTTAATGGTCAACCAATTGCAATTGCTACATTCTCTGGTGGAATAGGTTTAGAGTTACTTACCTCATTACGTATTCAATTAGTACATTTGGGAAGTCAAGTATTAGGTAGACAACTTTTGTCCTCATATAGTAAACCTATAGATACAAAAACAATTGAAGATATTATTCAAAGACTTTTACAAATGAAAAAAATAAAAACATAAACATTTAAAACCTAATAAAATTTCATTCTTTTTTCATTCCAAACTTTCAAAATTTCTCTAGCCATAGGAAGCGCATGTACCGAACCTCCACCAGGAGTATTTTGTGCAAAAGCGACTACGAGCAATTCACTCTTTTCCGAAGGAGCAAAGCAAACGAACCAAGCGTGATCTAATCCGCCTTCACCATCTTCAGCAGTTCCTGTTTTACCTGATACTGGAGGTAAATTTGAAACTCCATAATTAATTGATACCCCTGTACCAGACTCTACTACTTTCCTTAGACCACTTTTTATCAAATGAATATTTTGAGGATCAATGTCAATTGGAGTACGTTTTTCATCTAAACGACTTTCTAAATCTTTTTTAGTCAAATGTGGAGTAACTAGGTAACCTCCATTGGCAATCGCTGCATATGCTTTAGCTATTTGAATTGGAGTAACTTGAACAACAAATTGTCCGATAGACATACTTGCAATATCTTCTGGAACCCAAGGAGTTCTTCCTGGCTGCCCCCATCCTCTACCTTCTTTAGCCCATTCACTACTAGCTACTAATCCTATATTTTCTTGTTCAGAAATTTCAATGCCAGATAAAGAATTAAAACCAAGCTTTCGTGAAACCTTGTGAATTTCATCAACTCCTACTCCGTAGCCTACTTGATAAAAAAATGTATTACTAGAAACTCTTAAAGCATCTTCGTAACCTATCAACCCAAAGCCTAAATCATTATGCTCTCTAAAACATTGACTCCCATAAGTTAAACATGGCTTTGTATCTAAAATGGTATCTCTAGGAAATTTTCCACTTTCCAAGCCGGCTAAAGCGGTTACAATTTTCCAAATACTTCCAGGATCATAAGCATTTAATGCTCTATTAAAAAGAGGTTTTTCTGGAGAATTAAATATCTTATTATATTCTTTTTCAGGCTTGAAATCCTTTGAAAAAAAATTTAAATCAAAGGTAGGCTTACTTGCCATCGCTCTTATTGCACCATCTCTGGGATCCATAACTATTATCGCGCCTGCTTTTTTATCTTTAAGAACTTCCTCAGCAACTAATTGCAAATTTATATCGATTGTTAATTCAACATCATTACCTTGAATTGGAGGTTTTATACCCAAGGATCTTTGAAATTTTCCTAATGAATTTACTTCAACCATTTCGCCACCCCATTCACCTCTTATAAAATCTTCGTAAACATATTCAATTCCTGTTCTTCCTATTAAGTCACTTAATTTATAACCCTTTTTAGATAAGAATTTATATTCTGATTCAGTAATTGGCTGGGTATAACCAATTACATGGGCAGCAAGGGATTTATAAGGATAATTTCTAATTAATTTGGTTGCTATTTCAAAACTAATTAAATTACCTTCATTTTCCTTAAATTTTATTAATTGATCTACATTTAAATCATCAAGAATAGTAACTAAAAGCTTTTGATTTTTTAGACCATCAGAATATTTTTTTTGAATTACATTACTATCAATGTTTAACAAGTTAGAAATACTTGATTTATGTTTTTCCCAATTACTTTTATTAACAGATTGAGGCTTTATTATTAAAGAATATTTAACTCTACTATCTGCTAAAACATAACCATTCTTATCTAGTATTCTTCCACGTATAGGCTGCGAAGCAATAAGTCTGATCCTATTTTCATCTGACATCTTCTTAAAAGATTCATAATTTAATAGTTGTAAAAAAATTAGCCTAAATAGAATCAATAAAAACGAAATAGAAGAAAAGATAAGTAAGACTAAAGGTTGTCTTTTAAATGAAATAAGTTTTTTATTAGGACTTGTTTTAATCAAAAATATAAAATTTATTTAAATATTATTTTTTCTAATAAAGCAATGGTTGATTTTATCTCTTTAAGTCTATTTATTAAATCTTTATATTCACTATCATCATTCTTCAGATTAAACTCATCATTTTCTATGCTGTTTGAATCAAAATTTTCACACATAAAAAATATACTTTTTTAAGTAATAAACTAATTAATATAATTCTAAATAAGAAATTTATTTTTTCAAAATTATATTAACTTTGATACTTAAACATATGAAAAACAAATTAATTTAATTGATCTATATTTTGTTCAAAGTAAGGATTGCAACTATTCTTTGATATCCCTAAAGACCATCCAATAAATGAAGAAATAAATAATGTGACGATTAACGGCAAAATGGCTTGTTGAGTATTTACGAGACTAAACCATTCCCTCCAGCTATTAAAAAATCTTTCTCTTTGAAATTTTCTTTTTTCATTTTCTAATAATCTCGCTTTTTTGGCGAACGATTTTGTTACCCACTTTTCGAAAGAGATCTTTTTTATGATAGCCATTTTTCTCTCGACTTCTAATAATTGTCCAGAACTTAGATAAGGATGAAATGTACTTATCAATTCAAGAGTTTTTAAAAACATCTCAACAGTTGCATCTTTTATGAGTTTTTGTTCATGGCTTAAATCAGCCCACTCTATTTCTGGATAAAAACGGTTCCTGTTTGGAGAAATTTGATCCTCTGACATTTGACCAGGTTCTCTAAGCCATCTATTAGTATTTTCGTCAAATCTCCGCCAATATAAAAAAGGATTAATAAAAACTGTTTTACCAGATACTTTGACTACATCTTGTTGAAGATGATTGGTTATCTTTCTTTCAGAATTTTTCGATTTAATCAAAAGTCTAAATTAATAATTTAATTAAAGATTATCTTTTATTCACTATTTTTCCAGAAAAATGAAAAAATAATCCTATAAATATTAAGTTTTCGATAACTGCCAACGCTTCTTCAAATAATTACAATATTCACAATTTAAGGAAGGTTTGGGGAAATTATCCGAACGTAATAAATTGACCGTATCAATTATCTTATTTTCCACCCATGTATTAGAACAATCTAATTTAATTAGATGTACGTCAAAATTTAATTGGTTATGAAAAAACTCTTCATTTTTCTTGCCATTGAAATATAAAAGGTAAGCTTCTTGAGCTACTTGAAAACCATTTTTTTTAAATAACCACTGATACATTTCCAATTGTCTCTTATAAGCTTTTGCATATTCGTATTTATTAAAAGTCTCAAACCAATCAAAATTATTTCTAGATGTTGCTTTTACGTCAACGATAATAAGATCACCATTTTTTTTCTGCCAAATATCGTCTATAGCTCCACCAAAATCATAATTGTGTTCAACAGACTTATATCTTATCCCTTGAAAATTACTTCTCCAAAGTTCTAAATCTTTGTGTTTAAAAGGGACAGCATCAATACCATATTCAATAAATAAAGGATGTGGCTCCTGAATTTTTCTGTAGTAATCAAATTCATTTTTACACAAATTATCTACAGCGATATTTAGAGTAAATGGTAATGATGGTGGTTTTATTTTATATTTTTTGTCAAGTACACAACATCTGGGACAACTAAGATATTTCTCAACAGTAGATCTACTTAATTTAATAATCTCAGTCATTACGATTAATATTTCATTTAAAAATATTTCTTATGTAAAATAAAAAGTTTTAAAGTTTTTAGACAATTTGTTAACTTACTCCCACTCAATAGTTCCAGGAGGTTTGCTTGTAATATCATAAACAACTCTATTAACCGAATCTACTTCGTTTACGATTCTATTTGCGATCCTTTCCAAAATCTGAAAAGGAATTTTTGACCAATCTGCTGTCATACCATCTTCACTTGATACACAACGTAAAACTATTGGCCATGCATAAGTCCTTTTATCTCCCATCACTCCCACAGTTTTAACAGGTAGCAATACTGCAAAAGCCTGCCAAATTTCATTGTAAAGACCAGCTTTTTTAATTTCGTCTCTCACTATCCAGTCTGCATCTCTTAAACAATTAAGTTTTTCATTATTTACCTCTCCCAAAATTCTTATAGCTAATCCTGGTCCTGGGAATGGATGCCTTTTTATAATTTCATCTGGCAAACCTAAAGCAGCTCCAACTTTTCGGACTTCATCCTTAAAAAGTTTTCTTAATGGCTCAACTAATTTAAATTGTAAATCTTTTGGCAATCCACCCACATTATGATGACTCTTTATTTTTACAGCTATTCTTTCACCAGTCTTAGGATCAATATTAGTACCAGCACTTTCAATCACATCAGGATAAAGAGTACCTTGAGCTAAATACTGAAAAGGTCCTAATCTATTACTTTCTTCTTCAAATACTCTAATAAATTCTTCACCTATAATTTTCCTTTTTTGTTCTGGATCAGTAATTCCTTTTAATTTAGCGATAAACCTTTCCCTTGCATTAATATATTCAACTTTTATGTGAAATTTCTTATCAAAAAAATTCATTAAAAATTCTGGTTCACCTTTTCTCATAAAACCTTGGTCTATAAACATGCATGTAAGCTGATCTCCAATTGCTTTATTGAGAAGAAAAGCAAGAGTTGAGGAGTCAACTCCTCCAGACAAGGCAAGCAAAACTTTTTTATTGCCAACTTGCTCTCTTATTCTGGGGATAGTTTCCTCTATATAGGTTTCGGTTGTCCAGTCAGCAGCACAACCAGAAATTTTATAAACAAAATTTTTGATTACGGTCATACCAAACTCTGAATGAATTACTTCAGGATGAAATTGCACCCCAAATAATTTCTTTATATCATTTGAAATTGCTGCATGAACTGTATTCTCGGTATGAGCAATTTTATTAAATCCATCAGGTAAAAAGTGTATTGAATCGCCATGACTCATCCACATTATAGATTTATCTTTTACATCAGAAAGTAGGTCGCATTCTAAATCTACATTTATTGGTGCCCTTCCATACTCAGCTTTTTTAATTGCTGAAGTAACAGATCCTCCGAGTTCTTTAACCATTAATTGCATTCCGTAGCATATTCCAAGAATAGGAATTCCTAGATCAAAAATTTTTTCATCACACGTAGGAGCATTTTTGTCATATACAGAATTTGGTCCTCCACTCAAAATTATCCCTTTAGGATTAATGTCATGAATATCTTCAATTGAAATACAGTTACTTACTACAAGAGAAAAAACATTAGTTTCTCGGATTCTTCTCGCAATCAATTCAGAATATTGAGATCCAAAATCTAAAATTAATATTGAAGGATCTCGTTCTTTTTTTAAAGATGTTTGACTCATGTATAAAAGTTAGCTCAATTTATTTAAAAAGCATAATCAATCAAAAATTAATCTCATTGGAAATAAGAAATATAATTTTTACCATGATTTCCTGACCACCTTATTTTCCGTTTTCTATCAAAAATGATTGATGCGATTTCCATATCCGTTTTTAAATACCTATTTACATAAGCAAAAGAACGTTTTTCAATTGTATTTGATAGATTTTGGAATAATCTATCAGCTAAAGATTTATTAAATCTTTCAATAAGAAGTAGTGCATCCTCAAGAGTATTTAAATGAGATAATTTGACAATTATCTCTAATGGCAACTTTTCTCGAACGGCTAAATAAACGAGTATCTCAATTCTTCCGTCAGCCAAATGATTATGTGTATGAAAAATACCACCTGCTAATTTAATTAACTTTCCGTGATAACCAAAAAGAATAACAGTTTTAACTTTTTTTATTGCAGCATCAACTAATAATGGTCCAATCCAATTTCCAATTTTAATAATTGGCAAGTTAACATTATAATTGTTTGCTAAATTTAAACCATTTTCACCAATAACAAAAACAACTTTCCCTTTAAAATCATCTTGAATCAACTTTGCTAGATTAAATTTAGCCTCTTCTAATTGTTGAGGGGAAGCACTTGAATAAGTCTCGGCAGAAGTTCCAATAATGGATAATCCACCAACGATACCAAATGACTTATTACTTGTTCTTTCAGCTAAAAACTCCCCATTTGGGAAAATAATTTCTAAATTTAAATTAAAACCCTCAGGAATAATATCTAATAAATTTTCATATAAAACTTCCTTAGCAAAATTAGAAATGCATATCTCTGATGTTTTCTCTTTTATGCCTACACCAGATCCCGCAATAATATTTATATGATTAGTTTTAACAGGATTATTAGAAGAAATTTTTTCTAAAGAAGCTATTGTCCATATTTCTAGGTTTTGAGTAATATCAAGCTCTAAGCCAGACTTTGCAAAGGAAATTCCTAATGCATGTGAGTCATCTTTAAGTAAACCAACAGAATGAATCTCGATTTTTATTTCTTTTTTTTCATTAGGAATTTTTATAAGTTCATAATTCTCAAATGGCAATCCTACTAGTTTTTTTAATGCTGACCTAGCAGCGCCAGCAACCCACAAAGGTAAAGAAAATCCTTTTTTCAAATTAAGTAATTGAAAAATATATAATGGTAACTAATCTAAGAATGACTTATTTAACAAAAAGTGGCCATAGAACAAAAATTATCATTGATGATTCCTGGACCCACTCCAGTACCAGAAAAAGTTTTACAAGCATTAAGTAAACATCCAATAGGCCATCGCAGTAAAGAATTTCAAGATCTAGTAGAAAGTACTACGAAAAATTTACGTTGGCTTCATCAAACTCACAATGATGTTCTAACAATTACTGGTAGTGGAACTGCCGCTATGGAAGCTGGAATAATAAATACCTTAAGTAAAGGAGATAAAGTGATTTGTGGAGAAAATGGAAAATTTGGCGAAAGATGGGTAAAAGTTGCCGAAGAATTTGGTTTAGAAGTAATAAAAATTGAATCAGAATGGGGCACTCCGCTTAATCCAGAAAAATTCAAAAAGTTATTAGAGGAAGATAAGCAAAAGGAAATAAAAGCCGTTATTTTAACTCATTCTGAAACCTCAACAGGTGTCATTAATGATTTAGAAAGTATAAGTTCCTATATTCGAGCACACAACACAGCTTTATCTATTGTTGACTGCGTTACAAGTCTTGGAGCTTGCAATGTACCAGTAGATGAATGGCAGTTAGATATCGTTGCTTCAGGTTCTCAAAAGGGATATATGATACCGCCAGGACTTAGTTTTGTAGCAATGAGCCAAAAAGCATGGGAAGCTACAGAGAAATCGAATTTACCAAAATTTTACTTAAATTTGAAATCCTACAGAAAGAGTCTTATAAGTAATAGTAATCCATATACTCCAGCAATTAATTTGGTTTTTGCTTTAGAGGAAGCTTTAAACATGATGCGAGAAGAAGGATTAGATAATATTTTCCTCAGACATAAAAAACATAAATTAGCAGTGAGTAATGCAGTAAAGGCATTAAATCTCAAATTATTTGCTGATGAAAGACATCTAAGCCCCTCAATAACTGCTATAGATACTGGAGAAATTGATGCTGAAGAATTTAGAAAGACAATAAAAAATAAATTTGATATCCTACTTGCCGGTGGTCAAGATCATTTGAAGGGAAAAATATTTAGAGTCGGTCACTTAGGTTATGTAAACGATAGAGATATAATTACAGTGATTTCTGCTATTGGTAAAACACTTATTGATCTAGGAAAAATAACTAGTAAAGAAGTAGGAGAAGCATTAGTTGAAGCATCTAAGTATCTTGAGTAAAATTAAGTTAAGTGCCAGGCTCTTCTATATTTCCGCCTAATTCAACGATCTTTTTTCTAAGAACGATCGATTTTTTTTCATCACCCTTAGTTTGAGCTATTGCAAGGGCAAACTCTAACTTTTCAAGTTGGTGACCACCCTCAAAAAAAGATAATTTTTTCTTTATGCGGTTTTTATTATCTTTATATGAAATTTGTGAAGACATAAAAATTCATGCTTTAATTATTATTATGCCAACAAAAGGGGACATTATGAGAGGAAAACAAAAATATTATTTGACTACAAACCCAAGAAGTAGAAAATTTTTCTAATATTATGTCCAAACATGTTCCAAATTCATGTCAAACATAAATCTAATATATTATCTACTTGCAGGTAGTATTTTTGGAGCTTTAGCTCTAAAAACAGGTATTCCCGCAGCTCCTCTAGCAGGTGCTTTAATCGGAGCAAGCATATTAAGCCTCAGTGGTAAAGTCGACATAGCAGAGTGGCCAATCGGCACAAGAACGGTATTAGAAATTGGAATTGGAACAGTTATTGGTACATCATTAACTAAAGATTCGTTGGTTGATCTTCAAACCTTATGGAGGCCAGCCATTTTGATAACTTTTACCTTAGTAATTACAGGCCTCGCAATTGGATTATGGACAAGCAGATTACTCAATATAGATGTCATTACAACAATTCTTGGTGCAGCACCAGGAGGTATTAGTGGTATGAGCCTTGTAGGGTCTGAATATGGCGTAGGTGCTGCAGTCGCAACTCTACACGCAGTAAGGTTGATTACCGTGCTTCTAATTCTCCCTTTAGTTGTAAAATGTTTGAACCTAATTGGAATAATAAAATCTTAAATATCTATAGACATATTTCTAATAAAAGATATTTTTAATTAGGAGGCAAAAACTAAATGCAAAGATTTAAGAAGAAAAAACTAACTATATTAGCTTTAGGAATTTTCACTCCTTTAAACTTTATTTCGCTAAAAGTAAATGCAAGTTCATTTGGGGCGGAAATTTTTTGTACTATGAGAGATGGTGGTAATGACCATGAAAGTAGCTGGGATGCAGCGTATACGTATATAAAAAAACAAAAAGGAGGATTATTCAAAGTTTCACCTAAAAATGCAGCAGCGCAAATTACAGAAACAGTTATAAGAGAAAGAGAAAAGTTTAGTTATTGCGTTGAATACTTAGATAACCTTCATCCAAATAGAAAACTAATAAGAGATTTACAAAAAGAAGAAGAAAGAAAAGAAAAGGAAGCTCAAGAAAAAGAAGCAAAGAGAAAAAGGTTAGAAAAAGAATTAGAAGAAGCTACTGAAGAAGCTAACGCTGAATTTTCAGAAGAAACAATTGAAAGATACAGTTACTAATAAAGCTATAACTATTTTCAAATTTACAAAAAATTTTATAATATTTTTTTTTGTATCTATCAACACTAAATTTCATTTTTAAAGTAAATTTCAAGAAAAAAATTATAAATAAAGATTGACTTTTAATATATTCGAGCCATTATTTATTTAATTAAATAGTCTGAATGCATATTAATGATGCGGTGTTTTTAGAGGATTTATGTCCCAAATTCAGATTGAGACAATGGCGAAAATCAATACATAGATTTACTGGTAAAAGTTGTATTTATTGCGGAAAACCATCTGAATCAATTGACCATGTATTACCACGTAGCCAAGGTGGTTTAAGTACAACAGAAAACTGTGTACCTGCATGTCTTTCCTGTAATGGAGATAAATCAGATAAAAATGCATTGTATTGGTATAGAAAACAAAAATTCTATGACCCTCGAAGAGCAATGGCTATAAGAGCTTGGTTAGAAGGTGATTTAAGATTAGCTATAAGATTACTGCAATGGGCAAATCCTAACTTTATGGTAAATAATAAAGATTATGAAAAAGATGAAACAGAATATAAAGCAGCTTGACTACAAAATATTGCATATTTTTCTAGAGTTATAAATCTCACATACATTTCCCAATACTCTTGGCGATTCTGGGAATATTAAAATTGTAAGAAATGAAATGAGAAGAACAAATAATTTTTGGTAGAATTTACAATTATCTAAATAAGTTTCTTTTTCTTTCAAGCGAGTATAACTTTGGCTTATGCAGAAAGTTCTTGATTTTAAATAAGGCTTAAGAGCTGTCTTCATTACTAATTAATACATATGTACTACAATAACTCCAAATGAAGAATACAGCAAGTTCACTAGATAATAAAAAAAAATTTTTGATCTTAGGATGCGGCTTTAGCGGTAGTTTTTTTGCAAAAGCTATAAGAAAATTTGGTTGTACCGCTTTGACAACTTCAAGATCTGAAAACAGTGATCCAAATAATTATGTTTTTAATAGTGAAAAGGGTATAGTTCCTAATGACAAAATTTTTGATGGGGTCACACATATTCTGAGTTGCATACCTCCCGATAAAAATGGGAAAGATCCAGTTTTAGGAAGTCTGCAAAATAAAATAAAGAGTTTATCTATTGAATGGGCTGGTTATTTATCTACCACAGGAGTATATGGGAACAAAGATGGTGATTGGGTTTCTGAGATAGATAAGCCTAATCCTTTTCAAAAAAGAAGTCATAACAGATTAAATTGCGAAAAAGAGTGGATTAAATCCGGTTTGCCAGTACAAATTTTTAGGTTGCCAGGTATTTATGGACCGGGAAGATCCACTTTTGAAGCAATCAGAAATCAAAAAATTCGAGTTATTTCTAAAAAAGATCAAGTATTTTCAAGGATTCATGTGGCTGACATAACAAATGCAATTATTTATCTATTAAAAAATAAAGACTCTTTAAAATTTCACCAAATAATCAATATTGCAGATGATGAACCCTGTCCTCAAATAGAAGTTATTCAATATTGTTATAATAAGCTTGGGTTAAAAATGCCAAAACCAATATTATTTGAAGAAGCACAAAAAGAATTATCACCTATAGCTCTATCTTTTTGGATGGAAAATAGAAGAGTTTCTAATAAACTATTATGCGAAATACTTGGTTATAAATTAATTTACAAAAACTATAAATTAGGATTAAAAGATTGCTTATTAAATTTTTAAAAAATAAATTTTAAAACTTTTTATGAATACTAAAAATACAGAAAATTCATTTAAAATTGTAATAACGGTGGGAGATGAATCTGGCATAGGACCTGAAATAATCTTAAAAGCTCTTTGTTCTGATGAAATACCAGAAAATATTGACTTTTTATTAGTTGGTTCAAAAAAAAATCTACAAAATACATATAGGCACCTTAAGTCTTTAGGAATAGAAAACCTCGCAAATCCTAATTATTTAAAAATTCATGATCTTGAAATTTCATCAGCTAAAAATAACTCTCCATCAAGTTATGGAAATGCTAGTTTTTATTACTTGAAAAAAGCAATTGAAATTGTAAAAGAATATCCTAATTCAGCACTTGTAACTGGACCAATTTGTAAAAAATCATGGTCATTAGCGGGTCATTTCTACTCTGGTCAAACTGAAGTGTTAGCAAAATCATGTGGAGTGAAAAATGTTGGAATGTTATTCACCGCAAAATCACCAATTACAGGCTGGAGATTTAATACTTTACTAGCCACAACCCACATAGCTCTTTGTGAGGTTCCTAAAAAATTAACCACAGAACTAATCCATTCCAAATTAGATCTTTTCAGGGATTTTTGTAGCACCTATATTAATAAACCTACTTTAAAAGTTGCCGGATTAAACCCTCATGCTGGCGAAGAAGGGATTTTGGGTAGTGAAGAAAAAGATTGGCTTAATAAAGCATTGCTTGATTGGAATAAAAGGAATAGAGATATTAAATTATTAGGGCCTTTGTCCCCAGATAGCTGCTGGAATTCGTCAGCAAAAGCTTGGAGAGACAAAGATGCTGAACATCATGATGGTATTCTTGCAATGTATCATGATCAAGGTTTAATACCGATGAAAGTTATAGCTCTTAATTACTCAGTAAATACCACTATAGGTTTGCCTTTTATAAGAACATCTCCAGATCATGGAACGGGATTTGATATTACTGGCAAAGGGATAGCTCAATGTCAAAGCATGATTGAGGCTATAAAGGCTGCGATTGAAATTACTAGAAATTCAAGACTGCTTAACTCGCATTAAAACTTGACCAAATTCAACTGGCGTTCCATTCTCCACAAGAATCTCTACTATTTCCGCATTAAATTCAGATTCAATTTCATTCATTAACTTCATAGCTTCCAAAATACAAATCGTCTGGCCAACCTTAATAAGGTTTCCTACTTCGACAAATGGAGCCTCCCCAGGGGCTGCTGCCCTGTAAAAGGTTCCTACCATAGGAGAAGTAATTTCAACTAGATCTGCACGGCCTGGAGGTGCCACCTGGGGCACTTCAGGCTCATTTGCCAATGATAAATTATCATTGATAGTTTTTTGATTGGAAATTGATTGGCTATCAAATGAAGTATTAGAAACTAAATTATTATTTAAATGAGTCTGATCATTTAAATTCCGTTTTATTTCGAGTTTAAAATCTTCTCCCTCTAGTGAGAATTCTTGAATATCGCTTAAAGAGATCTTATCTATTAAGCGATTTAAGTCTTCATGATCTAATTTCATAGCCATTAATTTTCACGTCCAAGATAACTATCGTTACGTGTATCCACCTTAATCATTTCTCCTACCGAAATAAATAAAGGAACCATAACTTGAGCACCTGTTTCCAGAATAGCTGGTTTAGTACCCCCACTTGCAGTATCACCTTTAACTCCAGGGTCAGTCTCTGTAACTTTCAAAGTAATAGATATTGGAAGTTCAACTTCTAAAACTTTACCATTATGGAAAATTACATTAACCTCCATACCTTCTTTCAAATACTTTGCGCCTCTCCCGATTTGCTCAGCGGAAAGTCTTGTCTCTTCGAAACTTGTCATATCCATAAAAACATAATCTCCAGACTCCACATAAGTATGTTGCAGGTTAGACTTCTCAAGGATAGCCTGTTGTACTGATTCTCCGGCTCGAAAAGTTTTTTCAACCACGTTGCCGCTTTGAACTGATTTTAATTTTGTTCGCACAAACGCAGAACCCTTACCAGGCTTGACATGTAGAAATTCTACAACACGCCAAACTTGTCCATCCAATTCGATGGTGGTACCTGTGCGAAAATCGTTACTGGAAATCATTCCTGTATTACATCCCCAAGGATCATAAACCTGCAAGAGTGCTATGCAAAAATTCTTATCAAATCAGAACAAACTTTTCTTAATTCTATCAATCATAATTTTACAGGTTTTTCTCATTAAACCAACTCAAGTACTAGCTGATTTACCTACTGGAAATGCAGTAAAAGACCCTAATGCAATCCTCAGAAACGCTCTCCCTATCAAGCAAGTTGAGTTACAAGAAATTCAACACAAATTAGAAGAAACTAGTGACCTTGTAAGAGGAGGAAGATGGCCTGCTCTTACGAAAACTGTTACAAAATGTCAATCTTTACTAAAAAAATACCAAAGTAAAATTATTCAAGAATTGCCAAACGATAAAAAGAAAATTGCTGAAAAAACATTTTTAGAGCTCAAAGAAAATTTTAATAGCCTTCAAGATTATTCTAAATCAAAAGATAAATACTCATTTATAGCGACCCGAAGAGATGCTTTAGATAAAATAGGTGGGATAGAAGAATATTTTCTACCAAATAAATTTCCATATTCTATACCCGAAGAATTTGATAATTTACCAAGATTACTGGGCAGAGCAAAAGTCAATATAAAAACCTCCAAAGGAGATATGCAAGCTATTGTGGATGGATTTAACGCACCACTTACAGCTGGAGCATTTATAGATTTATCATCAAAAAACTTCTACAAAGATTTACCGATTAACAGAGCAGAAGAATTTTTTGTATTGCAAACAGGTGATCCAATTGGTGATGCAATTGGATTCATAGATCCTGAAACAAATGAAGAACGTCACGTTCCTCTAGAAATTAGAATTCCTGATGAAAAGGATACTTTTTATAATCAAACTTTTGAAGATTTAGGTCTTTACACAGAGACGCCAACATTACCTTTTGCAACACTTGGAACTCTAGGATGGTCCCATTCAAATACCGCAGTTGATGATGGCTCATCGCAATTTTTCTTCTTTTTATATGAAGCAGAATTAAATCCAGCAGGTCGTAATTTAATAGACGGGCGGAATGCTGCATTTGGTTACGTTGTAAATGGATTTGATGTATTAGAAGAGCTCACTAAAGATGACACAATAATTTCAATAGATGTTTTAGAAGGGATTGAAAACCTCAAATTAAATGCATAAAGAAAAATTAGAAGATATAGGGGAAAAAGAATTAATAAACAGGCTAGGAAAATTTATGCCTAGAAATCAAGTTTCAGATGACTGCGCTTTAATCAAAACTAAAAATGAAAATTTACTTGTTAATACTGATTCTTTGGTAGAAAATGTTCATTTCAATGACAATACTATTTGCCCTCAAGACCTTGGTTGGAAAGCAGTTGTTAGCAACATCTCTGACTTAATATCAAGTGGAAGTAAAAAAACTATAGGTATTACAATAAGTCTAATTCTACCTTCTAAAACTGAATGGATTTGGATTGAAGAATTATACACTGGAATCAATGAAGCATTAAAAAAATATGGCGGGATAATTCTTGGGGGAGATTGCTCAAAGGGAGATGAAAAAATTATTTCCATTACGGCCTTTGGAATTCAAGGTGAACTTGAATTACGAAGAAACGCATGTAAACCAGGAGATGTTATTTGTACTACGGGAATTCATGGCCTCAGCAAATTAGGATTTATGATACAAAATAAAATTAATTTCGATAATGATATTTCTCTTGATGAGAAATTAATCAGTAAGTCCATTAAACATTTTTGTCGTCCTCAAGTTTACCCAAATTTTCTAAAAAATCTCCTTAAAACTCGATCAAATAAAAAAATCAGAAGAATAGGATGTACTGATAGTAGTGACGGTCTATTTCAAGCCATACAAGATTTAGCAATAGCTAGCAACTGTAAAGCAATTATGAATTACGAAAAAATACCCAAAGATAAGCATTGGCCCCAAGGAGATAAATGGGATGAATATTATTTCTTTGGAGGTGAAGATTACGAATTAGTTTTCTCATTACCCAAAAAATGGGCAAATAATTTATCAAAGCTCGATAAAAGTATTTACGAGATTGGTTATTTTTCTAATGGTAGACCAACAATAGAATTTAAAGATAAAAATAAAAATCAATTATTGGAAAACACACCTTTCAAGCACTTTTAATTATTCCCAATTTTTGGCAACAATCTCCGCTAAATCTACAACCCTTTGGCTGTAACCCCACTCGTTATCATACCAAGCAAGGACCTTAACAAGATTATCTCCTATACACATTGTGAGGTCACTATCTACAATTGATGATTCATTCGTACCTGCATAATCGCTAGAAACTAGTGGTTCATCTCCATACTTAATAATGCCCTTCATTGAATCTAAAGATGCTTCTTTAAGAGCATTATTAACTTCCTCACTTGTGACGGATTTAGAAGATTCAAAAACAAAATCAACCGCTGAGACATTAGGTGTAGGAACCCTCATTGCAATTCCTGTTAATTTACCTTTCATTTCTGGATAAACCAGTGCAACAGCTTTAGCAGCACCCGTAGAAGTTGGAACGATATTGGTAGCGGCGGCTCGAGCCCTTCTTAAATCTCTATGACTATTATCTAGAATTCTTTGATCACCAGTATAACTATGAATTGTAGTCATCAAACCTTTATTAATCCCAAAGGTTTGATCCAAAACTTTAACTACTGGAGCTAAACAGTTTGTGGTACAACTAGCATTGCTCAAAATATCATAATCTTTATGTTTGTATGTGTCAGCATTTACTCCAACAACAAAAGTACCAACTCCAGCACCCTTACCAGGTGCAGTTAAAATAACTTTTTTTGCTCCTACTTCTAGGTGCTTACTTGCCCCAACATCTGTATTAAAAACTCCAGTTGATTCAATTACAAGATCTACACCCCAGTCTTTCCAAGGTAAATTCAACGGGTTTCTATCAGAGAAACACTTGATTGTTTTATTATTAATTACAAAAGTATCGTCAGTATACTTAATATCAACGCCATCAAGTTGACCAAGAACTGAGTCGTATTTTAAAAGATGAGCATTGGTCTTAGGATCTGAAGTAACGTTAATACCAACAACTTCAATATTGGTGTAAGCACCTCTACTGAGCCAACAACGCATAAAGTTTCGACCAATTCTGCCAAATCCGTTAATTGCAACACGCAAAGTCATAACTAATAATTTCTAAATGATTAACCTAAGTTGCTGATCATACTGAATTTTGTGCAATAACGTAAGGTTTTTTTGATTTATTAAGCAAATAAGTCTAGTTTTGTATTAATTCGAGAAAAAAAATCATTTTTTTTTAAGAAAAAATACCAAAATTTTACATTGAAGTTATTTTAATTTAAGGAAAAGATAAACATTGGTTAAAGAATTAATACCTAAAAATCATTTTCATTTCATTGGAGTGGGAGGTATTGGAATGTCAGCAATTGCAATGGGTTTACTGAAAAATGGTTATTCAGTTTCAGGATCTGATTTAGTTAAAAACGATGAAACATATAAATTAGAAAAATTAGGTGCAATTATCTTCAATAATCAAGTTGGGCAAAATATTGAATTTATAACTTCAAAATTTAACAACAAATTGATTAATTTTGTTGTAAGCACAGCTATCAAGCCAGAAAATAAAGAATTAATGTACTGTAAGAAAAAAAATTTACCAGTTAAACATCGTTCAGAGATACTTGCAATGCTAATGCGCAATTACACTACATTAGCCGTAGGAGGCAGCCACGGAAAAACATCAACCAGTACATTTCTCTCTACGATACTTGAGTTATGTACACATAATTCTTCTTCAATAACTGGAGGAATAATTCCCATCTATAACTCTAATTGTCATTTAGAAAATACAGAATTCTTAGTAGCCGAAGTTGATGAATCTGACGGGACAATTAATAAATATAAATCTGACATTGGAATAATCAATAACATTGATTTTGATCATTGCGATCATTTTTCTAATTTAAGTGAAGTTATATCTTCTTTTACAAGTTTCGCTGAAAATTCTAAAAAATTATTAATTAATTTTGATTGTAAAACTACGAGAGAAAATTTTCATTCTGATAGCAAGTGGTCAAATATTACAACAAAAAACGTAGCTTATGCCATAATTCCAACTGTAATTAATGAAAGGTATACAATTGGTGAATATTATGAAAATGGAAATTTTATTAGTAGTTTAAATATTCCAATTCCAGGATCACATAATCTATCTAATATCACCGCTGCAATTGCAGCTTCAAGAATGATAGGTATAGATTTTTTAGAAATTAAGAAAAATATAAAATACCTTAAACTACCAAAAAAAAGATTTGAATTCAGAGGCGAAATAGATGAAAGACACTTATATGATGACTATGCACATCATCCAAACGAAATAAAAGAAACGATTAAATTAGGAAGATTATTTATTAAGCAAAAACATAATAATGAATCTCAAAAAAGCAGATTAATCGCTATATTTCAACCCCATAGATACTCTCGAGTCAAGAAATTTACTAAAGAATTCGCTGAAGAATTGTCTAAAGCAGATGTTATTTACGTAACTAGTATTTATGACGCGGGAGAAATAAACGAAGAGAAAATTAATTCGGAAATTATCACTGATCTGATTTATAAACAAAACAAAAATGTTAGTTACATAAATAATTATCATGAAATTACAAAAAATTTTTACAATTTAACTCAAAAAGGGGATTTAATTTTGAATATGGGAGCTGGAGATTGTCATAATTTCTGGTCAATTTTAAATGATAAAAAATTATAAAAATTCTTAACTAATTTATGAATAAAAAGATTTTTTCTAAGAACTGTAATCTGAGTAGTTTTACAACCATAAAAGTGGGAGGAGTAGCGGAATATTTTGCTGAGCCAAGCAGCATTGCCGAATTTTCATACCTCATAAAATGGGCTAATTCAAATAAACATAAATGCCAAATAATTGGTGCAGGTTCAAATCTACTAATAAATAATATTTTTATAAAAGGTTTAGTTATATGTACAAAAAAAATGAAAACTTTAGCGATTGAACCTTTTTCAGGAATCGTTGAAGCGGAAGCTGGTGTAATGCTCCCAACATTATCTAATTGTCTTGCAAAAAATAGATTACAAGGAGGAGAATGGGCTGTCGGAATTCCAGGAACTTTAGGAGGTGCAATTTATATGAATGCTGGTACAAATAATTTATCGCTAGCAAAAAACCTTATTTCTGTAAAAGTTATCAATAATAAAACTAATGAACAACTTGAAATTAAAAAAAAAGATATCGATTTTGAGTATAGATTTAGTTCTTTTCAAAGTAATGATTTAGCTATTATTAGTGCAAAGCTACATTTTGAGCCCAATGGTAATCTAGAACAATTAATTAAAACAACCAAAAATAACCTCAAATTAAAAACAAAAGCCCAGCCATATCATCTACCAAGTTTTGGTAGTGTTTTTAAAAATCCAGAAAATAATTATGCAGCGAAATTAATTGATGATTTGGGTTTAAAGGGATTTAAAATTGGGGGAGCTGAAATTTCTACAATGCATTCAAATTTTATAATTAACAATTCTTCAGCAAGTTCAAAAGATATTTATGAATTAATAACTGTAATTCAACAAAAAATACTACAAAACAAAGGGATTTATCTGCAACCGGAAGTAAGAATGATTGGTTTTGACTATCCTAATTAAAGAAACTTTTTTTAAAATGGCGGGTTTTGGACTTCCTAATTTTGGACAACTTACAGAAGCTTTTAAAAAAGCTAAACAAATTCAACAAGATGCACAAAAATTACAAGATGAACTTGAAAATATGGAAATTGAAGGGAAAAGTGATGATGAAATGGTAAAAGTATGGATAAGCGGGAACCAAGTTCCTTTAAAGGTAGAAGTGCAAGATAATATTTTAAATTCAGATAAAGAAAAAATTGAGCAAAACATATTACAAGCCATTCAAAAAGCTCATGAATTATCTACTACCACTATGAAAGAAAGAATGAATGATTTAACTGGTGGATTAAATCTTAATCTTCCAGGTTTTGATAATAGTGACTCTTAGAAGACTCGATTATTTCTTTATAAAAAGAATATCTTTCAAAAGATTTATTTAAATTACAGCCATCATCATTCAAATGTAAGCAGTCCCGAAATTTACACCTAATTCCCTCATCGATTACTTGTTTATATATTTCCGAAAAAAGATTTGGCAACAGTCTTATATCAACCTCTAGAGGTTGCATATTAAAACCTGGCGTATCAACAACATAACTTTGATTAGATATGGAAAATAACTCAACATTTCGAGTAGTGTTTTTACCTCTCTTAATTTTATTAGAAACTGGAGCAGTATTATTTTGAAGACCTGGAATTATCTTGTTAAGCAAAGTAGTTTTACCAACACCCGATGGGCCCATAAAAATCGAACACTTTTTTTTCTTTAAATCAGCTAATAAATCTTCAAAGTGATTAGATTGATGTAAATTTAAAGTAATTGCTTGATAACCCCATTTCTTAAATTTATCAAGTAAAAAAATCTGTTTTTTGTCTGATATTAAATCACACTTTGTCAAAACTAATGACACTTCTACCCCCATAGATTCTGCTGATATCAAAAACCTATTAACTTGAGATAAATTTAACTTTGGCTCTTCAACTGAAAAAGTAATATAAATGTTAGAAAGATTTGCAACTGATGGTCTATTTAATAAATTTTGTCTCTTTTTTAGACTTGTTATTACTGCCCTTTTGCTTGTTAAATCAATATTATCAATTTCTACTTCATCTCCAACATAAATAAATTGATCTTTGAAATTAATAGACTTTTTTACCTTACATAAAAATCTTTGACTAGTTCCAAAGTGTTCTTTATTTTTTAGGTCAACAAAGAAAAATTCATTAAATTTTTTCGTAACTAAACCTAAATGTTTACTATTAGTTTTCATTCAGAATTTTTATTTTTAAAAATTTTTCATGTTCTTTGATTTGTTCATACAAACATCCCATCTCTTTTAAGTTTTTTAATACCATTTCTTCTGGTTCTCCTTTATCTAGTTCAACAATAAGTTGTTCATTTTTGGATAACTTCTCTAAAGCCAATTTAATTTTTACGACATTTAAAGGACATGGAACAGATTTCAGATCCAAATACTTTAAAGAAGTCATTAAGATTCTTTACCAAATAATTTACTAAATAGTCCACTACTGGAATTAATATTTTTATCTGAATACTGAGAAGCTAAACCCTCTAAAAGATTTCGCTCTTCATCAGTTATACGAGTTGGCAATTTTACTTTTACAAGAACTTCATGATTTCCTCTAGCAACTGGATTACCAAGTCTAGGTACTCCTTTATTTTCAAGTGAAAGGGTAGTATTTGGTTGCGTACCACTAGGGATTTTTAAATTAACTTTGCCATCAACTGTAATAATTTCGACAGTATCTCCTAAAATTGCCTGTAAATAACTCACAACTATTTCTGAATAAATAGTCACACCATCTCTTTTTAATTTCGAATCATTCTTAACCTTAATAAAAACATAAAGATCTCCAGGCGGGCCCCCTTTCAAACCAACATTTCCCTCTCCGGAAACTCTTAATTTAGTACCAGTATCAACTCCTGCAGGAATATTAATTCTTAATTTTTTTCTAACTTGCTTTACTCCATTACCGCCACAACTTACACATGGATCAGCAATAATCTGACCAGCTCCATTACATGAAGGACATTCAGCTACTTGTGTGAAATTACCAAAAGGTGTTCTTGTAGCTCTTCTAACTTGTCCGCTTCCACCACATGTAGAACAAGTTTTTGGTCCAGTTCCTGGTTTGGCACCTGTTCCCCTACAGACTTCACATGTCTCAAGATGAGGAATTTTAATTTCTCTTTGTTGGCCAAATATTGCATCTTTAAAGTCAACATTAAGGTCATACCTTAAATCATCTCCTTGTTGAGGGCCTCTTCTTTGAGTTCTTCCACCCTGGGGATTTTGTCCGCCAAAGCCATTAAAAAAAGTTTCAAATAAATCTGCAAAGCCACCCATATCTCCCATATCAGGCATTCCAGCCGCACCTCCAAGGCCGGCCTCTCCAAACTGATCATATCTAGCTCTTGTTTCAGGATCAGCTAATGCTTCATAAGCCTTGCCAATTTCTTTAAATTTGTCTTCAGCACCAGGTTCTTTGTTAACATCAGGATGATATTGTCTAGCTAATTTTCTATAAGCCCTTTTTAAGGTATCAGCATCTGCATCTCTTGAAACTCCAAGTATTTGGTAAAAATCAGCCATTGGATAATGCTCAAATAAAAATTTGGAATTTATACATCTTCAGAAGTATTTTCCTCTGAATCTACATCCTCTTCAACTGTATCCGTTTCTACTTCCTGTTGTGAATTTTGTTTACCGGGTCCCATAGAAACCTTAACCAATGCATGTCTCAAAACCTTACCTTCTAGATGATATCCACGCTGTAATTCCTCAATAATACAATCTTCATCAAACTCGTCACTTGGCTCTCTTAATACAGCTTCATGCAAGCTTGGATCAAATTGCTGACCAACAACCCTCATTGGAGAGACTCCCTGTTGTTTTAAAACTTCTACCAATTGTTTATACAATCCTTGATAACTTCTATGAAGAGCTTGAGCTTCTTCACTTTCTGGTTTCAGTTGTTGTCTTGCTCTCTCAAAATTATCAACGATAGGAAGTATTGCCGTTAAAGTCTTTGAAACAAGTTGGATTTTTAAATCCCCCTGATCCCTAGACTGCCTTTTTCTAAAATTATCAAAATCTGCTGAAATTCTTACATACTGATTTTTTAATGTCTCATGCTCTTTTTCTAATTGTTCTAATCTCGCATCATTATTAGAAATAGTATTTTTTAATTCTTCGGTATTTATTTCTTCTGTTTTTTGAGAAGATAATTCATCATTATCGATTATTTTTTCTTCGGCAGATGAAGTATCTTCAGAAGCATTATCCTGATTAGAAACATCATTTTCTTTAATATCAATATTATCTGATTGATTTTCAATCATTTTTCTAAAAATTTAATAAGACTATTTTCTAATAAAGTGATGCACAAAACAAGTTACGGAAGGCCGCACAAATTTTTACTCAGGAACAAACCTTAATGCTAATCCATTATTACAGTATCTTTTCCCTGTAGGAAGAGGGCCATCATTAAAAACATGTCCTTGATGACCTCCGCATCTAGAGCAATGATATTCAGTTCTGGGAACAATTAACTTAAAATCAACCTTTGTTGCAACTGATCCTTGAATTGAATCCCAAAAACTTGGCCAACCAGTGCCACTATCAAACTTTTTATCTGAGAGAAAAAGTGGTAAATCACATCCTGCACAGTGAAAAACCCCTTTTCTTTTCTCATTATTTAATTCGCTACTGAAAGCTCTTTCAGTGCCTTCCTCCCTCAAAATATAGTAGGATTCTGGACTTAGCCTAGATTTCCATTCTTCTTTTGATAAATTCCACTCCTCTTTAGAAGCAAGCGAAGAAGCTAAAACTTGCATAGGCTTAAAAAATGTTTTTAGTATTGACATAGTAGGAATTAGAATAAAAGTTCTTCTTGATAAAAATTGATTCATATATTTACTCACATAAAAAGTAATGAGTTCCATACATTCCGATTCTATTAAAAATATTCATAAATTAAGTATTGCTCCAATGATGGATTGTACTGATAAACATTTCAGAATGATAATGAGAAAAATAAGCTCTAAAGCTCTGCTATATACGGAAATGATTGTGGCCAAAAGTTTATTTCATACGGATAAAAAGGAAAAATTTTTAGATTTTAATAATGAAGAACACCCGATATCGATTCAGTTTGGAGGGGACAATCCAAAAATCCTTAAAGAGGCAGCCCGAATAGCACAGGATTGGGGTTATGACGAAATAAACTTTAATGTTGGTTGTCCGAGTCCAAGGGTCTGTTCTGGAAATTTTGGAGCTTCACTTATGAAAGACCCTCTAACAGTAGCAAAATGTATAGAATCCTTAAAAAATAATTGCAACTTACCGGTGACAATCAAACACAGAATCGGTGTAGACAATGATGATAGTTTCGTTAACTTGAATAAATTCGTAAGAATTATCGCAAATGCTGGTGCAGACAGATTTACAGTCCATGCAAGGAAAGCGATATTAAAAGGTCTTAATCCAAAACAAAACAGAACTATACCCCCACTAAATTATGATTTAGTAAAAAAATTGAAAAAATCAAATCCAGAATTATTAATAGAAATCAATGGAGGTTTCACAAATATCGATGAATCATTAAAAGCTCTAAATGATTTTGATGGTGTCATGATTGGACGTTCTGTGTATAAACATCCCTTAAGATGGTCTGAAATTGATCAAAAAGTTTATGGAATCAATACCGAACCTAAATCAGCTTCAAATATTATATTCTCCTTAATCCCATACATAGATGAACATTTAACTAATGGAGGAAAATCTTGGGATATTTGCAAACATCTAATAAATTTGGTCGAAGGTATTCCAAAAGCAAAAATTTGGAGAAATCAAATTTCTAATAAATCTATAGATAAAAAATTAGATATTGAATATCTACTTAAAGAAACTAAAAAGCTCGAAGAAATGGGGTACTAGTTATCCTCGATTGCAGCATTGCTGTCATTAGAAACTCCCCTTTTTCTTCTACTCCTACCGCTTTCATATTCAGCATTTTCAGAGGTGTTTCCATAACTTCTGTCCTCCCACCCTTCTGCTCCAGAAGGTTTATTAGTGTAATTGGCATTAGATTCAGACCCACCGCCATAGCTGCCACCATTATTTCCACCGCCGTAACCGCCACCGCCGTAACCGCCACCATTATTTCCACCGCCGTAACCGCCAGCGCCGTAACCGCCACCGCCATAGCTGCCACCATTATTTCCAGCGCCGTAACCGCCACCGCCATAGCTGCCACCATTATTTCCACCGCCGTAACCGCCACTTCTTCCTCCTCTTCGAGATCCGCCAGAACCTCTTGGCTCGGCCTTATTAATTCTTAATGGTCTACCCATGAGCTCCGTACCTTGCAAACCATCAATAGCTGCTGACTCAATTGCTTCATCTGACATTTCAACGAATGCGAATCCTCTTTTTCTTCCAGTATCTCTTTCAAGGGGAAGAGAACAATTTAAAACTTCACCAAAAGGGGCAAACAACTGTAAAACGTCTTCACGCTCCGCGCGGAATGGCAGATTGCCAACAAAAATACTCACTTTAAACTCAACAAAGAAAATTTACCTTATTAAAAAACTACAATAAGTAGTCTCATAACTTTACATCATTATTCTACTTCAAAGAATACCCCAGTTGTAGAAAAAAAATTTAGATTCAAAGTAACAATTTTTTCTGCCAATTATTTACCTCTTTTTCTACTTGTTCAAAACCAGTTCCACCTTCACTAGTTCTTGACTTAACAACATTAAAAGGTTCAAGGTCCACAAAAACATCCTCATCAAATTCGGGATGAAATTTTTTAAATTCATCAATTTTGAGATTTTTAAACAACATTTTCCTCTCCAAACAATATTTAACGATTTCACCAACAACTTGATACGCAGTTCGAAAAGGAACATTTTTACCAACTAAGTAATCTGCTAAATCAGTGGCGTTAGAAAAATCATTTGCTACCGAATTAGATAAATCTTTGATATTAAATTTTATGCCTTCATCAATTAAGATTGTCATTGCTTTAAGGCAAGAAGAGATTGTCTCTGCAGTATCAAATATTGGCTCTTTATCTTCTTGAAAATCCTTATTGTATGCAAGTGGTACACCTTTGACCATTGTTAACAATGCTTGAAGATGTCCATAAACTCTTCCGGTTTTACCTCTTATCAATTCTGGAACATCAGGGTTTTTTTTCTGCGGCATCAAGCTACTTCCAGTAGCACATTTGTCCGTTAACTTTGCAAAAGAAAATTCATCAGTTACCCACAAAATTATTTCCTCTGATATTTTACTCAAATGAGACATTAATAAAGCAGATGCAGAAACAAACTCAATACAAAAATCCCTATCGCTTACAGCATCAATACTATTTTTATAAATGTTTTCAAAACCTAATTCTGCAGCTGTAAAATTCCTATCTATTTTTATTTTTGTGCCAGCTAATGCTGCAGCTCCTAATGGGGAAATATTGACTCTTGATCTTACTTCCTTCAACCTTTCGCGATCCCTTTGAAGCATTTCTAAATAAGCCAATAAATGATGAGCCAAAGATAAAGGTTGCGCTCTTTGCATATGTGTATAACCAGGAATTAAAGTATAAATATTAGATTTGGCATGATTTAAGAAAGCTTTTTGCAAATCAGTTATTAAGATGTCAAGGTTATCAATCTCTTTTCTTAGCCACAACCTTATATCTGTGCCAACTTGATCATTTCTACTTCTACCTGTGTGTAGCTTTTTCCCCGTTTCACCAATTAGACTTATTAGTTTTTCTTCAATACAATAGTGAATATCTTCAGAAGGAAAACTTGGAAAAAATTTACCCTGCAAATACTCAACCTTAATTTTCTCTAGACCATTAATAATTATCGACGTTTCAGATGAGGATAACACTTTAGTTTTGCCAAGCATTTTTGCATGAGCTATCGAACAATCCAAATCTTCTAAAATAAGCTTTCTATCAAAACCAATTGAAGCGTTAAACTTTTCAATAAAAGGGTTAAGTGAATTATCAAACCTTTTACTCCAAACTTTTGCCATATCAATTAGTAACTTTAGATATCTCTAATAAAGCATTTTTTCATATAGGTGACAAAAAATATCTACCTTAATTGAAAAATAACAATAGATGCATCATCTTCCAAATGTCTATTTTGGCCAGTAAAATCATCTAATTTTTTGAAGATTTTATTTAAAATTTCTTGAGATGTATAAGATTGCTTGCATAATTTTGTAAGGGTTTTAATTAACCTTTCCTCATCAAACCTTTCACCCAAAGAATTAGAAGTATCGATTACTCCATCTGTGTAATAAAGAACTAAATCATTTTCATTAAGTTTGATTTCACCACAATCATATTCAGCGTCTTTTTGTAATCCAAGTACAAATCCCTCTGCATCTAATTTTATAATTTTCTGATCTGAACTTTTCCAAAGCAAAGGAGGATTATGTGCAGCATTAGCAAATCTCAATTTTCTAGTTCTGGGGTCATAATCTGAATAGAACAATGTTACAAATCTATGAGATTGATCTAAATCATCTATCGCTAGTTGATTCAAATCATGCAAAATTCTATCTGGAGGCAGCCCCGTAAGAACTTCTGCACGTAGCATTCCTCTCAGCATAGTCATTAAAAGGCCAGCTGGAATTCCTTTACCCATAACGTCACCAATTACAAATGCCCATCTAGCTTTTTCTTTTCTTTTTTCTGAGATATTCGTCTTTACGCACATAAAATCATAGTAATCCCCTCCTAACTGGAGAGCTGGTCTGCAATGTGCGGCTAGGTCAACTCCATAAATAATGGGACAATAATCTGGAAGCAATTGAGATTGTATTTCAGCCCCAGTTGAAATTTCTCTATCTACGTTCTCATGCTTTTTCTTTGCTTTTATTAAGCAGTAATTTTCTAATCCAACAGCCAAACAATTTTGAATAAAATTAAAATTATTATCTTCAGTAATCGATATGCTAGTCATATCATTGCTAAAAATATATATAAATCCTCTACATTTCCCTCTTGATAATATCTTTTTTGTTTCAATTTTATATTCTTTAAAATTATCTTTTAGAGCATTTTCAAAAGTTAAAATTTCTTTTATTTTAAAATTTCTAGAAAAATAAAATTGCTTAAAAAAACTAGCAATTTCTTCTTGAATTATTGAACATTCATTATTAGCTGAAATTTTTATATTTTCATTCCATATCTCTCCCTCATAATTTAAAGGGATAATTAATATTATTTTTTCATTAAAAATATGTTTAAAAATTAAGCATATGTAATCCAATAATTTATCTACGTTTGAAAAAGATTTTAAGTAATATGATAATGAAGACGCGATTTCAGCAAATTTATATTTATTTTTTAAAAATAGTGCAGGTTCATTTTCTAAAAATTTTTTAATAAATTTGTTTGAAAATAATTTCTCATTTTGATTATTTGTCACAACAAATCTAATAGATAAATATGTTTTAACATTAAATTTTAATTTTTAAAAAAAATTAATTAAATATTTATTTATCTGCAAGCATAGCTTCGACAAATTCATAACTATTAAAAGGTCTCAAATCTTTTATACCCTCTCCAGCCCCAATAAATCTTATAGGCAAATTTACCTCTTCAGATACAGCTAATGAAACTCCTCCTCTAGAGGTCCCATCTAATTTAGTAATAATTGCTCCAGTTAAATTTGCTGATTTAGCAAAACTTTTTGCTTGCTTTAAGCCATTTTGACCTTGACTTGCATCTAAAACCAATAATGATTCAATAATTGCATCTGGAACCTTTTTATCAATAATTTTTTTTATTTTTGCTAATTCATCCATCAAATTATTTTTTGTCTGCAATCTACCTGCTGTATCAACAAGTAATAAGTCAACGTTTCTTTTTTGTGCAGAATTAATTGCATCAAAAACTACAGCAGCTGGATCAGCATTTTTTGATTGATTAGATATAACATCAACATTACTTCTTTCACCCCAAACTTTAAGTTGTTCTACCGCCGCAGCTCTAAAAGTATCAGCAGCAGCTATTAAAGTTTTATAATTACTCTTTGATGACAAATATGCTAATTTTCCTAAAGTAGTAGTTTTTCCAACGCCATTAACTCCTACAAGTAACCAAACATTTAACTTACCCTTTTGAGGCACTAAAATATCAACACCTGAATTTACTATTGGTTTATCGATAATTATTTTTAATTCCTTCTTTAAAAATTTTATTCCTGCTTCCCCACCTAAGACTTCTTCGTTTAATTTTGTTCTAAGAGCACTTATTACTCTATCAGTTGAATCAATACCAACATCTGCTCTAATTAATAAAGTCTCTAAATCATCAAGAGATTCAGGAGTAAGAGGATCATCTCCTAATTTATCCAATAATTCAGTAACAAATCCTTTTCGAGTTTCTTCTAATCCTCTTCTTAATTTAGTTAACCAATCAATTTCATCTATCGATATTTGATTTATTTTTTTTCCTTGAGCAGCTAATACCATTGCAGACCAAGTAAAATTATCGTCAAATTCTCCTAATTTAGTTTCAGCAATAGTTTTAGAAGGTACAGAAATATTTTCTTTACTAGAGTTATCAATTAATTCTTGCTTTTGATCCTCCTGTTTTTTTAATTCTTGCTTTTGATCCTCCTGTTTTTTTAATTCTTGCTTTTGATCCTCCTGTTTTTTTAATTCTTGCTTTTGATCCTCCTGTCGTTTTTTTAAAAGTGCATAAGCCTGTGCAGCCCACTCACGAGAATTATCAGAATCAGTATTTGTCATTGATATATTTAGTCCGTATTTATTAAATTTGTAAATATTACTTATTTATATCAAATAATCATTGTAATTTTACTGTTTGTAATCTCCTTAAAACTCCATTAATAAATTTTCTTCCCTGCATATCACTATATTTATTGGCTAGATTAACTGCCTCATCACAAGCAACAGCAACTGGTGTACTCAAATAATTAATATCAACATAAGCTAAACGCAAAATATCACGATCAATTCTTGGTAATCTTTTTAGTCTCCAACCTTCCATTGCTTGATCAATTTCAGCATCAATAATTGTAAGATTATCGATAATATTAGTAACCCTCTCATTCACATCCTCTCTAATATCAATTTGACCACTAGAAACTATTAATTTTGGAAAGTCTAAAGTTACTGAGAGTGTATTCATTACAGCTTCAATTTTTGTTAAAGATTTTTTTAAGTCGTTTCTAACATTTACAAAAGGAGAATCAAGTCCTTCTCGCAATTCACTATCTAATATTTTTTGTGATGCGTTTTCTAAATCTGATTCGCAATTATCTAATTCATCTCTGCAATGGTTAATTAGTGAATCAAGAGCAGATTCAAAAATATCTTCTATTTGAGATTTATTTAATTGAAAATCACCTTTATCCTTTATCAGACTTAGAGAAATTAAAGATAACTCTCTAGAAAGAGATTTATTATTATGCATCACTTAAGAAGAGGTATTAGTGGAAGCACGTAATTGAGAAAATAATTTTGAAAATGTTGGATTTGTAGTATTATTTTTCTCATCTGGATTAACTATTCCAGCAGAAATTATTGTTCGAAAAGCATCTTCAACAGAAATATCCAAATCTTTAACTGAAGACTCAGGGACCAAGGTATACCATCCAGTGGTTGGGTTTGGTGCTGTAGGTATAAAAACACTTAGCAACTTTTCGTCCAATTCTGGTTGAAGAGAGGGGCCAACATCACCCGTCACAAAGCCCACACTATAAAGCCCTTTACGTGGGTATTCAACCAATATAACTCTTCTAAATCGATTAGATTTATTACTTAAGAAAGTTTCAAGTAATTGTTTAAGAGTTTTATAAACCGCTCCTGCGACTGGAATTTTTGATAAAGTACCTTCCCCGAATTCTAATAACCATCTACCTACAAAATTTCTTGCCATCAAGCCAATGAGCAAAATAGCTAATAACGGCACAGTTAAACCCAAAGTGAGATTAATTAAATCTTGCAACAATGGATTTAAAGTTATAAAAGGATTTAGTTGCTTAGGAACAGAGGTAACTAGCGTTAAAACAAATTTACTAACTAATGAAGAAAGCCAAATAGTTGTTGCTAAAGGTATTACGACCAGCAAGCCAGCAATAAGATCATTTTTGAGATCTTGTTGAAGCCTAGACCCTAAATTCGAATCTTGATTTTGATTAGATTCAACCAAAATAACGTTTATAATTAAACCAATTTTACTAATAATTTAACTCTTTTAAACTTAGTTAAGATATATTTTCTTAATTAATTAAAATTTTCATCATTTTCTAAGTCAAAAAATAACTTTTCAACAAAATGCTATTCATAATAAAGAAATGATAAATACAACTCAGGACAAAAAAGAAATAAGTAAAAAATTAAAAGAAAAAGCAATCAATGAAGGTTTTACAATATCTGGAATTGCATCAATACCAGGGAGTTCGCGCTTAAAGTTAAGAACTAATGCATTAAACAGATGGTTATCTAATAACCACCATAGTGAAATGAAATGGATGGAAGCAGAAAGAAGGAAAAATATAAGCTCACTGCTTGAAGGAGCAAAAAGTGTTCTAAGCGTTGGATTTACTTATATTAATTCAGAAGACAATAACAAAGACAAAATCTTCAAAGTAGGTAAATTTAGTCAAGGAGAAGATTACCATAAAGTAATTTATAAGAAATTAAAAAATATTGGTAGATGGATTAATCTAGAAATTCCAGATTGCAAATGGAAAATATGTGTTGACACATCGCCACTTCTAGAAAAAGCATGGGCTGAAGAGTCAGGTCTTGGTTGGATAGGTAAAAACAGTAACTTAATTAGCAATAAATATGGTTCTTGGTTTACTTTGGGTTTTATGATCCTTACAACAGATTTAGTACCAGATAAACCTCATCAATCACTTTGCGGAAAATGTGATAGATGTATTGACCTTTGTCCAACAAATGCAATAGTAGAGCCCTTTGTGATTCAATCAGATCTATGTATTGCCTATCATACAATTGAAAGTAGATCAAAAACTATTCCAAAAAATATTGAGAAAAATTTAAATGGATGGGTTGCAGGATGTGATATTTGTCAAGATGTATGCCCTTGGAACAAAGGAGTGCCACACAACAATACTTTTGAAACAACTCCAAAAGAATGGATTAAAAATCTTAATATTGAGTCATTAAATTGGGATGATAAAACTTGGGAAGAAAATCTTAAAGGAACTACGCTAAAAAGAATAAAACCTTGGATGTGGAGAAGAAACATGAAAGCAAATCTAAGTAAAAAATAAGTATATGAAAAAGTTTTTAAAAGAAATAATATGCGTCTCATTAATCAGTTTCAGCTTATTTAAGGCAGAACAAGTTCAATCGCTTGTCCCCTATTATTATTTTCCTTCAATAAAAAATTTACAAAAGGAAAGCTTATCTATTGGAAAAAATGCATATCAACTTTTATATTTTGGACAATATAAGCAGAGCCTTAACTTGGCTAAATTAGCAGTACGAATAAGTAGAAAGGATGAAAAGCTATGGTTAATTTTATCTGAAGCACAGATAGCTAATAAACAATATAAAAACGCATTAATTTCTTTAAATAAAGCACAAAAAATTAATTCAAAAAATAGCGAAATATACTTTGCTAAAAGTAATATTTATCTTAAAATTTCACAATTAGAAAAGGCAAAGGCCGCTTTAGAAACAGGATTAAAAATAAAACCAAATAACCATACTGCTATTTTTCAACTGGGAAATATTTCATTAATGGAAAAAAATTACTCTGAAGCTATAAGATTATTTGATAAGTCAATAAATATAAAACCTGATTTTTGGCAAGCAATAAATAATAAAGCTTTAGCTTATTTCGAAAAAAACAATCTTAATAAATCTATAAAACTTTTTAAAAAAGCAATCTCAATTCAGGAAAATGCAGAACCATTATTAGGGCTTGCTTCGAGTTTAAGGGTGAAAGATATTGAATTAGCGCTTCAACTAGCAAAAAAAGCTTTAGCTCAAGATCCTAACTACGTTAGCTATGATTATAGAAAAGATCAGTTATGGGGAGAAAATTTACAATCTTCTACTGAAATCCTTTTAAAAAATAATCAGCTTCAAACAGATGTAATATTGGCAAAATCAAAAATAAATACATCTTCTTAATTTTCAAGACTGGTAAATATTTGTTTACCTATTAGTCTTAATTTAGATAATCAATACATATTTAGTTTTGCAAACTGATGGATAAGAAAAAATTCACTTCTATCTCTCTCCAAGAAGAAATGGAACGTTCTTATCTGGAGTATGCGATGAGTGTAATAGTTGGTCGTGCTCTTCCAGATGCGAGAGACGGTCTTAAGCCCGTCCAGAGAAGAATACTGTTTGCAATGTACGAATTAGGTTTAACGCCTGATAAACCATTTAGAAAATGTGCGAGAGTTGTTGGAGATGTTCTTGGAAAATACCATCCTCATGGAGATCAAGCAGTATATGATGCATTAGTAAAACTAGTGCAAAATTTTTCAACTAAATATCCTACTCTAGACGGGCATGGAAATTTTGGATCTGTGGATAATGATCCTCCTGCAGCAATGAGATACACTGAGACTAGGCTATCTCCAATAGCTCATAAAGGATTTCTTGAAGAGATTGGGTCAGAAACAGTAAATTTCTCAAATAACTTTGACGGTTCGCAAAAAGAACCTGCTGTTCTTCCAGCCCAACTTCCATTTTTATTGTTAAATGGATCATCGGGAATTGCTGTGGGAATGGCAACAAATATCCCGCCTCATAACTTAGGAGAAGTAGTAGATGGTTTAATTGCTTTAATCAAAAATAAAGATGTAAGTAGTAGAAAGCTTTCTAAAATAATAAGAGGACCTGACTTTCCTACTGGCGGAGAATTAATACATACTGAAGCAATAGAGGAGCTTTACGAAACTGGTAGAGGATCAATAACAATTAGAGGAGTAATAAATACAGAAGAAATAAATTTAGGCAAAGGTAAACATAAAAAAATTGCACTAATTATTACTGAACTTCCTTATCAAATTAGTAAAGCAGGTTGGATTGAAAAATTAGCAGAACTTGTTAATACAAGCAAAATCAATGGGATCTCAGACATTCGGGACGAAAGCGACAGAGATGGAATGAGAATTGTAATAGAGTTAAAAAAAGACTCTAATGCTGAACTCATAATTTCTAATTTATATAAAAAAACTACTCTCCAAACCAACTTTGGCGCAATATTTTTAGCTTTAATTAAAGGCAAGCCTATCCAACTCAACTTAAAACAATATCTCAACTTTTTTCTTGAATTTCGAGAAGAAACAATTAGAAAAAGAACTAATTATTTTCTAAAAAATACTCTTGAAAAACTTGAAATATTAGAGGGTTTATCTAAGGCAACAAAAGATATAAAAGCAGTTATCGCGATAATTGAAGACTCAGAAAATTCTGCAGAAGCAAAATCAAAATTGATTGGTAATTTTTTCTTAAGTGAAAAACAAGCAAATTCAGTTTTAGATATGCCTCTAAAAAAATTAACAAATCTTGAAAAAAATCAAATAGATGATGATATAAAAATTCTCCAAGAAAAAAAGAATTATCTGCAAAAAATATTGATTAATAGAAGTTTATTACTTGAATTACTAATGGATGAATTATTATTTTTAAAACAGAAATATAATGTCAAAAGAAAAACAAAAATCCTTAAAAATATTAATCAAAATGAAGAATTAGAAACAATAAATAATCAGATATTAGAAGATTTTATTAATAAAAAAACTAAATTAAACATAGACAATAGACTATATTTAAGAAAAATGATTTTAAATAATTATAAGAAATCTTTTGAGGATATAAATAAAATTATAGATAATAGAAATATTCAAAAATTTATTTGTAATATTGATAAAAATTTAAAATTAATTGGAATTACATATTCAGGAAAAGTTTTTCACATAGATTGGGAGTCAAATATTAATAATGACTATAAATTAGATCAAAAAAGCCTTGGAAATATTGAACCAAATGAAATAATAAATTTCCATTCAATTACAAAAGGAATTAAAAACTATTTGTGTATCTTGAATTCTGATGGACGATTTAAAAAAGTTTTTTTTGATAAAGATATGATTAATACTAATAGATCTTTCGCAATAACAAAATTAAAAAAAAATATTAAAATAATTGATTCATTTATATCTAACGAAGAAAAAATTTTAATAATATTAACCTCAATAGGAAGAATTTTAAAATTTAATTTATCTGATAAATTTTTAGCTCCAACTAGTAAACAATCTCAGGGATTAATACTTGTAAATCTTTTACCGAACGAAATGATTGTTTCTTGTTGCCCGTGTCAAAATGGAGAAGATATTTATTTAGTTTCTAAAAAAGGGAAAATCTTTTGCATAAATAATAATGAAATTTATTACGCGAATGAATACAGTCTAGGCTATTTAAATGAAAGAACTCAGCTAAAAAACGATTACTTCCTTAAAATCTTACCTAGTAATCATTACCTTGATATTGAAACTAATAAAAATAAATCTGCTAGATTAAATTTTAATAACTTAAATTTCAAATCTATTAAAACAAATTTCTTAATTGACTTTTTAAAATTAGAGGAAGGGGAACATCTTGAAAATTGTTTTCGACTTAAAAACCTTGTCAATTAAGAGTTATATTCATTTTCAACCCAATTTAAGTATTCTTGATTTACTGTTCCTGTTACATAAGAACCAGTAAAACAACTCATCTCCAAATCTTTTATTGGCGAATCACTTATTATAGATTTGCGTAAATTTTCAACACTTTGATAAACAAGATTATCAATTGCGAGTTGATCAGCGATTTCACTAATTGTTCTATCGTGAGCAATCAATTCATCTTTATTAGGCATATTAATTCCATAAACATGAGGAAATCGAACAGGTGGCGCCGCAGATGTGAAAAAAACTTTATTTGCACCTGCATCTTTAGCCATCTGAACAATTTCTTTAGAAGTAGTACCTCTTACTATTGAGTCATCAACAATTAATACATTTTTGTTTTTAAACTCTGCACTCATAGCATTTAATTTTTGTCTAACCGATTTCTTACGTTTCTGCTGACCAGGCATTATGAATGTTCTACCAACATATCTATTTTTAAAAAAACCTTCTCTATATTCTATACCTAACTGTCTTGCAACTTGCATAGCCGCAGGTCGAGAAGAATCAGGAATAGGCATTACAACATCAACATCTCCAGGCTTAATTGTCTGTTTTATTGTTTCAGACAAATAATCTCCCATTTTCAGACGAGCTTTATATACTGAAATTCCATTCATAATTGAATCTGGCCTAGCTAAATAAACATATTCAAAAGCACAAGGACATAAAACTGGATTTTCAGAACATTGCTTAGAAAAAAACTCACCATTAAGATTTATAAAAATAGCTTCTCCAGGATCTACATCTCTAACTACTTGATAATCGTTATTCTCAAGTACCAAAGATTCGCTAGCAACCATCCATTCTTCCTTATTTGTTGTTAATGAAAGTCTTTTTCCTATAACTAAAGGTCTTATTCCAAAAGGATCTCTGAATGCTAATAAACCGTGGCCAGAAATTAATGCGATTGAAGCATATGATCCCTGAATTCTTTTGTGTAAAGATTTGACAGCATCAAAAATAATATCAGGTTGTAATTCTTGATTATGAATCTGATCTTGCAATTCTGTAGCAAATACATTCAATAACATTTCAGTATCACTTGAGGAATTTGTATGCCGCTTATCAATATTAAATAATTGTTTTTCTAAATCTCTGGTATTCGTTAAATTACCATTATGTACTAACACAATTCCATATGGTGCATTGACATAAAAAGGTTGAGCTTCCTCTACACTTTCTGCTGATCCCTTTGTAGCATACCTAACATGACCCAATCCAATTTTGCCTATTAAATTCCTCATATCTCTTGTTCTATATGCTGTGCTTACCTGACCTTTAACCTTGTGTATGTGGAAAATAGTATTTTCCATTGTAGCTATACCTGTTGAGTCTTGACCTCTATGCTGGAGAAGTAAAAGACTATCGTAAATTTGTTGATTTACATCTTCTGAAGAAACGATTCCAACTATTCCACACATAACTTAATTTCTTAAAAAGTTTGATAGTTGAAAAATCTTATTCATATTTAAAAGTAACTTGAAATACTATTATTAAATTTTTCGGTTAATTCCTCAACCCCAATATTGCAAATAATATTTTCTTGAATTTTTATATCAAGAGTTTCATTAGAAACAAATCCTATTTTTTTTATATAAACACTTGAATGGGTGATTATTTGATTTGATTTTAAATAATCAAGCCATTTTTTTTCTTTTATTCTATCTACTGAAAAAATAATTCTAGAGCCTCCTTCTGCAAACAATAAATTATCATCTCTTTTAAGGTCTTTATCTATCTCTATCGATGCACCTTTTGAAGACAAAATACAACACTCTGCTAAAGCTACAGCTAAACCTCCATCGCTAATATCGTGAGCGGAAACTACAAAATTGTTTAAGATAGCATTTCTTATAAAACTCTGGCAAAACTTTTCATCCAACAAATCTATTTTTGGAGGCCGACCTGTAATTTCACCATGAAAATATTCCAAATAAGAGCTGGCTGCAATTGTTGTTTCTGAGTTATAAGAACCAATTACCCAAATTTGATCATTTAAATTTTTCCATCCACTACTTATAGCTTTATCAACATTATCAATCTTCCCAACCATTCCAATTACTGGTGTAGGGTTAATAGGAGTAATTTCATTATCTTTATTTTTTGACTCATTGTATAAGGAAACATTTCCTCCTGTAACAGGTGTTTCAAGAGCTTTACATGCTTCAGAAATGCCTTTACATGAAGATGCAAGTTGCCAATATCCTGTTTGAGTCTCAGGAGAAGAAAAATTTAAATTATTTGTAATTGCTAATGGTTCAGCCCCAACACAGCTAACGTTTCTGGAAGATTCTGCAACTGCAGCGATAGTTCCTCTAAATGGATCAAGAGAAACCCATCTACTGTTACAGTCGACTGAAGCAGCAACACCAGAAAATACTTTATTTTTGTTTTTTTCAGTTTGTTCTCTTAATCTTATTAAAGCTGCATCTGATTCTCCAGGTTTAAAAACAGTATTTGCCTGTACTTGAGAGTCATATTGTTTATAAACCCATCTTTTAGATGCAATTGAGGGATTGGATAGAAGTTTTAAAAGAATTTGTGAATAAGAAAAACTCTTTTTTTCCTTTAAGGAAAGTATTTTTTGCTCATTAATTTCTGGTAATTTATTTTCTTTCCATTTCCATTTATTTAAAAGATATTCAGGGGGCTTATTAATAGAATTATGAAAATTAACAGGAGTATCATCGGATAAAGCAGAGGTGGGTATTTGAGCAACAATTTTATTTTTATGAGAAATAATTACTTCTTTAGCCTTTATTACTTCACCAATTACATTGGCATTTAATCCCCATTTATTAAATTTTTCAATAAGAGAATTAATTTTTTCTTCCTTTACGACAAACAACATCCTTTCTTGGGATTCAGATAATAAATATTGGTATGAAGTCATATTTTCTTCTCTAGAAGGAACCAAATCTAAATCAATGGATATGCCTAAATTTCCATTAGCAGCCATTTCTGCACTGCTGCAAGTTAAACCTGCTGCACCCATATCTTGAGCTGCGATTACATCTCCAGTCTTAAAAGCATCCAAACAGGCTTCTATGAGACTTTTCTCAATAAATGGATCACCTACTTGCACTGCAGGCCTGTCATCTAATGAAGAAGTAGTTAACTCTGAACTTGCGAAACTAGCACCACCAACACCATCTCTTCCAGTAGTGTTTCCAACATATAGTACTGGTGATCCTACATGTTTTGCTCCAGAACAAACGATTTGATTAGTCTCCAAAAGCCCTAGAGCCATTACATTGACAAGAGGATTTCCAGAATAACTATCATCGAAATCAATTTCGCCACCAACAGTTGGAACACCTACACAATTTCCATAATGTGCAATACCAGAGACTACTCCTCGAAGTAAATCAACATTAGATGATTTATCAAGATTTCCAAATCTTAATGAATTCAATACTGCGATTGGTCTTGCTCCCATTGTAAATATATCTCTTAATATTCCTCCAACACCTGTTGCAGCTCCTTGAAAAGGTTCAATTGCAGAAGGATGATTATGACTTTCTATTTTAAAAACAAGTTTTTGATTATTTCCAACATCAATCACACCAGCATTTTCTCCGGGACCAACCAAAACATTTTTTCCTTTAGTGGGAAACTGAGATAATAAAGGTTTTGAATTTCTGTAACAACAATGTTCAGACCACATCACACCAAACATTCCTAGTTCAGTTCTATTTGGTTTTCTCTTTAATCTTTTACAAATTTCTTCGTAATCATCATTTGTTAAATTTTCAACTTTTAATGCCTCATTAAGATCATATAGATCATTACTGTTTAAATTTAACATTCTTCAGATCCAAGGGTCATCTTCTTTTTTATTACTAAAAGATCTTGATTTTCTATTGTTATTATAAAAACTATTTTCTTTAAAATCTAAGTTTTGGGTTATATCTTCATCTTCTTCAAGCCAATCCTCTAATCTATTAGAGGCTATATTTTTCATTTCATCAAATCTATCAAAAATTTTTTTCCCTTTTTGCAAAAATTCATTTTTAATACTTGATCTTATTAAAGATAAATCATCTAAAGAATTACTTTTACAAAATACTAAACCTGGTTGTTGATCATTAATATTTTCAATATTTAATTTCCATCTACTTGAACCTGGAATCTTAGGATTAGATCGAGAAATTAAATAGTATTTAATTTTTCCCGTTTTAATTTCGAATAAAAAATCTGCAATAACTCCTATTTTTGAACCATTTATATTTATCAGATTAGCTTCTATTAAAGTTGGAAACCTATTTAAAGTTGATAAATCAGATATTGCAGGATCACCTTTAACATAAATTTCATTATCTATTATTTGACTTATTTGGTTTAATCTCCAAACATTTCGTTTTAAATCAAAATTTGAAGGACGAGAGTACCATCCTAAAATTCTATGAACTGGAGGATGCATCCAAACGTTTTCACCGTTTCCATAATTTAGGGTCATATTACCCTTAACACTGTAATTTAGTAGTTCACTTAATAAAATTTCTTTAGGTAATTTCAATTTAAGAACGAACCTGCACAGGCATCACTAAATAAGTAAAAGAGTTTAGATTATCTTCAGGAACAAAAACAGCTGGAGTAGTTGCAAGATTACACTTTAAAAGTACATTTTCAGAGGAAATAACTTTTAAACCTTCTAATAGATATCTAACGTTAAATGCGATATCAAAATTTTCATCAGAATTAGAAACAGGGATTGATTCATTTGCGTTTCCTATCTCTTGTGCATCAGCACTGATTGAAGCTAAATCTGTATTATCCAATTTAATCTTAACAACGCTACTCTGCTGATCGGCTAAAACAGCAATTCTTTCTAATGCTTCAATTAATTTTTTAGTATTAAAATTAAAAATCTTAGAAAAATTATCGGGAATTAATTGTGAATAATTAGGGTAACTACCTTCAAGAGTTCTTGTTGTGATTATCTGATTTGATGAAATAAAAACTACTTGACCTTTATCATAGAAGAGCTTTATTGGATTTTCTGAGCTTCTTAAAGATACCAGTTTTTCAATTTCTCTTAATGATCTTGTTGGAATAGTTACTGATAAATCATCTATATTGGAAGATGATTTATCTTTATTATCTAGGTAATCTTCATTGCCAATTAAAGCAACTGCCAGTCTATGGCCATCTGTGGATGCTGACTCCAAGTAATTTTGTTTAAAAGTAAAATTAACCCCTGTAAGTAATTGCTTTGAATCATCATTACTACTAGCAAAAACTGTATGTTTTAAAGCTTTTAGAAAAGAACTAGGGTCAATATTTAAAGAAGTACCACTTTCAACAAATGGCAAATTAGGATAATCATCAGAGGGGATCCCTTTAAGATTAAAAGAACCTCTATCACTTTTTATTAAAATATTGTCTGAACTCTCATCTACTTCCAAAGATACAGGAGTTTCATTAGGTAATTTGTTAACTATTTCAGATAAAAGTTTTGAAGGGATCGTAATAGCACCACTATTTTTAACAGTTCCATCAAAAGAAGTTTGAATTCCGAGGTTAAGGTCAAATCCAGTTAAACTAATTTTATTCGTTCCTTCATCAGCTGTTAAAAGGATATTTGCAAGAATTGGATGAGTTGGACGCGAAGCAACTGCTTTACTTACTAGTTGTATAGCATTATTTAACTCATTTTGATTACAAATAATCTCCATTGGATTTTGGGACTTTTTACACACAATATACTTTTTTCGTAAATTAAATTCAATAAATTATTTTTTTTCTTTTTCTAATATAAAAATAAATAAATAAAATAATTTTAGTAGTAGTAGTTTTTGTGGAAATTGTGGAAT